>NZ_JAOWDS010000073.1:0-687838 GCF_030334545.1 Citrobacter sp. Ce129
CCTTCAGTGGTCTGCGCGATGGAGATACCATCGTTGGCGTTACGGGACGCCTGAGTCAGACCTTTGATGTTAGAGGTGAAGCGGTTAGCAATCGCCTGACCAGCAGCATCATCTTTCGCGCTGTTGATACGCAGACCAGAGGACAGACGCTCGATAGCGGAGCTCAGGGAAGACTGAGATTTGTTCAGGTTATTCTGGGTCAACAGCGACAGGCTGTTTGTATTGATGACTTGTGCCATGATCTTTTCCTTATCAATTACAACTTGATGTTATTGGGCTGTTGCCCACGGTTTCTCACCGTAACCCTTGTATCGGCACCTTAATTTCGAACTTTAGAAAATTTTTACTTTCCGTCGTTTTTTTTCTTAGCCGCTGAAATACCCTCTATATGCACCACTATTCCGCGCATTATTTTTGCAAAACTATTATTAAACTTTGCGCGCAGATTGCCGATAAAGCGGTTAACTACTGTTTGCAATCACAAGGAATTAGGCATGCCTTCATTTACATCACTGGGCGTTGGTTCGAACTTACCGCTGGATACATTGCTGACAAACTTAACCACTGCTGAGAAAAAGCGTTTAACGCCGATTACTCAGCAGCAGAGCGCTAACACCTCGCGTCTGACCGCGTATGGCACGCTAAAAAGTGCATTAGAAAAATTTCAGACTGCGAATACCGCACTGAACAATGCCGATCTGTTTAAAAGCACCACTGCTACCAGCAGCACAGAAGATTTAAAAGTCAGCACCACCGCGGGCGCTGCTCCAGGGAAATACACCGTCAACGTCACTCAACTGGCGCAGGCACAGTCATTATCGACTACGGCGAAAATTACCTCGACTAAAGAACAGTTGGGCGATACCAGCGTCGATGAACGTACGATTACGATTTCGCAACCGGGCCGTAAAGAGCCACTGGAAATCAAATTAGGCAAAGGCGAAACCTCACTGGAAGATATTCGCGATGCCATAAATGATGCCGACAGCGGTATTTCCGCAAGTCTGGTGAAGGTTAAAGAAGACGACTACCAGTTGGTGTTAACCGCAGAAAGCGGCACTGAAAGTGAAATGACCATCTCGGTGTCCAACGACGCAAAACTGAGCGATTTACTGTCCTATGACAGCAAAGCCGGCAGCGGGAAAATGAAACAGCTGGTCGGGGCGCAAAATGCGCAATTGACGGTCAACGGCATTGATATTGAACGTCAAAGCAATACCGTAACTGACGCTCCGCAGGGCATCACGCTCGAACTGACCAAAGAAGTAAAAGATGCCTCTATCACGGTAACAAAAAGTGATGAAAAGGCCACAACGGCAATTAAAGCTTGGGTGGAAGCCTATAACTCACTGGTGGATACCTTTGGTACGCTGACGAAATATAAAGAAGTTGAACCGGGTGAAGCGGCCAGTACAGATAACGGTGCGTTACTAGGAGACAGTGTTCTCCGTACCATTCAAAACGGCATTCGTGCGCCATTTGCTAACAGCGGCAGCGAATCCCCGTTTAAAACCATGTCTGAGATTGGTATTACGCAGGATGGCGGCACTGGCAAGTTAAAAATTGATGAAGAAAAACTGGCTAAGGCACTGAAAGATAACACGGCAGCGACCCGTGAACTGTTGGTGGGTGACGGCAAAGAGACCGGTATTACCACTAAGATTGCCACCGAAGTAAAAAGCTATCTGGCCGATGACGGCATTATCGATAATGCGCAAGACAATATTAACGCCAACCTGAAGCTGCTGACTAAACAGTATCTGACTGTCAGCAACAGTATTGATGAAGTCGTTGCTCGTTATAAAGCCCAGTTTACCCAACTGGATTCCATGATGAGTAAGCTGAACAGCACCAGTACCTATCTGGGCCAACAATTTTCAGCGATGAATAATTCCTGATAACACGAGGTAAGCATGTATACCGCGAGCGGTACCAAAGCCTATGCACAGGTCAGCGTGGAAAGCGCCGTAATGAGCGCCAATCCACATCAGCTGATTGAAATGTTGTTTGATGGCGCCAACAGCGCCCTGGTGCGCGCTCGCCTGTTTATGCAGCAAGGTGATATCGTCGCCAAAGGTGAAGCGTTAAGTAAAGCCATCAATATTATTGATAATGGCCTGAAAGCCGGCCTGGACCACGAAAAAGGGGGAGAACTCGCCACCCATCTCTCTTCATTGTATGACTATATGGTTCGCCGCTTACTGCACGCTAATCTGAATAATGATTGTCAAGCCATTGAAGAAGTCGAAGGGTTACTCGGCAACATTGCGGATGCCTGGAAACAGATCTCACCGAACGCGTCGTCCCAGGAGTCTCGTTAATGACCTCAGCCGTGGAGTTTATCAACCGTTGGCAGCGCATCGCGCTACTCAGTCACTCGCTGCTGGAACTGGCGCAGCGTGGTGAATGGGACCTTTTACTGGAACAGGAAGTTACCTATCTGCAAAGTATTGAAGTGGTCATGGAAGAGCAAACTCCACCAGGCATTACGCGAAGTATTCAGGACTTAGTGGCCGGGTACATTAAACAGACGCTGGATAACGAACAACTGCTCAAAACATTGTTGCAGCAGCGCCTGGATGAACTCAGCAATCTCATCGGTCAGTCGACGCGCCAAAAGACGCTGAATAACGCCTATGGTCGTCTTTCCGGCATGCTGTTAGTCCCCGACGCCCCCACTGCCCCACAATAATTTCCCGTCTCGTCTGAATTATCTTCCATACTCCAGAGGTCGGCCAAACGACTTCTGGAGCACGGAAGATGAAAAATCCCACGTTATTGCAGTATTTTCACTGGTATTACCCTGAGGGCGGTCAACTCTGGCCCGAACTTGCCGAACGCGCAGGCGGACTCAATGACATCGGCATCAATATGGTGTGGTTACCTCCCGCCTATAAAGGCGCATCCGGCGGCTACTCCGTTGGCTACGACTCCTACGATCTGTTTGATCTGGGCGAATTCGACCAAAAGGGAACCATCGCCACCAAATACGGCGATAAAAACCAGCTGCTGGCGGCGATAGACGCGCTAAAACACAATGATATTGCCGTACTGCTCGACGTGGTGGTCAACCACAAAATGGGCGCGGATGAGAAAGAGAATATCCGCGTTCAGCGGGTTAACGCCGACGATCGCACGCAAATAGACGATGAGGTAGTCGAATGTGAAGGCTGGACGCGTTACACCTTCCCTGCCCGCGCAGGCCAGTACTCGCAATTCATTTGGGACTTTAAATGTTTCAGCGGCATTGACCATATCGAAAATCCAACCGAAGACGGCATTTTTAAAATCGTTAACGACTACACCGGGGAAGGCTGGAACGATCAGGTTGATGATGAGTTGGGTAATTTTGATTATCTGATGGGAGAGAACATCGATTTCCGTAATCACGCGGTTACCGAGGAGATCAAATACTGGGCTCGCTGGGTGATGGAGCAAACCCAGTGCGACGGTTTTCGCTTAGATGCCGTGAAACATATTCCGGCATGGTTTTATAAAGAGTGGATCGAGCACGTACAGGAAGTCGCTCCCAGGCCGCTGTTTATCGTCGCGGAATACTGGTCCCACGAGGTCGATAAGCTACAAACCTACATTAATCAGGTGGAGGGGAAAACCATGCTGTTCGATGCCCCTTTGCAGATGAAATTCCACGAAGCCTCCCGTCAGGGTCGTGATTACGACATGAGCCAGATTTTCACCGACACGTTAGTGGAGGCCGATCCATTTCATGCCGTAACGCTGGTAGCCAACCACGACACTCAGCCCTTACAGGCGCTCGAAGCCCCTGTCGAGCCGTGGTTTAAGCCGCTGGCCTATGCGTTAATCCTGTTACGAGAAAACGGCGTGCCGTCGGTGTTTTATCCTGACCTCTACGGAGCGCATTACGAAGACACTGGCGGAGATGGCGAAACCTATCCTATCGACATGCCAATCATCGAGCAGCTTGATGAACTGATCCTCGCGCGCCAACGCTTCGCGCACGGGGTACAGACGCTCTTTTTCGATCATCCTAACTGTATCGCTTTTAGCCGCAGCGGAACGGATGAAGATCCCGGCTGTGTGGTGGTCCTGTCTAACGGCGATGATGGCGAAAAGACCATCAATCTCGGCGCGAATTATGGCAATAAAACCTGGCGTGATTATCTGGGAAATCGCGAAGAAAGCGTGGTCACCGATGAAAACGGTGAAGCAACGTTTTTCTGTAACGGCGGTAGCGTCAGCGTGTGGGTAATTGAGGACGTGTTGTAAAACTTAACCCCGGTGGCCGTTGGCTACCGGGGCGTATAACTTATGGCAGTGGCGTGGCCAGCGGCGTTTTCTTTAACGCGTCAGCACATTCCTGCGTCGGGCGGTCGACCCGCTGCAGCGTCATACCGTCATATTCCAGCGTATTGCCTTCCCGCTCAATCTCATACAGCTCGCGTTTCACCGTCACGTTGGTGAGATCGCCTGAAATCATCGTCAGTTTCCCCGGCAGGGCAATGACCCGCTGCCACTGGCGACAATCCAGCGTATCGCCCTCTTTTGTTACCACCAGGCTGGCAATCGCTTCCGGGCTGACCAGGCTGCGTTGCGGACCTTTTGACTGCCAGTATCCTTCCAGACCGGCTGGCGCTGGCGTTTTCACCACGTCGTTATAATTTTCTACTTCGGCGCATCCGGTAAGCGCCAGAAATACACCAACGATTGCTAATTTTTTCATCATTCATCCTGCATGCGAAGAAAATGGGATTGTGGCATTAAAGGCCTGATGCCGCCAGCCTTTCGGCTGCGTTGAGAAAGATTGATCCAGACGGTATTACCTCTTATTACTCATAGTCAAAAATTCTGATCGGTGTAGTATCCACACTTCTTGTTACATACCTTCTGAGTTCAGAGGCAAAACGCATGTCATGGCAACACTTCAAACAGGCCTGGTTAATTAAATTTTGGGCCCCCGCCCCTGCGGTCATCGCAGCGGGTATTCTCTCTACTTATTATTTCGGCATTACGGGAACCTTCTGGGCCGTGACCGGCGAATTCACTCGCTGGGGTGGTCAAATCCTGCAACTTTTTGGCGTGCATGCCGAAGAGTGGGGATACTACAAACTGATCCATCTCGAAGGCTCGCCCCTGACCCGCATTGACGGGATGATGATCCTCGGCATGTTCGGTGGCTGTTTTGCTGCCGCGCTGTGGGCAAACAACGTCAAATTACGCATGCCGCGCAGTCGGGTGCGCATTATGCAGGCGATAGTCGGCGGGATGATCGCCGGTTTCGGTGCCCGACTGGCAATGGGCTGTAACCTGGCCGCATTCTTCACCGGCATTCCGCAGTTCTCGCTACACGCCTGGTTTTTCGCACTGGCAACGGCTATTGGCTCGTGGTTTGGCGCACGCTTTACCCTGCTGCCGATATTCCGTATTCCGGTCAAAATGCAGAAAGTCTCCGCCGCTTCACCGTTGACGCAAAAACCGGACCAGGCCCGTCGCCGTTTTCGCCTCGGCATGCTGGTGTTTATCGCTATGATCGGCTGGGCGCTACTCACCGCAATGGATAAACCCAAGCTCGGTCTGGCTATGCTGTTTGGCGTCGGGTTTGGTCTGCTGATCGAACGGGCGCAGATCTGCTTCACCTCCGCCTTCCGCGACCTGTGGATTTCCGGTCGCACCCATATGGCAAAAGCGATCATCTTCGGGATGGCGGTCAGCGCCATCGGTATCTTTAGCTACGTGCAACTTGGCGTTGAGCCTAAAATCATGTGGGCGGGTCCAAATGCGGTGATCGGCGGCTTGCTTTTCGGCTTCGGTATTGTTTTAGCGGGCGGGTGTGAAACCGGCTGGATGTACCGCGCCGTTGAAGGTCAGGTACATTACTGGTGGGTTGGTCTGGGCAACGTAATTGGCTCGACCATTCTGGCCTACTACTGGGATGATTTTGCTCCCGCGCTTGCCACCAACTGGGACAAAGTGAATCTGCTTAACACCTTCGGCCCGCTCGGTGGTCTGCTGGTGACCTATCTGCTGTTATTTGCCGCGCTGATGCTGATTATCGGCTGGGAAAAACGTTTCTTCCGTCGCGCAGGGCTGACGCCTGCCAAGGAGTCTGTATGAAAAATATCGTGCCTGATTATCGCCTCGATATGGTCGGCGAACCGTGCCCGTACCCGGCTGTAGCCACGCTGGAAGCGATGCCGCAATTGAAGAAAGGTGAAATTCTGGAAGTGGTGAGCGATTGCCCGCAGTCAATCAACAATATTCCACTGGATGCGCGTAATCACGGTTATACGGTGCTGGATATTCAGCAGGATGGCCCAACGATCCGCTATTTGATTCAGAAATAACTCGTTGCCGGATGGCGCTGCGCTTATCCGGCAAACATTCTCTGCACGCAGTCTCTACACCTGCATCGACATCACTTCCTGATACGCCGACACCAGTTTATTACGCACCTGAATACCCATCTGCATCGATACCGACGCTTTTTGCATATCGGTCATCACATCATTCAGCGCAATACCCGGTTCACCGAGGGTAAATTTCTCAGCCTGCACACGGGATGCGGTTTGCACATCGCTGATCCTGTCTAACGCTGCATGCAGTTGACCGGCAAAACTCACGGTCGGTTGTGGCTGCAAATCCTGCATTTTTGCTGACATCGCCGTGGTCTGTAGCTGGCTGATGACCCCTTCAATCCCCTGTATTGCCGACATTCTGATCCCCTGGATGATTTTTTACGTAGTTGAGATTACCAGTTAGTCAATAAGATAAAGGCGTTAAATAACGATAAAAAACCACGGTTTTTAACGCATAGAAAAATTCGAAACCGCAAATAATGAGACCGTCAATTTTTCGAGTTTGCTGACCCGGGAGTGAGTCTTGTTCCACTTTGCAAAAAACGCCGTCCACGATAAGCCACGAGGTGCGAGATGAGTGCGACAGCATCGACTGCAACCCAGCTTAAACCTCTCGAGTGGTTAAACCGCCTGCGCGCGAATCCCAGAATTCCTCTGATTGTGGCGGGAGCCGCTGCCGTCGCTATCATCGTGGCGATGGTCCTGTGGGCCAAAGCGCCTGACTACCGCACGCTGTTCAGCAATCTTTCCGATCAGGATGGTGGCGCGATTGTCACCCAACTGACGCAGATGAACGTTCCCTACCGTTTTACTGAGGGAAGCGGCGCCATTGAAGTTCCTGCCGATAAAGTCCACGAACTGCGCTTACGTCTGGCGCAACAAGGCCTGCCGAAAGGCGGTGCGGTGGGCTTTGAACTGCTGGATCAGGAAAAGTTTGGTATCAGCCAGTTTAGCGAGCAGGTCAACTACCAGCGTGCGCTGGAAGGTGAATTAGCCCGTACCATTGAAACGCTGGGACCGGTAAAACGCGCCCGCGTGCATCTGGCAATGCCGAAACCGTCGCTGTTTGTGCGTGAACAAAAAGCGCCTTCAGCCTCCGTCACCGTCAATCTCGAGCCGGGCCGCGCCCTCGATGAAGGTCAGATCAGTGCAGTCACGCATTTGGTCTCCAGCGCTGTTGCAGGCTTACCTCCGGGCAACGTTACGCTGGTCGACCAGGCGGGTCACCTGTTAACTCAGTCGAACACCAGCAGCCGCGATCTTAACGATGCGCAACTGAAATACGCCAGCGATGTTGAGGGCCGCGTTCAGCGTCGTATCGAATCGATCCTGTCGCCGATTGTCGGCAACGGTAATGTACACGCTCAGGTCACCGCACAGCTGGATTTTGCCAACAAAGAGCAAACCGAAGAGCAGTATCGTCCAAACGGTGATGAGTCCCAGGCCGTGCTGCGTTCACGTCAGTTGAACGTCAGCGAACAGGTTGGTAGCGGAGCGCCAGGCGGCGTCCCGGGCGCATTGTCTAATCAGCCTGCTCCGGCAAATACCGCGCCAATCGCCACCCCACCGGCTAATCAGCAAAACGCGCAAAATACGCAAAACCCGCAAACGGCGAATAACAGCAATAATGCCGGCCCGCGCAGTACGCAGCGCAATGAAACCAGCAACTATGAAGTCGACCGTACCATTCGCCACACCAAAATGAACGTTGGCGATGTACAGCGTCTCTCGGTGGCAGTAGTCGTCAACTATAAAACCTTGCCAGACGGCAAACCGTTGCCGTTAACCGCCGAGCAGATGAAACAGATTGAGGATCTGACCCGCGAAGCGATGGGCTTCTCCGACAAGCGTGGCGATACCCTGAACGTGGTGAACTCTCCCTTCACGGCGACCGACGATTCCATTGGCGAGCTACCGTTCTGGAAACAGCAGTCCTTTATTGATCAGTTAATGTCCGCAGGTCGTTGGTTACTGGTTCTGTTAGTCGCTTGGATCCTGTGGCGAAAAGCTGTTCGCCCGCAGTTGGTTCGTCGCAGCGAAGAAGCAAAAGCCATTCAAGAGAAAACGCGTATCCGTCAGGAAACCGAAGAAGCGGTTGAAGTTCGCCTCAGCAAAGACGAACAAACCCAGCAGCGTCGAACTAATCAGCGTCTGGGTGCAGAAGTCATGAGTCAGCGTATTCGTGAAATGTCAGATAACGATCCGCGCGTCGTGGCGCTGGTCATTCGCCAGTGGATGAGTAACGATCATGAGTAATGCCCTTACCGGTACCGATAAAAGCGTCATCCTGCTGATGACCATTGGCGAAGATCGCGCGGCGGAGGTGTTTAAGCACCTTTCCACGCGCGAAGTTCAGGCGCTCAGTACAGCGATGGCGAACGTACGCCAGATCTCCAACAAACAGTTGACGGAAGTGCTGGCCGAGTTTGAGCAAGAAGCAGAACAGTTTGCCGCACTGAATATCAACGCCAACGAATATCTACGCTCCGTGCTGGTGAAAGCGCTTGGCGAGGAACGTGCCTCCAGCCTGCTGGAAGATATTCTGGAAACCCGCGATACCACCAGCGGCATTGAAACGCTCAACTTTATGGAGCCGCAAAGCGCCGCCGACCTTATCCGCGACGAGCATCCGCAGATTATCGCCACCATTCTGGTGCACCTCAAACGAGGTCAGGCTGCCGATATTCTGGCGCTGTTTGACGAACGTTTACGTCATGACGTCATGCTGCGTATCGCCACATTCGGCGGCGTACAGCCTGCCGCGCTGGCAGAACTGACCGAGGTACTCAACGGTCTGCTCGATGGCCAGAACCTCAAGCGCAGCAAAATGGGCGGCGTGAGAACGGCGGCAGAAATTATCAACCTGATGAAAACCCAGCAGGAAGAAGCCGTTATTACCGCTGTACGCGAATTCGACGGCGAACTGGCACAGAAAATTATCGACGAGATGTTCCTGTTCGAAAACCTGGTGGACGTCGACGATCGCAGCATCCAGCGCCTGCTGCAGGAAGTGGATTCCGAATCGCTGCTGATTGCCCTGAAAGGTGCCGAACAGCCGCTGCGCGAGAAGTTCCTGCGCAACATGTCGCAACGTGCTGCCGATATTCTGCGCGACGACCTCGCCAACCGCGGTCCGGTGCGTTTGTCGCAAGTGGAAAACGAACAGAAGGCCATTCTGCTTATTGTGCGTCGTCTGGCGGAAACCGGCGAGATGGTGATAGGCAGCGGCGAGGATACCTATGTCTAACGAACTGCCATGGAAAGTCTGGACCCCGGACGATCTCGCCCCACCAATGGCGGAGTTCATACTGGCCGACCACAGCGAAACGCCGCTGTCAGAAGAGTCCGACGAGCCGGAACTCTCTGCAGAGCAACAGCTTGAGCAGCAGCTCGCACAGTTGCAAATGCAAGCCCATGAGCAAGGCTATAACGCGGGCCTGGCGGAAGGTCGACAAAAGGGCCACGAACAAGGTTATCAGGAAGGTCTGAGCCAGGGGCTGGAGCAAGGTCAGAGCCAGGCGCGCGCTCAGCATGCGCCGATTCATGCCCGCATGCAGCAGTTGGTGAGCGAATTTCAGAATACGCTGGACGCACTGGACAGCGTTATCGCCTCACGCCTGATGCAAATGGCGCTGGAAGCCGCGCGTCAGGTGATTGGTCAGACGCCAATCGTGGATAACGCGGCGTTGATTAAGCAAATCCAACAGCTGTTGCAGCAGGAGCCGTTGTTTAGCGGTAAACCGCAATTGCGTGTGCATCCGGACGATCTCCAGCGTGTGGAGGAGATGCTCGGTGCGACCCTCAGCCTGCACGGCTGGCGGTTGCGCGGCGATCCGACGCTGCATCACGGCGGTTGTAAAGTCTCAGCCGACGAAGGCGATCTGGATGCCAGCGTCGCTACGCGTTGGCAAGAACTCTGCCGTCTGGCAGCGCCGGGAGTCGTGTAATGACCACTCGCCTGACTCGCTGGCTCAATACACTGGACAACTTCGAAGAGAAAATGTCGCTACTGCCTGCGGTGCGCCGTTACGGTCGACTGACCCGTGCCACCGGGCTGGTGCTGGAGGCCACGGGATTACAGTTGCCGCTAGGCGCCACCTGCGTTATTGAGCGCCAGGACGGCAACGAAACCCAGGAAGTCGAAAGTGAAGTTGTGGGCTTTAACGGTCAGCGTCTGTTTCTGATGCCGCTCGAAGAGGTCGAAGGCGTTTTGCCTGGCGCGCGCGTGTACGCAAAGAACATTGCTGGCGAAGGTCTGCAAAGCGGCAAGCAATTACCGCTTGGCCCTGCACTGCTCGGGCGGGTGCTTGACGGTAGCGGCAAACCGCTCGACGGACTGCCCGCCCCGGATACCACCGAAACCGGGGCGTTGATTACGCCGCCGTTTAACCCGCTCCAACGTACCGCGATTGAACACGTACTGGATACCGGCGTACGTCCCATCAACGCGTTGTTAACCGTTGGTCGCGGCCAGCGTATGGGACTTTTCGCAGGCTCCGGCGTTGGTAAAAGCGTTCTGCTCGGCATGATGGCGCGCTATACCCAGGCCGATGTTATCGTCGTGGGCCTGATTGGCGAACGTGGCCGTGAAGTTAAAGATTTCATTGAAAATATCCTCGGAGCCGACGGTCGCGCACGCTCGGTGGTGATTGCCGCTCCGGCAGATGTCTCGCCGCTATTACGTATGCAAGGCGCGGCCTATGCTACGCGTATTGCTGAAGATTTCCGCGATCGTGGACAGCACGTATTGCTGATTATGGACTCCCTCACCCGCTACGCGATGGCGCAACGTGAGATAGCCCTGGCGATCGGCGAGCCGCCGGCAACCAAAGGTTATCCCCCTTCAGTATTCGCCAAATTACCGGCGCTGGTTGAACGTGCCGGGAACGGTATTCACGGCGGCGGTTCAGTTACCGCGTTTTATACGGTACTGACCGAGGGTGACGACCAGCAGGACCCCATTGCGGATTCCGCGCGCGCGATTCTGGACGGCCACATTGTGCTGTCACGTCATCTGGCTGAGGCGGGTCACTATCCGGCCATCGATATTGAAGCCTCGATCAGCCGCGCTATGACCGCGCTCATTAGTGAACAACACTATGCGCGGGTGCGTAACTTTAAACAGTTGCTATCCAGCTTCCAGCGCAACCGCGATCTGGTTAGCGTGGGGGCGTATGCCAAAGGCAGCGATCCCATGCTGGATAAAGCCATCGCCTTATGGCCGCAACTGGAAGCGTTCTTACAGCAAGGCATCTTTGAACGGGCTGACTGGGAAGATTCTCTGCAAGCTTTAGAACTGATTTTCCCTGGTGTGTGATTAAGCAGGAGAGCATAGGTCATGGCACAACATGGTGCATTAGCAACATTGAAAGACCTGGCTGAAAAAGAGGTAGATGACGCCGCTGTCTTATTGGGAGAGATGCGTCGTGGCTGTCAGCAGGCGGAAGAGCAGTTGAAGATGCTGATCGATTATCAGCATGAGTATCGCAACAATCTTAACACTGACATGGGTCAGGGTATTACCAGCAATCGCTGGATCAATTACCAGCAATTTATTCAGACGCTGGAAAAAGCCATTGAGCAACATCGCCAACAGCTCAATCAATGGACGCAGAAAGTGGACCAGGCTTTGAACAGTTGGCGTGATAAAAAACAACGTTTACAGGCATGGCAGACTCTGCAGGACAGACAAACCTCGGCGGCATTGCTGGCTGAAAACCGCCTGGATCAGAAAAAGATGGATGAATTTGCTCAGCGCGCAGCTATGAGGAAACCCGAATGATTACTTTACCCCAACTGATTACCACCGACACCGACGTAGCCGCAGGTCTTCAGTCTGGCAAAGCGGTAGATTCAGCCGAGGATTTTTTAGCGCTGCTGGCTGGCGCATTAGGTGCGGGCGACGCGCAGGGTAAAGACGCCCCGCTGTCGCTTGCCGACTTACAGGCGGCCGGTAGCAAACTGCAAAAAGGGTTGCTGCAAAAAAATGGCGATCCAACCCCGTCGCTCAAGTTATCCGAGCTGCTGGCGCAAAAAGAGATGCAAACCGATGCGTCTCTTGCCGACATGACAGACGCTCAGCAACTGTTGTCAGCCCTCACGCCCTCCTTGAAAGCTAATGCCCTGACAACACTGGGCAAAGTCGCTCAGCAGGATGAAAAAACCACCACGCTCAGCGATGACGATCTCGCCAGCCTGAGCGCGTTGTTCGCCATGCTGCCAGGACAACCACTGGCTACGCCTGCCATCGACAGCGCGCCAGTCCCAGTTGATGCCGCACTTTCGGCGTTGTCACGCGGCACGGTACACGGCGCTATCGCCGATAACGCGGGCGAATTGCTGCCCGGTGATGCCAAAAAAGGCAAAGCGGATATTGCCAATCCTGGCAGCAGCCTGGATCAGACAAACAATCCGACGCTAACCCCGTTGACGGCAGCAGCGACGACCAGAGCGGAAATTGACAGTTCCCCTTCGCCAACCAGCGTTGGCGTGACGGCGGCGCCGTTAAGTAGCCCGCAACCCCATGCTCAGCCGTTACCGACCGCCGCCCCCGTACTCAGCGCCCCATTGGGTAGCCACGAATGGCAGCAATCTCTGAGCCAGCACGTCACGCTGTTTACGCGTCAGGGTCAGCAAAGCGCAGAACTGCGCCTGCATCCACAGGATCTCGGCCAGGTGCATATTTCCCTCAAGCTGGATGACAACCTCGCGCAGCTGCAAATGGTATCGCCACACAGTCACGTACGTGCTGCGCTGGAAGCCGCGTTACCGATGCTGCGTACGCAGTTGGCTGAAAGCGGGATCCAGCTTGGGCAAAGCAGTATCAGTAGTGAAAGCTTTGCCGGCAATCAGCAGTCTTCCGGGCAGCAACAGCAGACGGGTCGCGCTCAGGGACAAGACATTTTTGCCGCTGAAGATGACGCCGTACTGGCTACGCCAGCCTCACTGCAAGCCGCAGCACGCGGTGATGGAGCAGTAGACATCTTCGCCTAACGCCAGAGGTAGCATGATTATCCGCGTCTTTTCCACGCTTTGTCGTGGACAGGACACGGGATAATCAGCCCATAAGCTGTACCGAAACAGGAAGCCCGTATCTGATGACTGACTCCGCGATTAACAAAAAAAGTAAACGCGCTATTTGGATCCCTCTGCTGGTATTAATTACCCTCGCCGCCTGCGCAACTGCGGGTTATAGCTACTGGCGCATGCAGCAGCAGCCGTCCGCCAGCGTCAAAGCGGAACCGGCTCCACCGCCAGCCCCGGTATTCTTCGCGCTGGATACCTTTACCGTCAATCTGGGTGATGCGGACCGTGTACTGTATATCGGTATCACACTGCGTATGAAAGACGAGGCGACGCGTTCACGTCTTAACGAATATCTGCCGGAAGTACGCAGCCGTTTGCTGCTGCTGTTTTCCCGCCAGAACGCGGCTACGCTCGCCACCGAAGAAGGTAAGCAACAGTTGATTACCGCCATCAAAGAGACGCTCGCGACTCCGCTCGTTGTTGGTCAACCCAAACAGGTTGTCACCGACGTTCTTTATACAGCTTTTATTCTGCGGTAAAGACATGGGCGACAGTATTCTTTCTCAGGCTGAAATCGACGCATTGCTTAACGGCGATAGCGAAACTAAAGACGAACCCATTTCCGGTATCGCAAAAGAAAGCGATATTCGTCCTTACGATCCCAACACCCAGCGCCGCGTAGTACGTGAGCGTTTACAGGCGCTGGAGATTATTAACGAACGCTTCGCGCGCCAGTTCCGTATGGGATTATTTAACCTGTTGCGCCGTAGCCCGGATATTACCGTGGGTGCGATCCGTATCCAGCCATACCACGAGTTTGCGCGTAACTTACCGGTTCCGACCAACCTGAACTTAATCCACCTGAAGCCGCTGCGCGGTACGGGTCTGGTGGTGTTCTCACCGAGTCTGGTATTTATCGCCGTTGATAACCTGTTCGGCGGTGATGGACGCTTCCCGACGAAAGTTGAAGGTCGGGAATTTACCCATACCGAACAGCGCGTTATCAACCGCATGCTGAAGCTGGCGCTGGAAAGCTACAGCGACGCGTGGAAGGCCATCAATCCGCTGGAAGTGGAATACGTTCGTTCCGAGATGCAGGTGAAATTTACCAATATCACCACCTCTCCTAACGACATCGTGGTGAATACTCCGTTCCACGTTGAAATTGGCAACCTGACCGGTGAATTTAACATCTGTCTGCCATTCAGCATGATTGAACCGTTGCGTGAGCTGCTGGTGAACCCGCCGCTGGAAAACTCGCGTAATGAAGATCAGAACTGGCGCAATAATCTGGTGCGTCAGGTTCAGCATTCTGAACTGGAGCTGGTGGCAAACTTTGCCGACATTCCGCTGCGGCTATCCCAGATTTTAAAACTGAAACCCGGCGATGTACTGCCGATTGAAAAACCCGACCGCATTATTGCTCATGTGGACGGCGTGCCTGTACTGACCAGCCAGTATGGCACCGTAAACGGTCAGTATGCGTTACGCGTAGAACATCTGATAAACCCGATTTTGAATTCGCTGAATGAGGAACAGCCCAAATGAGTGATATGAATAATCCGTCCGATGAGAACACTGGCGCATTGGACGATCTGTGGGCTGACGCGTTAAACGAGCAAAAAACCACGCCCACCAAAAGTGCGGCCGATGCGGTATTCCAGCAGTTAGGTGGCGGCGACGTCAGCGGTGCTTTGCAGGACATCGATCTGATCATGGACATTCCGGTCAAACTGACCGTCGAATTGGGCCGTACCCGCATGACCATCAAAGAACTGCTGCGTCTGACGCAGGGTTCGGTCGTCGCATTGGATGGTCTGGCTGGCGAGCCGCTGGATATCCTGATCAACGGTTACCTGATTGCCCAGGGTGAAGTGGTGGTGGTCGCAGATAAATACGGCGTTCGTATCACCGACATTATTACCCCATCAGAACGCATGCGCCGTCTGAGCCGTTAAGCATGAATACCCAGGCGACAGTTTCTCAGCCAGCCGCCGTACCCGGCTCACCGCTGGTACAGGTAAGCGGCGCGCTGTTTGGGATCATCGTATTGATCCTGGCTGCGGCCTGGGTCATTAAGCGTCTGGGGTTTGCCCCCAAAAGCGCTGGTACGCGCGGACTGAAAGTTACTGCGAGCACCTCACTGGGTCCACGTGAGCGCGTGGTGATTGTTGAGGTTGAAGATGCGCGCCTGGTGCTGGGCGTCACGGCCTCGCAAATTAACGTATTGCACACCCTGCCCGCGGCGCCTGCCGAGGCAGAAGAAAAACCGGCCTCCCCCGCGGATTTCCAGGCCATGATGAAGAGTTTGCTCAAGCGTCCTGGGAGATCCTGATGCGCCGTTTGTTATCCATCACGCTGGCAGGCTTATGGCTTTTCAGCCCTGTTGCCCTCGCTCAGCTTCCGGGACTGGTAAGCCAGCCGTTGCCAGGCGGCGGACAAAGCTGGTCTTTGCCAGTGCAAACGCTGGTGTTTATCACCTCGCTGACATTCCTGCCCGCCATTTTATTGATGATGACCAGCTTCACCCGCATCATCATCGTTTTCGGCCTGTTACGAAATGCGCTGGGAACACCTTCTGCACCGCCGAACCAGGTGCTACTGGGGCTGGCGCTATTTTTGACCTTTTTCATCATGTCGCCAGTAATCGACAAAATTTACGTCGACGCGTATCAACCGTTCAGTGAAGAGAAGATCTCCATGCAGGAAGCCATGGAGAAAGGCGCACAGCCGCTGCGTGAGTTTATGCTACGCCAAACCCGTGAAGCGGATCTGGCGCTGTTCGCTCGTCTGGCAAACAGCGGCCCTCTGCAAGGACCAGAAGCCGTACCGATGCGAATTTTGCTTCCGGCCTATGTCACCAGCGAGCTGAAAACGGCATTCCAGATAGGTTTTACTATTTTTATTCCGTTTTTGATTATCGACCTGGTCATCGCCAGCGTGCTGATGGCGCTCGGGATGATGATGGTCCCCCCGGCCACGATCGCGCTGCCGTTCAAGCTGATGCTGTTTGTGTTGGTAGATGGTTGGCAGCTGCTTGTCGGCTCGCTGGCACAAAGCTTTTACAGTTAGAGGCGCGAAATGACTCCTGAATCGGTCATGATGATGGGCACAGAGGCGATGAAGGTCGCCCTGGCCCTTGCCGCGCCGTTGCTGTTGGTCGCCCTCGTCACAGGTCTTATCATCAGTATTTTGCAGGCGGCGACCCAGATTAATGAAATGACGCTGTCCTTCATTCCCAAAATTGTCGCGGTGTTTATTGCCATCATTGTTGCCGGACCGTGGATGCTTAACCTGCTGCTCGACTACGTACGTACGCTGTTCAGCAATATCCCCTATATCATCGGGTAGATGACATTATGCTGCAGGTGACCAGCGTTGAATGGCTCCACTGGCTAAACCTTTACTTCTGGCCTTTGCTGCGCATACTGGCGCTCATCTCAACGGCCCCTATTCTCAGCGAGCGCGCCATCCCCAAACGGGTAAAACTGGGGCTTGGATTAATGATAACCGTCGTTATCGCCCCATCGATTCCCCCCGTAGACGTCCCTATCTTTTCTGTTGGCGCGCTATGGCAGGCAATGCAACAAATCCTGATCGGCATCGCCATAGGCTTCACCATGCAGTTTGCATTTGCGGCAGTACGAACCGCCGGGGAATTGATCGGCCTCCAAATGGGTCTCTCCTTCGCAACCTTCTTCGACCCCGGCAGCCGTCTGAACATGCCGGTGCTGGCACGCCTGATCGACATGCTCGCCATGCTGTTGTTCCTGACGTTTAACGGTCATTTATGGCTTATTTCACTGCTGGTGGATACCTTTCATACCTTGCCAATCGGCGGCAATCCGGTGAACAGCAATGCGTTTCTCGCGCTGGCGCGGGCGGGTAGCCTGATTTTCCTCAACGGTCTAATGCTGGCCCTGCCGATAATGACGCTGCTACTCACACTGAACCTCGCACTCGGTTTGTTAAATCGTATGGCCCCCCAGTTGTCGATTTTCGTCATCGGCTTTCCACTCACCCTCACCGTGGGTATTTCATTAATGGCGGCGCTGATGCCATTAATTGCGCCATTCTGCGAACGATTATTCAGCGAAATTTTTAATTTATTGGCTGATATTGTCAGCGAAATGCCCGGAAAATAATAACCCTTATTTTTTATCCTGTTTTACTAAGGATTGTCCTAAATTTAAAAAGTGACAACATCCACCAGGATATCTCTGTCGCGGTTTATTTGTTTTTGCCTCACTCACATAACGCAACATTTACTTTACTTTAAGATGTTTCCTGGCAAATTATACGCAACTTTACGGGATAGTAATTTCGCCTGAAAAACAGCGAAAGCGTCATCTTGGGTCGTTATTATTCCGTTTAGTTGTGATGAAATAATCAGGTAAGGGGAATTATCGTTACGCATTGAGTGAGGGTATGCCATGTCAACGATTATTATGGATTTATGCAGTTACACCCGGCTAGGGTTGACCGGATATCTGGTAAGTCGGGGGGTGAAAAAAAGGGAAATCAACAACATTTCCAACGTTGATGAACTCAGTCTCGCCTGTGTCTCTCAACAGCCCGCTGTGGTGTTTATTAATGAGGACTGCTTTATCCACGATCCTGCTAATAGCCAGCAAATAAAGCAAATCATTAATCAACATCCCGGTACATTATTTATTGTGTTTATGGCAATTGCCAACGTACATTTTGATGAATATCTATTAGTAAGAAAAAATTTATTGATTAGTTCTAAGTCGATTAAACCAGATTCATTGGATACACTTCTTGGCGATATTCTGAAAAAGGAAGTGGATATTGTCATTGATGTTAATCTGCCGACACTGTCATTAAGCCGTACCGAGTCCAGCATGCTGCGCATGTGGATGGAGGGTCAGGGAACAATACAGATATCCGACCAAATGAATATCAAGGCCAAGACCGTGTCATCCCATAAGGGGAATATAAAACGAAAGATAAAGACGCATAATAAGCAAGTTATCTATCACGTTGTTCGACTCACGGATAATGTCACCAATGGTATCTTTGTGAATATGCGCTAAGACGTTCTGACTGGTGGCGGATCCACCAGTCAGAATCACTGCAGAACGGGTTTACTCCACTTTTTCCACAAAGATACCATCCTGATGACCTGACTCATTAAAGAACCAGATACCGAGCGGGTAGTCTTCCAGCGAAACCAGGTACATAGTGCCTTCACTAAACTCTTCAATAGCCAGTACCACGCCCGGTCGACGAGGACCGCCGTCCGTTTTGACTGTGACCCGATCATTCACCTTCATAGTTTTCCTCCTGTGGCTTTGTGCCAGTGTAGAACAATTTCCTTTTTCTGGCAGCGCCTGGCTCGTGCGATTGCGGGTTTTATCGACGGTCTATACTTAAGTTGTGCGTATCTGATGTCCGGATACGCTCCCCCGGTATCCTTAACGGTTGAGAGGTATGAGGATGAAAACCGCGAAAGAGTACAGCGATACGGCCAAGCGTGAAGTCAGCGTCGATGTGGACGCGCTGCTGAAGGCAATCAACGAAATCTGCGAGAGTGAAATTCATCGCAGCCAGGATGACCCGGAACGCGTCAGCGTCGACGGGCGTGATTACCATACATGGCATGAACTGGCCGACGCATTCGAGCTTGATATCCATGATTTTAGCGTGTCGGAAATCAATCGCTGACTGAGGGCGAAAAAAATCCCGGCCCTTATCGGGTCGGGATTAAACTTGCTTATGCAAGAAGCACTTGAAAATTCGTTACACCAGGAAATCTGATGTGAAACAAACCTTATCTGCAATTTTTTTGCCTGACAAGTAAATAATTCTCACTAAAATGATAAATATAACTAATGGTTGAGAGATCGCCCGGTTACGCGCAAGCCAGATGTTCAGGGATCCTGGCACAGCGATCTGCGCTCGCCCGGCACCAGTTCATCTTCACGGAATGCTTCCCGTTTGACGCCAAAGCCGTCGTACCAGCGACACTCCACCATTCCGCTGGCATATCCGGTAACGATCATGCGTGGGCCACCCTCTTTTGAGGTGACTTCCTCACTGACAGAAAAGACCATACCTGCCTCCTGTATCAAGAGAAACCTTTACACCTTAGACGACAAAGAGGCGTTTTGCGTAATCAACCCTGCGACATTTAGTGCGAAACTCCGCGCAGTCTGGCAACAGCTTTCACCAGCAGCACGACTATCCCGCCAATGATAAAACCAAGCACCAGATTCAGCAGGGTTGGAAGCATCAGCGCAATCAATGCACTTTGCTGTTGGGAAAAATGTTCAATCGCATGATGCAATGGTGATATTCCATGCACCACAATTCCGCCGCCGACCAAAAACATCGCCAGCGTGCCGACCACAGAAAGTGTTTTCATCAACCAGGGAGCAACGATCAGCAATCCTTTACCCAGCGACTGGGCAAACGCGCTACGTTTTTCTGCCAGCCAGTACCCAATATCATCGAGCTTAACGATAATCCCGACCAGACCATAGACCCCCACGGTCACCACTAACGCGATGCCCGATAACACCAATACCTGATTCAACAATGGCGCATCCGCTACGATCCCCAGCGTAATCGCGACAATCTCAGCAGATAAAATAAAGTCGGTACGTATCGCCCCTTTGATCTTATCCTTCTCAAAGGTGAGCGGATCCTGCGCCGCCAAAGATGTCAGACGCTGCTGACGTTCTTCCGGAGTTTCTTTGTGTTTACGCGCTTCCAGGGTATGGAGAACTTTTTCCACACCTTCAAAACAGAGAAACGCCCCGCCTACCATTAATAAGGGGGTAATCGCCCAGGGAATGAAGGCGCTTATCAATAGCGCCAACGGCACAAGGATAACTTTGTTAACAAACGAGCCTTTCGCCACGCTCCAGACCACCGGGAGTTCGCGATTCGCCCGCACGCCCGACACCTGCTGCGCGTTAAGCGACAGATCATCTCCCAGTACGCCCGCGGTTTTTTTCGCGGCCAGTTTTCCCATGACGGAGATATCATCCAGCAGCGTGGCGATATCATCGAGTAAGGTCAATAAGCTACTTCCTGCCAAAATTTTTACCCTCAATATTATTTTTTTGCAGTCATAAGTATGAAGTAAAACACGCAATGCTGAAACTGACCTTTCTGGTCAACAAATTTTTAACATCGGCAGGTAATTATAAATCTCGCCAGCAAGATAGTTTTAACGTTTACTATGTTGCACCTTTTTATTTCCACCGTGAGGGAATATGCGTTTCAGGCAATTGCTACCGCTTTTCAGTGCGCTTTTCGCGCTGTACATCATTTGGGGTTCCACGTACTTCGTTATTCGCATTGGCGTTGAAAGCTGGCCGCCGTTGATGATGGCTGGCGTTCGTTTTCTCTCTGCGGGAATTTTGTTAACCGCATTCTTACTTATTCGCGGACATAAGCTGCCGCCTCTGCGTCAGCTTTTGAACGCCGCGTTAATTGGTATCCTGCTGCTGGCTGTAGGTAACGGACTGGTGACTGTCGCTGAGCATCAAAACGTGCCTTCCGGTATTGCCGCCGTAGTGGTCGCCACCGTGCCGCTGTTTACGCTGTGCTTTAGCCACTTTTTTGGCATTAAAACGCGCAAGCTGGAGTGGATGGGGATCGCAATTGGACTCGCTGGGATCATCATGCTGAACAGCGGAGGTAATTTGAGTGGTAATCCGTGGGGCGCTGTTTTAATCCTGATAGGTTCAATGAGCTGGGCATTTGGATCGGTGTACGGTTCACGTATAACGCTACCCGTTGGCATGATGGCCGGGGCCATTGAAATGTTAGCCGCCGGTATTGTGCTGATGTGCGCCTCGTTGCTTTCCGGGGAAAAGTTGACCACTATGCCAACATTTTCAGGCTTTATGGCGGTCGCCTATCTGGCCCTGTTTGGTTCTATTATTGCCATTAACGCGTATATGTACCTGATCCGCAACGTCAGTCCGGCATTAGCCACCAGCTATGCCTACGTGAACCCGGTTGTCGCCGTATTGTTAGGTACCGGTCTGGGAGGAGAAAGCCTGGCGCCCATCGAATGGCTGGCGCTTGGCGTGATTGTATTTGCGGTAGTACTGGTCACGCTCGGTAAATACTTATTTCCCGCTAAAGCGGACGCCGTTGTGACCCCGTCGGAAAAGACGTTACAGTAAATGAATACCGAGAGTGTCGATCTGCGCGCTGGCGCCACCACCGCAGATCCACTCGATAACACGTTCGGATAACGCGTCATCCCCCAGCTTTTCGCGCCCACGCAGGGCGCACTCCCAGACAATCAGTACACGCCAGCCCAGCGCCTGCAACATTTCACCGTCCCGCGCGTCACGCTGGACATTTTTGCCAATTTTTTCCAGCCAGAATTCCGTTCGTGTTGCGGGGACTTTAAATAGATAGCAGTGGTGATGATGCCAGAAACAACCGTGGGTAAAGATCACACAACGATAATCATCGACCACGAAATCGGGGCGACCGGGTAACGTCGCATCCTGCACGCGAAACGTTACCCCCTGCTCTGTCAGCAAGCTGGCAAGGCGCTTTTCAATGGCAGTATCGCGGGTGGCTATCGCCCGCATATTTTTACTGCGCGTTGCCTTATCGTGAACGTCTGCCATGCAGGTTCTCTTTCTCGCGAATAGCAACCGCCTGTTTGATTTTTGGCTCCAGCAGCCTGGCGACCGCCGCAAACGCCGGGACGACCACCGAGTTACCAAACTGACGATATGCCTGCGTGTCCGACACCGGGATCCTGAACTGATAACCCTGAGGTGATTCGAACCCCATCAGACGCGCGCACTCTCTGGGCGTCAACCTGCGAGGACGGTGTCGCTGATTGTGCGGATCATCAAAATCCTTTTCACCCAGCGCCAGATCCCAACCACGGTCAATCAGGATCTCCGCCCCATCTTTATAGTAACGCGCCGATAATGTACGCGTTACGCAATCGGGATTGCCGGGATACACCATGCCATAGCCAAACCCATTCCCCCGCGCCTGATGCTTTTTCGCATAGCGATACAGATATTTCCACAGCACCGGCGTCAACACATATTTTGCATCAACGGTCGGCTCAAGCAGCTCCGCCAGCGTAGTGCGCCGCTGAGGATAGCGGGAGATAATATCGCGCAGCGTGAAGTCTGATTTCAGATTTAGATCGCGGCGAAAGCCGACGAGCACAATACGTTCGCGATGCTGAGGCAAGAAATGTTGCCCGTCGATAATTTTCGGATCGTCCGGTCCGTTATCGTCTGCATCCGCCACGTCATAACCCAGCTCGTCCAGCGTTTGCATAATGATGCGGAAAGTTTTTCCCTGATCGTGGCTCTTCAGGTTTTTGACGTTTTCGAGCACAAATATGGCTGGCCGACGCGCATCGATAATGCGCACTACATCAAAAAATAGTGTGCCTTGCGTATCACAGGCGAAGCCATGAGCACGACCTAACGCGTTTTTCTTTGATACGCCGGCCAGTGAGAATGGCTGACAAGGAAACCCCGCCAACAGCACATCATGCTGAGGAACATGCTGGCAAATATGTTCTGCCGCCTGCTGGTCGCTCACCCCATCATGATGACTGAGGGTGATATCGCGAATATCTTCATTAAAATGGTGCTGGTGAGGATCGCAGTAGTGATTCGCTTTGTAGGTACGCACCGCATGCTTGTTCCACTCACTGGTGAACACGCACTGCCCGCCAATCGCCTCAAAGCCGCGACGAATGCCGCCAATACCGGCAAAAAGATCGATAAAGCGAAAAGCATAATGTGGATGATGCTCAGGCGGCGTCGGCAGCAAGGCTTTCAGATGAGCCAGCTCGCCATCGCTCAGACGATGCCATGTCTCATTGGCGACAACTCGCTTAAAGATGGCCGGACTCCAGCGGTTCTCGCCAACACCATTCAGATGAGCAACCAGCGTTTTCACGTCATAAATTTCAAGCAACTTCGCCAAAATCACCTGTGCGGTGGCGTCGTTATCATCTGTCATCGGGTTCATGGAGCCTGCTACTGAAAAATTATCCTGCATACATTTAACCGGCCGAAATGGATAACCGACAGATTAACATAAAATAGCGCGGTTGACGTTGCGGCTGTACTGGCAACTAACGCGCTATAAGGGGTTGAATCGCGTCAAGATCCAGCATTTCATATTCTCCTTTTAACTCCGCACTCAGTTTCGCCATGTACGTCAATAAGAAGTCAGCATTATGTTGCGCCAAATGCCGGCCTTGCGCGGTTTGCATCGTTAGCGGCAGCGTCAACAGTTTGGTCTGGAAGTGATCGAGCGCGTACTGTTTATCATCAAGACTACGCTGCCTGGCAAACGGATCTTCCGCATCAAACAGCGCCACGCCTAACGCCCCGGACACGGCAAATACACGCGCTAAACCAATCGCCCCCAGCGCCTCAAGCCGGTCAGCATCCTGCACAATTTTGGCCTCAAGGGTTTCTGGTACAATTTTGGCGCTGAAACTGTGCGCCTCAATGGCATGGCACACGGCAGGTAATCGTTGGTGTGGAAAATCAGGGAAATCGTGCATCAAAACGCGACGTGTTTCCTGGGCTGCCATTACCGATGAACGATGACGATCGGGATGATTCTTCGGCAAACTGACGAGATCATGGAAGTAGCATGCCGTCAGCACCACCAGCCAGTCTACGGTCGCATCCGTGCTCAGCTTTTGAGCCGTCTTCCACACACGCCGAAAATGAAAGATGTCGTGAGCAGCGTCGTGCCCTGAATGATTTTCACGCAACCAGGCTTCAAATTTCGACTGCCAGTCATGTCGTTCCATACTCTCACTCTTCGCAGAAAGAAAACCACCTTAGCAACAATTCTCATATCAGACTACCGCCAACACTGCATATCACCACTATATATTATTTTATAATAATCATATTTTCTGCGAATATATAATCAGCATTAGTCAAGACGAGCAGGTAAATTATAAATATGACAGCAAAATAAATAACGAACATCAATAATATATATTTAACAATAAAAATAAATATAAAACATAACTCAATGATAGCAAAGCATTTATCATAAAAATAAAAACATGATAAACATACAATATTAATGATAATAATGCGCTGATGACATATTTTGAAATATCTTAAATACATTTGTTACATGTTATATTTTAAATTAAATGAACTTCATAGATAGTATCCAAATGTAGTCTTTCAAATAGTGTTACATATTCATTTTAATTATTATATAAAGGGAATACATAATGAAAAGAAAAGTACTGGCACTGCTTCTCCCTGCTTTATTAGCTGCAGGCGCAGCTAATGCGGCTGAAATTTATAATAAGAACGGCAATAAACTGGATCTGTACGGTAAAGTCGATGGTCTGCGTTATTTCTCTGACGATACAGGCAGCGACGGCGACATGTCCTATGCACGTCTGGGTTTCAAAGGCGAAACGCAGATCAATGATATGCTGACTGGTTATGGTCAGTGGGAATATAACATTCAAGCCAACGGCACCGAAGGTGATAAAGGCGATTCCTGGACTCGTCTGGCTTTCGCTGGCTTAGGATTTGGTGAGAACGGCACCTTCGATTACGGTCGTAACTATGGCGTCGTCTATGACGTAGAAGCCTGGACCGACATGCTGCCAGAATTTGGTGGCGATACTTACACCCAGACCGACGTGTACATGACCGGTCGTGCTAACGGCGTTGCCACCTATCGCAATAAAGGCTTCTTTGGTCAGGTTGATGGTCTGAACTTCGCCCTGCAGTATCAGGGTAATAACGAAGGTAGCAGCTTAGGTCAGGAAGGTTCCGGTAACAGCACTAACCGTAAACTGGCGAAAGAAAACGGCGACGGCTTCGGTATGTCTACCTCCTATGACTTCGACTTCGGTTTAAGCCTGGGTGCGGCGTACTCCAGTTCCGATCGTACTAACGAGCAAGTTGCAGCTGGCCGCGGCGATCGTAGCTATACCGATAAATATGCTGGTGGCGAAACAGCGGATGCCTGGACTATTGGCGCGAAATATGACGCTAACAACGTGTATCTGGCTGCTATGTACGCAGAAACCCGTAACATGACAGCATACGGCAGCGGCTCTTATAAGAATGCTGCAGGGGAAGATGTTGCGAAAGGCGGTATCGCCAACAAAACGCAAAACTTTGAAGTCACTGCTCAATACCAGTTTGACTTTGGCCTGCGTCCTGCGGTTTCTTTCCTGATGTCTAAAGGTGTTGATTTAGGCGGCTGGGATCGCGACAGCAATGGCAATTACCGCTACACCGACAAAGATCTGGTCAAATATGTTGATGTGGGTATGACTTACTACTTCAACAAAAACATGTCCACCTATGTTGATTATAAAATCAACCTGCTGGATGAAGACGACAGCTTCTACTCTGATAACGGTATCGCGACAGACGACATCGTTGCCGTTGGTTTAGTCTATCAGTTCTAATTGATGCACAAACGCGCAAGCCCGCTTCATATGAAGCGGGCTTTTTATTTATATGAAACGTATTTTTTTACCGCACGGGCATGACAACGATAAACTTGTGAGGATACTCAAAGAAAAAAACATCCGTGAGAACTGTCGTTGAAAGCAAGGCGTGCAAGTGCTTGAATAGTGGCGGAGAGAGGGGGATTTGAACCCCCGGTAGAGTTACCCCTACTCCGGTTTTCGAGACCGGTCCATTCAGCCGCTCTGGCATCTCTCCGTTTTGGCGGTTGCCATGATGCCAGGTAATTTGGCATTTTAACAGACCCAGTTCCGTCAATTTCGTTCAAGTGACGAGTTTGCGAGCAAAACGATGATTAAGTGGCCCTGGAAAGAACAAGAAACAACCCGGAGTGACGACTGGCCGTGGGACGACGCCATGGCTATTCCCCTTTTGGTTAATCTCACCGAGCAAGAACAAGCCAGACTTGTCGCCCTGGCAGAACGCTTTTTACAGCAAAAAAGAATGGTCGCTCTTCAGGGATTTGAGCTGGACCCGCTAAAAAGTGCGCGCATTGCTCTGCTGTTTTGCTTACCTGTTCTGGAACTGGGGATTGAGTGGCTCGACGGGTTTCATGAAGTTCTCATCTACCCTGCCCCGTTTGTCGTAGACGATGAATGGGAAGACGATATTGGGCTGGTGCATAACCAACGCGTTGTACAGTCCGGACAGAGCTGGCAACAAGGCCCAATAATCCTCAACTGGCTTGATATTCAAGATTCCTTTGACGCCTCCGGCTTTAATCTGATCATCCATGAAGTGGCACACAAGCTTGATATGCGTAATGGCGATCGTGCCAGCGGTGTTCCGGCAATCCCCCTGCGCGATATCGCCGGTTGGGAACATGACCTGCATGCCGCAATGAACAATATTCAGGATGAGATCGATCTGGTTGGAGAAACGGCCTGCAGTATAGATGCCTACGCAGCGACCGATCCTGCAGAATGCTTTGCCGTGTTATCCGAGTATTTTTTCAGCGCGCCTGAATTATTTGCTCCGCGTTTTCCTGCCTTATGGCAGCGTTTCATCCAGTTTTATCGCCAGAACCCCATGGAACGGTTACGCGATACCCGGGGAGACGACGATTATCGCTCACCAAATGCGCATTAACACTGAATTTGAAGATTAATTAACCAATTGAAATGACGCGCTAATTTTACTGTTGACACCTCATGGCGAGGTCAGTAATATGCGCCTCGTTCACACGATTCCTCTGTAGTTCAGTCGGTAGAACGGCGGACTGTTAATCCGTATGTCACTGGTTCGAGTCCAGTCAGAGGAGCCAAATTTAAGAAGCCTGCTTAGGAAACTAAGCAGGCTTTTTGCTTTTTATGTCTGTTAAAAAAATGCCTGTAAGAGAGCGCCCGGTTTGCCATAACGCCCCATCCGCCGTTGCATCACATCGTTGATTAAAGTTGTGTAAATGTAAATCGTTTAAACTTTGCACTTATTGTAAGTGCTAGTGATTATCATTTATTGTACGCGAGCCAAAAGAACGAGCCTTGCTCGGTTCACTGTATGTTCCAATTACTCTGGGATAAAAACGATGAATGCTCTGCCTCGCACCGGATTGCGCCGTATCACGCTTGCCTCTGCCCTCGTCTTCTCTGTCAGCCTGCCTGCTTTCGCTCAGGAAACGTTAACGCTTTATACCACCCGCGAACCGGGTCTGATCCAGCCTTTACTTGACAGCTGGACGAAAACCAGCGGCATCAAAGTGAGTACGGTCTATATCAAAGACGGTATGCTTGAGCGTGTTAAGGCTGAAGGCAAAAACTCGCCTGCCGACCTGCTGATGACCGTCGATGCCGGTAATCTCATCGATTTAGTTGAAGCCGGTGTAACCCAGCCGGTAGAGTCAGAAGTACTGAAAGCCGCCATTCCTGCGAATCTGCGCGGTGCGGATAATCAGTGGTTTGCGCTTTCTATGCGCGCTCGCGTGCTGTATGCCGAGAAGTCGCTGCCAATCGATAACTGGCATTACGAACAGCTCGCCAGCCCTGAATACAAAGGAAAAGTCTGTATTCGCTCCGGCCAGCACCCGTACAACACGGCGCTGATCGCCGCGATGATTGCCCATCATGGCGAAGCCAAAACCGAAGAATGGCTGCGCGGCGTGAAGGCTAACCTGGCACGTAAAGCCACCGGCGGCGACCGCGATGTTGCCCGCGATATCCTCGGCGGAATTTGTGATATTGGTCTGGCTAACTCCTATTACGTCGGTCATATGAAGAACGCCAAAGAAGGCAGCGATGCGCGTCAGTGGGGCGATGCCATAAAAGTCGTTAAACCCACCTTTGAAAATGGCGGTACGCACGTCAACATCAGCGGTGCAGCCGTTGCCCGCTATGCGCCGAATAAAGCCGATGCCGTTAAGCTGATGGAATATCTGGTTTCGGCGCCTGCCCAGCAGCAGTACGCGAAAGCGAACTTCGAATATCCGGTACTGAAAGGCGTAACGCTTGACCCGGTTATCAGCGCCACAATCGGTGAAATCGATGTAGATAAAACGCCGCTAACCGAAATCGTGAAGTATCGTAAACAAGCTAGCCTGCTGGTAGATAAAGTTGGATTCGATCAATAAACCTCTGCAGTTTCCGACGTTACGCGGCCTGGTTTCCGGGCCGCAGTCATTATTAACGCCGTTGCATCTTGGCGCGCTGTGCGTCGCACTTGGCGTCCTGACCCCTGTCGTTGCGCTGATCTGGCAGGCCACCCAGGTCGATTTATCCCACTGGGATAATCTCATGACATATGTACTGCCATCTGCGCTAAAAAACACCGTGCTGTTGCTCGCAGGTGTCGCTGTAATGGTCGGTGTCATTGGCGTAGGCAGCGCATGGGCGGTGACGGCATGGGATTTCCCTGGGCGAAAAATTCTCAGTTGGGCGCTGCTGTTGCCGCTGGCGATGCCGACCTACATCGTCGCCTTTGCGTGGCTCGATCTGTTGCATCCGATAGGTCCCCTGCAAACCTTTATCCGTTTCTTACTGGGATTTGACAGCCCGCGACAATTCCGCCTGCCAGATTTACGTTCTCTTTCCGGCGCAATAATTCTGCTCGGATTAGTGCTTTATCCTTACGTCTACCTGACAACCCGCGCTATGTTTATCAGCCAGCCGGCCCATTTACTGGAAGCTGCGCGTACGCTGGGATGCAGCGCAACAGGAGCCTTTTTTCGCGTCGCTCTCCCCATGGCTCGTCCGGCACTGGCCGTTGGGATCAGTCTGGCACTGCTGGAAACGCTCAACGATATTGGCGCGTCAGAATTCCTCGGGGTACAGACCTTAACGGTTACCGTGTACACCACGTGGATCTCGCGTTCTGATTTATCTGCCGCGGCGCAAATCGCCTGCATAATGCTGATGTTTATATTTTTTATTCTGACGCTGGAATTTTATGGCCGCAGAAAACAGGGCTTCAGCAGCCGCAGCCTGCGGGAAATTCAACCCACGCGCGTGCAGGGCTGGCGTGGCTGGCTGCTCGGTGGCGTTATTTCACTGCCGGTTGTGCTGGGTTTTCTGGCCCCGGTCCTGTTTTTAATTTGGGAAAGCGCCAAACGCATAGGCGATGAGAACCCAATATCCTCCTCGTTACTGTCAGCATTACAAAATACGCTATCACTGGCGGCGGGAACCACGCTGGTGGTGGTGTGTGTCAGTATGCTGGTTGCCTGGAGCGCGCGCCACAGCGCCGCAGATAACGCGATGCCGGGATTTCGTCGCGGTGTAATGCGTCTGGCGTCTTTAGGCTATGCGGTTCCCGGCACCATTCTGGCGATTGGTTTTTTAACCCCCGCCATGGCTGTCGACCGCTGGCTGGCTGATTTACTGGATGTTCGCGGCCTGCCGCTGATGTCTGCAGGGATCCTGCTGGTAATTTGTTGTGCCATGCGTTTCCAGGCGATTGCTATCGGCGCGCTGGACTCCGGCCTGGGGCGCATCCCGCCGGCGCTGGAACAGGCTTCACGTCTGCTGGGTGAGAATGGTGCGGGCACATTTGCACGGGTTCATTTCCCATTGCTGCGCCCGGCGTTAGTGAGTAGCGCCCTGCTGGTTTTTGCCGATGCCATGAAAGAACTGCCAACCACATTGCTTTTGCGCCCGGTAAACTTCGAAACGCTGGCAACGTTGCTGTATGCGGAAGCTGCCCGTGGAACCTATGAAGAAGGCGCTATCGCCGCGCTAATGATTGTTTTAGCTGGCACGCTACCGGTTATTTTGTTGGTGCGTCATCAGATGACTCGCCGTGGTTAAGAGAGCAACAATGTCAGAAAATGCATTACGACTCCAGGATGTGCACGTTGCCTACGGTAACAGCCAGCAATCGGTACTGAGCGGATTTTCAATGTCGGTACGTAAAGGAGAAATCGCCTGTCTGCTGGGCGCTTCAGGCTGTGGAAAAACTACGGTGCTACGCGCAGTTGCCGGATTTGAACGGCTGCGAAGCGGAGAGATCTATGTGTCACAGCGCCGCGTTGCCGGTCCCGGGGTTCATCTGCCGCCGGAGAAACGTCATGTCGGCATGGTCTTTCAGGAATATGCGCTGTTCCCCCACCTGACCGCGCAGCAAAACGTGGCCTTTGGATTACGACGTATGCCACGCGAGGAGCAGCAGGTTCGGGTGGCGGAGCTGTTAAAAATGGTGGAGTTGCACAGCCATGCCAGCCGTTATCCGCATGAACTTTCCGGCGGGCAGCAGCAGCGTATCGCGCTTGCGCGCGCGTTGGCCCCGCATCCGGAAATCCTGCTGCTCGATGAGCCTTTCTCCAGCCTGGATAAGCGTACGCGTGAGCGTCTTGGCAACGAGGTACGGGATATTTTACGCGCCGCCGGGCAAACGGCACTGCTGGTTACCCACAGCGAACACGAAGCGCAGCTGATGGCTGACCATATTGGCGTGGTAAAAATGGGGCAGTATCAAATTAAAACAGCGACCCACCCTGGCTAAAGGTAACCGGGTCGCCGTGATAATTAATAGTGCGTCTGAACCAGACTGATGTTCACCGGCATGCCGGAGCGTCTTTCCAGTGCCTGATTTCCGCGACTCACATCCACGTCATTCCCGCTAATGAAAGTGCGCAACGCGGGAGTGACTGGCAAGGGAACCTGTCTGTCAGACTCATATTCCGAACGGTTTCGTGACAGGGGTTCATGCACTTCCACCCAACGACTGCCGTCGGGCTCTACGCTGTATTTCACCGGTCGGTCTATCAGTTGCACACGCGTCCCAACCGGGACGGTATCAAACAGATATTTAATGTCATCATTTCGCAAACGGATGCAACCCTGGCTGACCCGCAGACCAATGCCAAAATTCGCATTTGTGCCATGTATGGCATAAAGCCTGCCGATATAAATCGCATACAGCCCCATCGGGTTATCTGGTCCAGCGGGCACAAACGCAGGCAAGGATTCCCCGCGTGCGGCGTATTCACGGCGGGTATTCGGCGTCGGCGTCCAGCTCGGCGCTTCCTGCTTACGCTCGACCGCCGTCACCCAGTTACGCGGCGTTTCTCTTCCCGCCTGACCAATGCCAATGGGTAAAACTTCAACCGTATTACTGCCAGCGGGATAGTAGTAAAGGCGCATTTCTGCGACGTTAATGACGATCCCCTCGCGCACGGTATCCGGTAAAATCAGTTGCTGAGGCACAACCAGCGTTGAGCCAGACTGAGGCAGAAAAACATCTACGCCGGGATTGGCTTCAAGCATGTTGCTCAACCCCTGCCCGTACTGCGCGGCAAAGGCTTCCAGCGGCTGAGTGTTTCCTGAAGGGACCGTAATAGTCAAAGGGCTTCCCACCAGGCGACTTCCTTCTGGCGGCAGCGGATAGCTCACCGCCTGCGCGCCCTGACATGCGAGCAGCATAATGAGTGAACAAAGCAGTTTCACACGACGCATCTTTTTCCTTTCCTTCGTCGCAGCAGACATCCGTTAATTATAGCTTTTATTATCTGTTTTAGTGGGTTACGTCTAAAATGTGCATAAAAAACCCCGCCATCCCGCGGGGTTCAGGGCTCACGTAACTACGCTTCCTTACCATCCGGAAGCACAATGTTACTGGCGGCGAGCTGCCCCATGTTGGAGTACATTGCACAGGCCGCTTCAATAATCGGCATCGCCAGCGCGGCCCCGCTACCTTCGCCCAAACGCATCCCCATGTTGAGGTACGGATCCAATTCAAGATGGGCCAGCGCAGTGCGAGCGCCCTTCTCAGCGGAGAAGTGTGATGGGATCAGGTAAGGTTTAATCTGCGGCGCAATCTGGCTGGCCGCCAACGCAGCAGAGTAAGAGAGAAAACCGTCCAGCACCACAGGCAGGCCACAGGAGGCCGCCCCCAGCATCACCCCCGCCATACCGACAAGATCAAACCCGCCAACCTTAGCCAGCACATCGATACCGTCATTACGATCCGGTTGGTTGACAGCAATAGCTCGCCGCACAACCTCAACTTTATTGCCTACTCGGGAAAGCGGAAGGTTAGCGCCGATACCTACCACATCCTCAGCATCGCTGCCGGTCAGCACGCTGACGATTGCTGCTGCAGGTGTCGTATTTGCCATACCAAGTTCACCAACGCCAAACAGCGTTACACCGTCTTTGGCCAACTCATGGGTATAACGAATAACTTCCAGCAGCAGTTCTTCGGCCTGCGAACGGCTCATTGCCGGGCCTTGGGCAATATTGCCGCAGCCGCGCGCCACGCGCATGTTCACCACGCCAGGAATAGGTTCGGCATCAATACCGACATCAATCACATGTACCTTTGCCCCCGCCTGCGCGGCCAGCACACAAACGCCGGTTGTCCCGCGCGTCATATTCGCGGCCTGAATAGCCGTGACGATTTTAGGCGAAACAGCAACCCCTTCATCCCACACGCCGTGATCGGCACACATCACCAGCATCGCTTTGCCGTTCACATGCGGGGTGCCTTTCAGGCCAGGCATACCGGCCAGTTGCACGGCGAGCGATTCGAGCCGCCCAAGGCTTCCCGGCGGTTTAAGCAAGCCGTCGATATGCTGTTGTGCACGCCGCATCGCAGCACTATCAGGTGTTGGGATTGCGCGGAGTAAAGAGGTTAAAGTCTGCATAAGGGTTCCAGTATGTTGGCTGACTCAGAGCAGAGCCAGCAGGAAAATCAACTCGCCAAGTTCAATGGCTGCGCCCAGCGTATCGCCGGTCTGCCCACCCAACGTGCGTTTTAATAACTGCCCAAGAATAAAAATCGCCACTATCGTAACAACCAGCGCTGCAACGCCGCGCATGCCGGGAAGAAGCACGGCAGCCAGGATCGCCGCGAATCCCAACGTGACGCAGGTTTGACGCCCGGTGACTTTACCAATAAAGACATTACCCAGCCCTTCTTCGCGGGCGTAACGATGTCGATACATCAGCAAAACAGCGGTACCCCGTCCGGCGACACACGCTGCAGCAAGCGCCGCCAGCATCGGTGTGCCACGCAAAGCCAGTTCGCTCACCACCAGCACTTTCGCCAGCAACACGAAAATTAACGCCAGTCCGCCGTGGGTTCCCAGGCGGCTGTCACGCATGATTTCCAGCATCCGCTCACGTCGACGGGCAGAAAAAATGCCGTCACAGGTATCCGCCAGCCCGTCGAGATGAAATCCCCCGGTCAATAACGCCAGGGTAAGGACGGCAAACAGAGCCGCCAATGGCACTCCGCACCAGGGCTGTAGCGCCATAAAGACCAGCCCCGTCAGGCCTCCCAGCACCACGCCAATCAAGGGGAACATCACAATACCGCGCGAATAGTGCTCGAAATCCAGTCCTTGCGACCAGCGTGCAGGAACGGGCAAGCGACTGATAAAAGAGAGCATTGCCCAGAACAACTTACTCATTTAATTTTGACTCCAATTCCTGATACCACCAGCCAGACCTCATCAGCTGCCGCCGCCAGTCGCTGGTTCACGCGTCCTGCAATATCGCGAAAATGCCGTGCCAGACGGTTTTCCGGAACAATTCCCATTCCCACTTCGTTGGTGACCAGCACCACCTTTGCCGGGCAGCGCTGACAGGCAGCAATCAGCGAACGGATTTCGTCGTCGATGGACTGCTCCATCGCCGCGTAATCCCAGCTATCCGGGTCACTGTCACCGCCCAGCGCAAACAGCAGATTAGTCACCATCGTGGTAATGCACTCCAGTAGAATGGCTTCTTGCGGATTGTTCGTTGCCGTTATCAGTTCATCCAGATGTTGCCAGCGCTCGGCTGTACGCCAGTGCGCAGGGCGTCCATCGCGATGATGCTGAATTCGCGCAGCCATCTCCTCATCAAAAATCTGCGAAGTTGCGATATACAAAACGTTTGGAGAATCAGCGATCAGCGCCTCCGCATGCCGACTCTTGCCGCTTCGTGCGCCGCCCGTAACCAGAATAATCATACTGGCTCCCGGTGTTGCTGCATGATGGTATAAATTTTCTCAATATCGATGTGTTGCCGCATCGCATCCGCCAGCAGATCAAACTGCTGCGATTTATATTGCGCGTAATGGAAGGTGGAATCCAGCGGGGCTAATCCTTTACGCTTTCGCAGGCCATTCACCAGCGCACGGGTAAATTCATCGCTGTCGAACAGACCGTGAAGGTAGGTGCCGAACGCCAGACCATCCGGAGTGACCGCGCCGTCAGCCACATTGCCGCCGTCTTTTCGCAGCGTCATCACCGACCGGCATTCTTCAGTTAACGTCGTTTCGCCCATGTGGATTTCATAACCGCGAACGGATAACCCCGCCGTGCCTGCCAGCCAGTCGGGCAGCGAGGAGGACATTTGCCCTTCAACCAGGGTGGTGGTTTTATGCTGGGCAAAATGGGTTACGGTATTGAGCAAGCCCAGCCCCGGCAGCGTACCGAGTCCTGACTCCACGTCATCAATGATGGTATCGCCGAGCATTTGGTAACCGCCGCAAATCCCCACCACCGGTACGTTATTACGATGCAATTGCACGACGCCGTGCGCCATGCCGCTTTCACGCAGCCACACCAGATCGCCCAGCGTATTTTTGCTGCCGGGCAGAATCACCAGATCGGCCCCCGCCAGCTCTTCTGGCTGGCGAACATAGCGCACGCGCACATCCGGTTGTGCGGCAAGCGCATTGAAATCCGTAAAGTTAGAAATGTGCGGTATTTGAACCACCGCGATGTCGATGTCGCGTTTGTCTGTGCGCAAATATTTGCCCTTTTGCAGCGCAACGCCATCTTCATCTTCCAGATCAACATCCAGCCAGGGCATGACGCCCAGTACCGGAACGTCGGTCAGCGCTTCAATTTGCTCAATACCGGAGTGCAGCAGCGTCACATCACCGCGAAACTTATTGATGATCACCCCTTTGACCCGCGCGCGTTCGTGATCGTGCAACAGCGCCAGCGTGCCATAAATGGAGGCAAACACCCCGCCGCGATCGATATCTGCCACCAGAATGACAGGACATTGCGCCATTTCAGCCATGCCCATATTGACGATATCGCGATCGCGCAGGTTAATCTCAGCCGGACTTCCCGCGCCTTCCAGCACCAGTACATCGAACTCCTGCGCCAGGCTGTTGTAAACTGACAGGATTTGATCCCGCAGACGCGGTTTGTACTCGTGGTAACTCACCGCGTCCATATCGGTCGCCACTTTGCCCATCAGCACGACCTGCGCTTTACGATCGCTGGTTGGCTTAAGCAGCACCGGATTCATACGCACATCTGGCGTAATGCCGGCAGCCTCAGCCTGAAAGATTTGCGCGCGGCCCATCTCTTTGCCCTCTGGCGTAATACCAGAGTTCAGCGCCATATTCTGCGATTTGAACGGTGCGGTACGCAGCCCATCCTGATAAAAAATTCGACACAGCCCGGCGACCAACACGCTTTTACCCACATCAGATGCCGTTCCCTGCAACATTATTGCCTGCGTCATGACGCCTCCTTCAGTGCGTTCTCTCGCATACAACTAAAAAATTCAGCCTCTGTTTTACACAGCGGGAAGCCCAGCTCAGTATGCAGCTTCACCAGCCAGGGCTGAGTTAGTCCCGCTTGTTCAATCAGTTCCGTCTGGGCGAAAACGTCACCCGGCGTGCCATGCGTTAGCACTTCGCCCCGGCGCAAAACGTAAACTGCATCGCTGACCTCATAGATAAGATCGATATCATGGCTGGAGATAACCACGTGATTTCCTTGCGCTACGATGCGTTTGATTATCTCAATCATCTGCATGCGACCTGAAGGGTCAAGGCCTGCAGTAGGTTCATCCAATAGCAAATACTGCGCCTGCAACACCAATGCCCCTGCAATCGCCACACGTTTTTTTTGCCCGTGGCTTAAACACTGAATAGGCTGATGGCGGAAATGCTGGGCGTCGACCAGCGTGAGCGCATCGTCCACCCGACGGGAGATTTCAGCCTCATCCACGCCAAGGTTGCGCAGGCTGAAGGCAATGTCGCTGTCGATATCGGTATAAAAGATTTGCTGATCGGGGTCCTGAAAGACGGTTGCCACCTGCTGACGCAGCGCCAGCAAGCCGCGTTTGCTGTAATCCAGCGGTTTGCCTTGCCACATCACTGTGCCTTGCTGCGGGCGCAGTAAGCCACTCAGGTTCATAAATAGCGTAGATTTCCCGCAGCCATTGGCACCGACCAGCCCGGTGACGGCATGCGTAGAAAAGTCCAGCGTTAGCCCTTTGAGGATGGGGTCATCCTGATAGCGAAACCAAAGCGCTGAGGTGGCAAGCATACTTATCCTTACAGGTGAAAATCACCCTGATACAGTTTGATATCCAGTGTGGTGGTCATTTGCTGGTAGCGGATCAACACGCGGGTAAACAGCAGTCCCACCAACATCGCCAGCGAGCGATAGCCCAACGGCAAGCTACGATAACCAAAACGCAGCGTTTGTGCGCGATGTATAGCCAGCGCCTCGTCTAACAGGATAAAAATAAAGCGCCAGGTTAACAGGATCTGCTCAGTCAACAGGCGAGGAACGCGCCCGCGTTTAAGTAAGATAATTAATTGCGGAAACGGTAGATTCAGTACCAGCCAGAACGTTGCCGCCAGCGCAGCCAGGCTGCGCCAGAAGGTTTCATTAGCGGTGACCAGCCCTGGCCCACTCACGCCTAACCAATAGCTTCCTACAGGGATGCTGGCCAGCAGCGTCTGTGGATCGCGGCTAAAACTAAACAGAATAGTCACCACGCCAACTGTCAGAAAACCAAATGGCAAAGCCATCCAGCGACACCAGCGCCAGAAGGAAATGCGCAGCAGCCAGCAGCTCAGCGCGGCAATCAATAATAGCTCAATACCCTGCCCCAACGGGGGCAGAGTAAATGCCAGAATCATCATCATCAGCCAGAGCAGAAATTTCCGCACCGGTGAGACATGAAACCAGCGGCTTTGATAGCTAAGCCTGTCAAGCCCGGTCATCACGACGTTGCCTGCCCTTGGTATAACCCAGAATGTAGAAAATCACGGCTGCGCCCAGCGATCCCTGAAGCGTAAACAGCAGGCTTTCAATCTCGCCGCTTGCGGGTTCATACAACGGCTGGAACCACGGTTCATAATGGGGAGCAATTGCCTGAATCTGACTCTCCGCCTCACCGTCTGAACCGCCATACTCTCCACCGTGGTTGATAAAGAACGGCAGGATCACCAGCGCGACAACCATCACTAACAAAATCAGCGTCTTTTTCATCGTTAATGTCCTTGAGCGGTAATCAACTGCCGTTTGGTTAACTGGTCATAAATCATTACGGTGAGCAGACCTTCCGCAATCGCAATAGGGATCTGCGTCAGGCAGAAAATTCCCATGAACTTGATGATTGAGCCGGTAGCGCCAGCGGACGGATCCGGGAACGCAACGCCCAGTTGCACCGAGGTCACGAAATAAGTGACGAGATCCGCCAGCATCGCGCACAGGAAGACGCAGACATCACGACGCAGCCCCGCACGGCAGGCCATTTTCCACACCATGTAGCCCACAACCGGGCCGATCACCGCCATCGACATACCGTTAGCGCCGAGCGTCGTCAAACCACCGTGCGCCAGCAGCAGTGCCTGGAACAGCAGAACAATTGCCCCAAGGATTGCCACCACGCCCGGTCCAAACAGGATAACCGCCAGACCTACGCCGGTAGGGTGTGAACAACTTCCGGTAACGGAAGGAATTTTCAGCGCCGACAGCACAAAAATAAACGCGCCGCACAAAGCCAGTAACACTTTTTGGTGACTATCTTCCTGTACGATTTGGCGCAGACGCACCAGCCCGTACCACAGACAGGGCAAAAATAGCAGCCACCAGGCCAGCGCCCACATCGGCGGCAAGAAACCTTCCATTATGTGCATGGCGAACGCTTGTTCAGGAACAATCATCAGTAATAGCGCCGCAGCCAACCCGCTGAAAGACAGCTGTTTTAGCTGTTGTTCAAGCTTCATTGTGCATACTCCCACTGTTTATTGACCAGAATGGTCGAGAAATAAGGCAGCGGCTGATCGTCGCTCACCTCATCGAGATGACGCCAGCACTGCTCACCCGGCAGCGTGGCTTCAGACATCATCAATGCGCAATCTAACAATCCCTCTTGTTGCAGCAGTGCTTTGATGCGCGCAAAACGACCGTATACTTTCATCAGCACCAGACTGTCATGTTGCTTTAATGCCTGCTGGATTTCCGCTTCCGGCGCGGTACAGGAGACCACTGCCAGAGACTGTTGCTCCATGGCGAGCGGCGTTTTGGAACGCGCGGCAATCGCAGCGAAAGAGGTCACGCCCGGGACAATTTCTAACCAATCAGGACAGCCTATACGCTGGAGTAAAAAGACCCAGGTGCTGAACAGCATGGCGTCGCCGAGAGTGATAAAGCCCACCTGCTTACCGGCTTCAACTTCCTGTACTAACGCGGCAGCAACGTCATCCCATACGGCCTCTTTTTCAGCGCTGTCGGCACTCATAGGAAAATGGCAGCAGCGAACTTCGGTCTGCTCGCCGATATACTCCCGCACGATCGACAACGCCAGGCTGTCGCCACCTTTCCGCCCGGCAGGCGCATAGAGAATGTCCAGCGTGCCCAGCGTGCGTGCGGCCCGCACGGTAATAAGATCGGAAGCACCTGGCCCGGTGCTTAATGCGTACAGTTTTCCGCTCATGCCGCTTCCTCCAGCGCAACATTAAGCGCCTGCTGTAAATGCGCCACAAACATCGCACGCACCGCTGGATTCTCACCCAGGCCACTGAGCCACGGCGTTGCCGGTATCCCGGCCGCGTTAAACAATGTTTTCCACGAATCATCTTCGTCGGAGGCCATATCATTGATGGCATGATCGCCAGCAACTAGCATCAGCGGCATCAGATGTACCGCCGTCACTCCTTCCTGGGACAAACTTTCAATCAGCACATCGACTTCCGGATAGCTTTCTACCGCCCCAACCCGCGCCGGATAACGCTGCGCCGTCATCATGTGATCGAGGCAGGCATAGGCGGCAAAGGCATGATGGCTGGCGCCGTGTCCCATAAAGACCACTTTTTCATTTTCGCCAAGCGCCGGCATTTGCTGTTGCAGCGCCAGCATCAGCTGGGCGTAATCTTCATGGCTGCTCAGCAGCGGTACACCCAGCGTCAGGCGAGAAAAAAGCGGGCGCATACTTTGCACTTCGCGGACAATTTTTTCGTATTCGTCGCCGTTGATAATATGCAACGACTGAATAGCCACATCCTGATATCCCTGCTCCGCCAGTTTTTGCAGCGCCTGCAGCGGCGTGTCGATTTCAATGCCGTCACGCTGCTTGAGCTTGCGGATTATCATCCCGGAGGTAAACGCCCGGAACAGGTCGCGGTCAGGGCAACTGGCTGCGAGATCGCGCTCACAGGCCACAATATTTTTCTCACAGGTGTCGTGGTAGCTGGTGCCAAAGCTGACCACCAGAAGCGCCTTTTTCATCTCTAACTCCTTAAGCAGCGGCCAGCCAGCGCGTTAAACGCGCCCCAAAGGCGGCCTGACTTTCCAGTAACTCATCTCCCGTCACCAACGGTGCCGGACGTGTAATCACGATGCAGGGGATACCGGCATCCAGACAGGGTTGAACTTTTTCCTGATAACCACCTTCCGCGCCTGATGCTTTGGTGATCACCACATCAGCCTGACACTGGCGATAAAACGCAGCGTTGAACTCGGCGCTAAACGGCCCGCACAATGCGAATATTTCACCGACACCAAACCCAAGATCCGCGCATTGCTGAATGACTTCAGGTACAGGCAGCACGCGCGCCAGCAGCGTTTTTTCAGGCAACCCTTCGCGCCAAATAGCCAGATCTTTACTGCCGGTCGTCAGCAGCACGCGATCGCCGAAGCGTCGAACCACCTCGCACGCTTGCTGAATACTCTGTACGGTATACAACTGCGGGTGGGTTAAACCGCTCAACTGCTCAGGACGCTGATAGCGGCTCAGCAATACGCCCGCGGCTTCGCAAGCGCTCATGATGTTGCGGCTCACCACCTCGGCATACGGATGCGAGGCGTCGATCACCCAGCGCGTCTGATTTTCCTGCAGCCAGGCAATCATTTGTTCACGTTCCAGACGTCCGCAGCGCACCTGGCCTTTAATATCTCCCGCCAGCTGTTTCCCCGTTGGGGTTGCAACCGACAGGGTGTAAGCCACGTTTGCCGCATCCAGTTGCTGGCACAGCATGCGCGCATCGCTGGTACCACCCATGACCAGCACATCACCATAATTCACAGCACATAACCTCTTGGCGTGATCATCAGGCCGTCCTGAACATAGGTGGTTTTGTTGCCAACGATCACAAGACTGGTCATATCAACCGGCTCAAAGTCCATTTCGCCAAGAGTGGTCAACCATTTCTCCTGCTTTTTACGGCCGGCTGACTTCACAATACCGACCGGCGTTTGCGCGCTTTTGCTGGCAGACAGCAGTTCAAATGCACGCGCCAGATGACCTTCGCGTCCCCGACTGCGCGGGTTGTAGAAACAGATAACAAAGTCTGCTTCGCCGGCGGCAACGATACGTTTTTCGATGACCGGCCACGGCGTTAACAGATCGCTTAAGCTGATGTGGCAGAAGTCGTGCATCAGCGGCGCGCCAAGCAAAGAGGCGGCGGCAATACTGGCGGTCATGCCAGGGATTAACCTGACCTCAACGTCCAGCTTTTGCTTGCTGACCAGTTCGAGCACCAGCCCAGCCATACCGTAAATCCCCGCGTCACCGCTGCTGATCAGCGCCACATTGTGGCCCGCCTGCGCCAGCTCGATAGCCGCCTGGCAGCGTTCAATCTCTTTGCACATCCCGGTTTTGATCACCTGCTTGTCGCCAGTGAACGCTTTTACCAGATGGGTGTAGGTTTTATAGCCAACGATGATTTCCGCTGCCTGCAATGCTTCAACGGCTTCCATGGTCATCATTGCCTGCGAGCCAGGGCCAATTCCAATTACGCTTAACATCAGTGTGAAACTCCCAAAGTGATAGTGACGCCCTGTTCTCGCAGGGTCTCGCCTAACAGTTTTCCGTGGCTCAACAGCCAGGCTGCAGGACCAGAAACGCTTCCTGTACCCACCGTTTTGCGCACAAACGATGAGGCCGGAAAACGGTGCTCATGCTCACGCAGCGCGTCAGCGGTAAAGGTTTCGAAAGGAACGCGACAGCACGAAGCCAGTTGGATAAGTCCCTGTTCATCTTTTTTCAGCGTGATACTGCCAATCGCTTTTAGCGCCAGCGGGTCGAGCTGCTGGGCTTCAAGTTGGCGGGCTAGCAGCGCGGCCAGAAGTGGGAACGGCGTGTCACGACGACAACCAATTCCGGCCACCACACGCTGCGGCACCAGCTTCCAGTGCGGAACAGGCAGATCGGGTAAATTGGTGCGTAAGGTGATACACACCAGAGCATCCAGTTCAGGTAGCTGGTTGAGATCGGTGACCGTGATAAAACCGCGCCGATCACAATGGCTGACATCCTGCGTCAGTTCGTCATCCCACCACAGCCCAACTCGCTTATTGCTGACCAGCATCTGATTAACGATCTTGACCGCCGAACGGAAATCACTCATCCGGGCATTCAGTTGAAATGCCAGCGTATCCAGTGCCGCCATATCGTTCACATCCGTCGCCGTAGTGATAACCGGGTCTGCGCCCAACATGCCCGCCAGATAACGCGCCAGCGCATTCGCGCCCCCTGCGTGACCGGAGAGCAGGCTGATGACATGCTGGGCACGTTCATCAATGACCACCACAGCCGGATCGCAAAATTTGTCGTTGACCAGCGGGGCCAACACGCGGACCGCAATGCCGGTCGCCCCGATAAAAATCAGCGCCGAGTAATTCGCAAACGCTTCGCGGGCGGTATTCGCAAAGCCGTTTTCGAAAGGAATAAACCCCTCTTCCAGCAGCTTTTCACTGGTAAAACAGGTGACCGGCAGCATGGCCGCCAGACGTTTCGCCAGCACAACGCCGCCGGGGGTCAGGCAAAAAAGCGCAATAGATTCAGGCTTTACGGTATTCATGGCTAAAGTCCGCCGCATAGAGTTTGGAGTAGTGATACTCCGAGCCCAGGAAATTACCGACCAGAATAAGGGCCGTTTTACGGATGCCCGCATCGCGAACCTTGTCGCCAATATCCGCCAGGGTACCGCGCACGGTCTGGCTTTCTGGCCAGGTGGCCTTGTAGATCACCGCTACTGGCGTGGTCGCCGGATAACCGCCTTCAATCAAACGCTCCGCTACCCGATGAATACGCTGGACGGACAGATAAATCGCCATAGATGTCTGGTGACTGGCAAAAGACTCCAACTGTTCACGTTCCGGTACCGGCGTGCGTCCTTCAAGGCGAGTAATGATCAGGCTCTGCGAAACCTCAGGCACGGTATACTCAACGCCCAGCTCCGCCGCCGCGCCAAGGAATGCGCTAACGCCAGGCACCACCTGCCAGTCGATCCCGCGTTTGGTCAACTCCTCGCCCTGCTCGCGCACGGAACCGTACAGCGAAACATCGCCGGTTTGCAGGCGGACAACGGTCTTACCCGCTTTCACTCCGGCTTCCATCAGGTCGAGGATCTGTTCCAGATGCAGTTCAGCGCTGTCGTGACATTCAGCGCCGGCAGGGCAATATTCCAGTAGTTCCGTGTTAATCAGCGATCCGGCGTAGATAACAACCTGCGCCTGCTGTAGCAACCGGTAACCTTTGAGGGTAATCAGCTCGCGATCGCCAGGACCTGCGCCAACAAACCACACGCTACGGGGATCAAAAATCTCAGACATGGTTTCCTTCCTTCTGACAGGCGATAACAAATACGGGGTTATTCGGTTTGAAATAGTGACCACTGCCAAGCGTGGCAAGCGAGGAAACCTGTAACTGCAGGCAATCCACTCCCTGTACGCCAAGATGGTCCAGATGCGCCAGTGCTGTGTTGAGGTTTTCCTGGAGGATGAACGTCATCACCAGCCGCCCGGCGGGATGTAATTGACGCATTGACCAGTCAATCAGTTCGGTCAAATGGCCGCCGCTGCCGCCCATAAAAATGGCATCGGCTTTTTCCGCGATGGTCATTGGCGCAACGCCAGGAAAAATGTCGATGTTTGCACAGGCAAAATGCTGGCGGTTTTCATCCAGCAATCTGAGCGCCGCCGGGTTACGCTCGATTGCCGTCACGCGCAATCCAGGATATTGCAAAGCGGCTTCTATCGACACGCTGCCGGTTCCGGCACCAATATCAATCAGGTGACTGGCGCGGTGTAATTCAAGTTTTGAGAGGGCAAGTGCGCGTACCGCTTCTTTGGTCATCGGCACTTTCTCTCCACGTAGAAACAGCTCATCTTTCATCGAGGATCACCACTGCATTCATGTCATAGTCGGCGTTAACTTCACTCACAGGCAGGAAATGGATCCGTTCGTTTACCATCGCCAGGTTTTCGCCAATCACCATCCAGCGATGTCCCTTGCCTCGTGCGATAAGCTGTTGTGCAATTTCCCGTGGGCCGCACAGCGTATCTGTCACCATCGCCACCTTGTTATGTCGCGCCAGTTCATCAAAACAGACGCTACGACCATGGCTACTGGTCAGCCACATATCGTTCATATCAATACCGGACTGCGCGCACAGGTACTGCACCGCGCTAATGCCGGGAATAATGCGTACATTTTCAATACCGAAATGGCCCACCATGCGCGTCCCGATGCCGTAAAACAGCGGATCGCCAGACGCCAGCACCACAATGTGTTGTTCCTGGTGCGCGCTGATCCAATTCAGGAGTTCCGGGATATTGGCGCCAAGAGCAAACTGTTCACCGGTAAAATCCGGGAATTGCTGCAAATGCCGCTTTCCACCGACCAGAACATCAGCCTCTGCGACCGCTTCACGCGCCGCAGGCGTCATTAAATGCAAACCGGCGGGCCCCATCCCTACAACGGTTAACATTGCATCTCCTCAGCAATTTCTGCAACCGGGCGATTACTGCCAAGCACCTGATTATCAAAAGAAAACATGATGGCGTCGCAGGTCGGGGGATTTTTGGTAAAGCGCAGCGTTTGCAGGACGCGCATACAGATGCGCTTAGCCAGATGGTTATAAATGTGCTGAAAACCGTATGCTTCGATGTGTTCCATCGCCGCCTCGGTGGTATCGCAGTCGCTGACCAGCGTCAGCAGTTCCAGCGGCGCGCCAAGTAATGCGAGGTGGGCCACCAGCGTTTCCATGCGGGCATCGGCAATATGGCTGTGGGTATGGAAGATCCCCGCCGCAATTTTGACGAGCTTGCCTGGGTGTCCCACCAGTACGATTTGCCGGAATCCAAGACGTACGGCTTCTTCAATCATGTAGCCAACAAAGTTGCTCATGGTGACCACCACCTGAGTGTCGATCCCCATCTGTTCGCGCACAAAACGCTCGCCGTGGTTTCCAGGCACCAGTACGACACGCTCCAGCCCCGCCGCTCGCTTAATTTCCAGCTCCAGCGACAGTGAACGTTTCCAGCTCTCTTCCGACATCGGCGTGACGATCCCCGTAGTGCCGATAATCGAAATGCCGCCCAGAATACCAAGGCGGGAGTTGTAGGTTTTTTGCGCCCGCTCTTCACCTTCCGGCGCGAAGATTTCAATCTGCGCTCCACGATTCGGCCCAATCGCCTCACGTACCGCAGACTCAATGGTCTGGCGAGGTGTGCGGTTAATCGCCGAACTCCCCACCGGCAGGCCGATCCCTTTGCGGGTTACCGTGCCAACGCCTTCCCCGCCCTGAAGGGTTATCTCTTTACTATCGTTTAACGTCACGCGGGCAAAAATCAGCATGCCGTGGGTGGCGTCCACATCATCGCCACCGTCTTTGCGGATGGCCGCTATCGCCTGCTGTCCTTCGATATGCGGCGACTCCACGTTCAGGCACAGCGTCACACCGGAAGGCGTGACAATGGAAACCTGATGGATCAGGTGTTGGCGCAGTACCATCAGCGCTGCCACTTTTGCAGCCGCCGTCGCGCACGATCCCGTGGTATATCCCTTACGCAACGCTTTACCGTTGTGCCAAACCGGCGTATCGAAGGCCTCGCTCATCGCGCCCCCTGCATGTGATAAAGCATGGCGTTGACGATAGCGGCAGCGACGTTACTTCCTCCTTTGCGACCTAGCGCTGCAATGGCGGGCAAATTGCTTTGGGTCAGGGCATCTTTCGACTCTTCTGCACCAACGAACCCGACCGGTACACCAACCACACCGCTGACGGCTACATCATGCTCTAGCAGGCGGAACAGCGCTGTCGGCGCGTTGCCAAAGACAAACAGCTTTTCCCCTTCTTCCTTCACCGCAATGTCGACTGCCGCCATGGACCGGGTAATACCCTGCTCTTTTGCCGTACGTACGACGCGCGGGTCGCTGATGTAGCAGCGGCATTCACCGCCGAATTTTGCCAACAGCGTTTTATTGATCCCGGAAAGCGCCATCGTGGTGTCGGTATAAATCACGCTCGAACGGTTAAGCGCCGCACAAAACTGCTCCAGCACATCACTGGAAAACCACAGAATGTCCAGCCAGTCGAAATCCGCCGTCGTGTGAATGACCCGCTTGATAATGGCTTCATGTAACGGACTGGCAAACTGATAGTCCGGACGGGTTTCACGGATGATCTCGCCAATAATGTCGAAACTTTTGGCCTCAATCGCCTGGGGTTGCTGGATATATTGCATTGTGTTGTCCTCAGGCTACACCGACCAGCAGGCATCGCAGCGCAATAAACAGCGCCAGTGCCAGCGTCGATGCCACCCACATCAATCGAATCGTATGGGAAATGTCGTCTACCGAAATGTCACGTTGTGCATCACCGATCCACGGTTTCTCAACGCGCTCGCCAAAGTAGTCATTTGGACCACCCAGCCGAATTCCTAATGCGCCGGCAACGGATGCTTCTGACCACGCACAGTTTGGGCTGCTGTGGTTGTAGCGATCGCGCCAGCCAATCTGCAACGCACGCGCGCCATCCTGGCGGCATAAAAACGCCGCTGCGCCCAGCAGCAGCCAGCTCAGCCTCGCAGGGATATAATTTGCGACATCGTCCAGGCGGGCGCTGACCATACCGATAGCGCGGTATTTCTCATGTTTGTAGCCCACCATGGAGTCAAGGGTGTTTACCGCTTTGTAGGCCATCGCCAGAGGCGCACCGCCGAGAAAGAGGAAAAACAGCGGCGCGATGATGCCGTCGACAGTGTTTTCAGCCACGGTTTCTACTACGCCGCGATTGATCTGCTGAGGTTGTAATTGCGAGGTATCGCGTCCCACAATCCATGACAATTTTTCACGACTTGCGGCAAGATTACCGGCACGTAGCGGACGTTCGACATCCTGCGCCGCGTTTGCCAGACAGCGCCCGGCCAGCACGGTAAAGATCATCCAAACCTCCACCACCCAACCAAGCCAGGGATGAATAGATTGCGCCAGCGCCAGCACTCCCCAGGACACTATCCAGGTCAGACCGACCACCACAATCCACATCACCGCGCCGCCGATACGTAGCGCGCGGTCGCTATGGCAGTAACGCCGAACAACTCGCTGCACCGCAGAAACCAGATTGCCAATCCAGCGCACCGGATGTGGCCAGTTCTGCGGATCGCCGATGATATAATCAAGCAGCCAGGCAACACACCACGCGAGGATCGTCATAGCGCACTCCTCGCGGCTGCCAGCCAATGGTTGAGCATCTGCGGACGTTGAGCAAAATGAACGTGTAGATAGCTGGCGAAGGTGTTTCCGACCTGCCAGCCGCCAGACCAGGCTTGCAGCGTTTTGCCATCGCGCACTTTGCGACAGTTCATCACCGCCGGCGTTTCAGGGGTAAAATCGGAGTAATGGAATTCATGTCCGCGCAGCACTTCGCCTTCTGCGGCTAACAATGTTTGCTGTGTGGCCTGCGCTTCACAGTAGCCAAATCGGGTCAGTCGTTTCCCCATTTTGCTGTGACCGGGAATGATATCCGCCATCAGCCAGGTATCGCCGTGGCTATCCTCCAGCGAACTACCGAGATACATCAATCCCCCGCACTCGGCATAAATCGCGACACCCCGCTGATGCGCTGCCCGCAGTTGGCTAAGCATCGAAACATTGCGGGCCAGCGTCGCAGCATGTAACTCAGGATATCCGCCACCTAACCAGACCATCTGACAATCGGGTAAGCTGGTGTCGTGCAACGGGCTAAAACGGACAATCTTAAGCCCTGTGCGCGCAAGGAGCGTGATGTTATCCGGGTAGTAGAAGTTGAACGCTTCGTCATCGGCGATGGCAAGCGTTAGCCCTGCCCCGGCGTCTGCGGCAGGCAGCGCTGGCCATTCACCAGTGGGAAGGTTGGTTAACTGGCTTAATTTCAGCAGCGCATCGATATCAAGAGTTTGCTCCAGCGTCGCGGCAAACTCCTGCCACGGCTGCTGGTTAATAACCGACTCGCGTGCGGTAACCAAACCCAGATGCCGTTCAGGAAGCGCAACGCCTTCCATTCGGGGAACATAGCCCAATACGGGGACATCGCAATAGCGCTCAATCGCCACTTTCAGGAGCTGGTAATGCGATTCGCTGTTGACCCGGTTAACAATGACGCCGGCGATGTTCAGGGTTGGATCAAAATGTTGAAATCCCATTACCGTCGCGGCGATCGAGGTGGAAACGGCTTTGCCATCAACCAGTAAGATAACCGGGCAGCCTAACTGTTTGGCCATCGCGGCGGTGCTGCAGTAATTTGGGTCGGTGCCATAACCGTCATACAGCCCCATAACACCTTCAATCACCGCGATTTCCGCATGTTGCATTTGCTCGCAAAATAGAGCGTTCAACGTGGGGACGGGAAGCATGAAGCTATCAAGATTGCGCGAAGCAGTACCGCATACCGCTGTATGCCAGCCGGTATCAAGGTAATCAGGACCCACTTTGCAAGGCTGGACGCGTAAACCGCGTTTTTTCAACAAGCTCAACAAGCCCAGCGTCACCGTGGTTTTACCACAGCCGCTTCCGGTACCTGCAAGAACAAATGCGTGAAAATTGGCCGCCATACCCTGATCCTGTTCAGGGTGGTAGGGGTGTAGAGATACCCAGTCTCTCGACTGTATGCATCTGAACCACCCACTTCCCACCGAAGTTGTTGGTAGTCACTGACAGGCAGGTCTTCTGGCTTAGCGTCATCCTCACCCGTCCTTCCCAATCTTGCGATCAGTGGTCCATACGGGGTCGTCAGCATCACAGCAGCGGGGGCTGCGGGGGATTCTCACCCCCTTCCCTACCACAAATGTGGCAAACCTGTCAGTTCAAGAGCCTGGTTAATTAAGCTCTCTGTTATGAGGTAAATTCACAACCTCATGACAATAATTCAATTTAATATCTTTCCGGGTTCATTCAGCCAATTATCTGGCCTAAACCCACTTATTCATATGTTCAAACTTTGAATGAAAGCGTCAGTAAAGAATAAAGAAAGTCATTCACACAGACACTGTATCTCATCACAAAAATAAAAACTGGTGCAGTTTATCCCTCTGATACCATTAATTTGTTGCGCTATGACAATTTATTGACTGGTGTCGTTACTTTTCATTTTATAATGACTGACATAGCGCCCTATATCAAAAATCGGCAATAGCAAAATATTGCTATTTAGGCGGATTCACTACGTGAAATGACATTAATTTGCTGGCGAAATGCCTGCGGCGTAACCTGATACGTTTGACGGAAAACCTTGCAAAAATAACTGGTTTGCGAGAAGCCCAAATTACGCGCAATGCTGGCAATACTCCAGTCACTGTGACAAAGCAACTCTTTGGCACTGGCCATTCTCTGCTGGTTTACCCATGCGTTAAAACCGATACCCTGATATTTTTTGAACAATTTACTGAAATAGTAAGGACTCAGGAAAACATGAGAGGCAACATCCTCCAGACGCAATTCGTCTGATAAATGCGCATCAATATAGCGCAGAGCTTTTTTCATTTTACTGTCGTGAGGGTTGGTACTGCGGTTCGCACGAACCGGCTCTGACTGCTGCGGATTATCCTTGATAACAACAAAATTAAGTTGTTTCTTAAGACAATTTTCTACAATGAGTTTGAGAAGATCCGCAGAAGCGATGACTCGCGAATAGTCCATCTCCGGTACATTACGAAATTCACTGACCAGCTCGGGATCCGCTTGCCAGCGGTCATCTACATTCAGAATATCAACCAGACCGACATCATTACTCAAGCGGACTTGTCCACAAAGCACAAACCCTACCAGGTGCCCCGCAATGACCAGCGGAATTGAGAAATCGGTAAGCCCGGCGTGACAGCGATAGATGCAGGGTTGATCGGATTTCGAAGCTTCCAGTCCCCCACAGCGATCGCTCATACGACAGCGGGTACTGTGCTGCGGATGCTGGCGCATCAACTGGCAAAATGGGGTGAAATTAAAAAGCTCAGAAATTTCATCACCGTGAATATTGACAACCACAACGGCCAGACTGGTGGCCTGCGCAAAATCCTGTGCGATTTTATTAATGAGTTCTGAGTTCAGGGCACTCGCAGAAATCATGATAAAACCTCTCAGTTAATTTATTGTTATAAACAAAACATATTATTCACATTCATTTTCATCCTGCCATCCTGAGCAATGATGAAAGTCATCATTGAACATAACAAAAGTCTCCCATTGTTGGGAGACTTTTTCAGCGGTTCAGGAAACCGGATCACGAAAACAGTTTTTACCTTTCAAAAATAAACTTCTTCTGTGAAGCTAGCTCTCATTTTCCTCCAGCTTACACGTATTACACGGTAAATTTTTGCCAATAAAATAACGATAAATTGCTGCGCCCGCGCAAGCACCGATGATAGGGGCGACAATCGGCACGATAAAATAAGGAATATCACGTCCACCTGTCATCGCAACATCTCCCCATCCGGCCATCCAGGCAAACAATTTAGGACCAAAATCACGCGCCGGATTCATTGCAAATCCGGTAAGCGGACCGGTGGATGCGCCGATAACAGCGACCAGAATACCAATCAGCAATGGCGCCAACGGACCTTTAGGAACACCGTTACCATCATCAGTCAGCGCCATGATCATTCCCATAAGAATGGAGGTAATCACCACTTCGACTAACGCGGCCTGCCATACGCTGAGCGCCGCTGCAGGATACGTACTAAAAATGCTGGCAAGTTGCAGGCTTTCCAGACTACCGCGCACCATCTGGTGGGCCGATTCATACTCGGTAAACAGACTGCCGTAGAGCAAATAACCCAGCAGTGCGCCACCGAAGGCACCCGCAACCTGTGCCACGGAGTAAGGTAAAACTTTACGCCCCGGAAAACAGGCAAACAGCCACAGAGCAATAGTGATAGCAGGGTTGAGATGCGCGCCAGATATCCCGGCAGTCAGATAGACTGCAAGCGAGATCCCCAGTCCCCATATGATGCAGATTTCCCACAATCCCAGGCTGGCACCCGCGACTTTCAGGGCACTCAGGCATCCAATACCAAAAAATAAAAACAGCCCGGTACCCAAAAACTCAGCAATGCATTGTGCTTTTAGTGAATCGTTCATTGTGACACCTTCTAAGCAGAGTTCGTGTCTTTACCAGCGGACTCCTTGCTGGCAAGTAGAATACTTCAAGGCTTACTATAAAAAGGCATGTCGGCAAATTGTTGGCAATCTGCGAGTGGTATGATTTTTAAAATCGTGCTGCGATAGCAAATTCTTGCTATCACCTTTATTAAAACAGGTGATAAAACGAGGACTCACCCTATTAAAAGCACATTTTCAAAATAATAAAATATTGCTAATAGCAGAATTCCGTTTTCAAACCATCATCACAATTTCATTTTTCCGCATAGCAAATGATATTTAAACTGTCACTTAGAAAAGTGTAAATATGGAATTGACATAACCAAATAATCACATCATAAAAAATTAAAATAACAATATAAAACAACCACATACAATAAAACACAGCAATTTTATATCACCGTATCCTCACTATTTTTTCACTCTTACTTTCAACTCAGCCATTCTTTTTCCTCGCTTCTTTTTATAGTCATGAAAATCGGGACAACCCAGGCGAGGTCTTTATGCAACAAGAAGCGTTAGGAATGGTAGAAACCAAAGGCTTGACTGCAGCCATAGAGGCCGCAGATGCAATGGTGAAGTCAGCCAATGTAATGCTGGTCGGCTACGAAAAAATTGGTTCGGGGCTGGTAACAGTTATTGTCCGCGGCGATGTCGGCGCAGTCAAAGCAGCAACAGATGCAGGTGCCGCCGCAGCCCGTAACGTGGGAGAAGTGAAAGCCGTACACGTCATCCCACGCCCTCATACCGATGTAGAAAAAATCTTACCGAAGGGAATTAGCTAATGAGCAGCAATGAGCTGGTTGAACAGATCATGGCGCAGGTGATTGCTCGTGTGGCAACGCCGGAACAGCAGGCTATCCCTGAAAATAATCCTCCAACACGAGAAACGGCTATGGCAGAGAAAAGCTGCAGTTTAACGGAGTTTGTCGGTACTGCGATTGGCGACACCGTCGGTCTGGTAATCGCCAACGTAGACAGTGCCCTCCTGGACGCGATGAAACTTGAAAAACGGTATCGCTCCATTGGCATCCTCGGCGCACGTACTGGTGCGGGTCCTCACATCATGGCCGCCGATGAAGCGGTAAAAGCAACAAATACTGAAGTCGTCAGTATTGAGTTACCACGTGATACCAAAGGCGGCGCAGGTCACGGTTCGCTGATTATTCTCGGCGGCAACGATGTTTCCGACGTGAAACGCGGCATTGAAGTTGCGCTGAAAGAGCTGGATCGCACCTTTGGCGATGTTTATGCCAACGAAGCCGGTCACATCGAAATGCAGTACACCGCACGCGCCAGCTACGCACTTGAAAAAGCCTTTGGCGCACCGATTGGCCGTGCCTGTGGCGTTATCGTCGGCGCGCCAGCATCCGTTGGTGTCCTGATGGCTGATACCGCGCTGAAATCCGCCAATGTGGAAGTTGTGGCCTACAGCTCCCCAGCCCATGGAACCAGCTTCAGTAACGAAGCCATCCTGGTCATTTCAGGTGATTCCGGCGCTGTTCGCCAGGCCGTTATCTCCGCCCGTGAAATCGGTAAAACCGTTCTCGGGACCCTCGGCTCAGAACCGAAAAACGATCGTCCGTCCTACATCTGATATCAGTGAGGCTGATTCATGAGATCGAAAAGATTTGAAGCACTGGCGAAGCGCCCTGTGAATCAGGATGGCTTCGTTAAGGAGTGGATCGAAGAAGGCTTCATTGCGATGGAAAGCCCGAACGACCCCAAGCCGTCGATTAAAATCGTCAACGGTACAGTCACTGAACTGGACGGTAAATCCGCCAGTGAATTTGACTTGATTGACCATTTTATTGCCCGCTATGGCATTAACCTGGCACGCGCTGAAGAAGTCATGGCGATGGACTCGGTAAAACTTGCCAATATGCTTTGCGACCCTAACGTGAAGCGCAAAGACATTGTGCCGCTGACCACCGCAATGACGCCGGCAAAAATTGTCGAAGTGGTGTCCCATATGAACGTCGTTGAGATGATGATGGCCATGCAGAAAATGCGTGCGCGTCGTACACCATCTCAACAGGCGCACGTTACTAACGTTAAAGATAACCCGGTGCAGATTGCCGCTGATGCTGCTGAAGGCGCATGGCGCGGGTTTGACGAACAGGAAACAACCGTTGCCGTTGCGCGTTATGCGCCATTTAACGCCATTGCGCTGTTAGTCGGCTCACAGGTTGGACGCCCTGGCGTATTAACCCAGTGCTCGCTGGAAGAAGCAACTGAACTTAAACTCGGCATGCTAGGCCACACCTGCTACGCGGAAACCATCTCCGTCTATGGTACTGAACCCGTCTTTACCGACGGCGACGATACACCATGGTCGAAAGGCTTCCTCGCCTCTTCCTACGCCTCACGTGGCCTGAAGATGCGCTTTACCTCCGGCTCAGGCTCAGAAGTTCAGATGGGTTACGCCGAAGGCAAATCGATGCTTTATCTGGAAGCCCGCTGTATTTACATCACCAAAGCCGCTGGCGTACAGGGTTTACAAAATGGTTCAGTAAGCTGCATCGGCGTGCCTTCCGCGGTGCCATCAGGCATTCGTGCTGTGCTTGCTGAAAACCTGATCTGCTCTTCTCTGGATCTGGAATGTGCTTCCAGCAACGACCAAACCTTTACCCACTCGGATATGCGTCGTACTGCCCGCCTGTTGATGCAGTTCCTGCCGGGTACTGACTTCATCTCTTCCGGTTATTCCGCGGTACCGAACTACGACAACATGTTTGCGGGTTCGAACGAGGATGCCGAAGATTTTGACGACTACAACGTTCTCCAGCGTGACCTCAAGGTAGATGGGGGTCTGCGACCGGTTCGTGAAGAAGACGTTATCGCCATTCGTAATAAAGCGGCGCGCGCACTACAGGCCGTCTTTGCCGGAATGGGATTACCGCCAATCACTGATGAAGAAGTGGAAGCTGCGACCTACGCCCACGGTTCGAAAGATATGCCTGAACGAAACATCGTTGAAGACATCAAGTTTGCGCAAGAGATCATCAATAAAAACCGTAACGGTCTGGAAGTGGTGAAAGCCCTTGCTCAGGGCGGGTTTACCGATGTCGCTCAGGACATGCTCAACATCCAGAAAGCCAAGTTAACCGGGGATTATCTGCATACCTCCGCCATTATCGTTGGCGACGGACAGGTGCTATCCGCAGTAAATGACGTCAACGACTATGCCGGTCCGGCAACAGGTTATCGCCTGCAAGGCGAACGCTGGGAAGAGATCAAAAACATCCCTGGCGCACTTGATCCCAACGAACTTGGCTAAGGGGTGAAAAATGGAAATCAATGAAAAGCTGCTGCGCCAGATAATTGAAGACGTACTGTCTGAAATGCAAACCAGCGACAAACCTGTCTCATTCCGCGCATCGACAACGGCTAGCGCACCACAGGCTGCTGCGGAACAAGGAGACAGCTTTCTGACCGAGATTGGCGAAGCCAAACAAGGCCAGCAGCAGGACGAAGTGATAATTGCCGTAGGTCCGGCGTTTGGACTGTCGCAAACCGTCAATATCGTAGGGATCCCGCATAAGAATATCTTGCGAGAAGTGATTGCCGGTATTGAAGAAGAAGGTATTAAAGCGCGTGTTATACGCTGCTTTAAATCCTCCGATGTGGCGTTTGTCGCCGTTGAGGGTAACCGTCTGAGCGGTTCCGGGATCTCTATCGGCATCCAGTCAAAAGGCACCACGGTTATCCACCAGCAGGGGTTACCGCCGCTTTCAAACCTGGAGCTGTTCCCTCAGGCACCGCTTCTGACGCTGGAAACCTATCGCCAGATCGGTAAAAACGCCGCGCGTTATGCCAAGCGTGAATCTCCGCAGCCCGTCCCTACTCTGAATGATCAGATGGCTCGTCCTAAGTACCAGGCGAAATCGGCCATTCTGCACATAAAAGAGACTAAATACGTCGTGACGGGCAAAAACCCGCAGGAACTGCGCGTGGCGCTTTAATAAAGGATACCTCCATGAATACCGATGCAATTGAATCGATGGTTCGGGATGTGCTGAGCCGGATGAACAGCCTGCAAGGCGAGTCCGTAACGCCTGCTGCGGCGAGCTCATCAACACATACCGCGAAAGTCACGGATTACCCTCTCGCGAATAAACATCCTGAGTGGGTAAAAACAGCAACCAACAAAACTCTGGATGATTTCACGCTTGAAAATGTTCTGAGCAACAAGGTGACGGCGCAGGACATGCGCATCACCCCTGAAACGCTGCGCCTGCAGGCAGAAATCGCCAAAGATGCCGGACGTGACAGGCTGGCGATGAACTTCGAGCGCGCCGCTGAGCTAACTGCTGTTCCTGACGATCGCATTCTTGAGATCTACAATGCGCTGCGCCCGTACCGCTCAACGAAAGATGAGCTGGTGGCCATCGCCGACGATCTCGAAAATCGTTATCAGGCCAAGATCTGTGCAGCTTTCGTTCGTGAAGCGGCAGCGCTGTACGTTGAGCGTAAAAAACTCAAAGGCGACGACTAACTCAGGGACAGGATCATGCGATATATAGCTGGCATTGACATAGGCAACTCATCAACGGAAGTCGCTCTGGCAACCCTGGATGAGTCTGGCGCGCTGAGCATCACCGGCAGCGCCCTGGCAGAAACCACCGGGATTAAGGGCACATTACGTAATGTGTTTGGCATCCAGGAGGCGCTTACGCTGGCGGCAAAAAACGCCGGTATCAATGTCAGCGATATTTCGCTCATCCGTATTAACGAAGCCACCCCGGTCATTGGCGACGTGGCGATGGAAACGATAACCGAAACCATCATCACTGAATCCACCATGATCGGCCATAACCCCAAAACGCCGGGCGGCGTCGGGTTAGGCGTAGGCATCACGATTACGCCGGAAGACCTGCTCAGTCGCCCGGCGGATACCCCCTACATTCTGGTGGTGTCATCGGCATTTGATTTCGCCGATGTCGCCACGATGATTAATGCTTCCGTCCGTGCCGGATATCAGTTGACTGGCGTAATTTTGCAGCAGGACGATGGCGTTCTGGTTAGTAATCGTCTGACTCAGCCTCTGCCCATCGTCGATGAAGTCCTTCATATCGACCGCATCCCTCTGGGTATGCTGGCTGCCATTGAGGTCGCGGTCCCAGGAAAGGTTATTGAAACGCTTTCTAACCCCTACGGGATTGCAACCGTCTTTGGCCTCAATGCCGAGGAGACTAAAAACATTGTCCCGATGGCGCGGGCGCTGATCGGCAACCGCTCTGCCGTGGTGGTGAAAACACCGTCAGGCGATGTGAAAGCACGAGCTATTCCCGCCGGAAATCTGGAGCTACAGTCGCAAGGTCGTACTGTACGTGTCGACGTTGCAGCTGGCGCTGAAGCGATTATGAAAGCGGTCGGTGAATGCCCGAAACTGGATAACGTCACCGGAGAGGCTGGCACCAATATTGGCGGCATGCTGGAGCATGTGCGCCAGACAATGGCTGAATTAACCAACAAACCCAGCCACGAAATTTTTATTCAGGATCTGCTGGCGGTCGATACCTCGGTTCCCGTCAGCGTGACAGGTGGCCTGGCCGGTGAGTTCTCCCTTGAACAGGCCGTCGGCATTGCCTCCATGGTGAAATCAGACCGCCTGCAAATGGCGATGATTGCCCAGGAAATCACGCAAAAGCTCAACATTGATGTCCAGGTTGGCGGCGCCGAAGCCGAAGCGGCCATTCTGGGAGCCTTAACCACCCCAGGCACGACGCGCCCGCTGGCCATTCTGGATCTCGGCGCGGGATCGACTGACGCCTCCATCATCAACCCGAAAGGCGAAATTATTGCCACACACCTGGCGGGCGCGGGCGATATGGTCACGATGATCATTGCCCGTGAACTGGGGCTGGATGACCGTTATCTCGCTGAAGAGATCAAAAAGTATCCGCTGGCAAAAGTCGAAAGCTTATTCCATCTTCGCCACGAAGATGGCAGCGTCCAGTTCTTCCCCACGCCTCTCCCACCAACGGTTTTTGCCCGCGTGTGTGTAGTAAAACCCGATGAACTGGTGCCACTGCCAGGCGAACTGGCGCTGGAGAAAGTACGGGCCATCCGCCGCAGTGCGAAAGAACGCGTTTTCGTTACCAACGCGCTCAGAGCGCTACGTCAGGTGAGTCCGACCGGGAACATTCGGGATATTCCCTTTGTGGTACTGGTTGGCGGCTCATCGCTGGACTTCGAAGTTCCACAGCTGGTCACCGATGCGCTGGCACATTATCGCCTGGTTGCCGGGCGCGGCAACATTCGTGGCACCGAAGGTCCACGCAATGCGGTTGCGACCGGGCTGATTCTCTCCTGGTACAAGGCGTTCGCTCATGGAAAGTAATCTCACCACGCCCGCCATTGTGATCTTCACCACTGCTGGCTGCGCTGACGTCTGGAGTGACGTGCTGCTGGGTATTGAAGAAGAAGGGATCCCCTTTGTCATCCAGGAGAGCCAATCAACTGACGTTATCCACAACGCATGGCTGGCTGCCTGCCAATCGCCATTGCTGGTTGGCATTGGCTGCAGTCGCGAAAAACTGGTCGTGCACTACAAAAACTTACCCACATCAGCGCCACTTTTTACGCTGACGTATCAACAAGATAACCACGCTCGTCGCAGTATTGGTAATAACGCTGCGCGGCTGGTTAAAGGCATTCCGTTCCGGGAATGCCACTCATAACCCACAGGAGAAAAGCAGTATGAATAACGCACTGGGACTGGTTGAAACAAAAGGGCTTGTCGGCGCTATTGAAGCCGCTGATGCCATGGTGAAATCCGCAAACGTGCAGTTGGTTGGTTACGAAAAAATCGGCTCAGGCCTGATCACCGTTATGGTTCGCGGCGATGTCGGCGCGGTAAAAGCTGCCGTAGATGCCGGAAGCGCAGCGGCAAGCGCCGTTGGTGAGGTGAAATCCTGCCACGTTATCCCGCGTCCGCACAGCGACGTTGAAGCCATTTTACCTAAATCCGCATAAGCGTTAAAACCAAGGAGCACAGCGTGAAGCAATCACTGGGATTACTTGAAGTTAGTGGTCTGGCATTAGCCATCAGTTGCGCGGACGTCATGGCGAAAGCCGCCTCCATCACGCTGGTGGGCCTCGAAAAAACCAACGGCTCAGGCTGGACGGTGATCAAGATAATCGGGGATGTGGCCTCCGTTCAGGCGGCCATTTCCACCGGTGTCAGTTTCGCTGAACAACGTGACGGACTGGTGGCCCACAAAGTCATATCCAGACCAGGGGACGGTATCCTGTCACATAGCGTTACCCAGGAGTCTGAACCTACACCCGAACTCACTCCAGCCGTAGCGCATGAAGAGATGCTTGTAGACCCGGCAGCACCTGAAGCGCCGCAAGATGCCGAGCTGATTAGCTGCAATCTGTGTCTTGATCCTGCCTGCCCTCGTCAAAAGGGCGAGCCGCGCACTCTTTGTCTGCACTCTGGCAAACGAGGTGAAGCGTAATGGATAAACAGCAACTGGAAACAACGGTCGCTAAAGTTCTGGATGAAATGCGCGAGCGCCCGATTCCGCTGGGGATCTCTAATCGTCATATTCATCTGTGCGCTGAAGATTACGGTCGCTTGTTTCCCAATCACCCTATTAGTGAGAAAAAAGAGCTGCTGCAGCCCGGACAATATGCAGCAGAGCAAACCGTCACGCTGGTGGGGCCAAAAGGCCAGTTAAAAAATGTGCGTTTACTCGGCCCACTGCGTAGCACCAGTCAGGTCGAGATTTCCCGTACCGACGCCCGCACGCTGGGAATTGCTGCTCCGTTGCGGATGTCAGGCAATATCAAGGGCACGCCTGGCGTTCGCCTCGTCAGCCCATTTGCTGAGCTGGACTTAGCATCCGGGGTAATTGTCGCCCAACGGCATATCCATATGTCGCCTCTCGATGCCCTGATCCTGCGCGTATCCCATGGCGATAAAGTCTCGGTCGCCATTAATGGCGATGAACGTCGACTGATTTTCGATAACGTCGCCGTACGCGTTTCGCCGGATATGCGCCTTGAGATGCATATCGATACAGACGAAGCCAATGCTGCAGGTGCTGATAATCCGCAGGCATTTGCCACACTGGTGAGCCCACGATGAACAACGAACTGCTGCAACGCATTATCGAGGAGGTTGTTTCCCGATTAAAAAAACGCGCGGAAAGCACGCTCACTCTTAGCGTCGCGCAGTTACGGGAACTCGATTCACGGAAAGTATGCTGCCAGTACTCGGCGATCCACCTCCTGCAGGTCGACCTGCCATTGTTGCAGCAAATTGCCGAGGATTGCTCAGCCAATGCGCCGGTGGTAACCATTCACGAGGCGCTGGCATGCGGAGTCCGCGTGAAAATTTCACTACATCATCGATTGTTACCCGCGATCCCCGTGAAAAAACTCGCGCGTCTGCCGCTGGAGTTCAGTGACGAGCTGGGGCGAATCATTTTTTTGCATCCTGACAAACTTCTCAGCTATGCCGACGTTGCCCAATTGAAAGGTGGCGTACTGGTGCTACGCCGCCGATGTGTCGTGACGGCCCTGGCTCAGGAAGCGGTCAGTACGCGAAATGTTCAATTAATTAAGCAGGAGTGAACTATGCATCTGGCACGGGTTACAGGCGTTGTGGTTTCCACGCAAAAATCTCCATCGCTGGTGGGGAAGAAACTGCTGCTGGTTCGTCGGGTGAGTGCTGACGGAGAGCTTCCCGCATCCCCGCTAAGCGGAGATGAAGTCGCCGTTGATTCCGTCGGCGCGGGTACCGGCGAACTGGTATTGCTCAGCAGCGGCTCCAGCGCCAGACACGTTTTTTCTGGCCCTAATGAGGCCATCGACCTGGCTATCGTCGGCATTGTCGACACGCTTTCTCGTTAGGAGGAACTATGGCGATTTATACCCGCACCGGCGATGCTGGCACAACGGCCCTTTTTACCGGGCAACGCGTGAGCAAAACGCACCCGCGCGTCGAGGCTTACGGTACGCTGGATGAACTTAATGCGGCGCTTAGCCTGTGCGTTTGCGCGGCGAAAAACCCGCAGCACCGCCAGTTACTTGAAAACATTCAACTGCAGCTTTTTTGGTTTAGCGCCGAGCTGGCAAGCGAAAGCGAAGAACCAACGCCAGAGCAGCGTTATATCAGCTCGGAAGAAATTGCAGCACTGGAAGCCGCCATCGATACCGCAATGGGCAGAGTACCTCCCCTGCGCAGCTTTATTTTACCTGGCCGCAGTGAAGCCGCCAGCCGTCTGCATTTTGCCCGCACGCTGGCTCGTCGCGCAGAGAGGCGACTGGTCGAGCTCTCCACCGAGATCGCCGTCAGACACGTGCTAATGCGTTATATCAATCGCCTGTCCGACTGTTTATATGCGCTTGCACGTGCAGAAGATCATGACGCCCATCAAAACGACATTATTCAGAAGGTGGCGGAGCGCTATCTTGCCGCCATCCGTACTTCAGCCACGAGGGAGCCGGCTATGTCTCTGTCTTTTCAGGAACTCCACCAACTCACTTGCGCTGCGGTAACGAGAGCAGAAGAACTCCAGGTTCCGGTCGTCATCAGCATTGTCGATGCGAACGGGACCCAAACGGTGGCCTGGCGCATGCCTGACGCATTACTCGTCAGTAGCGAACTGGCACCGAAGAAAGCCTGGACTGCCGTGGCGATGAAAACCGCCACGCATGAGTTGACATCAGAGGTACAACCAGGCGCCGCGCTTTACGGTCTGGAAAGCCATATGCAGGGAAAAGTCGTCACCTTTGGTGGCGGGTACGCTTTATGGCGTGAGGGTTTACTCCTTGGTGGTCTTGGCATCAGCGGGGGAAGCGTTGAGCAGGATATGGACATTGCAGAAACGGCCATTGCGGCGATTAACGTGAGAACACATCAATGAATACTTCAGAACTTGAAACCCTTATTCGTAACATTTTGAGTGAACAACTCGCCCCGGCAAAAACAGACGTTAAGAATAACGGAATTTTTCCGTCCGTTGGCGAAGCGATCGATGCCGCTCATCAGGCTTTTCTGCGTTACCAGCAATGTCCATTGAAAACCCGCAGCGCCATCATAAACGCCCTGCGCGAAGAACTGACGCCTCATCTTGCTTCACTGGCCGCTGAGAGCGCTACCGAAACAGGAATGGGCAACAAAGAGGATAAGTTCCTTAAAAATAAAGCCGCGCTGGACAACACCCCGGGTATCGAAGATCTCACCACCACGGCGCTAACCGGCGACGGCGGCATGGTGTTATTTGAGTATTCTCCATTTGGCGTAATTGGCTCCGTCGCCCCAAGCACCAACCCGACGGAAACCATTATTAACAACAGCATCAGTATGCTGGCTGCGGGAAATAGCGTTTATTTTAGCCCGCATCCGGGTGCTAAAGCAGTCTCACTGAAGCTGATTGCCATGATTGAAGATATTGCTTTCCGTTGCTGCGGGATTCGCAATCTTGTCGTCACGGTCACAGAACCCACTTTTGAGGCTACCCAGCAGATGATGGCGCACCCTAAAATCGCAGTTCTGGCGATTACCGGTGGTCCAGGCATTGTTGCTATGGGCATGAAAAGCGGGAAGAAAGTCATTGGCGCAGGCGCAGGGAATCCGCCCTGCATTGTTGATGAAACGGCCGACCTGGTTAAGGCGGCGGAAGATATCATCAATGGCGCATCCTTTGATTACAACCTCCCCTGCATTGCTGAGAAGAGCCTGATTGTTGTTGATGCTGTTGCTGAACGACTGGTTCAACAAATGCAGTCTTTTGGCGCGATGCTACTCAATAACGAAGAGGTAGACAAACTGCGCGCAGCCTGTCTGCCAGAAGGCGTGGCCAATAAAAAACTGGTGGGTAAAAGCCCGGCAATCTTACTGGAAGCAGCAGGAATACCAGTTCCGGCAAAAGCGCCTCGATTACTGATAGGCATCGTCAAGGCTGACGACCCGTGGGTGACCAGCGAGCAACTGATGCCAATGCTCCCCGTCGTCACGGTGAGCGATTTTGACAGCGCGTTAACGTTGGCCCTCAAGGTTGAAGAGGGATTGCATCACACCGCCATTATGCATTCGCAGAATGTGTCACGTTTGAACCTTGCCGCGCGCACGCTTCAGACCTCCATCTTTGTGAAAAATGGCCCCTCTTACGCCGGGATTGGCGTGGGTGGTGAAGGCTTTACTACTTTCACCATTGCGACGCCAACTGGCGAGGGAACAACATCTGCGCGCACTTTCGCACGCTCTCGTCGTTGCGTGCTGACAAACGGTTTTTCTATTCGCTAATGGGGCCGTTATGAAAAGCTTTTCACTGCAAACTCGATTGTACAGCGGCCAGGGAAGTCTGGATGTGCTCAAGCGCTTCACGAATAAGCATATCTGGATTATCTGCGATGGTTTTCTCGCGCGCTCCCCCCTGATTGAAAAGCTGCGCGACGCTCTGCCAGCGGATAACCGCATCAGCATTTTCAGCGACATCACTCCCGATCCTACCATTAACACGGTAGTACATGGGATTGCGCAAATGCAGTCCCTGCGACCAGATGTCGTCATTGGTTTTGGTGGCGGCTCAGCTCTGGACGCTGCAAAAGCCATCGTCTGGTTCAGCCGACAGTTCGGTATTGAAATTGAAACCTGTGTCGCTATCCCTACCACCAGCGGCACAGGCTCGGAAGTCACCAGCGCCTGCGTGATTAGCGATCCGGATAAAGGCATTAAATATCCATTATTCAATAATGCGCTTTATCCGGACATGGCCATCCTTGATCCGACGCTGGTCGTCAGCGTTCCGCCAGCCATAACCGCAAATACCGGCATGGACGTGTTAACGCATGCGCTGGAGGCTTACGTGTCCACAAAAGCCAGCGACTTCACTGACGCGCTGGCTGAAAAAGCGGCACAAATCGTCTTCCAGTACCTGCCTGTCGCCGTCAGTAAAGGCGAATGCCTGGCAACCAGAGGGAAAATGCACAACGCCTCAACGCTCGCGGGAATGGCATTCAGTCAGGCTGGACTGGGGATCAATCATGCGATTGCCCATCAGTTGGGCGGTCAGTTTCATCTGCCGCACGGACTTGCCAATGCGCTGCTGCTGACCCATGTCATTCATTTTAATGCCCGCGATCCGCGGGCTGCTAAGCGCTATGCCCGTTTCGCTAAAGCCTGTCACTTATGCCCGGATAACGCGAACGATACAGCGGCATTGAATGCGCTTATTCGTCATATCGAGCTACTCAAAAAACAGTGTGCGTTACCTTCTTTTGTTGACGCGCTTAAAGATGGAAAGCAAGCCTGGTCACAACGTATACCGTCGATGGTTCAGGCCGCGCTGGCTGACGTCACCCTGCAAACCAATCCGCGTGTTGCCGACGCCAGTGCCATGCAGGAACTGCTTGAGGAATTATTATGAAGACAGCCATGACGGCAGAGTCCACGCTTTATGATGCGCAGACAATTCGCGAACGCGTTCGCGCAGCGGGTGTTGTCGGGGCAGGAGGCGCGGGCTTTCCTGCTCACGTAAAATTACAGGCGCAGGTCGATACATTTCTGGTCAATGCGGCGGAATGTGAGCCAATGCTGAAAGTTGACCAGCAGTTAATGGCCGTCCAGGCTGAGCGACTTATCCGCGGCGTTCAATATGCCATGACGGCTACCGGAGCCAGTGTCGGAATTATTGCGCTCAAAGAGAAATACCACAAAGCGATCAAGGCGTTAACGCCCCTTCTGCCTGCCGGGATCCGCTTACATATTTTGCCTGATGTCTACCCGGCAGGTGATGAGGTTCTGACCATCTGGATGGCAACAGGTCGGAGAGTTCCGCCTGCCGCGTTGCCTGTTAGCGTCGGCGTAGTAGTCAATAACGTCCAGACCGTGCTCAACATCGCGAGAGCAGTTGAGCAACAGTACGCCGTTACGCGTCGTACCCTGACCGTTAACGGCGCAGTCGCCAAACCAATCACCCTCACTGTCCCTATCGGAATGTCTTTACGTGATGTTCTGGCGTTGGCCGGCGGCGCAACCGTTGACGATCCCGGCTTTATCAACGGTGGTCCGATGATGGGCGGCCTGATTACTTCACTGGATACCCCAGTCAGCAAGACCACCGGAGGCCTGCTGGTTTTGCCTAAGTCTCATGCGTTGATTCAGCGGCGGATGCAGGATGAACGCACTGTGCTTTCTGTAGCAAAAACCGTTTGCGAGCAGTGCCGTTTGTGTACGGATTTGTGCCCAAGGCATTTGATCGGCCATGAATTATCCCCGCACCTGTTGGTTCGTGCGGTGAATTATCAGCAGGCGGCCACGCCGCAACTGCTGCTCACAGCCCTGACCTGTTCAGAATGCAATGTGTGTGAAAGCGTAGCCTGTCCGGTTGGGATATCACCGATGCGAATCAACCGCATGCTTAAACGCGAGCTGCGGGCTCTCAACCATCGATATGAAGGGCCGCTAAATCCTGAGGATGAAATGGCGAAGTACCGGCTGATCCCGGTTAAACGCCTTATCACCAAACTGGGTCTTAGCGACTGGTATCACGACGCGCCACTGGCTGAGACTGATTATTCCACCGATAAAACGACGCTGTTGCTACGCCAGCATATTGGCGCCAGCGCCACCCCATGTGTACAGCAAGGTGAACGCGTTGTTCGCGGTCAATGCGTTGCCGATGTGCCGTCCGGTGCATTAGGCGCGCCTGTTCACGCCAGTATTGACGGTATTGTCAGCGAAATCACTGAGCAATCCATCACGGTAATTAGAGGTTAATAATGTCTCAGGCTATAGGGATTTTAGAACTCACCAGCATTGCCAAAGGAATGGAAGCTGGCGATGCCATGTTAAAAAGCGCGAATGTGAATTTACTGGTCAGCAAGACCATCTGCCCGGGAAAATTTCTGCTCATGCTCGGTGGTGACGTAGGTGCCGTACAACAGGCGATAGCCACTGGAACATCTCTGGCTGGCGATATGCTCGTTGACAGTTTGGTACTCCCCAACATTCATGCCAGCGTACTTCCCGCAATCAGCGGACTAAACAGCGTGGATAAGCGTCAGGCAGTTGGCATTGTCGAAACATGGAGCGTTGCTGCCTGCATCTGCGCCGCCGACCGGGCGGTTAAAGCCTCTAACGTCACGCTGGTTCGCGTCCATATGGCATTTGGTATTGGCGGCAAGTGCTACATGGTCGTTGCCGGCGATGTGTCGGATGTGAATAACGCGGTAACGGTTGCCAGTGAAAGTGCGGGTGAAAAAGGCCTGCTGGTTTACCGCTCGGTCATACCTCGCCCGCATGAAAGCATGTGGCGACAAATGGTGGAGGGATAATGGAAAGACAACCCACCACGGATCGAATGATTCAGGAATATGTTCCAGGCAAGCAGGTCACGCTGGCGCATCTTATCGCCAATCCTGGTAAAGATTTGTTCAAGAAACTGGGATTACCAGATTCAGTTTCCGCAATCGGTATTCTGACCATTACCCCTAGCGAAGCCTCAATCATCGCCTGTGATATCGCCACGAAATCCGGGGCGGTAGAGATTGGCTTTCTCGACCGGTTTACCGGCGCGGTGGTACTGACTGGCGATGTTTCCGCCGTTGAGTACGCGCTGAAACAGGTAACCCGAACGCTGGGCGAAATGATGCGTTTTACCGCTTGCCCCATCACCCGGACGTAAAGCATGAAACGCATAATGCTAATTGGCCCCAGCCAGTGCGGTAAAACGTCGATCACGCAGTGCATGCGGGGAGAGGCGCTTCACTATCAGAAGACCCAGGCCATAGTCTGGTCTCCTACGGCAATAGACACACCGGGCGAATATCTCGAAAACCGCTGCCTGTACAGCGCGCTGCTGGTCAGCGCCTGTGAAGCAGACATTATCGCGCTGGTTCTGAATGCTGACGCGCCATGGTCACCTTTTTCTCCAGGTTTTACAGGTCCCATGAACCGTCCCGTTATCGGTCTCGTCACCAAAGCCGATTTAGCTAACCCGCAGCGTATTTCTCTTGTGGAGAGTTGGTTAGTTCAGGCTGGCGCACAAAAAGTATTTGTCACCAGCGCGCTGGAGAATACCGGTGTCGATGAGATGTTCACTTTTCTGAATGCAAAGGAACCTTCATGTCTCACAAAATAATGGCCATTAATGCAGGCAGCTCCTCGCTTAAGTTTCAGCTACTGGCGATGCCACAGGGTGAAATGATTTGCCAGGGACTGATTGAGCGTATCGGTATGTCTGATGCGCATGTCACCCTAAAAGCACCAGCGCAGAAATGGCAGGAGACTTTGCCCGTAGCCGATCACCGTGAAGCAGTGACGCTGCTGCTGGAAAAACTGCTCAGTCACAATATTATCAGCAGTCTGGAAGAGATTGACGGCGTTGGCCATCGCGTCGCCCACGGCGGAGAATCCTTTAAAGATTCCGCGCTGGTAACCGATGAAACGCTGGCGGAAATCGAACGCCTTGCAGAACTGGCACCGCTTCATAACCCGGTAAATGCGTTGGGAATTGCGGTATTTCGCCAGCTATTGCCAAATACGCCGGCCGTTGCGGTTTTTGACACGGCTTTTCATCAGACCCTTGATGAACCCTCTTTCATCTATCCTCTGCCCTGGCGCTACTATTCAGAGTTGGGTATTCGTCGCTATGGTTTTCATGGCACCAGCCACAAGTACGTCAGCGCTAAGCTGGCTGAAAAACTGGGCGTGCCGCTCAGCGCCCTGCGCGTTGTTTGTTGTCATTTGGGCAACGGCAGCAGCATCTGTGCTATCAAAGGCGGGCATTCGGTAAATACATCAATGGGCTTTACGCCGCAGTCTGGCGTAATGATGGGCACGCGAAGTGGCGATATTGATCCATCCATTTTGCCGTGGATTGCCCTGCGTGAAGGCAAAACTCCCCAGCAGCTCAACCAATTGCTCAACAATGAATCTGGATTGCTCGGCGTTTCTGGTATTTCACCCGACTATCGTGATGTTGAACATGCCGCAGATACGGGCAATCACCAGGCCGCACTGGCGTTGACGCTTTTTGCCGAGCGGATTCGCGCCACTATTGGCAGCTATATTATGCAGATGGGCGGCCTGGATGCGCTGGTGTTTACCGGAGGAATTGGCGAGAACTCAGCACGGGCCCGCACCGCAATTTGTCACAACCTGAATTTCTTAGGTCTGGCCGTTGATGAAGAAAAAAATCAGCGTAACGCCACCTTTATTCAGACGGAAAATGCGGTGGTCAAAGTGGCGGTGATTAATACCAATGAAGAGTTAATGATAGCTCAGGACGTTATGCGTTTAGCGATATCAGAAACTGTGACATTGGGCATTCCCGCCTGATATTGCCACACCGCAAATTGCGGCAAATCATGGTAATAGCGCGATCGCCATGACACTATGCGCCGAGGATTGCTGAACACAAAGGTGAAGACGTGGCTGTTGCGCAATGTCCCGCATCGTGCGGAGAACTTATCCAGGGCTGGATTCTGGGCAGTGAGAAACTGGTCTCCTGCCCGGTCGAATGGTATAGCACCGTTGAGGTCAGTTCAGGCTCACCGCTAACGGACGAACGTCCACTTTCCCGGGCGATGGTAGACAGGTTATTACAGCACTGGCAGTACCCGGCGCATCTTAGTCAGGATATCCGAATTGATGTTCAGTCAACCATTCCCGTCGCTAAAGGGATGGCCAGCAGCACTGCGGATATTGCCGCCACGGCGATCGCCACGGCGCATTACCTGGGCCATCAACTGGACGAACCGGCACTGGCGCAGCTTTGTGTTTCGCTGGAGCCGACCGACAGCACCGTTTTTCGGAAGCTTACTCTTTTCGATCATAACAACGCCTCCACGCAAATAGCCTGTGAAACTCAGCCTCAACTCGATCTGCTGGTTCTAGAAAGTCCGGAAACATTACGTACCGCGGATTATCACCGTATTCCGCGTCATTCCGGCCTGCAGGCGGGAGCAGCGGCATTAAAACGGGCATGGGAAAAAGTGCAGGAAGCCTGTATCAGCCAAAATCCTTACCGCCTGGGAGAAGCCGCTACGCTTAGCGCGATCGCCAGCCAGTTACTGTTACCAAAACCGGATTTTGATTCACTGTTAGCGCTGGTAGAAGAATGCGATTTATACGGCGTCAACGTCGCGCACAGCGGCAGCGTAGTTGGGCTGATGCTGGACAGAAAGCGACATGATGTGGATTACATTAAATGGATGCTGGCGCAGAAAAAACTAACGGCTCACTGGCCGGAACAGCATTTGTTGCGGATGGTTACTGGCGGGGTCGAACTGCAATAAGGGTCGCCGCTATGCAGCGACCCGAACAAAGATATAATCGTTACTCGGCTTTCGCTTCGGCGTTTTTCACTTCGCCCATCGCTTTCAGCTTCTTAGAGATATCGCGGCGTTCTTTAGAGATCTCGGCATTTTTGATGATGTAATCATCAACACGATCTTCATAATCGCTTTTCATGCTGGCAATAATGCCCTGAATCGCTTCCACGCTCATTCCAGGCTTGATGTAGTCGCTCAGGTTGTCTAACAGCAGAACGCGTTTCTGGTTGTCACGGATCTTTTTCTCAACGTCCTGGATTTCACGTTGCAGTTTGTTTTTACGACGGAACAGACGAACAAATTCCAGCACGTCCTGGAAAGAAGGCTTGGTAGTTTCCATTTTTACACCCCTGATAATGTGAGATTCGGATTCGTTAAAACAACGGCTAAAGTGGGTCAACATTACTTTCATGCCCGCCATACTTCAAGTTGCATCTGCATTGACAATGCATGGTTGAAACCTGAATTATCGAGGGTAAGCCATTGCAGTTACCAATGGTTTTAGCCTTTTTCAGTATCATACCTCTATTCTTTGCTGAATCGAAGCAGCAGCAGAATCAATCCCCTCATCTGCTCTTTATTTGCGCAGCGCGCGACAGATTAAATGTGAGAGTAACTCCAACTGCCGCGCCATTTCCATGTTCAACCAAACGTAGCCGTGAATGGGCGTTTCAGCGACATTATCGCCTTTCTGTTCAGCAATGAGCTGGCGTAGTTCCGCCACGGTGTCATTGAGCTTTTCCGTATTGGCTAGCACCGGCTGCGGATTCCCTTCGTACAAAGCGTGGGTTATCGTCAGTAGCGCCTGCTGCGTCATGAGCTGATTTTCACGCAAAGTTTGCGCATTCAGCATGACAAAGTGGCTGGTGCGGCTGGCCCAAAGCGCATTGATTTGCAGCTCAAGCATGCAGACCAGATTGCGATTAACCGTCTGAATAGCTTCAAAGATCGATTTTTGAATGTGGGTTTCTTTGCTGGCAGGAACGATGAGCCCACGCATTTTGACAACGTCGCTTAAGAGTTGTTGTAAATGCTTCTCCAGCCGCGGTTGCTCAAGCAGATTAGGGGATAGCGCGGCCTGATAAACCCGATTGTACCCCGTTACGCAATGCGCCAGTTGGATACGCCAGTGTATAAATGCCCGCTGCGGCCAGATGCCGGTAAACAGCATCGCCAGTAACGACCCCAGAATAACATCGCCACCGCGCCATAACGCGGTATTCATATCTCCGGCAGGCGCCCCCACGACCACGGCAAGCGTGATGCCAATTAACAGCGCCTGATAGGGCCTTTTACCCAACGCCAGCCAGCCGCAGAGAAACATCGCCACCGCGCACCATATCAGCATTAGCGGAAGCGAAAAGAGTTCCAGACGCAGGGCAATCAATCCAAGCACCGAGCCCAGGATAGTTCCGCCTATACGCTCAAACGCTCTGGGAACAACGTTACCCCAAAAAGAAATTGGCCCCATAATCACCACCAGCGTGATCAGAGGCCATGTACCTTCAGGAATGTTAAACAGACGTACCAACAGAAAAGTAAGAAGAAACGCCAGCGCAATGCGAATACCATGCACCACACGATAATGACGATACAAACGAATTTCAAAAGGACTTAGTGACTTATCTGCACGCACTCATGCACTCCGTCAGGGAATAGCAAAGAAGCGAATTGTACCTGTTTTACGGTGAAAACATCATCCTGATTTACACCTTAAGCAGTTACTTCGGTTGCACCGGCACATACATTTCAATGTCCCAGTAGCCGTCCTCCATGCCATTGTTCATATAAACTTCAAAGCAGGGTTTAGCGGCTATCGTATAAGTCGTATCCTGCATCAGGCGCTCAAAAAACTGATACCACGGCGTCGCAAAATCATGATTTTCAACGCGCGCTACGGCTACAGCATAGTCGCCACCCGCCAGCTCGGTGAGGATCACCCCTTCGCTGTTTTCCGGTATTTCAAAACCTTCAGGCACAGAAACCACGGTATCACAGCGCAGTTTTTCTGCTGGAACCACGTCAGGATTGTCGTAATAAACAGCTATCCATTCCAATGGCACAACCTGTTTACCGTCGACCCACTTCATTAACTGCTCAAAACCCTGTTTAACCGTTTGTTCCCATGGTCCAACCATATGGAAACCGGCAATCATGCGTTTATCAACCTGCTTTATCTCGTACTCCATACAACCTCCAATGTTACACTGTATTTATATACAGTGTAATTTTTAGCTATGTCGGCCACAAGGAAACAGTGATTATTATGTGAGCAGATTCGCACTCTTGCCAGCCTGGCGTATCGGGAAAACTACGCTTTGTGGTGGAAATAATCGCTCAGACGCGAAAAGACACCGCCTTCGCCAACGGACTCCAGCGTAACCAGAGGCCAATGCGCCACCAGCTTATCGCGATCGTAGAGTTCAATTTCCCCCACACGTTGATGCGCGGCAATTGGCGCAACCAGTTCTTTCTTATCAAGGACATATTTTGCTTTGATGTTAGGGACTTCCGCCTTAGGCAGGGCCATCCAGAAATCCTGCTCGGTACCGAGGCTGATTTTTTCTTTATCGCCATACCAGATCCGTTCAGTACCAACCTGCTTACCGCTACGCAAAACCTGCACCGTATCAAAGTTGTGTTGCCCCCACTGCAGCAGTTTACGTGCCTGGTCTTCGCGCCCTTTCGCACTCTCCGCGCCCATCACAACCGCAATCAGGCGGCGCTGCCCGTCAACGGCGGAAGCAATCAGGTTAAACCCGGCGCCGGACGTGTGCCCTGTCTTCAGGCCATCAACGTTCATGGTTTTATCCCATAACAAGCCGTTACGGTTTTGCTGCGTGATGCCGTTCCAGGTCAGGCTTTTCTCACTGTACATATGGTAGAAATCCGGCTCCCCGTGGATGATAGCGCGGGACAGCACGGCCAGGTCGTACGCCGAGCTATGCTGACCCGGCGCATCCAGGCCATGTACCGTTTCAAAATGGGTATCCTGTAGGTTCAGCTTTTGCGCATAGTTATTCATCATCGCGACAAACTGCGGTTGTCCCCCGGCGATATAATCCGCCAGCGCCACACAAGCGTCATTTCCTGAATCAACGATTAATCCACGGCTGAGGTCGCGTACCGAAACGCGATCCCCTTCTTTCAGGAACATCAGGGATGAACCGACAAATACCGGGTTATCTTTCGCCCACGCATCGCGCCCGACGGTGACAATATCTGTCGGACTAATACGGTTGCTGTCGATTGCGCGATCGACAACATAACCGGTCATCAGCTTAGTCAGGCTGGCGGGATTGCGCTGCTGGTGTTCATTACCGGCTGTCAGGATTTGGCCCGTGGTGTAATCCATTAATACCCACGCCCCGGCAGCGATCGCCGGAGGTTGTGGGGCGAAGCTTACGGCATCATTCGCCCAGGCGGACGTAAAACTCATCGTGAATAGTGAAGCGGCAATAAACAAACGGCGTTTCAACAGCATGTCCTCAGAAAAAGGAAAAATAGCCGTTCTTTTTACGGAAGTTCTGTCGAACAAACATGGATAAATTGCAAGAAAATGTGACATAAGGCACATTTTCTTGCTGTCAGGAAAGATTTTCAGAGACAAGCCTCGTCCGGAACTACCCTTTACGCGGCGCAGTCTCTGCGTGATGGCTGCGATGGCGGTGATAGCCATCGATCATACTGCGGAAAATTTGCCCCGGCGTGTCGCCCAGCGTGCACAGGTAAATATGTGCGCAGATAAACAGTAAGCCCACAACCGCTAACGCCATATGCAGCACCAGCATCACCGGCCCCGCCCCAATCACCTGCGGGTAAAGACATAGCAACCCCGTGATGATCAGCGACGGAACCAGCGCGTACATGATGGCAAGATAGGCCAGCTGTTGCAGCGGATTGAATTTGTCCTCTGCCGTTGCGGCAAACGGGTGCGGTTCGCCTTTCATGATGCCATACAGATAGAAGCGAGTTTGCAGCAGGCAGCGTGATATCAACCCGTTCAACTTCACGCGATAATGGCAGCCGTTGCCGCTGGTTGCGTTTATTAACACAAAGCCAATCCAGAAGGCCAATAATGCAAAACCGCACCAGGTATGGATTTGCACCATCAATGCCACCGGTCCGACTGAGAAGTGGCCAAACAAACCGCTCAGCAGTAGCAGGATAAAGAGTAGCGCGTTGCCCCAATGCCAGCGGCGGACCGCCAGCGAATAGAGGTAGTCCCGATGCTCTTCTCCGGCTGTCGTTTTGGGCGCCAGCATCCGACGCAACAGCGCGTGCGTGACCAGACCCGCAATCATCAGCACGACAACAACGCCTGCATAAATGAGCCACAGCGGCCAGTAATCTGGCGCATAGTTAAGCTCTGCCCCCCAGATAGAATTCATACGTTCCCCTCCTGATGGATCTCTTTACGCCGATAGACACTTACCGGGCCGCTGCGCGTATCCTGCTGGCGATAAACCTCTTTTTGATTTATCCAATGCTGAATTTCCGGGTCGTCGCGACGGCCAAACTTCAGCGCATCCGTCGGGCAAACGGAAACGCAGGCAGGTGACTGACCACTATCCAGGCGAGTATCCGCGCAGAAGTTACATTTGTCGGCAATCCCCGTTTGCGGGTTGAGGTAGCGTACGTGGAACGGACAAGCGGCAACGCAGTAGTCGCAACCAATACAGCGAGACTTATCCACTTGCACAATGCCATTTTCGTCACGAAATGAAGCGCCGGTAGGACAGACGCTGACGCAAGGCGCATCTTCACAATGCTGACAGGAAACGCGAACAAACTGGAAGTGGGACAGCACCTCGGGTTCATGTTCGGGTGAACGGATCTGCACCTGTAGGCGGCTATATCCTTCCGGCACGTCATTCAGTACCTTGCAGGCAACTGTACACGCCTGACAGCCAATACAGCGTTTCTCGTCATGCAGCATGACATAAGGGTTTGTTGATTGATTCATGATGTTCTCCTTTCTCATGCCCGACGGAGCGTAACGCCAGCGGTATGTACCACCGTACCGGAAACCGGACTGGTAACATGCGGAAGCAAATTACCGCAGTGAATACCGTGCGTCGTCGCCGCTGTTTTGGCTCCCGCCTTGGCGCCAAATCCCATATAAACAAACAGCGTATCGGGTCGAATTCCGGCAGTGACCAGCGCTTTGCCTTTTTCCTTGCCGGTCGCATTTTCCAGCCAGATCTCATCGCCGTTTTTAATCCCTTTTTCGCGGGCCGTTTGTGGGTGGATCCACACCGCGTTGTCCCACATCAGCTCACTGAGCAGCGGCACATATTGCGTCGCGCCATTGGTATGAACCGCCACCTTTCCCTGAATAAAATAGAGTTCATTGTCGCTTTTGAGGGCAAAATTGCGGGCGCGCGGAATGCCGTAGCCCGGCAGAAGCGTTTCCAGCGCCTCAGAGTAGAGTTCGATTTTTCCCGACGGGGATTTAAAGCGCAGTTGCTCGCCATAGGTGCCGTCGCCGTCAACCGCCACAGCGCCCGGATAGCGCGCCACAAACTGACGCACCGCTTCAGGTTCACGCAGCAGCAGCGGAACACCCCACTCACGATATCCTTTCTGACGCAGTTCAGCGGACAGCGCATGATCGCCATTGAGCTGGAACAGTTGTCGCGTCTGCATATCCTGCCAGGGATAGAATTGCCCAAGACCTAATTGCACGGCCAGTTCTTTCCAGATTTGCCAGCTCGGACGTGCATCGCCTATAGGTTCAACAACCTGTTGGCGCAGGGCATAGGCCGGATTCAGGCCCGACATGTCAGAGACTTCTTCATCGCGCTCAAGGTAAGTACATTCAGGCAAAAGATAATCGGCATACGCCGCGCTTTCGCTTAAATAGACATCGCAACTGACCACCAGATCGAGCTGTTCAACGGTTTTAACCAGATCTGGCCGACAGGTTACCGTCTGGAAGGGATTGTGACGGGACATAATCCAGCCCTTCACCGGGTAAGGCGTCTGATTTAACACAGCGTCGATAATGCTTTGTACCACGCCACCGCCCGCCGCAATGTACTTAAACTGAGGGGCAACCAGATCGATGCGCTGTGCAGCTGGTTTGGGTAATTTGACATCGGGTTTTGCCAGCACAGGAGCAACCTTCTCTCCGGCCAGCTTGTTGTAGGTTGCCGCGGCTTTTTTCTGGTACAAGCCACCCTCACGCTCAATATTACCCAGCAGCGCATTGAGGGTAAAAATCATACGCCGCATATCAATTTCTTCTTGCGAAAACGTCGCGCGATGGCCTGGGCTGACGATAGCATGAGGCGCACAGGCGGCCATTTCGCGGGTGACCCGGACAATAACATCAGCAGGCACATCCGCTTGCTTTTGCGCCCATTCCGGCGTGGTTTCTTGTACTGCTTCTGCCAGTTGGTCAAACCCGGTGGTGTAGCGTGCCACAAAGTCTGCGTCATACAGATTTTCATTAATCATGACGTGACACATGGCCATTAACACCGGCAGGTCGCCGCCCGGTTTAAGCGCATGCCATTCATCCGCCTTGCTGGAGAAGACGGACAGACGGGGATCGAAACTGACCATTTTGGCGCCCTTTTCCTGCGCGGTCATTAGCTCATGCGTATCGGCAACTTCAATGCCTTCATAGAGGTTATGGCCAAAAGAGACCATATATCGGGTATTGGCGATATCCATGGCTAAGTCACCGCCCATCATCACTTTCGCGGCAATGGCTTTTCCGGCAGGACACGTCGACGCGTGAGTAAAGGTGTTTGGCGATCCAAATGCTGTTGCCAGATGAAATAAATGACCAGAAAGCGAACCGGATTTGGAAGAGAATACGACCCCTTGCGGACCATGCTGCGCCTTTATTGCCGTCATTTTTTCAGCAATTTCTTTATACGCCTGCTGCCAGCTAATGACCTGCCATTCACCGCTCCCGCGAGGTCCTGTGCGCTTCATGGGTTTAACAATACGATGTGGGTCGTTGACCAGGCTAACACCGCTGCCACCACGAGCGCAGATCCGCGTCCCCTGCTGAGGCGCATTAGGGTTCCCCTGAATAAAAACCGTCTTATTATTAATTACCTGTGCCTGAATTGGGCAGCGAAAAGAACACATTTCGCACAAACTTGGCGTCAGGGATGTTTTCCCCTTAATGCTATGTGGAGAATTTCGCGCCAGTGCGCCTGGCGGGAAACTCCCTATCGCGCAGGCTGAGCAACCGATGCCCACTCCTCGCAAAAAATTACGCCGACTAATGCTCATATAACCCCCTGTTATTAGATATATCCAATGATTATATGGCGTTTAAATTATTAATTTTTAACCTCACTCACATTTCATTACAATATGAAGTCGTCAATTCAAGATTATAAAAACCTATTGTTTATAAAAGACTTTTAAAACTTCCAGAAACAACAAACTTACAGAAAAAAAATAACAATAATGGTTATCAATTAGATTATTTTCCAGCCCGTCAATTTCAGAAAATTTATTCGAGTAATTTCCTTTAATAGCACAGAGTTTATTATTCAATTCTATTAAAGCCGCATTCATCGCAATTTTATTGCGTGCGCCATCCAGCATCGATAATGCCATTGCTGATTACCTCGCTATTTTTTGGTATTCTTGGCCGAGCGCTAAATTGATCCCGGACATAACTGAACAATGAATGACGGCAAGCAGCAACCTGGTTTTCTCTTCCACGATTACGAGACCTTTGGTACCCATCCGGCGCTGGACAGGCCCGCGCAATTTGCGGCTATCCGCACAGATAACGATTTCAACATCATCGGTGAACCTGAAGTCTTTTACTGCAAACCCGCAGACGACTATCTGCCGCAGCCTGAGGCGGTGCTGATAACCGGAATCACCCCGCAGGAAGCACGTGAAAAGGGAGAGAATGAAGCCGCTTTTGCTGCGCGCATCCACGCCCTGTTCACCGTGCCGAAAACCTGTATCCTGGGCTATAACAACGTGCGCTTCGATGATGAGGTGACGCGCAACATTCTGTATCGCAATTTCTACGATCCCTATGCCTGGAGCTGGCAGAACGATAATTCACGCTGGGATCTACTGGATGTGATGCGCGCCTGCTATGCCCTGCGTCCTGAAGGCATTAACTGGCCGGAAAACGACGACGGCTTACCCAGTTTTCGCCTGGAGCATTTGACCAAAGCCAACGGTATTGAACACGCCAATGCCCACGATGCGATGGCCGACGTTTACGCCACGATCGCGATGGCACAGTTAGTGAAGTCGCGCCAGCCGCGTCTGTTTGATTATCTCTACAGCCATCGTAATAAGCACAAGCTGGCCGCGCTGATTGATGTCCCGCAAATGAAGCCGTTGGTTCATGTTTCGGGTATGTTTGGCGCGTGGCGCGGTAACACCAGTTGGGTGGCACCATTGGCCTGGCACCCGGAGAATCGCAACGCGGTGATTATGGTCGACTTAGCCGGTGATATTTCGCCGCTGCTCGAGCTGGACAGCGACGCGCTGCGTGAGCGGCTCTACACCGCTAAGGCAGATCTGGGAGATAACCCCGCTGTACCGGTTAAACTGGTGCACATCAACAAATGTCCGGTCCTGGCACAAGCGAACACTCTGCGCCCGGAAGATGCCGATCGTCTTGGCATTAACCGCCAGCAATGCCTGGACAATCTCAAGGTTCTGCGCGAAAACCCTCAGGTACGCGACAAAGTCGTGGCTATCTTCGCCGATGCACAACCCTTTGTGTCATCTGATAACGTAGACGCCCAGTTGTACAACGGCTTTTTCAGCGATGCCGACCGCGCCGCGATGAAAATCGTTCTGGAAACCGAACCGCGCAATTTACCGGCGCTGGATATCTCCTTTGTTGATAAACGCATTGAAAAACTACTGTTTAATTACCGCGCGCGTAACTTCCCCGGAACGCTGGATGAAGCCGAACAACAACGCTGGCTGGACCATCGTCGTCAGGTATTCACGCCGGAGTTTTTGCAAAATTATGCCAATGAATTACAGATGCTGAGTCAGCAATATGCGGACAACAAAGAAAAGCTGATGCTGCTGAAATCACTCTGGCAGTATGCGCAAGAGATTGTATAAATCCCACGTATAAAAAAACGGAGAACATGTCTCCGTTTTTTTTTCAGCTAAATGCCGTTATTACGCGATATCTTCGTCGTACTGCGGTACCGGATTACGGAAGCTTTTGGTCACGCAAGCCAGGTAGATCAGGCCAATAGCAGCCCAGATCAGGCCCAGAACCATTGAGCTCTCTTCCAGGTTCACCCACAGCGCGCCAACGGTCAGCGCACCGCACATTGGCAGGAACAGGTACTGGAAGTGGTCTTTCAGCGTTTTGTTACGCTTCTCACGGATCCAGAACTGGGAGATTACCGACAGGTTAACGAAGGTAAACGCTACCAGCGCACCGAAGTTAATCAGCGCCGTCGCCATCACCAGGTCGAAGTTGATTGCCAGCAGAGCAATCGCACCAACCAGAATGATGTTCATGGACGGAGTACGCCATTTCGGGTGTACGTAACCGAAGAAACTTTTCGGGAATACGCCGTCACGGCCCATCACGTACATCAGACGCGCTACGCCTGCATGCGCCGCCATACCGGACGCCAGTACGGTAATGGTAGAGAAAATCAGCGCGCCAACCTGGAAGAATTTACCAGCGACATACAGCATGATTTCCGGCTGCGAAGCGTCTGGATCCTTGAAGCGCGAGATATCCGGGAAGTACAACTGCAACAGATAGGTGGAGACGATAAAGATCAGGCCACCAATCAGCGCGGTCAGGAAAATCGCACGCGGGATCACGCGTTCAGCGTCTTTGGTTTCTTCTGACAGGTTGCTGATTCCGTCAAAACCGGTGAACGAGAAGCACAGGATGGTGGCCCCCGTGATCATCGGGATCACATGCGCATCACCAGACCAGAACGGACGGCTACTCGCCAGCGTACCGGCACCTTCCCCTTCGAACACGCCATAAACGACCATGCCGAGGATCACTGCAATCAGTACCACCTGCAACAACACGATGACGGTGTTGAAATTCGCAACAGATTTCAGGCTGCGCAGGTTAAAGGCGGTCATAAAGGCCACCAGCGCCACCACGAATATCCATGACGGTATCGACGGCACCAGAGCTTCAAAATAAATTTTCGCCAACAGAATGTTAATCATCGGTGCGAACAGGTAGTCCAGCAGTGATGACCAACCCACCATAAAGCCAACGGTCGGGCTAATGGATTTCTGGGCGTAAGTGTAGGCAGAGCCTGCAGACGGATAGCGACGCACCAGTTTACCGTAGCTCAGTGCGGTAAAGAGGATGGCGATCAGTGCAAAGGCGTAAGCTGTCGGGACGTGACCATCGGTCATTCCTGATACGATACCGAATGTATCGAACAGCGTCATCGGCTGCATATAGGCAAGGCCCATCATGACAACCGGAACCAGCGTAAGCGTTTTACGTAATTCCACGCGAGAGGTGTTTGGAGTAGCGTTATGCGACATGGTTATCCCCCATTACGGTGAAAACCGTCGCGTAAGCAAAAAATTGCCCCATTTTTTGTTAATCCTCAGCGACAACAACTGTCGATTTTTAAGTAAGTATCTATCCGGTACGAAGCCCGGCCTCTTTTATGAATGATTGGTTTGATGCAAAAAAAAATAACCGACGCGTATGAAAACGTCGGTTAATGTCATTTTTTGCAAGCGGCGTATTTTGCACTAATTTGGAGAGAAATAACAAGAGATTGAAGCAGCTGTAAAAGAATATTTTTTCTTAACTGATTGATTTATCAGCAGCCGTTTTAACGTACACCCCCGCAATAGCACTATTTGCTAAAATCTCATCCCGCCACCAGGCACTGGCTAGCCCGGCGGTCTGTTCATTCCAGCCTATCCACACAGGTTCAAAGACAATTTGCGCGACCACATTTTTTTCAATCAGCGCGCCGCTCTCCAGAAATCGCTGCGCCAGGTAGCGCGGAATATAGCCACATCCCAGACCGCTGATTTGCAGTTCCAGCTTGGTTTTGAAGTCAAAAACGGTAATCGCTTCCTGATCGTCAAGCACCTGAGAACCTGAGGCGCTGGCATGCTGCGCATTGTCGCCCACCACAATGGCGCGAAAACGCCGAATGGTGCGACGACTTAACGGCTCCTGTTCCTGTGCCAGCGGGTGATGCGGCGCAACCACAAACACCTGTTCCAGAACCCCCAGCCGCGCAAAGCCAAATTCGCTCGCGGCAGGCGGTTCATGCATGGCGCCGACGATAATATCCGCCCGTCCCTGAGTGAGGGCATCCCATGAGCCGCCCAGCACGCCATTGATAAATTTCAGGCGCGTCACACTGTGGTGTTGATAGAAAGATTCGATGAGTGGGGCCAGCAGCGAAAAGGGAAACGTATCATCTACGCCAATAACCAGTTCATTCTCCCAGCCTTCGTGAAGTTTAATCGCCTGCTTTTCAAGTTCGCGGACGGTGTGCAGCACCTCCCGCCCCTTTTCCAGCAGCATCTGACCGGTGCGGGTAAACTTCGCCCGATGTCCGCTGCGATCGAGTAGCTGAATATTAAGATCGCTTTCCAACTTATGGACGGTATAGCTAAGCGCCGACGGCGTCTTAAATAATTTTGCCGACGCCGCCGCGAAACTGCCCTCTTTTTCCAACGCATCGAGAATGATAAGAACATCCAGCAGTGGTTTCATACTCGCCCCCTGGCGGTATCAGCGACACTCTGCTGGCCTGTCACTCCATCGGCATCACCAGCGGGTCGGGATACTGGTACTCAAACCCAAGCTCATTACAGATACGGTTGCCATCAATGACTTTACCTTTACCGTTATCCTCACCGCCGCGAAATTCTGGCGGCTCCATCCCCAACTGGCGGGCCATCTGCGGATAGAACACATTACGCGCCGGATGCATAGGCGCACATATATTATAGATGTGTCCCCCTTTGGGCGCTTGCAGCAGCAACGAGATGGCAGAAACCACATCATCCAGATGCACCAGATTGACGCCATAATGACCATCTGGCGCCGTCTTGCCAGCGAAAAAGCGACCAGGATGTCTGCCCGGCCCCACAAGCCCGGCCAGGCGCAAAATATCCACCGAGGTGCCTGGTAAATTGTGCAACCAGTCTTCAAGTTCTTTCAGAACCCGACCGCTCGCCGTAACCGGGTTACGCGGCGTCCCTTCTTTCACGATGCCTTGTGCATCGCCATAAACCGACGTCGAGCTGGTAAAAATAATCCGCGGGATACGATACGCCAGCGCACTGTCGACCAGTTCCTGCATAGCTTGCAGGTAAAATGCCTCCCCCGGGCCGCTACGGCGCGCAGGTAGCGTAATAACCAACGCATCGGCGTCCATCAGTGCGTCGAGATCGTCTGGCTCACAGACCAGTTCAGGCTCCAGGCGCAGCGAGTAGCTCTCGATACCACTCATGCGGGCCGCTTCCACCCCATCCAATGTGGTTTTGCTGCCGGTAACCTGCCAGCCTCTCGCCGCCAGCGACATAGCTAACGGCATGCCTAACCAACCTAAACCGACAATTGCGACCTTTTTCATGCCTTCTCTCCTGACTTTTGGCCTATAACGCAAGGCTACGCTAGCCCACTGTGGCTGACAATTCATAGTATCAATATGAAATGAATTAATGATCAAAAAAAGCCCTTGCTTTCCGTAGCTAAAGTGGTTTAGGTTAAAAGACATCAAATGAATAAACATTCATCGAGAAAATTTATGACACGCGCTCAATTTAAACACCATCATCACCATCATCCTGACTAGTCTTTCAGGCGATGTGTGCTGGGAGACATTTAAATCTTCCAGCGGTGCATGAGCGTATGAGAAAGCCCCCGGAAGATTTCTTCCGGGGGCTTTTTTTTGTGCGTGACCCAAACTGATTCAGACAGGATAACGAGGAATAAAGAATGTTAGATAACACCCGTTTACGCATAGCTATGCAGAAATCAGGCCGTTTAAGCGATGATTCACGCGAATTGCTGGCCCGTTGCGGCATTAAAATCAATCTCCACACCCAGCGCCTGATTGCGATGGCGGAGAATATGCCAATCGATATCCTGCGCGTGCGTGATGACGATATCCCTGGTCTGGTAATGGATGGCGTCGTTGATCTCGGCATCATCGGGGAAAACGTTCTCGAAGAGGAACTGCTCAACCGCCGGGCACAGGGTGAAGATCCTCGCTATTTTACCCTGCGCCGCCTGGACTTCGGCGGCTGCCGTCTCTCGCTGGCAACCCCGGTTGACGAAGCCTGGGATGGCCCGGCAGCACTGAACGGTAAGCGTATCGCGACTTCTTACCCGCACCTGCTCAAACGTTATCTCGATCAAAAAGGGGTATCGTTTAAATCCTGTCTGTTAAACGGCTCTGTAGAAGTCGCTCCCCGCGCGGGTCTGGCTGATGCGATTTGCGATCTGGTTTCAACTGGCGCAACGCTTGAAGCTAACGGTCTGCGTGAAGTGGAAGTGATTTACCGTTCTAAAGCCTGTCTGATTCAGCGCGACGGCGAAATGGCCGACGCCAAGCAACAACTGATCGACAAACTGCTGACCCGTATTCAGGGGGTGATTCAGGCCCGTGAATCCAAGTACATCATGATGCACGCGCCGAGCGAGCGTCTGGACGAAGTCGTCGCTCTGCTGCCTGGCGCTGAGCGCCCGACTATTCTGCCGCTGGCGGGTGACCAGCAGCGCGTTGCCATGCACATGGTCAGCAGCGAAACCCTGTTCTGGGAAACGATGGAAAAACTGAAAGCGCTCGGTGCCAGCTCAATTCTGGTGCTGCCGATTGAGAAGATGATGGAGTAACGACCATGAGCTTCAATACCCTGATTGACTGGAATAGCTGTAGCCCTGAGCAGCAGCGCGAACTGCTGATGCGCCCGGCGATTTCCGCCTCTGAAAGCATCAGCCGCACGGTGGCCGAGATCCTTGAGAACGTCAAAAATAATGGCGACCGGGCGCTACGTGAATACAGCGCGAAATTTGATAAAACCGAGGTCGGCGCACTGCGCGTCACCGAGGAAGAAATTCAGCAGGCCAGCAGTCGCCTGAGCGACGAACTGAAACAAGCCATGCAGGCGGCGGTGCGTAATATTGCTACTTTCCACACCGCGCAAATCCTGCCGCCGGTGGACATCGAAACTCAGCCGGGTGTCCGTTGCCAGCAGGTGACTCGTCCTATCGCTTCCGTGGGGCTGTATATTCCAGGGGGATCGGCGCCGCTGTTCTCTACCGTATTAATGCTGGCGACCCCGGCGCGCATCGCCGGGTGCCAAAAAGTGGTGCTCTGCTCACCGCCGCCGATTGCCGATGAAATTCTCTACGCCGCACAGCTGTGTGGCGTAAAAGAGGTGTTTAATGTGGGCGGCGCGCAGGCTATTGCCGCGCTGGCGCTGGGGACTGAATCTATTCCAAAGGTCGATAAAATCTTCGGGCCAGGCAATGCGTATGTGACCGAAGCCAAACGCCAGGTTAGCCAGCGTCTTGACGGCGCGGCTATCGACATGCCTGCTGGCCCGTCTGAAGTGCTGGTTATCGCCGACAGCGGCGCAACGCCAGACTTTGTCGCTTCCGATCTGCTTTCTCAGGCCGAACACGGCCCCGACTCGCAGGTTATCCTCCTGACGCCAGACGCTACGCTGGCAGAGGGCGTTGCCAAAGCCGTTGAACGCCAGCTCGCCGAACTTTCCCGCGCTGAGACCGCGCGCCAGGCGCTCAGTGCCAGCCGACTGATTGTCGCCAACGATCTTGAGCAGTGCGTGGACATTTCTAACGCCTACGGCCCGGAACACCTGATTATTCAGACCCGTAACGCGCGAGAGCTGGTTGACGATATCACCAGCGCCGGTTCGGTGTTCCTCGGCGACTGGTCACCGGAATCCGCAGGCGACTACGCTTCTGGCACCAACCACGTTCTTCCAACCTACGGCTATACCGCGACCTGCTCAAGCCTTGGGCTGGCGGATTTCCAGAAACGGATGACCGTACAGGAATTAACACCTCAAGGATTCTCTGCCCTGGCCTCAACCATTGAAACACTGGCCGCTGCTGAACGACTGACTGCCCACAAAAATGCCGTCACCCTGCGCGTTAACGCCCTGAAGGAGCAAGCATGAGCACTGACAACTTTCTCAGCGTCACTGATTTAGCCCGTAAGAATGTTCGCGAGTTAACGCCCTATCTGTCTGCTCGTCGCCTTGGCGGCAACGGCGATGTCTGGCTCAACGCGAATGAGTACCCCACCGCCGTTGAGTTTCAGCTAAGCCAGCAGACGCTGAACCGCTACCCGGAGTGCCAGCCGAAAGCGGTGATTGAGAATTACGCGCAGTATGCTGGCGTCAAACCGGAACAGGTGCTGGTCAGCCGCGGCGCAGATGAAGGGATCGAACTGCTGGTGCGTGCATTTTGTGAACCCGGTAAAGATGCAATTTTGTACTGTCCGCCGACTTACGGCATGTACAGCGTCAGCGCAGAAACGATTGGCGTTGAATGCCGCACCGTCCCGACACTTGATAACTGGCAACTGGATTTGCAGGGCATCGCGGACAAGCTTGATGGCGTGAAGGTAGTCTACGTATGCAGCCCCAACAACCCAACCGGCCAGCTGATTAACCCACAAGACCTGCGCGCACTGCTCGAAATGACGCAGGGTAAAGCCATTGTGGTCGCTGATGAGGCCTATATTGAGTTCTGTCCGCAGGCTACGCTGACTGGCTGGCTTTCTGAATATCCGCATCTGGCGATATTACGCACGCTGTCCAAAGCGTTTGCTCTCGCCGGTTTACGCTGCGGCTTTACGCTGGCGAATGAAGAGGTTATCAATCTGCTGTTAAAGGTGATTGCTCCCTACCCGCTCTCTACGCCGGTGGCGGATATCGCCGCCCAGGCGCTGACGCCGCAAGGGATTTCCGCCATGCGCCAACGCGTAGAGCAGATCCTGCAAGAGCGTCAGTATCTGGCGGAGAACCTAAAAGAAATTCGCTGTGTAGAACAGGTTTTCAACTCTGAAACCAACTATGTTCTGGCGCGCTTCACCGCATCAAGCAGCGTATTTAAATCTTTGTGGGATCAGGGCATTATCTTACGAGATCAGAATAAACAACCTTCGTTAAGCGGCTGCCTGCGAATTACTGTCGGAACCCGTGAAGAGAGCCAGCGCGTCATTGACGCCTTACGTGCGGAGCAAGTATGAGCCAGAAGTATCTTTTTATTGACCGTGATGGAACCCTGATTTCGGAACCGCCAAGTGACTATCAGGTCGATCGCTTTGACAAACTCGCCTTCGAGCCGGAAGTCGTTCCCGTTTTGCTGAAACTGCAAAAGGCGGGCTTTAAGCTGGTAATGATTACTAACCAGGATGGACTCGGTACGCAGAGCTTCCCGCAGGTTGATTTTGACGGTCCGCATAACCTGATGATGCAAATCTTCACCTCTCAGGGCGTTGCGTTTGATGAGGTACTGATCTGCCCGCACCTGCCAGCGGACGAGTGCGATTGCCGTAAGCCAAAAGTGAAGCTGGTTGAGCAGTATCTGGTTGAGCAGGCTATGGATGTGGCAAACAGCTACGTCATTGGCGACCGGGCGACCGATATTCAGCTCGCTGAAAATATGGGCATTAGCGGATTACGCTATCACCGCGATACCCTGAACTGGCCGATGATCGGCGAGCAACTGACCAAACGTGACCGCTACGCGCACGTTGAACGTAATACCAAAGAAACGCAGATTGACGTCAAAGTCTGGCTCGACCGCGAAGGCAGTAGCAAAATTAATACCGGCGTTGGCTTCTTTGACCACATGCTGGATCAAATCGCCACCCACGGCGGTTTTCGCATGGAGATTGCCGTCAAGGGCGATCTGTATATAGACGATCACCACACCGTTGAAGATACCGGTCTGGCGCTGGGTGAAGCCTTAAAGCTGGCATTAGGCGATAAACGTGGCATCAACCGTTTTGGTTTTGTGCTGCCGATGGACGAGTGTCTGGCACGTTGCGCGCTGGATATCTCCGGGCGTCCGCACCTGGAATATCGCGCAGAATTTACCTACCAGCGCGTGGGCGATCTGAGCACGGAGATGATTGAACACTTCTTCCGTTCGCTCTCCTATACCATGGGCGTCACCTTACACCTGAAAACCAAAGGGAAAAATGACCACCACCGTGTGGAGAGCCTGTTTAAAGCCTTTGGTCGTACGCTGCGTCAGGCGATTCGTGTAGAAGGCGACACGCTGCCCTCCTCAAAAGGAGTGCTGTAATGAACGTGGTGATCCTTGATACCGGTTGCGCCAACCTGCACTCGGTAAAATCCGCCGTCGCACGCCATGGATACGACCCAGTTGTCAGCCGTGACCCGGACGTAGTGCTGCGTGCCGATAAACTGTTTCTGCCAGGCGTCGGTACCGCCCAGGCGGCTATGGACCAGTTGCACGAGCGCGATCTGATTGAACTGATTAAAGCCTGTACGCAACCGGTACTGGGGATCTGCTTAGGCATGCAACTGCTTGGCCGTCGTAGCGAAGAGAGTAACGGTGTTTCCCTGCTGGGCATTATTGAGCAGGACGTTCCGAAGATGACCGATTTCGGTCTGCCGCTGCCGCATATGGGCTGGAATCGCATCTATCCGCAGGCGGGAAATCGTCTGTTCCAGGGCATTGAAGATGGCGCGTATTTCTACTTTGTACACAGCTACGCTATGCCGGTAAACCCGTGGACCATCGCCCAGTGCAATTACGGCGAACCGTTTACCGCGGCAGTACAAAAGGACAATTTCTTTGGCGTGCAGTTTCACCCGGAACGTTCGGGCGCGGCTGGGGCGCAGTTGCTGAAAAACTTTCTGGAGATGTAATGATTATTCCGGCATTAGATTTAATCGACGGCACGGTGGTGCGTCTTCATCAGGGCGATTACGCTAAGCAACGTGATTACGGCAACGATCCTCTTCCCCGTTTGCAGGATTATGCAGCCCAGGGTGCAGAGGTACTGCACCTGGTAGATTTAACCGGCGCGAAAGATCCGGCGCAGCGCCAGATCCCGCTGATTAAAACGCTGGTCGCTGGCGTCAATGTTCCGGTTCAGGTTGGCGGCGGCGTGCGCACGGAAGCGGACGTTGCGGCGCTTCTTGACGCAGGCGTGGCGCGCGTGGTGGTGGGCTCGACGGCGGTAAAATCCCCCGAGGAAGTCAAGAGTTGGTTTACCCGTTTTGGCGCCGACGCGCTGGTGCTGGCGCTGGACGTTCGTATTGACGAGCGCGGCAATAAACAGGTAGCGGTTAGCGGCTGGCAGGAAGATTCCGGGGTTTCACTGGAAGAACTGGTTGAGGCCTATTTACCCGTCGGCCTGAAGCACGTGCTGTGCACCGATATCTCCCGCGATGGTACGCTGGCAGGCTCGAACGTCGCGCTTTATGAAGAAGTGTGCGCCAAATACCCACAGGTCGCGTTTCAGTCATCTGGCGGCATTGGCGGAATTGAGGATGTTGTAGCCCTGCGCGGGACCGGAGTTCGCGGCGTGATTGTCGGACGAGCCCTGCTGGAAGGAAAGTTCACCGTTGAGGAGGCCATTCAATGCTGGCAAAACGCATAATTCCTTGCCTGGACGTCCGTGATGGGCAGGTGGTAAAAGGCGTCCAGTTCCGCAATCACGAGATTATTGGCGACATCGTCCCGCTGGCCAAACGCTATGCCGATGAAGGCGCAGATGAACTGGTGTTCTACGATATCACCGCGTCCAGCGATGGCCGCGTAGTAGATAAAAGCTGGGTATCACGCGTAGCGGAAGTGATTGATATCCCGTTCTGTGTTGCCGGTGGCATTAAATCCATCGACGATGCGGCACGTATCCTCTCCTTCGGGGCGGACAAAATCTCCATCAACTCCCCGGCGCTGGCCGAACCGGAGCTTATCACTCGTCTGGCGGACCGCTTCGGCGTGCAGTGCATCGTGGTGGGCATTGATACCTGGTATGACGCCGAAACCGGCAAATATCATGTGAATCAGTATACCGGGGATGAAAGCCGTACCCGCGTCACGCAGTGGGAAACGCTGGACTGGGTACAGGAAGTCCAAAAACGCGGCGCAGGCGAAATCGTACTGAACATGATGAACCAGGACGGCGTACGTAACGGTTATGACCTGGAGCAGTTGAAAAAAGTGCGCGACGTTTGCCATGTACCGCTGATTGCCTCCGGCGGCGCGGGCACTATGGAACATTTCCTGGAAGCTTTCCGGGACGCCGACGTGGACGGCGCGCTTGCCGCCTCCGTCTTTCACAAGCAAATTATCAATATTGGCGAATTAAAAGCGTACCTGGCAACACAGGGCGTGGAGATCAGGATATGTTAACGAAACAACAATGCCGCGAGCTGGACTGGGAAAAAACCGACGGACTGATGCCAGTCATCGTGCAGCATGCGGTTTCCGGTGAAGTCTTGATGCTGGGTTATATGAACCCGGAGGCGCTGGATACAACGCTCGAAAGCGGCAAAGTGACCTTTTTCTCGCGGACCAAGCAACGCCTGTGGACCAAAGGTGAAACCTCTGGCAACTTTCTTAATGTGGTGAGCATTGCACCTGACTGCGACAACGACACCCTGCTGGTGCTGGTTAATCCGATTGGCCCGACCTGCCATAAAGGCACCTCAAGCTGCTTTGGCGACGCCAGCCACCAGTGGCTGTTCCTGTATCAACTCGAGCAACTGCTTGCCGAACGTAAAACCGCAGATCCCGCAAGTTCCTACACCGCGAAGCTGTATGCCAGCGGCACTAAACGCATTGCCCAGAAAGTGGGCGAAGAAGGCGTAGAAACCGCACTGGCCGCAACCGTGAACGATCGTTTCGAGTTAACGAATGAAGCCTCTGACCTGATGTATCACCTGCTGGTGCTGCTGCAGGATCAGGACCTCGACCTGACGACGGTGATTGAAAATTTACGCAAAAGACATCAGTAATAGACAGATACCGGCACTATGCCGGTATCTTTATTTTATTGATAGTTTAATCATTTCCGAATAAATCTCTGGTATAAACTTTATCGGCTACATCCAGCAGTTCTTCGGCCATCCGGTTAGAGATGATAACATCGGACTCACTTTTAAATTTAGTCAGATCACGCTCAACCCGCGAATTAAAAAAACTATCCTCTGGCAATACAGGTTCATAGATTATGACAGGGATACCTTTCGCTTTGATACGCTTCATAATACCCTGTATAGACGATGCTCTAAAATTATCTGAGCCACTTTTCATGATCAGTCGATAAATACCGACGACCTTTGGCTTTCGTGAAATAATTGCATCAGCAATAAAGTCTTTTCGCGTCCGGTTGGCATCAACGATTGCTGAAATAATATTATTGGGTACAGACTGATAGTTGGCGAGTAGTTGCTTCGTGTCTTTTGGCAGACAGTATCCACCGTAACCGAAAGAGGGATTGTTGTAATGGTTACCAATGCGCGGGTCCAGACAGACCCCTTCTATGATCTGTCGCGCATTGAGCCCTAAACTCTCTGCATAGCTATCAAGTTCGTTAAAATAGGCTACGCGCATAGCCAGGTAGGTATTTGCAAAGAGCTTGATAGCTTCGGCTTCGGTTGAGTCCGTAAATAGGGTCGGAATATCTTTCTTCAGTGCCCCTTCCTGTAACAGGCCAGCAAACGTTTCTGCGCGAGAAGATCGTTCACCAATGACAATGCGTGAAGGGTACAAATTGTCATATAGCGCTTTACCCTCTCGCAGGAATTCTGGGGAAAAGAAAATATTGTCGGTGCCCAATTTTTCTTTAATAGAATTAGTAAAACCTACTGGGATGGTAGATTTAATGACCATTACTGCATCTGGATTAATTGCAACCACGTCGCGAATAACAGATTCGACACTTGAGGTATTAAAGTAATTAGTCTTTGGATCATAATCAGTGGGTGTCGCGATAATGACGTAGTCCGCATCGCGGTAGGCATCATACTTATCAGTCGTTGCACGGAAGTTTAGTGACCTGGTCGCCAAATACTCTTCAATATCTTTATCCACAATCGGCGATTGTTTCTGATTCAGCATCTCGACTTTCGTCTGGATGATATCCAGTGCCACCACTTCGTGGCTCTGAGCAATCAGAATACCATTTGACAAGCCAACATATCCGGTACCAGAAATGGTGATTTTCATTTAATTATCTCAGGGTTAACTTTTGCTCATCATGTTTGTATCATCATGACATGTATTAAAAGTTGTAACGTCTGAGTTGATGAAGTGTCAATGAAAGACAGTACAATTCAGATTTACTTCATAACTATAGATCTCATTTATTAAGTTAATATTAAGGAAAAAGTAAAAATCAATAAGAATTTAGACAAAAAAAAGCCCAGACAATTAGAGCTGGGCTTAAAAAACAAAAAGCATTCAGCAATAGCGCTGAATGATATATTTACATATTTAAATTAACATCTACTTTAAACGTAATCGTCCAGTGGTCAAAAAAGACATAAACTGGAAGTTTGCGTAGAAGGTTAAAGGTGTAACTATAATTTTTGCTACTATAGGCAATATCTCATATTGTAAAGCTATGAAGTCAATGAGTAGTGATGCACAAACTATAGCAATTAATTGATAAACTATATAATTAAAAAGTTTCCAAATGATATAGTGGCCATTATATTGGAAAATTCTCCTGACTGAAACAAAGAAAACAAACAATACAGCAGCAGTGGCACCAACAATATTAGCTAGCCAGATTGGAAGTCCTAATAAATTCAATAATGCGAAGATAGAAAAATCAATTAACCATCCCAGGCCTGAGACAACGGCGAATCTAACAATCATTGCCTACACCTTTATATTTCCTCACCTTGGATTCTATCAATATGAGCATAGGCAACATGAAACCTATAAGTTGCAATTCGTAAAGATAAAGGAAGACCGATGCAGGAGCAAAGAAAAGGAAAACAGTGGCTCTAATAAGCTCGGCACAAGCAATAACAGCTGCAAACGGCGCTCGTTTAAAAAACACTATAGCCATAAAGCACATAAGTATTTGCAAATAATTACTTGAAATGTAATCAGACCATTTCATTAAGCTTTTCATTAAATTAGCAGATAAATGAGGGTGTGGGCCAAACCCCATAAGTTCGACTGTTTGTTTCCAAGGGTTAGTTGTACTTAATAGATGATCAGATAATCCAGGAAGAATATTAAACTGTGGTGAAGCTATAGGAGGCAAAGGAAAAATATCTTTTCCCAGTATAGCTGTAAAAGATGAAAGCCGGAGGTGTAGAAAAAGTACAGGCTCCTTTATAGCACTTATAAAATACAATTTCGTAAGTTGTTTAGATACTTCAGATGTTGGTAGAGGCCTTTCTGAGGCTGTCTGATGCCAATAGACTACATTATAAGGAGACCAATTTTTTAAAGCATACTCAACATCCATAATTTTATTTAGCGACACATAAATATCTTTATACAATTGAGGATCCAACTTATCTTTGCCATAGACCAACATACCTGTTAGAGGGTTCATAACAGCAGTTGAGGCGTAAAGACGTTTCTCTTCCTCCGCGCGATGACGATCTGGATACACCAATGGTTCTACGACCTTATTTATAGCCCCCCAACTCATTGCTATAAGCAGTAAAACCGAGAACAATTTAACACTCGGTTTAAAAGTTAATATGCTAAGACCGATAGCGATAAAAATTAATGAAGGAACGTTATCAATACGTAATAATGCTAATGCAATGCCAAGTACAAAAAGTGTAACTGTAAAAAATAGTTTTGCATTTAAATTAAGTTTTCGCCAATATATTGCCAGGCAAAAACTGCCAAGCATGAATAGAGCAAGAGTCAAACCATTGAAAGCATCACGGAGATGAGTAAGCATCCCCAACATAATTACTGTCAATGGAATATAAACAATAGCCCAGATGACCCCCCACCACGCCAACTTACCCTGGTAATAACGAAAAAATAAAGAGCATGAACCAAGCAAAACAACAGAGGTAGCCAGAAACGACCATACTGTGATGACTTGTGGCATATTTGACAATAAAAATCCACCTATGATTAGGGGATAACCAATTCCGTACCAGAGAGTAATTTGACCTCCTTGCGCCTGAATATAAGGAGAAAAGCCATCCCACCCTAGAACAGCTGGCCATCCGATCACCATAGCAATGAGCAACCACCCAAAGATGCCAAAGCACACTATCCAAATCTTTTTAGATTGGGCATTTATCGCAGAACTAATCAGGCAACGCATTATTGCAAATAAAAAATAAGTCAAAAGAACGAAACTGATACAAACGAGTACAAATGCCACTTTCATAGCTGTAAAGCTACCAAAGTCAGGGTAGTTGAAAGAGGTTAATTTTACACCCTCACCTTTCTCATTTACACTCAAAGCCTTATAAACACCAGGTTTAAGAGCACTGATACGGATCAGAGTTGAGAACTCTGAGTTATTTTTGTCAGTTACAGAAACTGAATTAACCCACTGGGAGTACCTTTCCCATGCAGCGGAGTAGATTACTGCACGCGAACTAGTAACTGTAAGTACATCCTTATTTTTTGAAATATAGACAAAATACTTATCCGTGTTTTTATTTCGTTCAACATTTACTAATTGATATTTTATATGCCCATCAGTTAACCATATATGAGGGTTGTCACCGAAGATTTGATAAACGCAACCTTTACTTTCTTTTGAAAAGTCACAGACTTGCTCTGTTTGAATAGCTTCTCCGTCAAGCAGAACACGAGAGAATGAACCGTCACTTACTTCAAGATGCCACTCAGATGAGCTTGAGTTAGGATAGTTTTCGGTATGAACAGAACCTGTTTTCACAGGAAATGTTAAGGCTTTAGTAAAGCCATAACCAGCATCGAATGACATTTTTGATGGAGAGCCATTCCCGGAAAGGACTACTAATTCCAGGTCGCCTGTATAAGAGATATCCTTGACGTACCACAGAGAAGCGCCAGTTACTACCAAACACAGGGCTAATAGTTTTGCAATTTCAGATTGTCGCCCACTACCTGGAGTTGTAAGGGCAAAAAAAAGTAGGCTAAGCGATATAAATATTGAAATCCTCTGCAGCCAACTCTTCCAAGAAACAGCGCCATCAGGAAGTGGGATGTTAATTGTATGCGCGTTGGAAGAATAGAGATCAATTTCTCGCTCATCATTACCTATTTTTAATTTAGCAATACCAGAGTATGCATGACTAGTTAAACTGAGATGCGAGTCATTGCTCCATTGGCCAGAAAATGTGATTGTATTTGGCTGGTTCTGATAAGAAACATATACTCCGGGTCTTTTTTCCCAGCCGGGATATGAAACAGAAATATGTGATTTAGGATTCGTAACGAATTGAACAAAAACCTCAGAAGATATCGACTCAGGATTTTTCTGTCCCGTAGCAGTGATACTGACCACTGGAAAATCATTCTGAACTAATGGAACTGAAAAAGTGAAAAAGAGAGCAGCCACTAGTGGCGCTATTACCCATATAGATATTGCTTTTTTGTCTTTTGTAATAAAAAAGAAAGAAACAGCACCACTAACAGATAATATCAAAGAGTAAATTACATTACCCAATGACAACGAACTATATAGAGGGGCTAGAAACAGCAATATTAACGCAAGGAAAAAACATATGGGGTATAAGCTTTTAGCATTTCGCATTTGCAAGAAATTCACTAAGTTAGTTAAACCTGAGGTTTTTTAGCAGACATGAAACATTGGACTTCTGTTGGTGTTCCAAGCGGAGAAACGGCATCAAAAGGTACCTGATGAATATAAACATCAAGACCTTTTTGAATCATCTCACGGTACATTGGTGCAATATATTTCTCACCTTTTTCCATATTTGAGGAATCTTTATAGTATTCAGAATAAATATCACGATAAAGATTAAAGGAAGAGAACCAATAGAGACCAATAGTCGCATGTTCAGAAATGCGAACTTTCTCTCGTAAATCGATAACACGATTATCAACATCAACTTGCGCAAAACTCCACCCCTCACCTTTACCAGGAAAACATGGAATCCAGCCATCCCCCTGTACAGCACTCACAGGTAGCGAGTCAGGGTGAACAAAGGTATCTATATTGTATACAATAAAAGGAAGTTCTGGCTCAGTAATCAAATCACCACCAAGCAATGCTGAGGTGGCTTGCCCATCTGTAAGTTCATCAATTTCAAGTATTTTGCATGACTTAATATTAGCTTTACAGGATTGCTCCTCAATAAAGCTCTTTGCGTTATCCTCTTTTCTAACAACAAAAATAAAATTGGCACCTGCATCAATAAACGTTTTCAAACTGGACATTGACCAATAAAATAACGTATGTCCATGAACAACGATCTCATACTTAGGACATGTATACCCAGCATCCCTAAAGCGCTTACCCAACCCAGCCATTGTAATTACAATATTCATATTATTGACCTCCTGGCTCATCACCAATTAATGCCAGAATTTCTTCATAAGATAATTTTAAAAATTCATCAGGGCGTATACTTTTATCATCTACATAGAATCCACCACGACCGGGCCAGGGTTTTCCCAGGTGCATTTCATCATATGGAATATTATGGCGTTCCAGCCATTCCATAAGTTGCTTACCCGTTACTGCTGCAATACGTCCAATATTTCCCTGGAATGTATTCATGTTTCTTGCAGAATATAATATGATATAAAAACCTTTTGCTTTATACTCGCGAAGTAAACTAATCATATCCTCAAATGGTTCAAGCTCTGAATAATCCTCATCGGGCTTGCGAATTGGACATAATGTACCATCAACATCAAATACAATACTTCTTGTTTTATTAATCATTATAATTCCTTAAAGCTGTGTTTCAATTTCATCCAGGATTATTTCGGCATTAATTAAAAAAGCGATAACTTTTTTAGGTGAATCAATGTGCAGAGGCACCATACTTAGAAATAGTGAAGCCTCAAATAAACGAATGAGCACAGGGTTATAACCTATTTCTTTTAATTTGTTCTGGAATATATTTTTCGCCCATAATGGACTACTATTATCCAACGTAAGTCTTACACTGAGATTTTTTTCTAGATCTAGCGAGCAGAGTCCATAATTTATAAAATCATAATTTCCGCATACTGAGTGTGATAGTTTAGCAAGATCATAGTAAGGGCTGACATAAAGCTCATCTTCAGTATTGGCCCCACGCGGGTCAATGAATCGCATCAACCCTGTTGTTTTACTGTACAAGATGTTAGAAAAACACAAATCGCCATGACCGATTCTTAACTCGTTTGAAGATTGCGAACGACCATATTTATCAAATAGGGAGTAATAGCGTTGGAATAGTGAGTCAATATCACCAAAGCGAGAATTGATATAAGGCTCCAACGATGGATATTCAGGTAAAGACTTCAATTGTAAAAGACGTTCTTTTACCTTACCGAAAAATGCGTCATTATGGATTTCTTGTGCTGTTACACTATCTACCTTTTTCACTGGCCGAAGTTTTATAAAGTGGAATACTTTATCAATAAAACGTTCAAAATTTAGTTCATTCATCGACCCATGGATCCATTGAAGTGCCATATCAGGCACAAAAAGGCGTTCCATTTTATAGCTCGCTCCAGTTGATTCCAACCTGAAATCATATGTCTGTATAAAGAACATCTTCAACTCTGGAGGTAACAGATCGTAATACTTACATTCTCGCTCAAGTTTTTTATAATCAGTTGAATATTTGATTAAAGTGAAATTATCAATTGGTTGAACTGAATTAAAAAAGCGAACATCGAAATTACTGGTAAGATAATCTGTAAATCGCAAGGGATCACACATATCGATAAGTTCAACATCACTTTTTAGTAACTTGAGATTATCGATAAAGTTAAATATAAAGTCTCTAGGTTTAGAGTTATGTTCAAGAGCATTTAAAAGTTCTCGTGCTGTTTGACCAACAACCGCACTAAGATAAATATCTTTTACACCAGTTAAAGTTTCATTTCCAACGATGGCAACTGAAGACCTTGTATAACTTATTTTTTTAAGAAAAAGGGAAGCATCTATCTCATCACATCCAAATGCAACATAAGATGGCATATACATAACAACTAAATTTTGTGTATTCAAATAACCGAGTTGTCTTATTTTTTCGACATCGCTTTGAACATCACCTGATATTTCCACAAACTTGATATTAGCTTCCGCGCAAATATCACTAACCCATTTATCCAATGAACGTTTGCGATAATAAATATCAGAAAATTTGCTGACACCTAAAAGATTTGATATGTCCTGGGGAACAGGTATCGAATTATCATATACCATTACAACCGTCATTTTTATTCCTTTTATTTTTTTAAATTCATCTGCATGTAGAAAAATAGTGAGACGTAACCAAAAATAATTAATAGAGTATTTTTCACTGCATCAACAGTTATTAGCTGCACTAACGATTTTGGGGAGTCAGTGAGAACAAACGAAAATTGAGCTAATAAGTCCTTAACAATTGGGATAATTTGTGTGTGGTCTAAGAAAAGCATTAATGATACTAGTTCAAAAATCCAGATAAAAATTGTTAATATTGATAGAGTCAAAATTTTTTCAGAAACAATTGGCCTTACTTTTTCTAAAATACTGGAGATAATATCTAGTAAATGCAGTATTTTTATAGCCTTACGGCCCCTGTAAGATCTTATCACATGTAGATTTAACGCACTTAACTGCTCTGGGAGAACAAAAAACATAACAATGCTAAAAAAAACAAATGCAAGCATTATCCACAATAATCCCCACATCCCTGCTAAAACCTGTGCACCGCCCGAAAGATAGATTAATAGAGCTAAAATACTTAGAGCAACAACATCAAATATTCTTTCAATCCATACAATTAAAATGCCTTTGCAGTAATTGTTTTCCCATCGAGACACTTCATTTATTCTTATTAACTCTCCGAGTTTGAATGGTATTACAGCCGAACATGCTGCTGTATAGAAATGCAAAGAGAGCAATTTCCGTATTTTTTGTGCCTTCAATAATACACCTAAACGTATTGCACGGAGAAAATGAGCGAGGATATATGCAACAGTGGGTACAATAAGAGCCGTAGCGAAACTGCTGAAGTCATATTTTGTTAAAGAGCTGACTGAAAAATACACAAATGCCAAACTACCAACTATTGTAGGGCATAGCTTTAATTGTGTTCTTCGAGAGAAAGTCATTTTAAAAATCCCTGCGATGATGCTGTTCCATAATTGTAAATTTATAACTATTAAATTCGCGACCAGAATAATTATTGGTCAGGAATTTATTACGCATAAATACATATCGGAGTAATATTTTCAATACTTCACGAGACTGTTTAAATAATTTGACATTAGATATCTGATCGTCTTCACGCCATGTAATGGGAAAGAATTCCATATCCCATTTCCAATTTACTGTTGCTAAAATCATGAAGTAATTAAATGTCAAATTATTAGCAAAACCTTGATAATTTACTGAAGCTAAGGCTTTAACACTGTACATGTTTAAACCGGAACCCAAATCAAATAGCTTTTTCCCACATGCCATTGAAAATAAATTATTAAAAACATAATTACCAAAAGTCCGAAACAAAGAATATCCTTCTAATTTTGATTTCGGCATGAATCTTGCCCCTAGAAGGCAATCTTTGTCTCTGTGCTTACCTTCGATAATTAGTGGTAGAAGATCAGAAAGCGTTCCTTGATCATCACCATGCAAGACAATAATGTAATCAAACTTATTGTCAAGAGCATATTGAAATGCAGCTTTATGAGAACCACCTAATCCATAATTATCATTGTTACGTACAATTGTCACTGGCGTTTCAATATTTTTCGCTGCTTCAGATGCCGCAATTAACGTATTATCGGTGCTTTGGTTATCAACAACAATAACTTCATTTATGATTTCATTTATATTTAGGCATTGATTAAGCACACGAGGAATTTGTTTTTCACAATTATAAGCAGGAATAAACAAAAGAATTTTATCTTGCATTGATTTGCCCTAATAATATCAGAATTTATAATTATCACAAGTATACAAACTATTACCCAAAACCAATAGGATAGGTAATGTTAACTATAATTCAAGTTTTGTCCGAAGATACACCAGATAACAGTGTATGTGAATATTAAATAAAGTTGTTTTAGTTCAACCATATTTAAATAAAACAGCGATGAAATTTATATATATAAATTATTATAAATGCTTACTTCAAAAAGACAGCAAGCATTTTATTTAATGCACATTATCACTTCTAAAAAAAGAGATTAATTAATCCATTCAGTATGATATACACCATCTTTATCTATACGTTTATAAGTATGTGCACCAAAATAATCACGTTGTGCCTGGATCAAATTTGCAGGGAGAACTTCTGCTCTATAGCTATCATAATACGCGATTGCAGCTGAGAATGTTGGTGCAGGGATACCATTTTGTACCGCATAGGCTACCACATCACGCAGAGCTTGCTGGTATTCATCAGCAATATTCTTGAAGTAGGGATCCAGCAGCAGGTTCGCGATTTTATCATTGTTAGCATAAGCATCAGTGATTTTCTGCAAGAACTGTGCACGAATGATGCAGCCAGCACGGAAAATCTTCGCGATCTCACCGTATTGCAGATCCCACTTATATTCATCAGATGCAGCACGCAATTGCGAGAATCCTTGTGCATAAGACACAATTTTCCCCAGATATAATGCACGACGAACTTTCTCAATAAACTCTACTTTGTCACCTGCAAGCTGAGCTTTAGGTCCGGTCAAGACCTTAGAAGCTGCTACGCGTTGGTCTTTCAGGGAGGAGATATACCGAGCGAATACAGATTCGGTAATTAGAGATAGCGGTTCGCCCAAGTCCAGAGAACTCTGACTGGTCCATTTACCAGTGCCTTTGTTAGCCGCTTCATCCAGGATCACATCAACCAGGAATTTACCCTCTTCATCTTTTTTGGTGAAAATGTCTTTGGTAATGTCGATCAGGTAACTGCTCAGCTCACCTTCATTCCACTTGGTAAAAGTGTCTGCCAGCTCTTCGTTTGACAGGTTAAGCCCACCTTTTAGCAAAGAATAGGCTTCAGCAATCAGTTGCATATCGCCGTACTCAATACCATTGTGGACCATTTTCACGTAATGGCCTGCACCATCAGCGCCGATATAAGTTACACACGGTTCGCCATCTTCAGCAACAGCCGCGATTTTAGTCAATATTGGAGCAACTAACTCGTACGCTTCTTTCTGACCACCAGGCATAATAGATGGACCTTTCAACGCCCCTTCTTCACCACCGGATACACCGGTGCCGATGAAATTGAAACCTTCGGCGGACAGTTCCCGGTTACGGCGAATAGTATCCTGGAAGAAAGTATTACCGCCATCAATGATGATGTCACCTTTTTCCAGATACGGCTTAAGTGAATCAATGGCAGCATCTGTACCCGCCCCCGCCTTCACCATTAACAGGATACGACGAGGAGTTTCAAGTGATTCAACAAACTCTTTTACCGTGTAGTAAGGAACCAGTTTCTTATCCGGATTCTCAGCAATGACTTCTTCGGTCTTTTCACGGGAGCGGTTGAATACGGAAACGGTATAACCGCGGCTTTCAATGTTGAGCGCCAGGTTGCGCCCCATTACTGCCATACCGACGACGCCGATCTGCTGCTTAGACATTATATACTCCTGTCAGGTTTTTATTGTGTATAGGTGTAATGCACTTTTACTGGTGGCAACACAATACACCAATTTAAGTTTACCACGTTACCAACTTTGATATTAAAATTCGTGTCAAAACTGGCGGTTTAAAGTACTGAATCAAAAAAAGATTTAAAATTTTGAGACTTAATACTCCAGTCCCACTTTTTAATCGTCTCAATATTTTCGTTTGACAAGTTACTGATCAATGACTCTCTTTCAAAATAGAACTTTCTTAATTTTTCTTTTAATGCTTTCTGTGAACGCTCAGCGAGTAGCCATTCCTTTTGAAGGGGGCCAAAAGCATCACGAACGACACCAACATCTGTAGATATTACTGGTACCCCGCACGCCATTGATTCTAGAACAGGGTTAGGTGTCCCTTCAATTTTTGAAGGGCATACATAAAGATCAATTTTTGCATAATAATTGACCATTTCAGTATGAGGAATAAAACCATTCTGCCGATCGGCTAGTTCTAGTCTGATACTTAGACCTTCCATTTGGAGTTCCTCAACCGCTGGCTTTAATATTGAATGAAAACCTTTAAAATCCTCAATATCACCAGCCCATTTCGAGTTACCAGCCCAGCCGACAACAAGTTCGCGATCTTGTATATTATTGAAACGAGTTAAATTAACCGGCTTAAATAAAGTAAGATCCACCCCATCTTCTGTAACTATTTTAGGGCTAGGGTAGCAAGATATATCATTATATATCTTAAAAAGTTTAGATGAGCAAACACTATAAGCAACTATTTTTTCGTTATAGAATGATTGCCTCTCCAGAATTTCATCATGTGATAAAAAAAGATGATCATAGATTGTTGTTGTAAACTTCCGTCCTTTAATAAACCGTTCATCAAATTCTATATCACTAATCCCAATCTCTTTGTTGTAAAGGGTATAATAAGAATTATTCTGCGCTCTAATAAATTCACGCCAAAAAAAATGAACAAGATCACAATCCTTTGTCATCATTAAAACGTGATGTAAATTTGAAATCAATTGAGTAGGTATGATCATAAAGTCATAATAACTACTCAAATTTTTCTTTAGTTGATTTGCTATATTCGCAAAAGCCCAGTTTTCAGCATCAATGATCAATGCAATTTTAGGTTTCTTGATCGGAAAATCTAATTTTTCAATTATTGTATCTGATTCTGATAACTTTTCGTTCCTTTTACCACAAATCGAACTAATTATATTATCACTAAGCAATACGTTATGTTTATTTTGAAAAGAGTTTAAAGAATGCGTTAACAATTTAGTATCAAAGGACGTCTCTGCTTTTTTAAAGTCATGTTGTGCTATCTTATGCTTCTCAATTATACTGTTTTTACTATTTCCAATGAACAACCCACTATTTCGTAACCTAATCGAAAAATCAATCAGTTCAATACCAAAGCTAAGATTCTCATCGAAATAACCAATATTTGAAAAAATAAGATGGTTAATTAAATGGGCCTTGTTCTCAAGAAATCCAGAAAAATAAAAAGATTGTTGTTCTATTGAACTTTCAAAGATAATCTCTGTTACCTTTTTATCAAGCCTAATTTGATAGTCACTATATTCCAGTGTCAAACTACCATTCATTGATATTCGGTTTGAATCTTTACTAATCAAAACAGGAAAATTGTAACTAACACAAGGTTGATGTTTTATATCATCATTAACTAATAATAACTCTTCCTTGGAGAATAAGAAATTTAAAGCGACAAATAACACCCACTGAGTATTTATCTCTTTTAGTAAAATATTCTTGATTTTTGAATCAGTTGTCGAGTCTTCAAAATAACGAATATGGATATTTTTTTCGCTTTCAGTTGATTGTGCAGCCAGTATCTCATGGGCATTGTTTTTACTATATTTTACTGCTAAATATACTTTCCCTAAAAAATCCTCGCTAACATACCCATTGCGTTTTATTTCTCCCACAGCATTCTTAGCATTTTCTTCAGTTATAATTATAATAGATAAATTTTTAAAGTTCTTCCCTAGTGCTTTTTCTTCTTGAGTCAAAATACCAATATCGTCTTCATAAAGAAATACAGATTTAATTGAGGGAATATGATTTCTTGTCATTATTATTCATCCATGAAATTTACGATACATTTTCAGAACTAATTTTTTTGCAAATACTGGAACATATTTTGACATTCTCAGATAACGATAATAACCAATTTTCATCACGTCAACATTATAACTTAAATCATTAACTTTATTCTTCAACTCAATTATCTGCTTATTCAAGTCAATTATCTGATTATTCAAGTTAAAAGTTTCTTCTTCTGCCTGTCGTGCATTCTTATGAATTTGTTGTTGTAAAATATCTTTTTGCAGATCAAGTTTTGAAACACTCTCTTTTAAGATCTTATTCTCCGAATCAGCAGCCATCAAAAAAAGTGTTTTTCTTCTGAATTCAACTTCTAATTCTTGTACTCTATTTCTTAACGCATCATTATCATCTCTAAGCTGAGATATGATGTCATATTCGATAGCCTCAAATATCTTTTTATAAGCATCCATTCCGAACGGAAATATTCCGGATGAGAATGAAATATTGGAAGCGTTCCATATACCGCAGTAAAAGCTACAGTTAGATGTATCTAGTGGTAAGGTTGAATCATTCTCAATTATCAAACCACCTTCAGAACGATATTGTCTCATCCATGATGTCCCAAGCGGCTGGTATTCATTACTATATAATGGGGCTGTTCCGAACCCCCATACAGTACTCCCAAGCCCCCAAGAAACAGCATTGCCTAATACTGATTGAGTCAATTTTGAAAAATCTTCAAACGTGTATTTACGAATGTGAAAAGGATTCGACTCATTTTCAGTAGGAAAATACCAATAATCATTAGGACATGTAATGTAAAAAATAGCATCTTCTTTAGCTACTTTTTTCATTGTTTTCAATAAAGCTTCAGGGTCTTGAACATGCTCGATTGTTTCTATTGAAACAACAACATCAAATACACTTTCACCAAGCAACTGTGCTACCGTTTGCGCATCACCCGCTATATATTCCGCCCCAGTTGAGCCAAACAATTGTTTTGCTTTTTCAATAGTCTCGACAGAAATATCCACGCCGACAACCTTTTTAGCACCATATTGCATGAGAAGTGCGGAACCATATCCCTCACCACATGCGAGATCCAACACAGTTTTATCTTTAATATGATTAAGTATATTTGCATATCTGGCAAGGTGAATCGCAGCCTCTTCTAATGGGTGCGCAGGCTTCATATCGAGATCTAAGCGTTCCATAAAATATCCTGTCTAGTTTGCTGTAAGGCTTGTTGTTTCATGTATTTAGATTTTTGTGATAGCGTTAATGGGGATGTTTAAAATAGATAATAGATTTATATTTACAATTGATGAGTCAAAATTCATTTTTGCAATATTATAACTTGCTTCACCCATTTTTTTTATTTCATCAGGATTATTCAAAAAATAAATCATTTTATCGGCGAGTTCTTCTGAAGATTTAGGCTTAATCAAAAACCCATTAACACCATCAACCACCGTATCTCGGCAGCCTGGCACATCGCTGGTTATGACGGCGCGTCCCATTGCCATCGCCTCCTGTGTACTCCTCGGAAACCCTTCACGCCAGGAAGGCAATACAAATACACTCGCTTTAGCAAGCCAGTCCTGCACGTTATCTACGTGGCCAGGTAACTCAATGATGTTATTACACTTCAAATCATTAAGCCGCTCTATAGTTAAGCTCCCCGGATTATGGAGATCCAGATGACCCAGCATGCAAAAATGAGTTTCAGGAAATTTCTTTTTGACTACTTTTGCAGCCTCAATAAATTCATAAACTCCCTTTTCTTGTAAAAATCTAGCGACAAAAATGAAAGACACTGGATCAACAGGCGGTGGGCAGTAGGGATAATCAGACATATTTAATCCAATACCCCCTAATATATGAACCTTTTTGACTTGAATTTTTTCATTAACTAAAAGGTCTCGCTTATCATCCGCATTAAGCAAGATGAGACTTTCAATATGTCTGAAGCTTAATTTGTAAAGTGATACTAATATTTTTTTCAGTAATTTAGTCCGTAATGAAACCTGCCCTCCAGAATTGGTAAAGAAAAAACCAAGCCCTTCAAGCATTGCATAACGCTTTTGTATTCTTGCAAATTTTGCTGCTAAAGTACCAAAAATGGCTGGCTTTGAAAAATATGAAAATGCCAGGTCCAACTTAAGTGATTTTAGAATCTTATATAATTTATAGGTATTGATAATATCAGAAAATGGATTTAGCCCTGTTCGACTGAAACGGTAATGTACTGGTATAGCACCAAATGATTTAACTTTTTCTTTTGTTACATCATCATAGTCAATTGCAAACGCATACACAACATGGCCATTTTTATGTAATAAATTAATCAGTTCTTTTCTGAATTGGATTAGACTTTCTGCTGTAGTACCGATTAATGCTATTTTCATAGGTGAGTTCTAGATTCTGTTTTTCTGTATGCGCAGGTAGATATCTTCCCATTGAGATACGATTTTTTTAGCAGAAAATTTCTCAATGACTCTTTCCCGAGCACGATAGCCACTTCCTCTACGCTGTTCAACATCTAATGATTCAATTTGTTGCATCGCAGCGGTTAAGTGATGTACATCATTAACCGAAATTGTTATGCCAAAATCCTGTCCATTTCCAATAATTTCTGCCGGCCCACCACAGTTTGTTGCGACAACTGGCAATCCGCATGCCATAGATTCGGCAACGACGAGTGCAAATCCTTCATAGTCTGAGGCCAGCACAAAAGCATCGGAATCATGATAATAATCAACAACATTATCTTTTTTCCCCAAGAGAGTAACTCGTTCGCTTAGAGAATTGTGATCGATAAATGTTTGTAATGAGAGTCGTTCCTCGCCTTCTCCAATTATGATGAGTTCACTATGTGGCAACTTCATCATCGCTTGCAAAATCAGCAGTTGATTTTTTACTTTTACAAGCCGCCCAACGGTTATCCAGCGAAATCGTTTCCTGCTCTGTCTATCAATGATACGAAAATGATCAATATTGATACAATTATAAACAGTAAGTGTTTTCTCTGATGGAAATACTTTGTCGTTAATAAACCGCTGCCGTGCCGCATCGCTTACGACTGTATTCAAGTCACTGAATTTATTAGTTAAACGATAAAGCCAGTCTCTGGTACTGCCACCTTCACGAACGCTGTGCGCAGTACAAATAATAGATGTACTATCCGCCAAAAATACTCTCACAAGACGTACCAGGATATTGGCATGAAACATATGCGAATGCACAATATCTGGAGAATTCTGTCTCATCAACCTGGCTAATTTAAATGCTGCAAATGGTAAAGCTAATTTGGACTTCATCCCCAATGAAACAACTGGGATGTTATTTCTAATTAGCCTATCGATCAAATCAACTGGTGGTGTAAGCGAAATTAACCGAACAGAATGCCCACACCTTTTAAGCTCGAGAAGCAGTTCAACTACCTGCATTTCCGCGCCTCCGACATTCATGCCTGTAATGACATAATCAATTTTCACTCATACCACCTGTTTTTTTAAATCACACTATCCATATATTTATTTAGTACTTCTTCCGGATCTCCAATCATCTTTGGTTTACCGCCCTCTAGCCACAGGACTTTATTACAAGTTTTCAGAATGACATTATTGTCATGCGAAGACAACACAACTACCTTTGCCCTCTCCTGTAATTCCTCGAATCTTTTCTTTGCTTTATTTAAGAAGGAAGCATCGCCAGTACCAATAATTTCGTCGAGTAGAAGTACATCTGGATCAACTGAAGTTGATACTGCAAATGCTAATCTCACGCGCATGCCGGTAGAGTAGACACGAATTGGTAGATTCAGATAATCACCTAGTTCAGTGAAACAAGCGATCTCTTCTATTTTGGATTCGATTTCTGCATTCGTCATACCTAGTAATAAACCACGTAGCTTTATATTTTGGTATCCTGTGGAATCATCATCCATCCCTAGAGCGATGTCCAACAGAGGAACTATCTTACCCTTTCGTTTAATTGTGCCGGATGTTGGTTCATAAATACCAGCCAAGAGTTTCAGTAGCGTAGATTTTCCCGCACCATTGTTTCCAATAAGTCCGAGTTTATCACCTTCTTTCAGACTAAACGTCAAACCGTCCAATGATTTAACCGTAACTGTGCTGCTTTCTTTTTTTGAAGAAATTACACCACGGGTTAAATTTGCCACCTGCGATTTAAACGATCTACTTTTAGCGTCGTAAATGGGAAATTCAACACCCACATCTTTCAAGTCAATCAAATGAGACATAATAATTTACACCCAATATGCAATGCGGTTTCTACATTTTGCAAATGTAATTAGGGAGATAACTGTTCCTACGCATGCAAGGATAATGGAATTATAATAGCAGTATAGCTCTGGCATTTTGCCCACTAAAGGCGAACGAATAATCTCAATAAACCAAGCAAATGGATTTAACTTCAGCAGTAAGCTATATTTAGCCAGCATTGTTCCAGAAAATAATATCGGAGTTATGTAAAAGACAACCTGCATAAAGCTCATAACCATTTGCGGAAAATCTCTAAAACGTACAGAAATCACCGCGAACAAAGTCGCAATCCAGATCAAGTTAACAACTACGATCATAAAACCAAGTATAAAAAGAGGAAAATTCCTTAACGAAAAAACGTTGAATATAATCAACACACCAATCACTATTACTATATTATGGCAAAGCATCATAAAATTTCGCCATAACATTTGCATAATATATATGAATTTCTTAGTTGGTAATTGACTTATAAAAGAGCTGGACGATATGAAAGTAACACACCCTTCATTTATAACGCCGCTAATAAAGTTCCAGAAAACCAAACCAACTGCTAGCATCGGGAGATATTCTTTAACTTCTAGTTTAAAAAGCTCTCCATAAATCACCCCTAAGGCAATAATAAGGACCGCCATACTTAATGTAATCCAAAACGGTCCAACAATGGATCTTTTATATCTCTGTCTTAATTCCAACCAACCTAATGTAGTCCAAAGATGCCAAGATTTTATTGACGAATATATATCTGTTAGTGATTCTTTCATTGCTTCAGCTCTTTATACATCTTTTCTTTAATTAATTCTAACCGGGAGTTGTATTCCAAAACAAATGCGTTAAGCAAAACTTTAATTTCCCCGTAATTATCACGAACTAATTGTAACCGATTCCTGATTGCAGTTGGATTATCAACCTCTTTTTCAACCAAATACAATTCTAACTCAGGAAAACCTTTATATATGTTTCCGGCTGGCCCCACAACGCATGGCGTTCCGACACTTGCAGATTCCAACGCTATCATTGGCGAACATTCCGTATTCGTTACATAGCACACAACATGTAAACGAGATAGCAGTTCGATAAACCGCTTATTATTTAAATTCTCTGATAAGGCCGTAAGTTTAATATTTGAAGTAACCCACTTCATATTATTTTCAAGATGCAGGTTTGTAACTAGCTCACATTCTTTTAATGAACCAATTGCTAGTAACTGAGGAAATGGATTTTTATACCAACTGAACATTGCAGCGAACAAACCTACGCGGAAATTGGCAGAATCAGGTGCAGCTAATTTTTTAGAAAACGAAGTGCCTGATACAACATAATTCGATACTGAGAATGCACGAATACCGTAAGCATTGAGTGTTTCATCTAGCTCAGGCTTAAACGAGATGACCCCATCAACAATTCGCTCTCGGTAAAGTTCATACCATCCATCAAACGTTGAATATTGCGAGGAGTCAACCCACTGAGCAGGTGAACCATGCCATGCAAAAAATATTTTTATTTTCGGACTTAATGCCTTAATTTTTTTGGCAAGTTCCATTTGTAATTGTGTTCCACCGCTCATGATCACACTTTTTAGTGTTTTAGATGCAGCAAGTTTTTCTGCCAACCTGTTTAGATAGACATGAGTAGAAACCTGTGGGAACTCATATGAATAATATGGATATTGGATACTATCATCTTTAAAGAAACTAGCAGTTGATGTGGCAACACCAGACCAATATGCAGAGTAAAATGCTAATACTTCTTTATCTGCTATTGCATTACTATAAAACTCATCCAACAAATCATAATCAACTTGATTTGTGGTTGTTCCTGCAACCTTATAATATATTTTTCGTAGCAGGTTGTATTGTTTTAGCGTATTCATCAAATTCAAACGAAGAGCTAGTCTGCTTAGATTATAAATAGCTTTTGATATCAATCGTTCTTTAAATGATGGAGCCTTCTGCTCGCGAAGGAATATATTCTTAAATTCATTTTGCGATTTTGAACACATATCTTTGAAGAACAATGCCCATTTGTCAGCTATAAGGCCACCATCTACAAATTGCTGGCGATATGCTAAATAATTCATTCTTTGTAATTCTTCAAGACCACGTTGATCGTCAAGAAGACCTTTCAATGAATCATAAAATGCCTCTGCATCTCGAGACACAATATACTGTAGCTGCTTTTCAGGTAATACTTCATTGGCTATGCCAACATCTGTCGACACAACAGCACAACTGTTTGCCATTGCTTCAAGAAGTGGCAATGGTGTACCTTCACATTCCGAACTAATCAGTAGAATATCTGCATCAGAAAGTGTTTTAAGAATTACCTCACGATCGGTCTTACCCTTAGAACTGTCAAACTCAATATAATCAAATGTATATCCAGATTTTTTTAATTTATCTAGAGCCGGCAATACTATTGTATTCAGGCCTTTATAATCCTGGTAACCGAGGTATTCCCCCCATTTACTATTGCCAATCCATACGAGTTTTTTTCTGTCACGATTATCATAACTTTTTACCTCGCTCATTGGAATTTCTGGATTATCATAGATAACACTATGAGGAGGCGGAAAATCAGACAGTTCAGAATATAGCTCTTTCAATTTTCCGGATGTAACAAAATACCCATCCACAAAATTCATAAGAGGAATTCTTCTCTCATAGTTTGCAATATCATCATAAGTAAAAAGATGATCAGGAATATGCGTTGTAACAATATTGCTGATCAAAATTTCTTTATATTGGGGATTCCGCTGAGTGAAGTTCATCACTTCCATGAGATAATCACGCCAAAAGAAGTGTAAAATACTCTTTTCTTTTACGTTTTTATCCAGGTATATAACAAAGTCTGCCACAGTTTTAAAATCATCGGTGCAAACTATTTTTACATTAAAACCGCTTAATTCTGTTGCTATATTTTGGGCTATTCTACCGAATGCCCAATCCAACTTATCGACTATGAAAAATAAATTCATTGATACGCCATTATAATATTAAATAGATTGGTACTAGCTTCCATAGCCATTAGGGTTTTGTTTTTGCCAATTCCAGGTATGGACCATCATATCTTCAATATTGTACCTGGATTTCCAGCCTAAAATCCTTTCTGCTTTAGATACATCAGCCCAAGAAGATCCTATATCGCCCTCACGTCTGGCGACAATTTCATAATTAACTTTCTGGTTACTTGCTTTTTCAAAGGCATCAATTACTTGTAAAACTGAGACACCAGTGCCGGTACCAAGATTAAAAATGTCATATCCTTGCAATTTATCGATATACCTTAAAGCACTAACATGGCCTGCTGCAAGATCTACTACATGGATAAAGTCGCGTACTCCTGTTCCATCAATAGTTTCATAATCGCCACCATAAACGGACAGTTTTTCCAATTTGCCAATAGCAACTTGAGAAATATAAGGAACAAGATTGTTTGGAATGCCGTTCGGATCTTCCCCAATAAGGCCACTAGGATGTGCACCTGTAGGATTAAAATAACGCAGAGCAATAATTTTTAATTTATCATCAGATTTCGCATAGTCTGATAAAATCTGCTCCAGCATGACTTTAGTAGTTCCATAGGGGCATGAAGCATTTCCAATAGGATATTCCTCCAGGTTGGGAACTGGAGAATGATTACCATAAACAGTCGCAGACGAACTAAAAATGAATTTGTAAACATTTGCTTGCTTCATAACTTCAAGCAGAGTGAGGGTTCCACTGACATTATTAATGTAATATTCCAGTGGTTTCTTTACTGATTCACCAACAGATTTTAATCCTGCAAAATGAATCACTGCATCAATATCGTAGTTTTTAAAAACTTCTTCAAGCTTTTGTTTATCGTTGATATCAGCTTTAATGAATGGAATATTTTTCGAAACCAAAGACCCAACGCGATGAAGTGACTCTTGGGATGAATTACTCAGGTTATCAAGCACAACCACATCATACCCGCCCTCAATTAATTGTAAAACGGTATGTGAACCAATATAACCAGCGCCACCTGTCACAAGTATAGTCATGAAGTCTCCGAAATTGTATTAATCTTTTATGCTAATTACGTGTTCAATTATTTGATCTTATATATTTTGTAAATTAGCCTTTAACATAACGTTATCTTATTTTAACACCGAAATGTTAATTTGTTCAGACACGCTACCGCCCCTGGCTCAACAGCTACCAGTCTACTGTACACTCCAATTTTTGCGGGGCTCAACCTGTCAATTATCGATTACATTTTGACACATTTAGCCCCAGAACATTCCAAATATTGTCGTATTAATCTCACTAAGAAACAAGGAAAAATCGATTTTTGCTACAAGAAAAGGTAGAACATTGATTTTTTTACTGCTTGATTTTTATCATAAAAAAGGCAGTAGAGTCATGCTGTCTACCGATAGCATCAAGAGACTTCCCCTGCCATTTAATATGAAGTATTACCAATATAAATAATCTGTTGTCTTGATTATTCCCCGAGCAACTTCTCAATGCTCTTACGGAACTTTGGCCCTTCCTTCAGGTTACGCAGTCCGTACTTAACGAATGCCTGCATATAACCCATTTTTTTACCGCAGTCGTAGCTATCGCCTGTCATCAGCATGGCATCAACAGACTGTTTTTTAGCCAGCTCTGCAATGGCATCAGTCAGTTGAATACGTCCCCATGCGCCAGGTTGGGTATGCTCTAATTCGGCCCAAATATCAGCAGACAGCACATAACGCCCTACTGCCATCAGATCGGAATCCAGCGTCTGCGGTTGATCCGGCTTTTCAATAAATTCAACGATCCGGCTCACTTTGCCTTCGTTATCCAAAGGCTCTTTGGTCTGAATAACCGAGTATTCTGACAGATCGCCTTCCATACGTTTTGCCAGCACCTGACTACGCCCGGTTTCATTAAAACGAGCAACCATGGCAGCCAGGTTGTAGCGCAGAGGATCTGCACTCGCGGTATCCAGAACGACGTCCGGTAATACGACGACAAACGGGTTATCCCCAACAATTGGGCGAGCGCAAAGAATGGAATGACCTAAGCCCAGCAACTGAGCCTGACGAACGTTCATAATAGTCACGCCAGGGGGACAAATAGACTGCACCTCGGCTAAAAGCTGGCGCTTAACACGCTGCTCAAGCAACGATTCGAGTTCGTAAGAGGTGTCGAAGTGGTTCTCAACCGCGTTCTTAGACGCATGAGTTACCAGAACGATTTCTTTGATACCTGCAGCTACAATTTCGTCGACAATGTATTGAATCATCGGCTTGTCTACGATCGGCAGCATCTCTTTAGGGATTGCCTTCGTGGCAGGCAACATGTGCATCCCCAGACCTGCTACCGGAATAACTGCTTTCAAATTAATCATTAAGTCATTCACCTATTCAATTGTTGCTGAATTATAGCTTTTTAGCTTGTTTTAGCCAGTATGAATTACATTACTCCGATGCAGCGTATGTTACGCCGCTTAACTGCGGAATGCAGTAATCTTAATCCCAGGGAGGTGCAACTTTAGCCAGGAATGGTCGCAAAGTTACCCCCCCTTCCCTGGCAGTCGAAAATTCACCGCTTCAACATTCACCACCTGATGGTTTATGCGGTCAATGTCAACTGAACTTTGTCCCGTTTCGTTTACCGCATGGACATTTGCCAGTGAGAGCAATGTGTCCTGTTTAGCCATAAACTTGCCGCGTACATCCTTACGGAGATCGAAGTGCATCTTAAGCGCGGGCCCTGTTACAGATTGCTGCATCACCCTGATGTTACGCAGGAAAAGATGCTGTGGTTGGTTGTGAAACTCAAGCGTAGCGCGCTTCATCTCCACGTTGGTAATGGCCACGAATGATGTTGCATTACCCGATGAGATCTGAATACCGCGTAATTTGTATTCAAGTTTGGTGTTATCGAGATGGATATTATTCAACTTAAAGTTTTGTGGAATGGATAAATATCGCCCTTTGATCACACCATAACCAATGAGCATACCCGCGCTATTTTCCATATTGATATTATCAATGACGAAATTATCACATCCATAAATAGCGACCGTCGCATTATCGATGCCCGCTTTCTTACTGTAATTCGGGGTGATATTTCGCGCGGTAATATTACGAATGATAAAATGCTTGCCGTTCTCCACATGGACTAACTGTCGACAGTCGGTACCAGTGATGTTCGCCACGACAAAGTTTTTTATCGCCAGCTCATCGGGATAGGTATTGTCATAGGTACTGCCCGCCAGCCCGATGCCTATGCCCCAGTTCACATTGCCGTTGGTACAGTTGATACGTTCGATGACGTGGTCAGAAATGAGGATGTTGCTGTCGTTAATCGCCACATTCCACTCAATGGCATCGCCCTGAAGATCGCTAAAACGGCAGTGGGTAATCTTCACACCATCCATACGGTTATGAAAACCCTGTCGCAGGATCCCGTAGTTAGCGCGCGTGACGGTAATATCATCGATAGTCAGATTGCGCATCAGCCTTGAGGTTTTTCCGCCGATATAGATTTGCGTCACCTGGCCGAAACCACTCATGGCAATCCCTTTTATCACGCAGTCCGATCCCCGTACATCCAGGGTAACATTCCTCAGATTCCCGCCCTGCTCGCCCAGCACCTTACATCCATCCTGCAGAACAAAGCGGCCACGGCCATTACCGCTTATTCGACCTTGCACAGATAGTGTTTTGCCAGGGGGAATAACGATAGCGGTATTAAGATCCTTACATTCCAGTCCTTTTGGCACGACTACAGTTTGTCCTTCTTTGAACGCCTGCCGGAAAGAAGCGACCCAATCCTTTGGGTTGTAATCCTGAATGTTGACGCTGACCGGTGATTCAAGCGCCCGGACAACGGGAAAATGCAGCACGGCAAGCGCAGAGCCTGCCGTCAGAAAAGTACGGCGTGAGAGTTTGTTCTCTGACATACAACCTCGATTTACATCGTTTGTAGCAGACTGGCTAACTGTTTATTGATCGCTAATTGATTAAATTCTTTTTCAATTTTTTCGCGCGCGCACTGCACAATCGGTTGCACCTGCTCACTATCGAGTAGGCTAAATGCCGCTAATCTCTCTGCCAGAGCCTGCGCGTCATTTTCCGGTGCCAGCCAGCCAGATTTACCCGACTCGACAAGCTCCGGGATCCCACTGTGGACGGTAGAAATGACCGGGATCCCCACTGCCATCGCCTCCATCAGCGCCACTGGGATACCCTCCATATCGCCATCCCTTCCGGTGATCGACGGCAGCAAAAATACATCCGCCTGCTCAAGCATCTCCTTTACCTGATGACTGGGTTTAAAGCCGGGCATCTCAATCACATCATCAAGCTGATATTGCTCGATAAGCGTACGCAAACGACGCTCCCAGGGACCAATGCCAAGAATGCGGTAGCGAAATAAGACGCCCTGCTCTTTCAACTGCCGACAGGCTTCGATGGCGACATGCAGTCCTTTTTTCTCGGTTAACCGGGCGACAGAGATAATCTCCAGCGGTGCGGCTGGGGCTTTCAGTTGACGAGGCGTAAAACGTGTCATGTCGATACCCATACGGGAAACCGCGATTTTTTGCGGCGGGCACCCCATGTTTTTTAAACGTCCAGCCCAGAGATTACTGATGGGTAACATCAAATCTCCACGTTGAAACAGCTGCTGATATTCAGGGGTATAGTGAGCAAGCACATCCCGATGCGAAACATCAACGCCATGAAATACCGTGGCGATTTTTCCGCGGATCACCCCAAGCTCACGCAGTTTGGCGGCCGTTACGCCTGCAGGTCCAAAATGAGCGATAAAGACATCCGCCTCAAACGCCCGTGGATTCCCACCACAAATGGCCGCTAAAATCAGATTGCGCGCCTCATCGCCATAGCGTGCCACATTAAGCGCTTTCCAGGTGGCTGCGCGGATAATCCCGTGCAGCGTCGCCGCCGCTCTATACTTCAGCTTCGCCAGCTTGCTCTGTGGTTCATTCAGTAACCAGCGCGTTTTTTCACCCAGACGGTAGGTATTAAATGAAGCATGGGTATTTTCAAGATCGCCCTTCTGCAACGCGACAATCTCCACGTCGTAGCCCATATCGATAAATGCGGTAATCTGATTGAGGATAAAGGTCTCAGAGGAGAGCGGAAATTTAAGCAGGAAAAAGCCAATCTTCATTTTTCCCCCTCAATACGCGATAAAACCGACTGCACCATGCTCACCCCGCGTTCGCGCTCACGCGTAACCGCGTCGCCGAGACGTATGCGCAACTCAGGTAGCTGTCCGAGAGCATCGGCGACCTTCCCTTCCAGACTACCATCGAGCAGATGGCGAATATCGACGGCCATCTCTGGTAACCCCAACTGTTGCATAATCCCTGCCGATTTATGCTCGTAGTTAATGGCGATGGCTGGCGTCATAAAATTCATTGAGATGATGGCAGAGTGCAAGCGAGTCCCCACCGTCAGATCGCAGGCAGCCAAAATTTTCCCCATTTCCAGATCGTTGAGTTCATCCATCACCACGTGATACCGAGCCGGGTCGTTAACATACTGGCGCAGGTTTAACGCCACCATGCGATCATCTTTGTTGTAACTATCAATACCGGTGCAGGTTGACAGTGCAATCACCTGGTAACCTTCATCGAGGATGCGGTTCACCACCCCGGCAAAGGCTTGCTCATAGGCCTGCTGCGTTGTCCCCAGGCGTTTATCAAAAGGAGCCAACTCACGCAACGTTATGGCAACCGTCTTCTGTTTAGCCGCCATTTTTAACCAATGCTGGACGGCATAACCGGGTTCATAATCCTCATGATGGTTATCTACCAGCCAGGCGGTATCCACCCCGGTTTCGACTTTATCCGTGTTTATTGCACTGCGCTTCATCAGTTCCAGACTGACGGACTCACGCAAAATCAGCGCATTACAGTGTCCAAATACGTAGTTCGCCAGTTGGTTAAACTGCTCATCCTGGAATGGCCCCACGCTGTGGCCAATCATGTACAGCGGTTTTTTTGCCATAAACGAACACAGGGCATGTTCAAACTGCGGTACGCCATACAGATCGACAAAAAACGATCCACCGACCTGGATAATGGCGTCGTAGCGCGACAGCAGACGAACAAAATCGGTAAATCCCTGGGCGATAGCGATATTGCGCAGATTACCGGAATCAGTGACGCGCGAGAGCAGTACCTGGTGCTGATAGCGACGACGCAGCACTTTCTTCACGCGCCCCATGACGCCCGCTGCGTTATTGTGCTGCTTCATCTGCGAATACAGCGGATCGCCCATCACCGGGCGGTTCAGCAACCATGAGGAGCTCACCGGGTAACGGCTCATCACATCCACTTCAGTCTCGGGACGCAAGGCGGTAATGGCATCCAGCAAACCGCGCAGAATCGCGCTATCCCCACGGTTCCCACAGGTATGGTTGCCTAAAATTAGTAATTTCATTCTGACCTCTTCTAATCATTGCCGGAGGGCGGCTCTCGCCCTCCGGCATGCAACAAGCACAATTCATCCTGCACGAAGCAAGGTTTTCATTTTTTCACTGCGACAAAGCTGGCGTTTTATTTCCACCACCAGCGGATGGCGCGACAGCACAATCATCACCGCAAATACCAGCGCACCTGCCACAATCTGCATCCCCAGCAACGCGCCTAATGGCAGGTGGCTGCGCAGCGTTAAGCCCAGCGCATAGCTCACCACAAGGGTGGGTAAAGAGAGATACAACGGCAACCAAAGACTGAGCATGTACTGGCGGTAGCTGGGGCCAAGAACAGGCTTAATCATCACGAAATAGCTGAGGATCGTGTTAATCACCTGAACCAGCAAAAAGCCCAGCGTCACGCCAATCGCCCCGGCAAGATGACCACCGATAAAAATGGCTGGAATAAACAGAAAGGTTTTGAACACATTAAACTTGAAACTGATATCAACCCGCGCTTTCGCCATCAAAAGCGATCCTATTGGATTCCCCACCGAGCGCAGCAGACCCACGATGCACAGCAGTTGCAAGACGGGAATAATGCCGTTCCACTTCTCGCCAAACACCAAAGGCACTACGTTGTTCGACACCACCATCAATCCCAGTAGCGCCGGGAAGTTGATAATCCCGACCACCGATAGCAGTTTGTAAAAATTCACCTTTAGCTTTTCACTGTCGTCCTGGATTTTGGCGAAAGCCGGAAACAGGACACGGGTAATAATCGGGTTCAGTTTGATCGGGGGGACAACCGCCACGTTCCAGGCCAGATTGAATCCCCCCGCCACACCAGCTCCCAACGTTCTGGCTAAAACCAGCGTGGAAAGATTGGTATTGATGTAATTGATGATGCTATCTGCCGTCAGCCATGCGCCAAAACGCAGATTCGACGAAACGGATGCCAGCGAAAAATGCAGCCCCGGGCGGTAAATCCGACGACCAAAATAGCCGAACAGCAGCGTACGTAGCGTACTGTTTACCAGATACCCAAGAATGGCGGTCAGCGCGAGCGGCCAGAAATGGGCGCTGACCACGGTAAAGGTAAAACCAGCCAGCACCGAACTGGTTTCGATCATGCCGATTTTGTTAAAGGCCAGCTCTTTTTGCATCAACGCACGAAACTGCTGCCCGTGCGGTATCACCACAAACGCCAGCGATAAGGTTTTGATGAGCGGCGCAAGTTCAGGGTTATTGAGCACACGGGCAATCGTCTCGCTCAACAGAAACATCGCCACGCATACCGCGATACCCAGTCCAACGTTGAGCCAGTACAGCGTGGTCAGTTCAAGATAGCCAATTTCTTTACGCTGAATAATTGAGTTGGCGATACCAAAGTCAGACAACGTATCGGCCAGCGCAATGATCACCAGCGACACGGTTAACAACCCGAACTGGTGGTTATCAATAATCCGCGCCAGGACGGTCATCTGAATAAGTCCGAGTCCAATAATGATCACCGTGGCAATCGCCGACCACTTAGCGCCGTTAAGCGTTTTTTCTCGTAAGCTCATGTTAGTACGCCGCTTTGTTAACAAAGCCTTTGAATACTGTCAGAAAAACAATTTTGATATCGAACCACACGCTCCACTCGCGAATGTATTCGAGGTCAAACTCCACACGTTTTTCCATTTTTTCCAGCGTATCGGTTTCACCACGCCAGCCGTTGATTTGCGCCCAGCCGGTAATCCCCGGTTTCACCTTATGGCGTAACATGTACCCCTCAATCAACTGGCGGTACTGCTCGTTATGCGCCACCGCATGCGGACGTGGCCCGACGATAGACATTCCCCCGGTCAGCACGTTAATAAACTGCGGCAGTTCATCGAGCGACGTCCGGCGCAGGAAATTTCCCAAAGGAGTTACGCGCGGATCGTTTTGCGTCGCCTGCGTCACCACAGCGTCGTTTTCCATCACTTTCATTGAGCGAAACTTCCAGACTTTGATTGGTTTTCCGTCCATGCCATAGCGAGTCTGGCGGAAAATCACCGGTCCTTTGGAGGTCAGTTTTACCAGCAGCGCTATGCCACATAGCACCGGGGAAATAAGCAGCAGGATCAGTGAAGCCAGCACGATATCTTCCGCACGCTTTAACAGGCGATTAATCCCCGAGAGCGGCGTGTCATACAGCGGCACCACCGGAACGCCGTTCATCTCTTCAATCCGTGAATGCAGGATATTGAAGGTAAAGACATCGGGAATGAGGAGTACCGAACAGGTGGTGTCGGCCAGATCGCGCACCAGTTTTTTTACGCTGGCGCCATCGCTCATCGACATGGCGATATAAACGTTATGAATACGCGAGGATTTGGCGTCATCCACCAGTTGCTGCAGATTACCGGCCCAGTCGCGAGAGTTTTTTCCAGGGATGGGGTCGTGATAGACACCCGCTACTTCAAATCCCAGCCACGGTTCATGGCGAAAACTGTCCAGCAGCAGTTGTCCGGCGGGCATGTTGCCAGCCACCGCCACCCGGCGAGTGTTGTAACCGCGATTACGCAGCCACCCCGCGCCGTAGCGAATAAACGAACGACTCAACACCAGGCCAACGCTAGATAACAGATACCACGCCAACCAGACGGCGAGACGGTTATCGAAATCGTTATTAAAGGCGATCAGACCTGCGCAAAAAATCAGACTCAGCGTCCAGTTTTGCAACAACAGCACCAGCTCAGTTGAAATTTTGACGCCGCGCCAGGAGCGATAAAAATCTGTTATGCCCCCGAGCATCTGAAAAACAACCAGCGTGATCAGCGCCACCAGCAGGTGCATATACAGGAAAGGCAAACCGCTTAATTCGCAGACTACCCACAATCCGCCAAACATGATGGTGATATCTGAAAAGCGTTGCACCATCGAAATTAACGACGCATTGGTTTTGGCGCGTTCGCGCTTTTTTAGATGTGTCATCGTGGTTCCTGTTAGTCACCCTTTGCCCGTAATCGGGCAAAGGAAGCACCGGCATTACTGATTCAGTAACGCCAGAAGAGTGCGCGTTCGCGCTTCCATCAACGGAATATCTCCGCGCGATTCCACGTTCAGACGCACCACCGGTTCAGTATTGGAAGAGCGTAAATTGAAGCGCCAGTCGACAAACGACATGCTGATACCGTCCGTTCTGTCCACCGTCAACGCCTCACGGGAAAAATGCTGCTCCACGCGCGCAATCGCTGCCGCCGGCTCTGCCAGCGTACTGTTTATTTCTCCACTCGCCGGATAGGCCACCATCCGGTCGCGGACCAGTTCGCCCAGCGACTGTCCTTTCAGACACAGCAACTCCGCCACCAGCAGCCACGGGATCATGCCGCTGTCGCAGTAAGCAAAGTCGCGGAAATAGTGATGCGCACTCATTTCACCGCCATAAATGGCATCTTCATGACGCATGCGCTCTTTGATAAACGCGTGCCCGGTTTTTGACATCACCGGTTTACCGCCTGCCGCCGTCACCACATCCACGGTATTCCAGGACAGGCGCGGGTCGTGGATAATTTTCGCCCCCGGATTCTTCTCCAGAAACGCTTCCGCCAGCAGGCCGACAATGTAGTAACCCTCAATAAACTGACCTTTTTCATCGAACAGGAAGCAACGATCAAAATCCCCATCGAAGGCAATCCCCATATCTGCGCCGTGTTTAATCACCGCATTGCGCGTGTCAGCCCGACATTCCGGCAGCAGAGGATTGGGAATACCGTTGGGGAAGTTGCCATCCGGCGTATTGTGGATTTTGATAAATTCGACCGGTGCGCCCAGCGCCTTAAAACGGGCTTCAATGGCGTCAATCACCGGACCTGCCGTGCCGTTGCCGGAATTGAGCACCAGCTTCATCGGTTTCAGGTTGCCGGGATTGATGTACCCTAACAGGTGGTCGATGTAGGCATCGCGGGTAGTAATACGCTGGTAGCGGCCACGTTTTGCCTCATCGACCGGCGGGAAGTCGTTGACTTCCGCCAGGCGCTGCACGTCGCGCAGACCGGTATCACCGCTGATGGGGCGCGCCCCTTCCCGCACCAGCTTCATGCCGTTGTAATTCATTGGATTATGGCTGGCGGTCACTTCAATACCGCCGTCAATGCCCAGATGAAAGGTGGCGAAGTAAATCTCTTCGGTGCCCGACATACCAATATCCAGCACATCCACCCCCGCATCCTGCAGCCCTTTTGCCAGCGCCAGCTTTAGCGTCTCGCTGGTCAGGCGCACGTCGCCACCCAGAACAATCGTTTTTGGCTTCAGGAACTCGCCGTAAGCGCGGCCAATACGCCACGCAATCTCTTCATTTAGTTCTTCGCCCAGCCTGCCGCGAATGTCATAGGCTTTGAAACAGGTTAATTTCGTCATGATTTACCCTTCTTCAGGCAACAGTTAGCCCTCTCCTGACTGGAGATATTTTTCAAAAAATGACTAACCGTTCGTTTGTAGGCCGGATAAGGCGTACACGCCGCTATCCGGCAACGAGGATGTTGTGTTAAGCGCGCCCGTATCTGTCCGCAAACCGCACGACATCATCCTCATCGAGATAAGATCCGGAGCGCACCTCAATCAGATCGAGTGGGATTTTCCCGGGGTTCTCCAGACAATGGGTCGCGCCCAGCGGAATATAGACAGACTCGTTTTCAGCGAGCAGCTTGATATCATCATTAATCGTCACCTTTGCGGTGCCAGCCACCACAACCCAGTGTTCAGCCCGGTGATGATGCATCTGCACGGACAATCCCTCACCGGGTTTGACGGTAATTCGCTTCACCTGATAACGGTCTCCGGCATCAATAGAATCGTACTTGCCCCATGGGCGATAAACTTCACGGTGAATATGGTGCTCATGACGTCCGTCAGCTTTAATTTGCTCTACCACTTTTTTAACGTCCTGCACCGCGTTGCGATCGGCTATCAGCACTGCGTCTTTGGTCTGCACCACCACCAGATCTTTCACCCCGACGGTCGTCACCAGGCCAGATTCGGCATACACATAGCTATTCTCCGTTTTATGGCTAATGACGTCGCCGTGATGCACATTACCTTCAGCGGTATGGGCGCTGATTTCCCACAATGATGACCAGGAGCCAACATCGCTCCAGCCTGCGTTCATTGGCATCACCACCGCATCGGCCGTACGTTCCATAACCGCATAGTCCACAGACTCTTCCGGGCAGGCGAGAAACGCCTGTTCATCAACGCGGATAAAATCGAGATCGGGGTCAACCGTACTCATGGCGTTTTCGCAGGCCTCAAGAATATCGGGACGATATTTTTTCAGTTCTTCCAGATAACGCCCGGCGCGGAATAAAAACATGCCGCTGTTCCAGTAGTAGTCGCCGCTCGCCACGTAAGCCTGCGCGGTTTCCAGATTGGGCTTTTCAACAAACTGCGCCACTTCAAAAGCCACGGCGTCGGTATTCGTCGGTGAAACCTCGCCACGACGGATATAGCCGTAGCCGGTCTCCGGCTGGTCTGGCACGATACCAAACGTCACCAGCTTACCCGCACTGGCATAGGGCATCGCATTACGAACCGCCTCGCGAAATGCCTCTTCGTCAGCAATCATGTGATCGGCTGCCAGTACCAGCAGCAGCGGATCTTCACCCGGACTTTGACGTTTTGCCGCCAGCGCGGCCAGCGCTATCGCCGGTGCCGTGTTACGCCCGGCAGGTTCGAGAATAATGTTCTCAGTCAGTTTGTGCAGTTGCCGTAGCTGTTCCGCTACAATGAAACGGTGTTGTTCATTACAGATAACCACCGGACTTTCGCACTCCACGCCGTTCAGACGGCAGATCGTTGTCTGCAGCATGGTGAGATCGCCTTTCAGGCACAGGAACTGCTTTGGATACAGCACGCGGGACAATGGCCATAAACGGCTACCCGAGCCACCGGCCATCACTACCGGAAAGAGTTTGCTTTGACTCATCATGTACCCCGAATATCAGCAATAAATTGACTCAGCACGTTTTCTTTATCCAGCGTGCGTTCGGCATAATCACGTGCCATCGTGTTCACTTTTGGCATCATCAGCGCCCGTTGAATACCACAGGCCAACGCGTTAACCGACTCCGGCTCCACACACACCGCAATGCCAGGATAAGTGTCACAAAGCTGACCCAACTCGGTTTCAGGCTCGGCGGTAATGACCGCGTTACCGCCAACGGCGAGGATATTGGTCAGTTTGGAGGGCAGTACGGCATCCGCCGCACCGCGCTTTTGTACCACCAGATGACAATCCGCCATCTTGAGCAATGCCGGCAGCGCGTCATAAGATTGCAGTGGAAAGAACATCACATTGTTCAGGCCGCGTTCACTGACCATACTCTCCAGCCGCGCTTTACCACCGCCCTGCCCGACAATCACAAACAGCCAGGGCTGTTCGCTCAACAGGACAGCTGCGTCAACCACGCTCTCCAGCCCCTGCTTTTCACCGATATTGCCCGAGTAAAGAACGATCTTTTGGGAGACAGGCAAGCCCAGTTGCTGACGCAACGCCAGGGCATCGGTATCGTTCACGCCACGAAAACGTGCCACTTCCGACCAGTTTGGAAAGAAAATAACTTTGTGCGGCGCAACGCCTTTTTCCATGGCTTTGTGCATCATGGTCCGGGAGATGGTCGAAATATGATCCATATTCAACAGCCCACTGCGCTCAAAGGCGCTGGCCAGTTTTGCCACCACGCCACGCTTGCCTGTGCCCGCCATGCCAAGTCCCAACATGGCATCGACTTCGTAATCCTGAACGTGCAACAACGTGCGCGCGCCACAAAGTTTTGCCAGCAGACGCATGCCCGGCGTACAAAACAGCGTCGGCACCACGCCGATAATGCGGTCCGGCTTCCAGCGACGTTGCGCCAGCAGCGGGAAAAAACTGCTCAGGGCAAAACTGCCCAAATGCAGCAGCCGTTTGAGCGTAGAGGGTTGCTCAGGCACATACAGCGGACAACGCCAGACAATGGCGTCACCCTCTTCACGACGGTAACGCCAGGACGAATAGCGACCGTTGACCTTCCACTGCGGATAATAAGGCGGCGCGGTGATCACCCGAACGTCATGCCCCTGTTGCGCCATCCACTGCACCATTTCACCGGTGTATTTGCCGATACCGGTCAACTCCGGTGAATAGTTGATGCCATACACGAGGATCTTCATAGACCGGGTACTCCGGTCTGGGCCGTTTCACAGAAGTAAGCCCGGCTGTTGTCGTGCACGTGGTCACTGGCCAGAATCTGTGTATCTGCCAGCCAGCGGTACGCATCATGTTGAACGTCAGGCAGGTGCAGGTCGTTTTCCGACACCCGCAGACGAAATCCCAGCACGATGTAATGCGTTGAGAAATCCTCCCCGGAAAAGTTGTCGTCATAGAAATGCTGCCAGACACCGTAAAACTCCGCAGCGGACAGCGGTAAACGTAACCCCAGCTCAGCTTCAGTAAGCCGCTCAAAGGCCACGCGCAGCGATTCATCTTTTTGCACCCGACCGCCGGGCACGAACCAGTACCCCTGCGCCGGACGATTGAGACGCTTACCGAGCAGAAATTCGCCGTCGGCGTTTTCCACGATTAAATCGATGGAAATCAGCGGGGTTGAACGGACAACGGTGGCAAAATCCTCATGACGTAAAAACATACTTACCCCCGGTAGTGCTGCTGGTTTTCAAGGAACCACTGATATGTACTGGCAAGCCCCGCTTCCAGGGATATCTCGTGATACCAACCCAACTGATGCAACCGCGTGACGTCGAGCAATTTGCGCGGCGTGCCGTCCGGTTTGCTGGCGTCGAACACCACTCGCCCCTTGTAACCCACGACCTGCGCGATGGTCTGGGCCAGTTCACGGATGGTGCAATCAACGCCAGTACCCACGTTGATATGCGACAGCATTGGTTGGGTATATTCCTGCCAGACTTCCTGAGCCAGCTCCATCACATGAATACTGGCCGCCGCCATGTCGTCGACATGCAGAAATTCGCGCATCGGCGTACCGCTACCCCACACCACCACATCCGACGTATTTTGCTCGCGAGCTTCATGAAAGCGGCGCAGCAGCGCCGGGATCACATGCGAATTACTCGGATGGAAGTTGTCATGCGGTCCGTACAGATTGGTCGGCATTACTGAGCGATAATCCCGGCCATACTGCCGGTTATATGATTCGCACAGCTTGATACCGGCAATTTTGGCAATCGCATACGGCTCATTGGTCGGCTCAAGTTGCCCCTGCAACAATTCACTCTCAGCGATTGGCTGGGTGGCTTGCTTTGGATAAATACAGGATGACCCGAGGAACAACAGTTTATTCACGTTATGCAAATGCGCAGCATGAATAATGTTGCTCTCAATCATCATATTTTCATAAATAAAATCAGCAGGATAAGTATTATTCGCCACAATCCCGCCCACTTTTGCCGCCGCCAGATAAACCTGGTCAATGCGTTCAGTGGCAAAGAACGCCTGCACTGCGCTGGCGTCCAGCAGGTTAAGTTGCTCGCGGGTACGCAGCACCAGCTCTATATTATTTCGCTGAGACAGTTGTCTGACGATGGCGGCCCCCACCATACCGCGATGGCCCGCCACAAAAATACGTTGTGTCTTCATCCTCAGTACTCCAGCGCGATAGCGACCTCGTAACCGTGCGACTTCAGCAGGGAATGCTTCTTCGCCGCATCAAGATCGTTGGCAACCATTTCCGAGATCATCTGGCGCAGCGTAATTTCCGGCTTCCAGCCCAGTTTTTCATGTGCTTTAGCCGGATCGCCCAGCAGCGTTTCCACTTCAGCCGGACGGAAATAACGCGGGTCGACGGCAATCATGACATCCCCAGGTTTCACACCCGGCGCATCGTGACCGGTCACAGAAACTACGATGCCTTTTTCATTCACGCCCTCACCTTCAAAACGCAATTTAATTCCCAACTGAGCGGCCGCCATTTCCACAAACTGGCGCACGGAATACTGCACGCCGGTGGCAATTACGAAATCTTCCGGTTTATCCTGCTGCAGCATCATCCACTGCATCCTGACGTAATCTTTGGCATGGCCCCAGTCGCGCAGTGAATCCATGTTGCCCAGATACAGGCAAGACTCGAGCCCCTGAGCGATGTTGGCGATCGCTCGGGTAATTTTGCGAGTAACAAAGGTTTCGCCGCGGCGCGGAGATTCGTGGTTAAACAGAATGCCGTTACAGGCATACATACCGTAAGATTCACGGTAGTTGACGGTTATCCAATACGCATACAGCTTAGCAACGGCATACGGCGAGCGCGGGTAGAACGGCGTAGTCTCTTTCTGCGGAATTTCCTGTACCAGGCCGTACAGTTCAGAGGTGGAAGCCTGATAAAAACGCGTTTTCTTTTCCAGACCGAGGAAGCGGATGGCTTCCAGCAAACGTAAGGTGCCGATCGCATCGACATCGGCGGTATATTCCGGTGAATCAAACGACACCGCGACATGACTCATGGCGCCCAGGTTATAGACCTCATCCGGTTGGACCTCTTGTAGAATACGGGTCAGGTTGGAGGAGTCCGTCAAATCGCCATAGTGCAGATGAAATTTGGGATTACCCGAATGCGGATCCTGGTAAATGTGGTCCACACGTTCGGTGTTAAATGATGAAGCGCGGCGCTTAATGCCGTGTACTTCATACCCTTTTTCCAGCAGAAATTCTGCCAGGTAAGAACCATCCTGCCCGGTTACGCCAGTAATGAGAGCGACTTTTGACATGTTATTACCTCTTAAATGATCCCCTCAGGGAGTAACTTTTTCGACGCGTTTGCGCGTGACTACTGCGGGATTTCCCCGACAAACGACATTTGCTGGCAGCGATTTAAAAACGCTGCTTCGTGCTCCGACGACGGTGCCATCGCCAATGGTCACGCCAGGCGCGACAAAGACATCTGTCGCCAGCCAGCATTTATCACCAACCACAATCGGTGTGGCGTTAATATCAAAATATTGACTGGCATAATCATGGCTCCCGGTGCATAAATAACTTTTTTGCGAAATAACCGCGTGAGCACCAATCGTAATATCACCCAACGTATATAAAACCGCGTCATCACCCACCCAGGCATAATCTCCCAGGGTCAATTTCCACGGATAAGTAATTTTTACTGAAGGTCGAATAACTACGTTTTTTCCTATTTTCGCGCCAAACATGCGTAATAAAAATGCGCGCCAGCGGTACATGACCTGCGGTGACCAGCGAAACAATGTTGCTTGCACTGCCCACCATAATTGGACTTTAATGGCGCCACCACCACGAAAACCAGCAGGCACTTTAAATCCGCTTAAATCCTGCATAATTTGCCCTTACGTTTTTCCATATAAAGATTTTGTTTTACCGGTTGTGCGCAGACGTAAATATTCTGACAATCCGGTCCAAAAACCTGGCATATGTAATATCTGGCGCTGTACCTTTTTGGCATCCCGGCACAATTCCAGATTATTCGTCGTTGACACGCCCCCCATGGAAAACTCTGACACCAGCCCGCTCAGTTTTTTAAAAGCATAACCGGATTTGTATAATCGGGCAGCTAATGCGTAATCGGACGATATTTTATATTGCAAATCATAGCGCCAGACATTCAGTCCAGAGAGCGGAAAGAAGATGGCCTGATGGCTGGCGGGCAGGCTGTGATAAATATACCAACCCGGCTTGGCTCGCCGCTTAATTTTGTTGCCATTGCCGAAATCCAACAACGCATCACCAATAACCATAGTTTTATCGCTTTGCGTTTTCAGCTGACGGATAAAACAAGCCGCATCCGCATGCAGAATATCCCCGGAGTTGAGGAACAGCGCAAACCGCCCGCGCGCTATAGCGATACCTTTGTTCATCGCATCATAGATGCCCTTATCCGGCTCGCTGACAAACCGTAACCGGTGCTCTGCGCTAAGTCCTTCAAGAAAGGATGACGTACCATCAGAAGAGCCGCCATCAACAACAATCCACTCAAAACTGATATCATTCGCCTGCGCCAGATGTGCCAGTGATGCGTGAGTTTTGACGATCCCTTCCAGATTGCGAAAGGCGACGGTGATAATACTGAGCAGCATGTGATTTACCTCGCGATATTCAGCGCCTTGCGCAAAATAAACGGACACACAATTAAAAACGCGTATTCCGGACTAAATACTGAACCTGTAAAAAACAGCGACAGTGGCGTAAAAAGATAAAGCTGCACCCGATAATTCTGATCATCACCAAACGCATTGATCATCATTTTCATGACTTTCCCCATGTACCATAGGGCTAATATCACCGCGAACCATGAAAAATAAATAATCAGCAGATACAAGCCATTGTCTATCGTTTTGCCAACATCCGCACCGTTAAAAATTCCGAATGACGCAACATATTCATAAAGTGAGCCGAATCTCACTACCCCATCAACGTTAAGTAACGAATAACCGACCATCACTAATGGTCCTACGATCCGATAATACGATGACGAACCTTCAGTTCCTAAATCTCCAAGGCGTGTTGCGATGTATGGGAAAGCAAATATCACTCCAACTACAAATACGCTTAATGAGATTATCGCCAGCGGTAGCTTCTTTTTTATCGCATCCTTATTCAGATACTGGAACGCCCACTCCAGAAGATAAAACAAAATAAACGTCATTACCCCTGAAAACGATCCTGATAATATTATCCCTGCCAGAATCATAACATCGGACTTAGGCGTTTTGATACCAAACTGTTTGATGCTGAGCCAAATTGAGATTAACGCCAGAGCGAAAAATGCCGGTTCGAAATAGAGCGCAGTAGTACGTTTCCCACCAAATTTAATAAAGTTCAGAACATAGCTGTTACTGTAAATAAGATATTTCGAAATAACTTCCATTAAACTGCTGCCGCCACTGAGAATTATCTGCGCCATTTCAACTGCAGCTAACCCCACCACCAGTCCCACCACCAGCCAGAAAAACCGCAAGATCTTAGTGTAGTTATGCGGTGAAATGGTTTTGAAGCGAATACTCCACACCATGCCAATGATCACCACGGTATAGACAAACAGCATCGCGGACGTCACGTACTTGCTGGCATCCAGTGACTGACCGAACAGATAATTAAACGCCGTCAGCCCGCCCCCCATGCCCAACGCAATCATTAATTTTTTGATATTAATGCGCTCGACAAACAGCAACAGCAGAACGGGTAAGAAGGTGACGATAGTTATCGGGAAGCTCTCGCCAAGCTGGGCGAGTTTGACGTTGACCAGCAAATAAAGCAGCGGTAGCACCAGATAGCTACAGATTCTGATAGAACGAGACATATTCCTCCAGCATCTGTTGCCCACTGTATGCCACCCGGCTGCGCTGGCTGAACGCAGCAAGCGACGTGTCAAATACCGCCTGCGCAATGTCTGATTTTTTCAGTTGCACCAGTTGCAATACGTCCGCTTCGCTGAACGTTTTGCCTCCCGATTTTGCCAGTACTTCTTGCGCGGCGTCACTGTGCGTGGCAATAACCGGTACGCCAATGGAAAGCGCTTCGCACAGGATCAGCGGGTAGTTATCAACTCGGGAGCTGAACACCAGGCCATCCATCTCGTTTAGCGCACTCATCAACGTGCGCTTATCGCTTTCAAACCCGTGATTGATGACGTTATCTCCCGCAAATGGCGAAAATTTGCCAAAAGTATGCAGCTCAATTTTGTCTCCGAGCGCTACCATCGCTCGCACCAGTTGCTGGCTGGTCTTCCCGTCATAGCGCAGATCATGAGCCACCACGGCGATTTTCGGTCTACCGCTCCCCTCATGCTTAGCGGGAAGATCGGCAAGAATGGATTCAGTTGCTACATCGATGCCGTTGTTAATAATACGGCAGCGTCCCACGCCATACAGGCTGTTGAATGCGTCGGCCACATGCTGACTGGGCGAGATAAACTGGCAGCCCAGCGCCAGCATGGCACGAAACATCTGCCGCTTACCGGGTAACTGCTGATGGGCTTTATCGATTTTTACCGGCGGATAGTTACTGAGCGTTGGGCATTTCTGGCAGCCCGTTTTCCAGTTTTCGCAACCATCGGTAAAGGCACAGCGCCCGGTCACGCTCCAGTGATCGTGCAGCGTCCAGACGAAGGTAACATCCGGTTTACACGCCTTCACTTTTTGGCAAAAGGTGACCACCTCTTCCAGGTTCAACCAGTAGCTGTGCAACACATGAAAATGCAGGACCAGCGGGCCGCTGGTGCGGGTAACTTCACGGTATAACTTGTCGAGATTGCCAAACAGATCGCGGTTCGCGAAACGAAACAGCGCAATGTTTACCGCCGACGTCAGGCGTGGCGTAAGTTTGAAAACCTGCGGGTAATTCGCATGGCTGACGCTTTTCTTACCGCCTTTGCCATAGCCATAGACAAAACGCGAGGACAGCCCTTTCTCCAGCGCCCTCAGATGTAAATCTAACGCCACGCCAGCCGCCCCACCTTCTGCGAGCCGCACATTAAACTGTAATATCTTCATTTAATTACCTTCACCCGAGCCTTCTCACCCACGACCAGCGCATTGTCCGGGACGCTATCCACCACCACGCTCCCGGCGCCAATCGTCACGTTATTGCCAATAACAACGTTGCCGAGCAGAGTGACATTCGCTCCCAACTCAACGCCGTTACCAATAACCGGACAGGACGGATCGTTGGTACCCAGATTGCCGATGGTGACGCCGTGGCGCAGAGTAAAATCATCCCCTGCCACCACGTGTTTATTGATAACCACCCCATAGCCATGATGGATGGTGAAACGACGACCAATAGATGCAGCAGCCTGGATTTCATAGCCGAACAGGCATTCGGTGATAAGGCGATACATCACCAGCACCGGGGCGGCCCACAGGTTATTCAAGACATTTTTTTTACGCCAGACGGAGCAAAAATGGGCAATCCGATAGGCCACCACCATGCAGCAAGGGCGAAGACTCCAGCTATTAGCGCGTAAATCTTCCAGCATACTTAACGACCTCGCATTCCGTCGGCCAGACGCTTGCTGTTGCGAACAGAAAGCAGCGTCAGCAACGTGCGCCAGTTCATCCGTTTGTTGCGGATCTGATAGAGAGTAAACAGCTGATATTTCTTGCTGGCCCGGTCAAATTTGCCTTTGTGTTTACGGTAAAACTGAAAGTAGCCGGAGAATTTTTTCGGCGATGAGGTGATCCGCATTTCACCGTGATTGACATGCAGGATCTGCGTTGCCTCTTTTACCTTCCACGGTTTACCGTACGCCACTACCATACGCAGGAAGATGTCGTAATCCTGCGCCGCTTTCAGCGTGGTATCGAACAGGCATGCTTTAAACCGCCACGCCCAGGTAAACACCTGATTACCAATGATATTACGCTTATAAAATTTACGACGTGAATAACCAGATTTCGGATATAGCGGCAGGCTGGCCGGTTGCGAATACACTTCGCCTTCGCAGACATAGTCATTGGCGTACAGAAACGCCCGCGTGACCAGGTGATGGCGGTAGTTAAGAAAGACGCTCAGGCGGTTCGGCGTCCATTCATCATCATCATCAATTCCCGTGATATACTGCCCACTGGCCTGCATAATGGCCTGATTACGCACCGCGCAGGCCCCGGAGTTAGTGGAATTATGCGTATACGACACCCGCGGATCGTTGAGTTCCTCAACAAACTGCTGCAGTTGCTCATACGAGGAAGAGCAATCATCCACAATGATCATCTCCCAGTGAGGATAGTCCTGGCGCAATACCGATTTAATCGCCCGGATAGCCAGCTGTTGACGGTTCCAGGTTGGCATATAAATTGAAATTAGTGGGTTTTCTGTCGTCATTTTCGTTTCCCAAATAAAGTTGCCTGATGGCGCTACGCTTATCAGGCCTACATTCGATATGCGTTGCTGTTCGTTATCTATTTCGAATCCGACGTGTATTCGTATTCGTAGTAACCGTAATCCTGATACCCGCTGGCGCGGCGGAAGATAGAGTTGAGGATCACCCCTTTCACCTGAATGCCGTTTTGCTCGAAGCGACTCAGGCTGGTTTCCACCTCTTTCAACGTGTTGACCGCATAACGGGCCACCATCAGCGTGGTTCCGACGTGACGACCCACGATAGCCGCATCGGTCACAGCCAGTATTGGCGGCGTATCAATCAGCACCAGGTCATAGTGCGAGCTGGCCCAGGCAATCAGTTCGCCGAAGCGCTCGCTCATCAAAAGTTCGGAAGGATTGGGAGGGATTTGACCGCGAGGGATCAGATCGAAATGCGCAATGGATGTCGGTTTCGCGCCAGATGAGATATCCCCCTTGCCGATGAGGATCTCAGACAGACCGTTAACGTTATTGGTCCCCAGCAGCTCGTGGGTATAGCCTTTGCGCATATCGCAGTCGATCAACAGCACGCGTTTGTTGGTCTGGCTGATGACCGCCGCCAGGTTGGCGCAGACAAATGTTTTACCAATCGACGGGCTGACGCCGGTCAGCATCAATACGTTATTGCGCGCCTGCATCATGGCAAAGTGCAGGCTGGTACGCAGGCTGCGGACCGCTTCTATCGCGAGATCCGTCGGATTTCCCACCGCCAGTAACTGGCTTTGCTTGTAGCGTTTCACACCTTTGATAGTCTGAACGTTATCACGCGCTTTTTGCCATTCAGACAGCGGAATACTGGCATACACGCTGATACCATGTTCTTCCAGCACCTGCGGGCTTTCAATGCCGCGATTAAACAACGACCGCAGCAATACGCCCACCACTGAAAGCATCAAACCGAGAATGATACTGCCGAGAATGATGAGTGCCGTTTTCGGTTTCAACACGCCAGGCTGGGCAATCGCGGGATCGACGATGCGCACATCTCCGACCGTACTGGCCTCGGTGATCTTCAGTTCCTGTTGCTTGTTCAGTAACTGCATATAGACCTGCTGACCGGACTCCACGTCGCGCGTCAGACGGACAATTTCCTGCTGCGTTTTTGGCATTGCCGTTACGCGTCCGTTCAGCTTGCTTTTCTCATCTTCCAGCGCCTGGCGTTTTTCCAGCAACGTGCGGTACGCCGGATGCGCTTTAGTAAACAGCTTGGAAATTTCCGCTTCTTTGAAGGTCAGCTCATTAAGCTGCGCGTCAATATTCACCATTGAATCCAGCACCGCTTTGGCTTCCAGCGGCAAATCCACGGAGTCTTTGTCCTGACGAAAAGCATTTAACTTGTTTTCGGCAACGTCCAGCCGGTTACGCACCTCGGGGAGTTGCTTTGCCAGAAACGCCAGACTTTTAGCGGCCTCTTCAGATTTACGCTCCACGTTTTGTTGCAGATAGTTGCGGGTAATACTGTCAAGGATCTGGCGGATTTGCTCACGATCTTCGCCGGTAAAGGTCAGGCTCAATACGCCGGTATCTTTTCCGGTTTCCGTCACCATCAGATTATTTTGCAGGGTGTTTATCATGCCCAGCGTGGAGAATTTACGCACGGTAAATTGGCTCTCAGGGCTGGCATGAATAGCCTCCACCAGCATCGTCACGCCATCATGTTCCAGTATCTGCCCTACCTGCCCCTGGGCGCTAAATCCTCCGTCACTCACCAGTTGATAGCGTTTGTCATTCAGCACGCTGATTGTGAAAGTCTGTTCATTCATTGCCTTTGGCAGCGTGAAGGTGGTCACGTTAACTGTTTCGTTCTGACGGCCCATCAACCGATCCCAGCCCGCGCCAAAAATGGGGAACGTATCTTTGGTAACGGCAATATCCAGATTGAGATCGTCTACCGTTTTCCCCAATACAAGCCGTGACTGGATGAGCTGAATTTCCGCTTCAGAGGCCGGAGGTTTGTTCGACAACGCCGAGCCAATATCCTGCACCAGTGAATTTCCGGTATTTTGCTCAATTTGCACCAGCGCATCCGCACTGTAGATTGGTGTGGCAAACAGCGTGTAGATCGCGGCGCACAATGCAAATACCGCGGTGATGCCAAGTACCCACCAGCGGGCTTCCACCACCGTTGCGACCAGACGACCAATATCGATTTCATCATTGCCCGTTACCGGCGCAGCAGACTGTTTAACTTTTTCTGTCATTATTTTCCCTGCTCTGCGTTCAATGCCTGAGCCCATTGGCGGGCAGACCGTTCAAGTAATGCGTACACCGCGTCAAACGCGTCCCGGCTTTTACGATACGGATCGGGGATTTCACGCTCGCTGTCCCAGTGACCAAAGAGCATCACTTTGCCGCGCATCTCCGGCACCATTTCGCACAGAGCAGCAATATGGCGTTTTTCCATGGTCAGGATCAGGTCATATTCCCGGCACATTCGTCCCGAGATCTGCCGGGCACAATGATTCTCCAGAGACAGGTTGTGCGCCTGCGCCACGCTGATGGCGTTCGGATCCGCACCTTTGCCCACCAGCGCCCCGAGGCCGGCAGAAGATACCGTCAACGCCGGATGAAATTGTCTTAACAAGCGCTCTGCCGTCGGGGAGCGGCAAATGTTTCCCACACAGACAACTAATATTTTGTTAAACATGATGATTACCAGTTGTGAAGGTCGCTGGCCGTGTCCGTCATATAGCGAACACCGCTAATAGTCGGCAGCAACTGATTGATCAAACGGTTCCAGCGAGCAACCGGCGCAGTCGTGACATACACCACATCGTAGGGTTGAAGTCGGAATGAGGTCGCCATCACCAGCGATGTCGCATCGGACATATCAAGCTGATAGATATTGGCTATTTTGCCGTTGTTCCCGCCGTCGCCTTTCAGTGGTCGAATAACAAAAATACCGCTGGCGTTGGAGGTGGTCAGATCGATACCTTCCGCATTGCCCAGCGCTTCGGTAAGCGTCATGCCGCTGAAGTCCATTTTGAGGGTGCTCTGTTTTTTCACTTCGCCCATCACAAAGACTTTCAAATCGTCATTACGCGGCACAAACAGAATGTCGCCAGGATAGAGCAGACGGTTCTGGCTCAGGTCGCCATTTTGCATCAGCGCTTGCAGTGAAATGCGTTGCTCTTGCCCTTTATGAGTCAGTACAACGTTGCGCCAGTCTGCCGCCTCGGTAAGACCGCCAGCGGCGTTGATGGCATCGAGAACGGTAAGCGGCACGTTGGTAATGGCCTGCTGGCCGGATTTGTTTACCTGCCCGGAGACATAAGCCTTCTGCGAGCGGAAAGCGGCGATATTAACGTCCACCTGCGGGTCAGCAATGTACTTCGCTAAGCGCCCGGTAATATCACTACGAATTTCAGCCAACGTCTTTCCTACTACGCTGACTTTGCCGATGTAGGGATAAAACATGGAGCCATCAGGCTGCACCCAGTTGCCGGTATCGCTTGAGCTACGATACTGCCCGGCGGGGGTGGTAAGTTCAGGGTGGTCCCAGACGGTCACATTCAGGACATCACCCGGACCGACCCGATACTGATACCCGGCAATCTCCTGGTCGAGAGACATATTAGGCTGTGCAACATTTGGTCGGGGGCGTAATTGTTCGACCAGCCGCGGGGTGAGTGGATAAACATTCACCATGCGATCGATATCAAAATCAGCGTCCTGCTGTTTAATCACATCTTTGCCCATCGTAGACATATTGCTGCCCGGAAGCACGGTACAACCGTTTATCAAGATTACCGATACCAATACCGGCATCAATTTAAGTTTGGATTTCATCATTGATTATTTATCACTTTGGCAGAGTAATTATCACATGCAATCTAAATAGCGACTTCGCCTGTACGCATTTACCTTGCCGTTAATTGAAATGGAATTTAACTGGCATCAATCCTAAAAAAAATGAATTCATCTGCGGTCTCTTGACAGAATAATTTAGGCTTGTTTCAGGCGACCAGACACGCTACCGCCCCTGGCTTCAATAGCTACCAATGCACTGATTAATTTAAATTTTTATCTTCTCCTTTATTTTCATCACATTTACAGCGGCAACGCATCAGAAATAGCGCCTCTGATTGATGAGGAAATATTTGCCTTTTGATTATTACCGCAGGAATTGTTGCAGCTAAGAGAATGTCAGGCAAGATAACAAGCCGCCAACAACTCGCTTTTAAGATTAATATTAAGCGTTGAATTTGTATATTTTTAGGATTTTATTGATGTTGACAATATTGATATAGAAATATCCACCTGCGATATTTCCTAAATATATTTGGATTAATAAAATTATTTCCTGTAGTTACATTAAGGCTCATATCCTGCATTTGACCGGATATCGCTGACAGAGAAATCCCTCCTCGCCATTGCATTTTTCGCCAGTTTTACCCATGATCGAATTGTGACAATTGTCATACAACTATGGGTATAGCATTTACTATGGAATGGATTGCCGATCCGTCAATCTGGGCCGGACTGGTCACGTTAATCGTGATCGAACTTGTTCTTGGCATTGATAATCTTGTTTTTATTGCCATCCTCGCGGAGAAACTGCCTCCAGCCCAGCGGGATAAGGCGCGTATTACCGGGCTACTGCTGGCGATGGTCATGCGCCTGCTGCTGCTGGCATCAATATCCTGGCTGGTGACGCTGACTACGCCGCTGTTCAGCATTCGCGACCTGAGCTTCAGCGCCCGCGATCTGATCATGCTATTCGGTGGTTTCTTCCTGCTGTTTAAAGCCACTATGGAGCTAAATGAACGGCTGGAAGGAAAAGACAGCGATAACCCCACCCAACGTAAAGGTGCAAAGTTCTGGGGTGTCGTCGCGCAAATCGTGGTGCTGGACGCCATCTTCTCTCTGGATTCCGTCATTACAGCCGTTGGGATGGTCGATCACCTGGCGGTGATGATGGCTGCGGTAATCATCGCCATCAGCCTGATGGTGCTGGCCAGCAAGTCGCTGACGCGCTTTGTTAACAGCCATCCAACGATTGTCATTCTTTGTCTGAGCTTCCTGCTGATGATTGGTTTCAGCCTGGTTGCCGAAGGATTTGGTTTCCATATCCCGAAAGGTTACCTGTACGCCGCCATCGGCTTCTCGGTGATGATTGAAGCATTGAATCAGTTGGCTATCTTTAACCGTCGTCGCTTCTTGTCTGCCAACCATACCTTACGCCAGCGCACCGCTGAGGCGGTGATGCGGCTGCTGAGCGGGCAAAAAGAAGACGCCGAACTGGATGCCGAAACTGCGGCGATGCTGGCGGATCATCATGAAGGACAGATTTTTGCCCCTCAGGAACGGCGGATGATTGAACGCGTGCTGAACCTTAATCAACGTACCGTCAGCAGCATCATGACCTCGCGCCACGATATTGAACACATCGACCTCAATGCGCCCGAAGCAGAAATCCGCGCTTTGCTGGAAAAAAACCAACATACGCGTCTGGTGGTCACCGGCGAAGATGAGCAGGAAGAGTTGCTCGGCGTGGTGCATGTCATCGACCTGCTGCAGCAGTCTCTGCGCGGTGAGCCGCTCGATTTACGCGTCTTGATTCGTCAGCCTCTGGTGTTCCCGGAGACCCTGCCGCTGCTTCCGGCGCTAGAGCAGTTCCGTAATGCCCGAACGCACTTCGCTTTTGTGGCCGATGAATTTGGATCCGTCGAAGGGATTGTCACACTCAGCGACGTCATGGAAACCATCGCAGGTAACCTGCCGAACGAGGTAGAAGAGATTGATGCCCGCCATGATATCCAGAAAAATGCTGACGGTACCTGGACCGCTAACGGACATATGCCACTGGAAGACCTGGTGCAGTACGTGCCTATCCCGTTGGACGATAAGCGTGAATATCACACAATTGCCGGGCTGTTAATGGAGTACTTGCAGCGCATCCCGAAAACCGGGGAGGAAGTACAGGTTGGCGATTTCCGATTGAAAACCCTGCAGGTGGAAAATCATCGCGTGCAAAAAGTCCAGCTGATACCGCTGCACAATGAAGAAGAGATGGATTACGAAGTGTAGTTCAAGAGCCGGAGGCGGCATCAGCCGCCATCCGGCAATATGAATCAGAGTTTATCCAGCAACTTTTTAACATCCTTGCCGTTGCGAGAGTCTTTGTTGCGATCGGCCCAGTCATTCAGACGACGTTTTGCTTCATCCTGCAGATGCTTACGCAAAAGCTGGTCGACCTGCAGATTGTAGTTCAGCGCCTGCCACTGACCGTAGACTCTGAGAGGAACCGGAGTGGCCTTCAGGAAGTTAATCAGCTTACTTTCGCCATCCCAGCCGCCGAGGACGCGAATATTAAACAGCGTGTCGCAATTCTGCTTCACCAGATCCAGCGTTCCCTTACCGGTCAGCGCCAGCATCGACGACTCACCGGCCATGTTATCCAGCGTAACCTCGCCATTATCCAGCGTCATATCGGTTACAAAACGATCGAGGCGAGTCACGTTATCCAGGTTTTGCTGGGCTTTAACATCCCCACCGCTACGCTCGACGGCCTGTTGTATCATCTGCTGGAAGTTCATCCCTTCCATTCGCGTATCGTTCATTTCGACATGGGCCTGCCCTTGCCAGCTATGACGAAACGCCTGAGCATCGATATCTGAGCCAGAGAAATCACCCGCCAGCGACAGTTTACCGGTGAGGGCGATTGGATAGTCGAAAGCTTTCAGGATAGTACCAATTTCTACGCCATCCAGCCGCGGATGGAAGACCGCTCGCGGCTGCCCTTTTCTGGCATCCAGCGTACCGGGAAGCGACACCAGCCCGCCGTCACTTTTCCCCTGCAACTGGGCAACGTTCAATAAGCCGAACTGGTTGTCAATTTTTGCCGAGACATTGTCAAACGCCATTTTCCGCCACAGCACTTTGTCAGCCTGCAAAGCGATGTCTGCCGAAAAGCCCTTAAGTCCCTGATACGAAACGGCATCAACCTGCGAAGCAATGACGGGGCGCGCCAGCGTTGGCTGACTCTGACCTTGCTGAGCCTCACCGTTAGTGGTCGTCGCAGCCTCACGTTGTACGAGCAGATTATCCAGATTGAGCTGGCCAAACTTGAGGTCGACGATCCATTCTGGTTTATCCAACAATGACACGTGAACTTGCCCGGCGAGAGAGCTGTCGTTAGCGGTCAAATGAATCTGGCTAAACGCGAGCTGTTTTTTCTCTTCCAGCCACTGTGCCTGAAGCTGTCCCTGACCCTTGATCCCCTGCGCCGGCAGATCGGCTCCCTGCAGTTGCCAGCTTAGCTGTTGAATATTCGCGGATAAGTTGTGCGGATAGTCGGAAGCATCGACGGTGCCGTTGAAAGATAAAGCAAGGTCACGCTGATCGCGGTTCACGCGCCCGGAGAAATCAAACGTGCCGCGGTGCTGGTTATCCTGTTCCATGTCCAGACGAATATCGCGAACCGTGACCTGCTCATCGTCTTCATGCTGGAAGACCAGGACACTATCGGCAACGCGCAGGCGCGCAATGTCAAACGACCACCCTCTGTCTTCAGCCAGGTCGGGCAACGTATTGTCTTTTGGAGCCACGGGCGCATCTTCGCCGCGCACCGCTTCAGTTTGCGGGGTCAGTTGAATCACCGCGCCTTTGAGCATCACCTGCTTCACGCTGAGCTGGTGACTCAATAGTGGCCACAACGCGACGTCAAGACGCATATTATCGGCACGAATCAGGGGTTCGCTGGCGCCTTCAGCGGTTAACACCATGCGCCCCGAGAGGATACTCAGTTGAGGCCAAACGTGCCAACGCAGAGGACCATCCAACTGCAGTTGATATCCGCTACGCGCCGCAACCTGCTTGACCATATACGCGCGGAAATCATTCGGATTCACCAACAGTACTAACGCAGAAAAACCGGCCACCAGCACGACCAGTAAGATCATCAGCGTCGTCAGAAATCGTCTCATGCTATCCCCAATGGACTGAAAACACTCAGTCTTTATCGATTCGGCTGGCAACGGCGCCCTGCTGATCGCGATACTTTGCATCCTGACGACGGTTGTAAGGTCGCGCCGCCGGACCAGAAAGCGGTTCGAAGCTTAATGCGCCAATCGGCATGCCTGGACGCAAGGCCAGAGGTAGTTTCCCGGAGTTGTAAAACTCCAGTACGATGCAGCCAGACCAGCCCGGATCGATGCGGTGTGCGGTGACGTGTACCATCAGTCCCAGACGCGCCAGCGAAGAACGTCCATCTAACCAACCGACGAGATCGGAAGGCAGCGTCACGGATTCGAACGTCACTGCCAGCGCCAGTTCGCCCGGGTGCAGGAAAAACGCCTCGCCGTCTTTAAGGACGATTTCATCACTCATCACGCGATCCAGCGCGGCGCTGACTTCATCTTTCGGCCCGCTCAAATCGATATACGCCGCCGTATGACCGCGGAACGTACGGAATTTGTTGCCAAGGCGCACATCTACCGTGGCGCCGTTGATTCGCTCGACAGGAGGGCGTGGATTGATCGACAGGCGACCTTCATCCAACCAGGCTTCAATATCTCGGTCACATAAACGCATGGCACTTTCTCCTTTCGTGCTTCAACCCCTTAATGCCAGGTGCGTTAAGGGTGAACCAGGTTATCACTGAACGGTACACAATTCGCTGAACTTATTCAAAGAACTGACTGATTTTAGCCTTCAGAATATCGATGGCGATGCGGTTTTTACCCCCGCGCGGCACAATGATGTCGGCGTATTGTTTTGAAGGCTCAATAAATTGCAGGAACATCGGGCGGACGGTTTTCTGGTATTGCGCCATCACAGAATCCATTGAACGACCACGTTCGTTCACATCCCGCTTGATACGGCGCATCAGGCAAATATCCAGCGGCGTATCGACAAAAATAGAGAAGTTCATCTCATCGCGCAAACGCGCATCCGTCAGCAGCAAAATGCCTTCCAGGATGATGACTTTTTTGGGTTCGATGTGAATAGTGTCTTGCGTGCGCGTATGCTCAACGTAGCTGTACACAGGCAGCTCAATGGCACTGCCGCGTTTCAGAGTTTGCAAATGTTGGAACAGCAGGCTGTGATCCATCGCGTTCGGATGGTCGTAGTTGGTTTTTACACGTTCTTCCATCGACAGATGGCTTTGATCTTTGTAATAGCTGTCTTCGGGAATAACGCCAATATGTTCGTCACCGACTTGTTCACGCAATTCGCGATAAAGAGTACTGGCAATAAGACTCTTGCCGGAAGCCGATGCGCCGGCAATGCCGATAATGACGCACTGATGGGACTGATCAGTCATAAATTTAGCGACCTGATTAACCTGGATGTAAGGAAGGGCGGCGCCGAAACGCCAAACGCGGCAATTATAGGGATTTCAGCAGCGCGATGCCAGCCCAGCCTGCACCAATGCTGTCCCTGTCGCAAATTTAAACGGTCATATTTAAAGCATGCGCTACATTTATTCATCAGACTTAGTAATTAATAGCTTGAGAGTGTTAATTTATGAGCAGCTGGCGTATAAATTGTAAATTATTTGTACTAGCATAATCCCAGATTAAATGTGATGCGTCCGGCATCTCTACTGGGCGACACCGGCTATTTGGGTAGAGTGGTAATGAGTAAACAATCCCAACATGTTTTAGTTACCTTACCTCATCCTCTACTGCGCCTGGCCAGTTTAGGTCTGGTGGCTTTCATCTTTACGCTGTTCTCGCTGGAACTGTCTCGATTCGGTGCACAACTGGCGCCGCTGTGGTTTCCGACCTCGATCATGATGGTGGCTTTTTATCGTCATGCAGGAAAAATGTGGCCAGGAATCGCGCTGGCGTGCTCATTTGGTAACATCGGGGCTTCTTTACTCTTTTTCCCCGGCGAGTCGCTTAGCTTTACCTACACAGCCATCAACATTATTGAGGCTGTCGTTGGGGCAATGTTATTGCGCAAACTACTGCCCTGGTACAATCCCTTAAAAAATCTTAACGACTGGGCACGCCTGGCGTTCGGCAGCGCCGTTGTCCCTCCGCTATTGGGTGGTTTACTATTGTGGTTACTTTTACCGCGGGAAACGTCGTTAAATACTTTTCTTATTTGGGTGCTTTCAGAATCCATCGGCGCGCTAGCGCTGGTGCCGTTAGGTTTACTGTTTAAGCCACATTATTTGCTGCGCCACCGCAATCCGCGATTACTGTTCGAGACGTTAATTACGCTCCTGGTAACCCTAACGTTCAGTTGGCTGTCCATGATGTATCTTCCATGGCCTTTTACCTGCGTAATCGTCCTGTTGATGTGGAGCGCTGTGCGTCTGCCGCGCATGGAGGCGTTTTTAATTTTCCTCAGCACCGTGATGATGGTTTCGCTGATGCTTGCCGCCGACCCTTCGCTGCTCTATACCCCCAAGCCCAATATGATGACGGATATCCCCTGGCTGCCGTTTTTGATGATTTTGCTACCAGCCAATATGATGACCATGGTGATGTATGCGTTTCGGGCCGAACGCAAGCACATCTCAGAAAGCGAATCGCGCTTTCGCAACGCCATGGAGTATTCGGCAATTGGCATGGCGCTGGTCGGTACCGAGGGGCAATGGCTACAGGCCAATAAAGCCTTGTGCCAGTTTCTGGGCTATAGCCAGGATGAGCTGCGTTCGCTCACCTTCCAGCAATTAACCTGGCCGGAAGATCTGAATAATGACCTCGAACAGTTGGAGATGCTGACTCGCGGTGAAATCAACAGCTATTCCATGGAAAAACGCTATTACACCCGCGAGGGCGAGGTCGTCTGGGCCTTGCTGGCGGTGTCACTGGTACGTCATAGCGACGATACCCCACTCTACTTTATTGCGCAGGTTGAAGACATTAACGATCTGAAGCATACCGAGTGGATCAACAAACGGCTGATGGAGCGCATCACGCTCGCTAATGAAGCCGGGGGGATCGGCATTTGGGAATGGGAACTGCAGCCTGATGTGATCAGCTGGGATAAGCGTATGTTTGACCTCTACGAAGTCCCTGCGCATATCAAACCCAGTTGGCAAGTCTGGTATGAGTGCGTTGTACCTGAAGATCGCGAACACGCCGAAAATGTGATTCGCGATTCGCTGGCCGCTCGGGCTCCCTTTAAGCTTGAGTTTCGTATTGCGGTAAAAGATGGCATCCGGCACATCCGCTCTCTGGCTAACCGGGTGCTGAATAAAGACGGCGAAGTTGAACGCTTACTTGGCATCAATATGGATATGACAGAAGTAAAGCAGCTCAACGAAGCGTTGTTCCAGGAAAAAGAACGTCTGCACATTACGCTGGATTCCATCGGCGAAGCGGTTATTTGTATTGATGTCGACATGAATGTGACTTTTATGAACCCGGTCGCCGAGAAAATGAGCGGCTGGCAGCAGGAAAGCGCGATCGGCATTCCGCTCCTGACGGTGTTGCGAATTACTTTCGGCGATAACGGCCCGCTGATGGAAAATATCTACAGTGCAGACATGTCGCGTACGGCCATCGAGCAGGAAGTGGTGTTGCATTGTCGCAACGGCAACAGTTATGACATTCAGTACAGCATCACCCCCCTCAGCACTCTCGATGGCGGTAGCATTGGCTCGGTGCTGGTCATTCAGGATGTCACCGAGTCACGTAAAATGCTGCGCCAGCTTAGCTACAGTGCCTCGCATGACGACCTGACGCAGCTGGCAAATCGGGTCAGCTTTGAAAACCATCTCAAGCAGTTGCTGCATACGGTACACGACGCACACCAGCGTCATGTGCTGGTTTTTATCGATCTGGATCGCTTTAAAGCGGTGAATGATAGCGCAGGCCATGCCGCGGGCGATGCCCTGCTGCGTGAACTCTCTTCGCTGATGCTAAGCATGCTGCGATCCAGCGATATGCTGGCGCGCCTTGGCGGCGATGAGTTTGGCCTGCTGCTGCCAGATTGTAATATCGAAAGCGCCCGCTTTATCTCAGGTCGTATCATCAGCGCGGTTAACGATTACCACTTTATGTGGGAAGGCCGTTTGCACCGTATTGGCGCCAGCGCGGGGATTACGTTGATTGATGAGAAAAACCATATCGCGACCGACGTTATGTCTCAGGCGGATATCGCCTGCTACGCGGCGAAAAACAGCGGACGTGGACGAGTGTGCGTCTATGAACCCCAGCAAAGCCAGGCCCATGCCTCGCGTAGCCAACTGTCGCTGGACGAACAAAGACACACCATCACACACAACCCCATGCTGATGATCGCCAGAGGCGTGGCTTCACCGCGTATCCCAGAGACGTTTAGCTTCTGGCTGATATCGTTACGCTTAGGGACCGCAGAAGGCGAAGTGATTGAAGAGCACACTTTCCGTAATGGGCTGGTCGATCCCGCGTTGAATCAAGCGCTCGACCGGCGGGTATTCAGCGAATTCTTCCAGAATGCTGCTTCGGCTGTCGCCAGCAAGGGCCTCAGTATTGCCCTGCCCCTTTCAGCCGCCGGGCTGCTCAATTCAGAACTTATAGATGAGCTACTGGATCAATTGCAACACAGTCCGTTACCGCCACGGTTGCTGCATCTGACCGTTCCGGCTAGCGCCATCAAAACCAATTCAACGCAGGCGATATCCGCCCTGCATCGGCTACGTCAGTTCGGCTGTCGAATTGTGTTAAGCCAGGTCGGTCGTGATTTAGAGCTTTTTGACAACCTGAAGTATCACATTGTCGATTACCTGTTGCTCGACAGCGAGCTAAGCGCCAGCGCTCACGGCGACCTGATTGATGAAATGTGGGTGTCCATTATCCAGGGCCATGCCCAGCGCCTGGACATTAAAACCATCGCTGGCCCGGTGCAACTGCCGCTGATCATGGATGCACTTTCAGGCATCGGTATCGACATGATTTATGGCGATATTATTGCCGATGCCCAACCGCTGGATCTGCTACTGAATACCAGTAATTTCGCCATCAACTGACGGATTCCAGCCATCCGTATACCAGATATGCAAAAGCGCATAGGAGCGCCAGGGCTTCCAGCGCTCGGCATAGCGTCGGATCTGCGCTGGCGTCATGCCGGGAAAACGCTGTTTAATCAGGTAATCATCCGGCAGAAAAACATCTTTCGCCTGCCAACCACGTAGCGCGAAATAGTTGGCGGTCCAGCGTCCTATCCCGGGAAAGGTTTGTAGCTGCTTAACGCCTTGCTCAATATCGTCCGGGACTGTTGTCGCAAGCGTGCCCTCAAGCGTTGCGCGAGCAAGGTGAATCAACGCCTCAGCGCGTTTGAGCGGCATGCCTAACGCTTTCAGGTCCAGCGGATCTGCGTTAGCAAGCGCTTCAGGCACAGGAAAACAAACGTACCCCGGCGCATCTTCCAGCGTATCCCCATAAGCGTGCGCTACTTTCGCCGTCAGTTTCGCTGCCATCGCCACGCTGACTAACTGGCCTAAAATTGCCCGTACCCCTTGCTCAAACGCATCGACACATCCCGGCAGGCGCAGTCCCGGACGCGCCGCACCGAGGTTGCCCAGCGCGCTGACAATTTGCTGCGGGCAACAGGCAAGATCGAACAAGCGTGTTATTTTTGCCAGGCACTCGGAGGCTACCGGTTGCAATCCTGAGCTTAACGTCACGTGTAGCACGTTGGCGTGCAAATCTGGTACGACGCGCACCAGACCATGATGCTTCCCTATGGACAGGCTTCTGGCATAACTCAGTTCTTCTACAGTTTCGATACCTTCAACCGCACGGGCGGCAAGAAATCCCAGCATCCAGGGCCAGTCATAAGGCGGTTGCCAGCTCAGCGTGAACATTCGGTTTTCCTTTTTAAGCAAACCTACAGCATAAACGGTATTCAACTGATGCGCCTTGCTTTCATATTCCAGTTGTCGGAGCGTCAACATTTCGTTAAAGTCACGCCCCTTCTTCACTGGCATGGGGATTTTTACGGTGTTTATTGGTTTTGACTACGGTACGGCAAACTGTTCAGTGGCCGTTATGCGTGACGGGCAGCCTCACCTGCTCAAAATGGAAAATAACAGCACGCTTCTGCCCTCAATGCTTTGCGCACCAACGCGCGAAGCGGTCAGCGAGTGGCTGTATCGCCACCACGACGTCCCGACCACGGACGATGAAACGCAGGCGCTGCTTCGCCGCGCAATGCGCTATAACCGCGAAGAAGACATTGACGTTAACGCCAACAGCGTGCAGTTCGGTCTGGCGTCGCTGGGTCAGTATATTGAAGACCCGGAAGAGGTGTACTTCGTTAAATCGCCAAAATCATTTTTGGGTGCCAGCGGTCTGAAGCCGCAGCAGGTTGCGCTGTTTGAAGATCTGGTCTGCGCGATGATGCTGCACATACGCAACCAGGCGCAAAACCAGTTGCCGGAAGCCATCACTCAGGCTGTTATTGGTCGTCCCATCAACTTCCAGGGGTTAGGTGGCGATGACGCCAACGCCCAGGCGCAAGGTATTCTTGAACGTGCGGCCAAACGCGCCGGTTTTCAGGATGTCGTCTTCCAGTACGAGCCGGTAGCGGCGGGGCTGGATTACGAAGCCACTTTGCAGGATGAGAAACGCGTGCTGGTGGTGGATATTGGCGGGGGTACGACCGACTGTTCACTGCTGCTGATGGGGCCGCAATGGCATCAGCGCGCCGATCGCGAAAACAGCCTGCTGGGACACAGTGGCTGCCGCGTAGGCGGGAACGATCTGGATATCGCGCTGGCGTTTAAACACCTGATGCCACTGCTTGGTATGGGCGGCGAAACTGAAAAAGGTATCGCTTTACCTATTCTGCCCTGGTGGAACGCGGTCGCAATCAACGATGTTCCCGCGCAAAGTGATTTCTACAGCAGCGCCAACGGTCGATTGCTCAACGATCTTGTCCGCGACGCGAGAGAAGCTGATAAAGTCGCTCTGCTGCTTAAAGTCTGGCGCGAGCGTCTGAGCTATCGCCTGGTACGCAGTGCAGAAGAGAGCAAAATCGCGCTTTCCGATCAGGCCATTGTTACGGCGGCGATACCGTTTATCAGCAACACGCTGGCAACCGATATCAGTCAGTACGGACTGGAAGCTGCGCTCAACCAGCCACTGGCGCGCATTCTTGAGCAGGTTCAGTTGGCGCTGGAAAACGCGCAGGAAAAACCGGACGTGATTTACCTGACCGGCGGCAGCGCGCGTTCGCCGCTGATTAAAAAAGCACTTGCCCAGCAGCTTCCGGGGATCCCGATTGCAGGTGGCGATGATTTCGGTTCCGTTACCGCCGGACTGGCCCGCTGGGCTGATGTTGTTTTCCGCTAAGCCGCTCGCAAGCTGAAAGGTGTACGTATTGACATCACCGTTGCTGTGGCTTATTTTCAGGAGTGAGGGTTAGGGAGGGTTTCCCCTCCCCCTGGTGTCTTAGTAAGCCGGTAAGCTAATGACTAAGAGTATCACCAGTATGATGACCTGCTTCATCATAACCCTTTCCTTATTTTGGCCCCTTCCTCGGGAGGGGCTTTCCCGTTCCAGCGTCCCGCTGAAATCTCTGGCTTTCCTCCTTTTTGCCTTAAACGCACTCTAGCGCACTATTTCTTCTTCAGCGTTTTCAGCGCTTAATGTTGCGTAACGCCTCGCAAAGCCGCGTCAGCATTCAGACGAATCCCGACAGTGTTTCATAATTCCTCCATTTTTCTCCCTTGTTCGCTGGCTAAACTAGTATCATTCCGCGAATCGTTTCAGGATGAGAAACTTATAACAATGAAAGGCAGTAAAAAATCCCGCTGGGTGATAGCAATCGCGATCGTCGTGGCCACCGTCGCCGCCATCTGGTTCTGGCATAGCCGCAGCGGCTCCCAGGAAACCGCACCGGGCGCGACCAAACCCGCGCAGAATGCGCCAGGTTCAGGGCGGCGTGGAATGCGCTCCGGACCGTTAGCTCCCGTCCAGGCTGCCACCGCCGCCGTTGAAGCCGTTCCGCGTTATCTGACAGGGCTGGGTACCATTACTGCCGCAAATACCGCTACGGTACGTAGTCGGGTAGATGGTCAGCTCATCGCCTTGCACTTCGAGGAAGGACAGCAGGTGAAAGCCGGCGACCTGCTGGCAGAGATAGATCCCAGCCAGTTCAAAGTCGCTCTGGCTCAGGCGCAGGGACAACTGGCAAAAGATAAAGCCACGCTGGCGAATGCCCGTCGCGATCTTGCCCGTTATCAACAGCTGGTAAAAACCAATCTGGTCTCCCGCCAGGAGCTGGATGCCCAGCAGGCACTGGTAAATGAAACGTTAGGGACAATCAAAGCTGATGAAGCCAGCGTCGCCAGCGCTCAGTTGCAGCTCGACTGGAGCCGGATAACCGCCCCTGTTGATGGTCGTGTCGGTCTGAAACTGGTCGATATCGGCAACCAAATTTCCAGCGGCGATACCACCGGTATCGTCGTTATTACGCAAACGCATCCTATCGACCTGATATTCACTTTGCCTGAAAATGACATTGCTACCGTAATCCAGGCGCAAAAATCGGGAACGCCGTTAAAGGTCGAAGCCTGGGACCGAACCAATTCGCAAAAGCTGAGCGAAGGCATCCTGCTCAGTCTCGACAATCAGATTGATGCCACCACCGGAACCATTAAAGTTAAAGCCCGCTTTAACAATCAGGATGATGCTTTATTCCCTAACCAGTTCGTTAACGCTCGCATGCTGGTCGACACACAACAAAATGCCGTTGTGATCCCAACAGCTGCCCTGCAAATGGGCAATGAGGGCCATTTTGTCTGGGTACTGAACAGCGATAACAAAGTGAGCAAACATCTGGTTAAACCCGGTATTCAGGATAGCCAAAAAGTGGTGATCTCCGCTGGATTGTCCGCAGGCGATCGGGTCGTAACCGACGGCATTGACCGCCTGACGGAAGGCGCAAAAGTCGAAGTCGTTGAGGCGCACGATGCCTTAGCGACGGGCGAAAAAACTGCGCCACGCGGATACAGCAAAAAAGGAGCCAACTCCTGATGCAGGTGTTACCTCCGGACAACACAGGCGGGCCATCGCGCCTGTTTATTCTGCGCCCCGTCGCCACCACGCTGCTGATGGTGGCGATTATGCTTGCCGGTGTTATCGGTTATCGCTTCCTGCCGATCGCCGCCTTACCCGAAGTCGATTACCCCACGATCCAGGTTATTACGCTCTATCCCGGCGCCAGCCCGGACGTCATGACCTCGGCAGTCACCGCGCCGCTTGAGCGTCAGTTCGGACAGATGTCAGGCTTAAAACAGATGTCCTCGCAAAGTTCCGGCGGCGCATCGGTAGTAACACTGCAGTTCCAGCTCACGCTGCCGCTGGACGTTGCTGAACAGGAAGTCCAGGCTGCGATTAACGCCGCCACCAACCTGTTACCGAACGATCTGCCTAACCCGCCGGTGTACAGCAAGGTAAATCCGGCGGATCCACCGATCATGACGCTGGCGGTCACCTCCAGCGCCATGCCGATGACGCAGGTGGAAGATATGGTCGAGACCCGCGTCGCGCAGAAAATATCCCAGGTTTCCGGCGTCGGTCTGGTGACGCTGTCCGGTGGACAACGTCCAGCAGTGCGCGTGAAGCTTAACGCACAGGCTATTGCCGCTCTCGGTCTGACCAGCGAAACCATCCGTACGGCCATTACCGGCGCTAACGTCAATTCGGCAAAAGGGAGTCTTGATGGCCCAACGCGTGCCGTTACCCTTTCAGCCAACGACCAGATGCAGTCCGCAGACGAATATCGTCAGCTCATTGTTGCCTATAAAAATGGTGCGCCGGTTCGTCTGGGCGATGTCGCCACTGTCGAACAAGGTGCAGAAAACAGCTGGCTGGGCGCATGGGCCAATAAGCAACAAGCTATAGTCATGAATGTTCAGCGCCAGCCTGGAGCGAACATCATCTCCACGGCAGACAGTATCCGCCAGATGCTGCCGCAGCTCACCGACAGCCTGCCCAAATCAGTTAAGGTCAGCGTACTTTCGGATCGTACGACCAATATTCGTGCGTCTGTTGCTGACACCCAGTTCGAGCTGATGCTGGCGATTGCGCTGGTAGTCATGATTATCTACCTGTTTTTGCGCAATATTCCGGCGACTATTATTCCCGCCGTCGCCGTTCCGCTATCGTTAATCGGTACCTTCGCGGTAATGGTGTTTCTTGATTTCTCTATCAATAACCTGACCCTCATGGCGCTAACCATCGCGACAGGCTTTGTGGTGGATGACGCTATCGTGGTCATCGAGAATATTTCACGCTATATCGAAAAAGGCGAAAAACCGCTAACTGCCGCCCTGAAAGGTGCAGGTGAGATTGGGTTTACCATCATCTCTCTGACATTTTCACTGATCGCCGTGCTAATCCCGCTGTTGTTTATGGGGGATATCGTGGGCCGGTTGTTCCGTGAGTTTGCCGTTACGCTGGCCGTGGCGATTCTGATTTCCGCCGTCGTATCACTTACCCTCACGCCGATGATGTGCGCGCGTATGCTTAGTCAGGCCTCGTTACGTAAGCAGAACCGCTTTTCCCGCGCTTCGGAGCGAATGTTCGATCGCATCATTGCCGGGTACGGACACTGGCTGGCAAAAGTGCTTAACCACCCGTGGCTGACGCTGGGCGTGGCACTCGGCACGCTGGCGCTGAGCGTCATGCTCTGGGTGTTTATTCCAAAAGGATTCTTCCCGATACAGGATAACGGTATCATCCAGGGCACGCTGCAGGCACCGCAGTCAAGCTCGTTTGCCAGCATGGCCCAGCGTCAGCGTCAGGTTTCAGATGTCATCCTTCAGGATCCGGCGGTAGAGAGCCTGACCGCTTTTATTGGCGTGGATGGTACGAATCCGGCACTGAACAGCGCACGTTTGCAAATCAATCTTAAACCGCTGGATGAGCGCGACGATCGCGTACAGAAAGTGATCGCGCGGCTACAGGACGCGGTTGACAGAGTACCCGGCGTCGACCTTTATCTTCAGCCCACCCAGGATCTGACGATTGATACCCAGGTCAGCCGGACGCAATATCAGTTTACGCTGCAAGCAACGTCACTGGATGCCCTCAGCACCTGGGTTCCACAACTGTTAGCAAAACTACATCAGCTACCGCAACTGTCCGATGTCAGTAGCGACTGGCAGGATAAAGGCCTGGTGGCGTATGTGAACGTCAATCGCGACAGCGCCAGCCGTTTAGGCATCAGCATGGCGGATGTCGATAACGCTCTGTACAACGCCTTCGGCCAGCGACTGATTTCAACCATTTACACCCAGGCAAACCAGTATCGCGTGGTGTTAGAGCATGACACTAATAGTACGCCGGGACTTGCCGCGCTCGACACTATCCGCCTGACCAGTAGCGAAGGCGGCGTGGTACCGCTCAGCGCGATAGCAAACATTGAACAGCGTTTCGCCCCACTGTCGATTAACCATCTCGATCAGTTCCCGGTCACCACCATCTCGTTCAACGTGCCGGACGATCATTCACTGGGCGATGCGGTGCAGGCGATTCTGGATGCCGAAAAAACGCTTAACCTGCCCGTGAATATTACCACCCAGTTCCAGGGCAGCACGCTCGCTTTCCAGGCCGCGCTGGGTAACACCATCTGGTTGATTGTGGCTGCGGTTGTCGCGATGTATATCGTGCTCGGCGTGCTGTATGAGAGCTTTATTCACCCGATTACCATTCTCTCCACGCTACCCACGGCGGGCGTCGGGGCGCTTCTGGCGTTAATGATTGCCGGGAGCGAACTGGACGTCATCGCGATTATCGGCATTATTTTGCTCATTGGTATCGTCAAGAAAAACGCCATCATGATGATCGACTTCGCCCTGGCTGCAGAGCGCGAACAGGGCATGGCACCGCGCGAAGCCATCTTCCAGGCGTGTCTGCTGCGTTTTCGCCCAATTCTGATGACCACGCTGGCAGCACTGCTCGGCGCCTTGCCGCTGATGTTAAGTACCGGCGTAGGTGCCGAATTACGCCGCCCATTAGGAATTGGTATGGTCGGCGGGCTGCTGGTAAGCCAGGTATTAACCCTGTTTACCACCCCGGTGATTTATCTGCTGTTTGACCGTTTGTCGCTGTATGTGAAAAGCCGCTTCCCGCGCCAGGAAGAGGAAGCGTAAATGAAATTTTTTGCGCTTTTCATTCATCGTCCGGTGGCGACCATTCTCATTTCGGTAGCGATCACCCTGTGCGGGATACTGGGCTTTCGTCTGCTGCCGGTCGCTCCGCTGCCGCAGGTGGATTTTCCGGTGATCATGGTCAGCGCCTCGTTACCGGGGGCGTCGCCTGAGACAATGGCATCATCCGTTGCCACCCCGCTGGAGCGCTCGCTGGGGCGCATCGCGGGCGTGAACGAAATGACGTCGAGCAGTTCGCTTGGCAGTACGCGCATTATTCTCGAATTTAAATTCGACCGCGACATCAATGGCGCGGCGCGGGATGTTCAGGCCGCAATTAACGCGGCGCAAAGCCTGCTACCAAGCGGAATGCCAAGCCGACCAACGTACCGCAAAGCCAACCCTTCCGATGCGCCAATCATGATCCTGACGCTCACATCGGACACTTACTCGCAGGGTGAATTATACGATTTCGCATCAACTCAATTAGCGCAGACCATCGCGCAAATCGACGGAGTGGGCGATGTAGACGTTGGAGGCAGCTCTTTGCCTGCCGTGCGCGTAGGGCTCAATCCGCAAGCGCTGTTTAACCAGGGCGTGTCGCTGGACGACGTACGTAGCGCAATTGACAACGCCAACGTGCGTAAGCCGCAGGGCGCTATCGAGAATGATGCCCATCGCTGGCAGGTACAAACCAACGATGAGCTGAAAACCGCCGCCGAATATCAACCCATTATCATTCACTACAACAACGGCGCTGCAGTGCGGCTGGGCGACGTTGCGTCTGTAACTGACTCGGTGCAGGACGTTCGTAACGCGGGGATGACCAATGCCAAACCGGCCATTCTGCTGATGATCCGCAAACTGCCGGAAGCCAATATTATTCAGACGGTAGACAGCATTCGCGCCAAATTACCGGAGTTACAAACGATGGTCCCGGCCGCCATCGATCTGCAAATCGCTCAGGACCGTTCGCCGACTATTCGCGCCTCACTGGAGGAAGTCGAACAGACGCTGATTATCTCCGTTGCGCTGGTTATCCTGGTGGTCTTTGTTTTCCTGCGCTCCGGGCGCGCGACCCTGATCCCCGCGGTAGCGGTTCCGGTCTCGCTCATCGGGACGTTTGCCGCCATGTATCTGTGTGGATTCAGTCTGAACAACCTGTCGTTGATGGCGTTAACCATTGCCACAGGATTTGTCGTTGATGATGCCATCGTGGTGCTGGAAAATATTTCCCGTCACCTGGAAGCGGGAATGAAGCCGCTCCAGGCGGCGTTACAAGGAACGCGTGAAGTGGGATTCACGGTGCTCTCCATGAGCCTGTCGCTGGTGGCGGTGTTCCTGCCGCTACTGTTAATGGGTGGATTACCTGGGCGCTTGCTGCGCGAGTTTGCCGTCACGTTGTCGGTTGCTATTGGTATCTCGCTGCTGGTATCGCTGACCTTAACGCCAATGATGTGCGGCTGGATGCTTAAATCGAGCGCCCCGCGCGAACAGTCCCGGAAACGGGGTTTTGGTCGTGTGCTGGTCGCGCTGCAGCAAAGTTACGGCACTTCGCTTAAATGGGTGCTGCGCCATACGCGACTGGTAGGCGTGGTGTTACTTGGCACCATTGCGCTGAATATCTGGCTTTATATTTCCATCCCCAAAACCTTTTTCCCGGAGCAGGATACGGGCGTATTGATGGGGGGGATCCAGGCCGACCAGAGCATCTCTTTCCAGGCGATGCGCGGCAAACTGCAGGATTTTATGAAGATAATCCGCGACGACCCGGCGGTGAATAACGTCACCGGCTTTACCGGTGGTTCACGGGTTAACAGCGGGATGATGTTTATTACCCTCAAGCCACGCGGTGAGCGCCATGAAACCGCTCAGCAGGTGATCGACCGCCTGCGTGTCGCGCTTGCCAAAGAACCCGGAGCAAACCTGTTTCTGATGGCGGTGCAGGACATTCGCGTCGGCGGTCGTCAGGCCAACGCCAGCTATCAATACACGCTGTTGTCAGATGACCTCGCGGCACTGCGCGAGTGGGAACCGAAGATCCGTAAGGCGCTTGCCGCCCTGCCCCAACTGGCGGACGTCAACTCCGATCAGCAGGACAATGGCGCGGAGATGAATCTGATTTACGATCGCGACACCATGTCTCGTTTGGGGATCGATGTTGCCGCCGCCAACAGCCTGTTGAATAACGCTTTCGGACAACGGCAGATTTCAACTATCTATCAACCGATGAACCAGTACAAAGTGGTGATGGAAGTCGATCGACGTTACACCCAGGACATCAGCGCGCTGGATAAAATGTTCGTCATCAACAATGACGGTAAGGCCATCCCGTTATCGTACTTTGCAAAATGGCAACCGGCGAATGCCCCGCTGTCGGTGAACCATCAGGGCTTGTCCGCCGCCTCAACCGTGTCGTTTAACCTGCCGACAGGGTCTTCACTGTCCGAAGCGACAGAGGCCATCAACCGAACCATGACCCAGCTCGGCGTCCCGTCCACGGTTCGCGGTAGCTTTGCCGGAACGGCACAGGTATTTCAGGACACCATGAACTCACAGGTGATCCTGATTATTGCCGCCATCGCCACGGTCTACATCGTGCTGGGTATGCTGTATGAAAGCTATGTCCATCCGCTGACCATTCTCTCCACGCTACCTTCGGCTGGCGTCGGAGCGTTGCTGGCACTGGAACTGTTCAATGCCCCGTTCAGCCTAATCGCCCTGATAGGGATCATGCTATTAATTGGCATTGTGAAGAAAAACGCCATCATGATGGTCGATTTTGCGCTGGAAGCGCAGAGAAACGGTAAGCTGCAGCCGGAAGAAGCTATCTTCCAGGCCTGCCTGTTGCGCTTTCGCCCAATAATGATGACCACGCTGGCGGCGTTGTTTGGCGCGTTGCCGCTGGTGTTATCCGCAGGGGATGGCTCCGAACTGCGCCAGCCTTTGGGGATAACCATTGTCGGTGGGCTGGTTGTGAGCCAACTCCTGACGCTGTACACCACGCCCGTGGTCTATCTCTTTTTCGACCGTCTGCGTCTGCGTTTTTCGCGTAAAAACAGCAAACCGGTAGCAGAGTTATGACAGAACTTCCCGACAGCACCCGCTGGCAACTTTGGATTGTGGCATTCGGCTTTTTTATGCAGTCGCTGGATACCACCATCGTTAATACCGCGCTTCCCTCAATGGCGGCAAGCCTCGGGGAAAGCCCGTTACACATGCATATGGTCATTGTGTCATATGTTTTAACCGTTGCCGTGATGCTGCCCGCCAGCGGATGGCTGGCGGACAAAGTTGGCGTGCGTAATATCTTCTTCACCGCCATTATCCTGTTTACGCTTGGCTCGCTGTTTTGTGCCGGGTCCAGCACCCTCAACGAGCTGGTGATGGCGCGCGTCTTACAAGGCGTTGGCGGTGCGATGATGGTGCCGGTCGGCAGGCTAACGGTGATGAAAATCGTCCCGCGTGAGCAATATATGGCGGCGATGACGTTTGTCACTTTGCCCGGTCAGATTGGTCCTCTGCTGGGGCCGGCATTAGGCGGGATTCTGGTTGAGTACGCCTCCTGGCACTGGATATTTTTGATTAACATTCCGGTTGGTATTGTCGGCGCTATAGCGACGTTAATGTTGATGCCCAACTACACCATGCAAACCCGACGCTTCGATCTTTCGGGATTCGCGATGCTGGCGGTCGGCATGGCGGTACTGACGCTGGCGCTCGATGGCAGTAAAGGAACTGGCCTCTCCAGTATCACGCTGGCGGCGCTGGTTATCTGCGGGGTGTTGGCTATTGCGCTGTATCTGAAACACGCCCATCGAAATCCACGCGCGCTGTTCAGCCTGAATCTGTTTCGCACACCAACCTTCTCGCTGGGGCTGTTCGGCAGTTTTGCCGGACGCATCGGCAGCGGCATGCTGCCGTTTATGACGCCGGTGTTTTTACAGATTGGTCTCGGTTTTTCACCTTTTCATGCTGGGCTGATGATGATCCCAATGGTGCTGGGTAGTATGGGTATGAAGCGCATTGTGGTACAGGTCGTTAACCGCTTTGGCTACCGTCGCGTACTGGTCGCCACAACGCTTGGCCTGTCGCTGGTCAGTTTGCTGCTGATGACCACCGCGCTGCTCGGCTGGTATTACGCTCTCCCCTTCGTGCTGTTTTTACAGGGAATGGTCAACTCAACGCGCTTTTCATCCATGAACACCCTGACGTTAAAAGACCTGCCTGACGCTCTCGCCAGCAGCGGCAATAGCCTGCTGTCGATGATCATGCAACTGTCAATGAGTATTGGGGTGACCATCGCGGGCCTGCTGCTAGGTATGTTCGGTCAGCAGCATATTGCCATCGATAGCGGTAGTACGCATACCGTCTTTATGTATACCTGGCTGTGCATCGCCTTCATTATTGCGCTGCCCGCCATTATTTTTGCCCGCGTGCCGAACGACACGCAAACCAACGCGGTGATTTCACGGCGCAAAAGGAGCACCTGATGAAGTTCTGGCGGCCCGGTATCACCGGCAAACTGTTTCTGGCGATTTTCGCCACCTGCATCGTATTGCTGATCAGCATGCACTGGGCCGTACGCATAAGCTTCGAACGTGGTTTTATTGACTATATCAAGCACGGTAACGAACAGCGGCTGCAAATGCTTAGCGACGCATTAAGCGAGCAGTATGAGCAGCACGGCAACTGGCGGTTCTTGCGCAATAACGATCGTTTTGTTTTTCAGATCCTGCGCTCTTTTGAACACGACAACGACGATGATATGCCAGGTCCAGGCATGCCGCCGCACGGCTGGCGTACGCAGTTTTGGGTTGTTGATCAAAATGCCCACGTTCTGGTCGGTCCGCGTGCTCCGGTTCCCCGCGACGGTATGCGCCACCCTATCCGCGTCAACGGTAGCGAAGTGGGCGCCGTGATTGCCTCTCCCGTGGAACGCTTAACGCGGAATACGGATATCAATTTCGACATGCAGCAAAGGCGTTCCAGTTGGCTCATCGTCGCGCTCTCCACAATCCTGGCGGCACTGGCAACGTTTACGCTGGCGCGCAGCCTGCTGGCCCCGGTCAAGCGGTTGGTGGAAGGCACCCATAAACTGGCGGCAGGCGATTTCACCACTCGCGTTGCGCCAACCAGTACGGATGAGCTGGGCAAACTGGCGCAGGACTTCAACCAGCTCGCCAGTACGTTGGAAAAAAACCAGCAGATGCGTCGAGATTTTATGGCCGATATTTCTCACGAGCTGCGCACGCCGCTGGCGGTGTTACGCGGTGAACTGGAGGCCATTCAGGATGGCGTACGCCAGTTTACCCCTGACTCCGTCGCCTCGTTGCAGGCTGAAGTCGGTACCCTCACCAAGCTGGTGGACGATCTTCATCAGCTCTCTATGTCTGACGAAGGCGCGCTGGCTTACCAGAAAACCTCGCTGGATCTTATTCCCCTGCTGGAAGTGGCAAGCGGTGCATTTCGTGAACGCTTCGCCAGCCGTGGACTGACGATACAACTTTCGCTCCCCGACAGCATGACGGTGTTTGGCGACAGGGATCGTCTGATGCAGTTGTTCAACAATCTGCTGGAAAACAGCCTGCGCTACACCGACAGCGGCGGCGGGCTGCACATCAGCGCCGAACAACGCGAGCGTATGGTTTTAATAACCTTTGCGGATTCCGCTCCCGGCGTAAGTGACAGCCAGTTACAGAAGCTGTTTGAGCGATTTTATCGCACCGAAGGCTCGCGTAACCGCGCCAGCGGAGGTTCCGGGTTGGGGCTGGCGATTTGCGTCAATATCGTACAGGCGCATAATGGTCTGATCCGTGCCGCCCATTCGCCTTTTGGCGGGGTTAGCATTACAGTAGAGTTACCGCTGGAACGTGATTTACAGAGAGATGTATGACTGAGTTACCCATTGATGAAAACACGCCGCGTATTCTGATCGTGGAAGACGAGCCCAAGCTGGGACAACTGCTTATCGATTATCTGCGGGCGGCAAGTTACGCGCCTACGCTCATCAGCCATGGCGATTTAGTGCTGCCTTACGTGCGTCAAACACCGCCCGATCTGATCCTGTTGGATCTGATGCTGCCCGGTACCGATGGCCTGACCCTGTGTCGGGAAATTCGCCGTTTCTCTGAAATCCCTATCATGATGGTAACCGCCAAGATAGAAGAAATTGACCGTCTGCTGGGACTGGAGATTGGTGCGGATGATTATATTTGTAAACCCTACAGCCCGCGCGAAGTTGTGGCTCGCGTGAAAACAATTCTGCGGCGTTGTAAACCGCAGCGCGAACTGCAACAAATGGATGCCGACAGCCCGCTGATTGTCGATGAAGGTCGCTTTCAGGCATCGTGGCGGGGGAAAATGCTCGACTTAACGCCGGCTGAATTTCGCTTACTCAAAACGCTGTCGCATGAACCGGGAAAAGTGTTCTCTCGTGAACAGTTGCTCAATCATCTCTATGACGATTACCGCGTCGTCACCGACCGCACCATCGACAGCCATATTAAGAACCTGCGACGCAAACTGGAGTCGCTGGATGCGGAGCAGTCGTTTATCCGCGCGGTCTATGGCGTAGGATATCGCTGGGAGGCGGACGCCTGCCGAATTGCTTAATGTCTTTAAAGGATGCATACATGAAAATGGACTTACGCTGCGGACCGTTACTGTTTTTACTGGCCTCAGGTTTTACCCACGCTGAAATCACCGAGCAGCAAATCAAAGCTGACTGTGCCAAAGTCCCGACCTACGCCAGCCAGGGCGAACAGTTCTACAAAGCTAAGAACTACGCAAAAGCGCGTGAAGCTTTTGAAAAGCAGGTCACCTGGAGCGAAGGCTGCCGCCTTGATGATAAAACCGTAGCGACGGCTTACAACAACGTGGCCCTGACCTGGATGCGCGAAGGACAATGGCGTAAGGCGCAGGCCTGGCTGATGATCAATCCCAATGATACGAAGTCGGTCTACAACCTGGGTCTTATCAAAGATAAGCTGGCCGCACTGCCAAAGAACGATTCTCCTGCCGGTGAATACTGGAACTACGCCGGTCTGGCATCCTGGGAAACGCTGGTCATTAAACCTACAGAGCATAAATCAGACTATCAGGTTGATTTTCAGGGTTATTACTTTGGCATGATGGCTCTTTATTATGGCCCAAACATGGGTGAATTCTCAGAACTGGTCACGCTGAAAAACGATAAAGGCGTGATCGCGCTCAGAGAGGGCGACTATATCCACTGCGATATCTCACTTACGGTCACGCCTGAGGGTATCGACGCCAGAACCGACGACCCGCAAAACTGCGGTTTCGGTATGAATGTCAGCGCCGACGGACACTATCTACGGGTTGATTGAGCCTACAAGGTTTACGGCATCTTCGCGCAGCGCTACAATGCCCGCCCTTAATATGGGGGCACTCCCCTAACCGCCTCATTGAGTGAGGCGAGTCTGACCTGTCATCAGAACGAGAAAATTATGTTTAAACCGGAACTCCTTTCCCCGGCGGGAACGCTGAAAAACATGCGTTACGCTTTCGCCTATGGCGCAGACGCTGTGTATGCGGGCCAACCGCGTTACTCACTGCGCGTACGTAACAACGAATTCAACCACGAAAACCTGCAGCTCGGCATTAATGAAGCCCATGAACTGGGTAAAAAATTCTATGTGGTGGTTAACATTGCCCCACACAATGCCAAGCTGAAGACCTTTATTCGTGACCTGAAACCGGTGGTGGAAATGGGACCGGATGCACTGATCATGTCGGACCCGGGTCTTATCATGCTGGTGCGCGAAAACTTCCCCGACATGGACATTCACCTTTCAGTACAGGCTAACGCCGTAAACTGGGCGACAGTGAAATTCTGGAAGCAGATGGGGCTGACCCGAGTGATCCTCTCTCGCGAACTGTCACTGGAAGAAATCGAAGAAATCCGCACTCAGGTGCCGGATATGGAGCTTGAGATCTTCGTTCACGGCGCCCTGTGCATGGCCTACTCCGGTCGCTGCCTGCTCTCTGGCTACATCAACAAGCGTGACCCAAACCAGGGTACCTGTACCAATGCCTGCCGCTGGGAATACAACGTACAGGAAGGCAAAGAAGACGTGGTGGGCAATATCGTGCATAAGTACGAGCCTATCCCGGTACAAAACGTTGAGCCAACGTTAGGTATTGGCGCACCGACAGACAAAGTCTTTATGATTGAAGAAGCCCAGCGTCCGGGTGAGTACATGACCGCGTTTGAAGACGAACATGGCACTTACATCATGAACTCAAAGGATTTGCGTGCCATTGCCCACGTTGAACGTCTGACGCAGATGGGCGTGCATTCGCTGAAAATCGAAGGCCGCACCAAGTCATATTATTACTGTGCACGCACCGCGCAGGTATATCGCAAAGCCATTGATGATGCCGCGGCCGGTAAACCGTTCGACCCGCAATTGCTGGAAACGCTGGAAGGCCTGGCGCATCGCGGTTACACCGAAGGATTCCTGCGCCGCCATACGCATGACGACTATCAGAACTACGAATATGGTTTCTCCGTTTCCGAGCGTCAGCAGTTTGTCGGCGAATTCACTGGCGAGCGTAAAGGCGAGCTGGCAGCCGTACTGGTGAAAAACAAATTCACCGTTGGCGACAGCCTGGAGCTGATGACTCCACAGGGCAACATCAACTTTACTCTCGAGCAGATGGAAAACGCGAAAGGCGAAGCGATGCCAGTTGCGCCAGGCGATGGTTACACCGTGTGGATGCCTGTACCGGAGGATATCGATCTGAATTATGCATTGTTGATGCGTAATTTTACCGGTGAGTCCACGCGCAACCCGCATGCTAAGTAGTTAATTACGGTTATTTTTCAGCGTTCGGAAGATTCTTAGAAATCGATCACATACCGTTTCGTTCATTAAGGGTATTATCGCTTCCGCTGAAAAACATAACCCATAAATGCTAGCTGTACCAGGAACCACCTCCTTAGCCTGCGTAATCTCCCTTACGCAGGCTTATTTTTTGCCTGCCGTTTAAACTCTGCGAGTCCCCCTATTCTATTCACTACTTTCAGGCGAAAAAAAACCGGGCATTATGCCCGGCTTATTAGGTGATTAGAAATTAATGTGCTGCTTCTGGCTTGTGCTTTTGCGCACTCTGGAAACCATAGGTCAGCTCATTTTTCTCTTTATCCAGCGCAACGGTCACCTGACCGCCATCCACAAGCGAACCAAACAGCAGTTCGTTAGCCAATGGTTTTTTCAGGTTATCCTGGACCACACGCGTCATTGGACGTGCGCCCATTGCACGGTCGTAGCCTTTCTCTGCCAGCCAGTCACGGGCTTCCTGACTCACTTCCAGAGAGACACCTTTCTGATCCAGCTGAACCTGAAGCTCTACGATAAACTTATCAACAACCTGATGAATCACCTCTGTAGAGAGATGATCGAACCAGATAATGTTGTCGAGACGGTTACGGAATTCCGGCGTAAACACTTTTTTGATTTCGCCCATTGCATCGGTACTGTTGTCCTGATGAATAAGCCCAATCGATTTACGCTCGGTTTCACGTACGCCGGCATTAGTGGTCATGACCAGCACCACGTTGCGGAAATCCGCTTTACGCCCGTTATTGTCGGTCAGCGTGCCGTTATCCATTACCTGCAGCAGCAGGTTAAAGACGTCCGGATGCGCTTTTTCGATTTCATCCAACAGCAGTACCGCATGCGGATGCTTAATGACTGCATCGGTCAGCAAACCGCCCTGGTCGAAACCAACATATCCCGGAGGCGCACCAATCAGGCGGCTAACGGTGTGGCGTTCCATATATTCGGACATATCAAAACGCAGCAGTTCAATACCCAGCGCTTTGGATAGCTGTACCGTGACCTCGGTCTTACCGACGCCAGTTGGTCCGGCAAACAGGAACGAACCGACCGGTTTATGCTCGTGTCCCAGACCGGCACGGCTCATTTTGATCGCTTCAGTCAGCGCCTCAATGGCTTTATCCTGTCCGAATACCAGCATCTTCAGACGGTTACCCAGGTTTTTCAGCGTATCACGATCGCTTTGCGAAACGCTCTTCTCCGGGATCCGCGCAATGCGGGCCACGACGGACTCGATATCCGCCACGTTGACGGTTTTCTTGCGCTTGCTGACCGGCATCAGACGCGCACGCGCGCCCGCCTCGTCGATCACGTCAATCGCTTTATCCGGCAGGTGACGATCGTTAATGTACTTCACCGCCAGTTCGACCGCTGCACGCACCGCTTTGGCGGTATAGCGGACATCATGGTGCGCTTCGTATTTCGGCTTCAGACCGTTGATTATCTGCACGGTCTCTTCGACCGATGGCTCAGTGACATCGATTTTCTGGAAACGGCGCGCTAACGCACGGTCCTTTTCAAAGATATTGCTGAACTCCTGATAAGTAGTAGACCCTATCACACGGATCTTACCGCTGGAGAGCAACGGCTTGATCAGGTTAGCCGCATCCACCTGGCCGCCCGATGCCGCACCCGCACCGATAATGGTATGGATCTCATCGATGAACAGAATGCTGTTAGTATCCTGTTCCAGCTGTTTCAGCAGCGCCTTGAAGCGTTTTTCAAAATCGCCGCGATATTTGGTACCCGCTAGCAGCGAGCCGATATCCAGAGAATAAAGGGTACAATCAGCCATAATTTCAGGCACATCGCCCTGGACGATACGCCAGGCGAGGCCTTCAGCAATCGCGGTTTTACCGACGCCAGACTCTCCCACCAGCAGCGGGTTGTTTTTTCTGCGACGGCACAGTACCTGAATGGCGCGCTCCAGCTCTTTGTCCCGGCCAATGAGCGGATCAATTCCGCCCACACGGGCAAGCTGGTTAAGGTTAGTCGTGAAGTTCTCCATACGGTCCTCCCCGCCAGCTTGCTCTTCGTTATTCGGCTGATTACCAGAGTCAGAAGACTGACTTGGTTCGTCTTTGCGCGTACCATGAGAAATAAAATTCACCACATCAAGGCGACTCACTTCATGCTTACGCAGCAGATAAGCCGCCTGAGATTCCTGCTCGCTGAAGATAGCGACCAGCACATTCGCGCCGGTAACTTCATTGCGCCCGGAGGACTGAACATGGAAGACCGCACGTTGCAACACTCGCTGAAAACTCAACGTTGGCTGCGTGTCGCGCTCTTCTTCACTGGCAGGCAATACGGGTGTGGTTTGTTCAATGAAGGCTTCGAGTTCCTGACGCAGCGCCACCAGATCCACAGAACACGCTTCCAGCGCTTCGCGGGCCGATGGGTTACTGAGCAACGCCAGTAACAAGTGCTCGACGGTCATAAACTCATGTCGGTGCTCGCGCGCTCTGGCGAAAGCCATGTTTAAACTGAGTTCCAGTTCTTGATTGAGCATAGGCACCTCCCCCAATATTTATGCCTGCATTCAGGCTTTTTCTAGCGTACACAGCAACGGATGCTCGTTCTCCCTCGCATACTTGTTCACCATCGCCACTTTGGTTTCAGCTACTTCGGCAGTGAATACGCCGCAGATCGCTTTACCTTGATAGTGAACTGCAAGCATCAGTTGCGTTGCACGTTCTACATCATAAGAAAAGAATTTTTGTAACACGTCAATAACAAACTCCATCGGAGTGTAATCATCATTGACTAATATCACTTTATACATAGATGGCGGTTTTAGCGCGTCGCGCAATTTATCTTCCGCCAGCAGATCGAAATCCAGCCAGTCGTTCGTCTTACCCATTGTCTGTCGTCATCTTCAGTTACGGTTTCCGGCAGAAAATCTTGCCGCTGACAAGCAGCCTATGCGCACAATCAATCTACCTCAAGTATTAGATAACTATCATCTATTAGTGCCATCCGCGACATCTGTCACATAACCGACAATAGCGTTAACTGCTTCAAATTTTGATGCATTTTTACCCTATTCCGTCTGCCTGGCGCTTGACGCCTCGCCTGATTTCTCTAAATTGTAGTTTCGAGAGTTGGCGAGGTTTTGAACAGCCCCCACTCCGCCACCGGTTCATTCCATCTTACTTATATAAGATTTACGAAGGATGTCGAAGTATGGAAACGGGTACTGTTAAGTGGTTCAACAACGCCAAAGGGTTTGGTTTCATCTGCCCCGAAGGCGGCGGCGAAGATATTTTCGCCCATTACTCCACCATTCAGATGGATGGTTACAGAACGCTAAAAGCCGGACAGTCTGTCCAGTTTGATGTCCACCAGGGGCCAAAAGGCAATCATGCCAGTGTCATCGTGCCTGTCATTGAAGCAGAAGCTGTCGCATAACTCTTCTGTCTCATTGTGTACATCCCGCAGTCAAAATGCCAGCCCTTGCGGCTGGCATTTTTATCTCAGTGGCATTATTCCCGCGCCAGGGCATCTACCGGATCCAGCCGTGCCGCATTTCGTGCTGGTAGCCAGCCAAACAAAATCCCGGTCGCGGTTGAGCACAGAAACGCCGTCAACAAGGCCACGGGTGAGAAACCAATTTCCCAGCCAGGCAGGAATAGCTGAAGCGTAAAGGCGATCAACATCGACAGGCTAATACCTAACGCACCGCCCACCAGACATACCAGCACCGCTTCAATTAAGAACTGCTGCAGCACGTCACTGGCGCGAGCGCCAACCGCCATACGAATGCCAATCTCGCGCGTTCGCTCGGTTACCGAAACCAGCATAATATTCATCACGCCAATCCCACCGACCACCAGCGAAATCACCGCCACCAGCGTCAGGAAGAGTTGTAATGTACGTGTGGTCTTTTCGGCAGTTTTCAAGACGCCGTCCATGTTCCACGTGAAGAAATCTTTCTTACCGTGGCGCAACGTCAACAATCGGGTGAGCTGCTGCTCGGCCTGGGCACTATCAAAACCGTCCTTCACCCGCACGGTTATCGAGTTCAGCCACGACTGCCCCATAATTCGCCCGGACATGGTGCTGTAAGGCAGCCAGACCCGCAGGATCTTGCTACTGCCAAACATCGACTGTTTCTCTTCTGCAACGCCGATAACCGTGGCAGGCATATTCCCCACCAGCACGACTTCGCCAACGACTTTCGCTTTATTGGGGAACAACTGACGCCGGGTATTGCTGTCGAGCACCACCACCTGAGCGCGGCCCGCCAGTTGTTCAGCGTTAAAAGTGGTCCCTTCGCTAAACGTCATGCCATAGACGTTGAAATAGTCGCCGCTCACGCCGTTAGCACTGGCTGCCACATCGATATTGCCATAGCGTAGCCGCAGGTTCTTCGACACCGCAGGCGTCACCGAACTTACCCATGGCTGCTTCTGTAGCGCCGTTAAATCGTCATACTTCAACGCCTGTTGATATTGCGGGTCGTCGTCGCCGAAATCTTTGCCAGGGTAGATATCGATGGTATTAGTGCCGATAGCGCGAATATCCGCCAGCACCAGCTGTTTAGCCGCATCGCCAACCACCACGATCGACACCACCGAAGCAATACCGATGATGATCCCAAGCATGGTCAGCAGCGTTCGCATTTTATTCGCGGCCATTGCCAGCCAGGCCATAGTGAGGGCTTCACGAAAACCACTGACAAACTGCCCCCAGCCGGACGCCGCTTTCACCGTCGGCTCCACGATGTCGCGCCCGCCAGAGGGCTTGTGTGACGGAGGATTGCGCACAATCTCGCCGTCACGAATTTCAATGACGCGTTCAGCCTGCGCGGCGACCTGGCTATCGTGAGTGACGATAATCACCGTATGCCCGCGATCGCGCAACTGATGCAAAATCGCCATCACCTCTTCGCCGGAATGGCTGTCCAGCGCACCGGTGGGTTCGTCAGCAAGGATCACCTGCCCTCCGTTCATCAGCGCACGCGCAATACTGACCCGCTGCTGCTGACCACCGGAAAGTTGAGAAGGCTGATAGTCAACTCTGTCACCCAGCCCCAGCCGCTGAAGGAGTTCCTGCGCACGAGCCAGGCGCTGTTTGCGTTCGGTGCCAGCGTAGACCGCGGGTACCTCAACATTTTGCGCGGCGGTTAAATGCGACAGCAAATGATAACGCTGGAAGATAAAACCGAAATGCTCACGACGCAGTTGCGCTAGCGCATCGCTATCCAGCGTGGAGACATCACGCCCGGCAACCCGATACGTACCGCTGGTGGGTTTATCCAGACAGCCGAGAATGTTCATCAGCGTCGATTTACCCGAGCCAGACGCCCCGACAATCGCCACCATTTCCCCGGCCTGAATGCTCAAGGATACGTCCTTCAACACCTCAACCTGGCCTTCGCCTGACGGATAGCTGCGGCGGATATTGCTCAGTTCAAGCAATGCCGTCATTTTGCAGCTCCAGCGTTGCCCTCACCGGTGATGACTTCATCCCCCTCTTCAAGCCCTTTCACGATCTCCACATCGGTGTCATTACGCGCGCCGATAATCACTTCACGTTCGCGGGTTTCGCCGTTGCGCAGCAGCCTGACGTTATAACGATTGTTGCCGATAGGATCGCCCAATGCCGACAGCGGGATCGTCAAGACATTTTTAACATCCGTAAGCTGAATATGGACCTGCGCGGTCATATCCAGGCGCAGGATCCCTTTCGGGTTGGGAACTTCGAAGCGAGCATAGTAGAAAATAGCGTCATTCACTTTTTCTGGCGTCGGAAGAACATCTTTGAGCTTACCTTCGTAACGCGTCTGCGGATCGCCGAGAACGGTAAACCAGGCCTTTTGCCCAGGATGCAGATGAATCACATCCGCCTCGGAAACCTGCGCTTTCACCAGCATGGTGCTCATATCGGCCAGCGTCAGAATGTTAGGTGCCTGCTGGGCGGCAATAACGGTTTGCCCCTGCAGGGTAGTAATTTGCGTGACTTCACCTGCCATTGGCGCGACGATGCGGGTGTAATCAAGGTTAGTTTTTGCCGTATCAAGAGAGGCCTGATTACGCTTAATTTGTGCGTCAATTGTGCCGATTTGCGCCTGTTTTACCGCCATCTCGGTAGCCGCGGTGTCGAGATCCTGCTGTGAGACCGCCTGGGTTTTCGCCAACTGTTGCTGACGGGAAAGCGTCACCCGCGCCAGTTTCCACTCGGCTTCAGCCTGTAACCGCTGGGCGCGTAATTCCATCAGCGTCGCTTCGACCTCTTTGATCTGGTTTTGCGCCTGTTCAGGATCGATAACGCCGAGCAGTTGATCTTTTTTTACTTTGTCGCCAATCGCGACAGACAGCGTTTTTAACTGCCCACTGACCTGCGCCCCGACGTCAACTTTACGCAGCGCATCCAGTTTCCCGGTTGCCAGTACGCTTTGCTGCAGATCGCCCGGACGAACAATTAAGGTTTGATACTGAGGTAAAGGCGCATTAAGCGTTCGCCAAAGTGCAATTATCGCCACAATAATGATGATGGCGAAAAGAATATAGCGTTTTTTGATTTTTCCCTTGAGCTTCATAAATGTCCCAATTTCCCCCAATACGTCCACCAGAGTGAAGTGTTAAACATCAACGTTAAATAAATAGCCGTTGAAAAATGCAAGAATAACAGAGTTATTGATGAATGGTTAAGATCCGCTGTGCTGAAATTAGTGCCAGAGTATCCATCGGATTGTTATTATGAGCCAGCTAACTGACAGCACTTTTCATTCTTCAAAACCAGTCACAAGTTTTAGTCTCTTTTGTAGCCTGATGACCGGACATTGGCGCCCCGGAAAATTTTGGCATCAGCGAAGCTTTCGTCGTAAGTTTTTGTTGCGCTCAGCGCTTATGCCGAGATTAACGCGTGAATGGATGTCTGAGCTGGCACAATGGCCTGACCTGGATAGCGTACTTGCACGCCAGCCTCGATTGCCGGTTCGTTTGCATCGCGCCTATCTTGCGCAAAACCTTGACCGGAAGACGAAACTGGATGCTGTGCGTTATCATTACCATGCTATCCGCAGCTCTTTTTCAACCACTGAGTTTAAGGATTATTTAAGTGCAGATGGATTACAACTGGCACAAATTGAAGGCAAAAACAGCGAAATATTTAACGTAATAATGGCCTCATTTATCTCACTGGATAAAGAAGGTGAAAGCACCATTTTGGTACGTAATTGCGCTGGCGAGACTTTAGCGGAAATGACGTTTACGCTATGCAATTATCAAGGAAGCAGTACGTTGTTTATTGGCGGGTTACAGGGAGGCAGCCGATTACTGCCACATGAAGAAATTCAAAAAGCGACCAAGTCATGCCATGGGATTTTCCCAAAACGTATTGTGATGGAAGCCATTTGCTGTTTTGCAGAACAATTGAATGTCGAACAAATTCTTGCTGTCAGCAATGAACAGCATATTTTTCGCAGCCCTCGTTACCACGACAAAAACAAGGTAATCCTTTCCGACTACAACACATTTTGGGAGTCGGTTGGCGGTGAGTGCGACAGCCACGGTTACTATCATATTCCACGCACAATGGCGCGAAAAAGCGAAGCGGACATTGCCAGCAAAAAACGCGCGGAATACCGCCGTCGCTATCAGCTACTGGACAGCATCCACTCGCAGCTGTCGTCGATGTTTCGCCACTAATCCGCTCTGCCGCGTGCCAACCACAGCACGCGGGAAAACATTTTTCGCAGCAACGTTGGCACCGCGTCAACGCCGCGCCGCCCGGCTTCCATCGCCACCTCAATGGCTAAATCTGGTTTTGACGACCGGTGAATCGCTTTTGAGATAATTTTGCGCATATTCATGGGCACGTTTTCGGGGATTTGCGCCACCCGGTGAAAAACGTCAGCGAATCCCTGGCGATACATAAAGTGTTCCATATCCAGCGCGGGGAGCATGGTTAAATGATCGCGCTCTTCTTCCCTGTCGTTATTCAATAAACTCCGCACCGTAGCGGCATACTTTTTCCCGGCTTCATCTCCATCGACCAGCACATGCCACTCGATTCCCATCCGGCGGGCAAACTTAACCAGCGGCTTAAGTCCAGACTGGGCAAATTCAATCACCTTGATACCTTCCGCGTCAAAATGGTGGCCGCACTGTCGGGCCAGTTCGTTAATGACCCAGGTTTCCGTTTCGCCTTCCACCAGTAGCCAGCAGCGAGCAAACAACGACGAAGCACGATTGAAACGAATATGGAAGGCAATGCGCCGACCATCTTCTGCGCTGATCCCACCCGGTCCAAGCCGCCAGGCAGCAACCCGGGAGGATTCACGCACCAGGCGGACAACGTGTTCCACGGGCGTGAGGGACAGCAGTTCACCAGAGTTGGTAGTCGCTACCCGCTGCAGAGGCAGTAAATTCAGCAGGTGCCAGGCAACGGAGAGCATAATAGGATGTAAACGCGTTTCCGGATCTTCGACCAGCAGCAAAGGCCGGGCGTCTTTATCCAGTCTCAGCGTACCTTTGGCCTGTAACAACGTTGAAAACAGGCCCAGCAGGATCACCCGGTGCGTGCGTCCGCCGGGTTTATCAATCATCCGGTTGATAATATCCAGATAGCGCCAGCTACGTTGTTCGTTATTAGAACGCCGACGCATCAGACGATAGCGGGACTGGCCGGAACCCTGCTCAGAAAAATAGTGTTCTAACAGCTGGACCATAGCCGATAGCCCCTGACGTATCTGCCCATCTGTCAGGTTTTGCGGTCGGGTGGCCAATTCGCGCGCCAGAAAATCCAGTTGCCGGGCGGTCACTTCGACATCCGCCGAATCCGGCACCGTACCGTTACGGATACGTCGCATGAAACGCGCGTCGCGCAGGCGCAGGACCGGCATCAAACGCACGAGATGCCGCGCCATATCGTTAATGTCGTCAAGAGTGAGCGGGTGGCCCTCGCCATCAAGAAAACTGCGTAACGTCAGAACGCTACCATCATCCGCACATTCACCTTCCAGCCGATAGAAAATGCGGTGATAGCCATCCTGGCACTGCGTCCAGCAGTTTTCCAGAGGACGATATCTGCGTACGCGGTGGCGACCCGGTTGAGACTCACGAAAGGTCAGGATGATATGCAGGTGATGTTCCCGCCCTTGTATATCACCCGGCGGGAACCAAAAATCTTCGCGGTCAAAGTGGTACAAATCAGTTTCCGGTGACAGCAGAAGGGTTAAGGCATCCAGCAGACTGGACTTCCCCCACGCGTTCTCCCCAATCAGCACGTTGCTCTGCTCCAGCATCAACGACAGACGGTTAATACCACGAAATCCAACAATCTCAACGCGTTCGAGAATCATATAGCCTCCGGAAATGCTAACTTTTTCCTTCAAGTTATCAGGAGTATAACGGCAAGCGGGCGCGCAGGACACCCGATATCATCAGGAGGTTAGTCGCAGAAATTGAATAATATAAGAATATTCTTCTTATGTTTTCCTCGGAATATTATTTCAGAACTCAATCATCACCTTTTTCTAATTGAACTATGCTTCATTCATCCAATATTCATAAAGGAATAACAACATATTGCCTTAAATCAAATTTTTTCATCAATTTAACTGGCGAAGGGATGATTTTTTTATCTAAAATACCCGCTCTTTCATCATCGTCCCTTTTTAGCGATGAATTACCGGGCAAGGAACACGAACCCGGAACTTTTAATTGAGGTGGTTATGTTCAGGAAATTAGCAGCCGAATTCTTCGGTACGTTTTGGCTCGTCTTTGGCGGGTGCGGTAGCGCAATACTGGCCGCAGCATTCCCGGAGTTGGGTATTGGATTTGCCGGTGTGGCCCTGGCGTTTGGTCTGACCGTACTGACCATGGCATTCGCCGTAGGTCATATTTCCGGTGGGCACTTTAACCCAGCGGTAACCTTCGGTTTATGGGCTGGCGGTCGCTTCCCGGCAAAAGACGTTATTGGTTATGTTATTGCTCAGGTTGTGGGCGGTATTGTTGCAGCAGCGGCGCTGTATCTTATTGCCAGCGGTAAAGCAGGTTTTGATGCCTCCGCCAGCGGTTTTGCCTCGAACGGCTTTGGTGAACATTCACCAGGCGGCTATTCCATGCTTTCTGCCGTAGTAATTGAAATTATTCTGACCGCTGGTTTCTTATTAGTAATCCATGGCGCAACTGATAAACATGCTCCGGCAGGTTTTGCCCCCATTGCGATTGGTCTGGCGTTAACCCTGATCCACTTGATCAGTATTCCGGTTACCAACACGTCGGTAAACCCGGCGCGTAGTACCGCAGTAGCCATCTTCCAGGGTGGCTGGGCGTTACAACAATTGTGGTTCTTCTGGGTTATGCCGATTATCGGTGGGGTTCTCGGCGGTCTTATTTACCGCACCCTGCTCGAAAAACGCGATTAATCGCTAACAAAAAGGCCTGGCGAAAGTCAGGTCTTTTTTTTCCTCTCTATATTTCCTTTTATTTGCAACTTTACTCCCCTCTTTGCATTGAGTAGTGTGTGCTGGCGCATTTCGTCTTACATCTCAGCAAGGATCGGGTTTTCATGTTTTCAGGGCTGTTAATCATTCTGGTTCCCCTTATTGTGGGCTACCTTATTCCGCTTCGGCACAGGGCTGCATTAAAACTCATCAATCGCCTGTTGAGCTGGATCGTCTACCTTATTCTCTTTTTTATGGGTATCAGTCTGGCGTTTCTGGATAATCTCGCCAGTAACCTGCTGGCCATTCTTCATTATTCTGCAGTCAGCGTGACGGTCATTTTGCTGTGTAATATCGCGGCGCTGTTCTGGCTGGAGCGTACGCTGCCCTGGCGACATAATCACAAGCAAGAAAAGCTCCCCTCACGAATTGCAATGGCGCTTGAGTCACTTCAGCTTTGCGGCGTCGTCGTCGTCGGTTTTCTGCTCGGCCTCACCGGTCTTCCCATTCTGCAGCACGCCACCGAAGCCAGCGAATATACGTTAATCTTTTTACTGTTCCTGGTGGGGATCCAACTGCGCAACAGCGGTATGACCTTAAAGCAAATTGTGCTGAATCGCCGGGGGATGATTGTGGCGGTGGTGGTGGTCGCCAGTTCGATGCTGGCGGGGGTTATCAATGCGTTGATTCTCGGCCTGCCGCTGAAAACCGCGCTGGCGATGGCGTCAGGTTTTGGCTGGTATTCCCTGTCAGGTATTTTGTTGACCGAATCGTTCGGCCCGGTAATTGGGAGTGCAGCCTTCTTCAACGACCTGGCGCGCGAGCTGATCGCCATTATGTTGATTCCAGGACTGGTTGGCCGTAGCCGCTCTACCGCGTTGGGGCTATGTGGCGCGACATCAATGGATTTCACCCTGCCCGTACTACAACGCAGCGGCGGCCTGGAAATGGTCCCGGCAGCCATCGTTCACGGTTTTATTCTGAGTCTGTTAGTGCCTCTGCTGATGGCGTTTTTCTCCGCCTGAAACCCGAACAAATACCTCCCTGGCGGTAGTCAGCTACCGCCAAAATTGCGCTAAATCAATCTCCCTGCAAGTTGTAGCAGAAATCCCTTTTATCCCTTCGCGCACAGGCATAACCTTAAACATGTATATTAAATATAACTTTAAAAAGGTGTGACCATGTTTTGTGTGCAATGTGAACAAACCATCCGTACTCCGGCAGGAAACGGCTGCTCTTACGCGCAGGGTATGTGCGGTAAAACGGCTGAAACCTCCGATTTGCAGGATCTGCTGATTGCTTCCCTACAAGGTCTGTCTGCATGGGCTGTTAAAGCACGTGAATACGGCATTATCGACCACGAGGTTGATAACTTTGCGCCGCGTGCATTCTTCTCCACGCTGACCAACGTAAACTTCGATTCCCCACGTATTGTTGGCTATGCCCGTGAAGCTATCGCCATGCGCGACGCCCTGAAAGCGCAATGCCTGAACATCGACGCGAACGCAGCGGTCGCCAACCCGATGGCCGATCTGCAACTGGTCAGCGACGATCTGGGCGACCTGCAACGTCAGGCCGCTGAATTTACCCCGAACAAAGACAAAGCAGCCATCGGCGAGAATATTCTCGGCCTGCGTCTGCTGTGCCTTTACGGCCTGAAAGGTGCGGCAGCTTACATGGAGCACGCGCACGTTCTCGGCCAGTACGACAACGACATCTATGCTCAGTACCACAAAATCATGGCGTGGCTGGGTACCTGGCCTTCCGATATGAACGCTCTGCTGGAGTGCTCAATGGAAATCGGCCAGATGAACTTCAAAGTGATGAGCATTCTGGACGCCGGTGAAACCACCAAATACGGTCACCCGACTCCGACTCAGGTCAACGTCAAAGCCACCGAAGGTAAGTGCATTCTGATCTCCGGTCACGACCTGAAAGATCTGTACAACCTGCTGGAGCAAACCGAAGGTACCGGCGTTAACGTCTATACCCACGGTGAAATGCTGCCGGCACACGGTTACCCAGAACTGCGTAAATTCAAACACCTGATCGGTAACTACGGCAGCGGCTGGCAGAATCAGCAGGTTGAATTCGCCCGCTTCCCAGGTCCAATCGTGATGACCTCTAACTGCATCATCGACCCAACCGTTGGCGCGTACGACGACCGTATCTGGACCCGTAGCATCGTCGGCTGGCCGGGCGTGAGCCATCTCGAAGGCGACAACTTCGGTCCGGTAATTGCTCAGGCACAGCAAATGGCGGGCTTCCCGTATAGCGAAATTCCGCACCTGATAACCGTAGGTTTTGGTCGTCAAACCCTGCTGGGCGCCGCGGATACCCTGATCGACCTGGTCAGCCGTGAAAAACTGCGTCACATCTTCCTGGTGGGCGGTTGTGACGGCGCACGTGGCGAACGTAACTACTTCACCGATTTCGCGACCAGCGTACCGGACGACTGCCTGATCCTGACCCTGGCGTGCGGTAAATACCGTTTCAACAAACTGGAGTTCGGCGATATCGAAGGTCTGCCGCGTCTGGTGGATGCCGGTCAGTGTAACGATGCTTACTCTGCCATCATCCTGGCGGTAACCCTGGCTGAGAAACTGGGCTGTGGCGTGAACGATCTGCCGTTGTCTCTGGTGCTCTCCTGGTTCGAACAGAAAGCGATTGTTATCCTGCTGACCCTGCTGTCTCTGGGCGTGAAAAATATCGTTACTGGCCCGACCGCGCCAGGCTTCTTCACACCGGACCTGCTGGCCGTGCTCAACGAGAAGTTCGGTCTGCGTTCCGTGACCACCGTTGAAGAAGACATGAAGCAATTGCTGAGCGCGTAAGGAGTAAAGAATGACAATGCCAACTCATCAGTGCCCATGGCGGATGCAGGTTCATCACATCCATCAGGAAACGCCGGATGTATGGACAATTTCGTTGCTGTGCCACGACTATTATCCATACCGCGCCGGGCAGTATGCACTGGTCAGCGTACGTAATTCAGCGGACACGCTGCGTGCTTACACCATCTCTTCAACGCCGGGCGTTAGCGAATACATCACGCTGACCATCCGCCGGATTGACGATGGCGCAGGCTCACAGTGGCTGACCCGCGACGTGAAGCGCGGCGACTATATCTGGCTGTCTGATGCAATGGGTGAATTCACCTGTGAAGATAAAGCGGAAGACAAGTTCCTGATGCTGGCCGCCGGCTGCGGCGTTACGCCAATCATGTCAATGCGCCGCTGGTTGGCAAAATACCGCCCACAGGCTGATGTGCAGGTGATCTTCAACGTACGTTCTCCGCAAGATGTTATTTTTGCCGACGAATGGCGCGAGTATCCGGTGACATTAGTTGCTGAAAACAATGCCACTGAAGGTTTTGTTTCCGGCCGACTGACTACCGAACTGCTGCAAAGCGTTCCGGACCTCACCTCGCGCACCGTGATGACCTGTGGCCCGGCGCCGTACATGGATCTGGTCGAGAAAGAAGTCAAAGCGCTGGGCGTGACGCGCTTCTTTAAAGAGCAGTTCTTTACCCCGGTGGCTGAAGCCGCCACCAGCGGTCTGAAGTTCACTAAACTGCAGCCGGCGAAAGAGTTTTATGCGCCGGTGGGCAGTACGCTGCTGGAAGCGCTGGAAAGCAATAAAGTACCGGTTGTTGCCGCTTGCCGTGCAGGCGTTTGCGGCTGCTGCAAAACCAAAGTGGTTGACGGTAACTACACGGTAAGCAGCACCATGACGCTGACCGACGCAGAAATCGCTGAAGGTTATGTGCTGGCGTGCTCCTGCCATCCGCAGAGTGACTTAGTGCTGGCGTAATCGGCTGACACCAGATGTACAAAAGGCTACCTGGCTATACCGGGTGGCCTTTTTTTATCCTGTCAGGCGCTGCAAAATTCTGATTTTTCCATCCCCAAGGGCAAAATAGCACCTTCCTCCCGCCAATTATCAACCACACTTACCCTGCACAACGTAAGCAATATCCCCGACTACCACGTCGAACTTTCTACAAGGATCCCCATGAAAAAAGTGGCCATTGTCGGCGTCGGTCCCACCGGTATTTATACGTTTTATGCCCTGGTTGAGCGTGGTGAACCGCTGGAGATACAGCTTTATGAGCAAGCTGAGGAAGCGGGCGTCGGCATGCCTTATAACAGCGACAACAACGCAGAACACATGTTGGCAAATATAGCCAGCATCGAGATCCCACCGATTTATATCAGCTATCTGACGTGGCTACAAAATCAAAGTGATGACTACCTGGCGCAGTTTCGAATTGAACGCACCTCTTTGCATGAGCGGCAATTTTTGCCCCGCGTGATCCTCGGCGACTATTATCGCGATCGTTTTTTAGCCATCGTCGATAACGCACAAAGAGCCGGTTTTACGATTCGCATATATGAATCAAGCCAGGTCACCGACCTGCAAGCAACGTCGAATGGGGTCTCCCTGTGGATCAACCGCGCGTCCGAACCCGTTGAGGTGGATTTCGCCGCTATCGCTACCGGTCATCTGTGGCCCGAAACGGATGCTCAGGCACGCAAGTTTTTCCCCAGTCCGTGGACCGGTCTGATGGACGCCGAGATTAGCGCTTGTAGGGTGGGGATTCTGGGCACATCGCTAAGCGCTATCGACGCAGCGATGGCCGTGGTCTGTCAGCATGGCACCTTTACGACCAATACCGACCATTCACTGCGGTTCACACGTAAACCCGACAGCCAAAATCTGAAACTGACCCTGATGTCGCGCAGCGGAGTGCTGCCTGAAGCTGATTTTTACTGCCCTCTTCCCTATGAACCGCTGAATATCGCGACACCAGAAGCGATTGAAGACGCCATTGCCCGGGGCCAAAATGGATTACTGGACCGCATCTTCCGCCTTATTGCTCGACAACTGCAAGATGTGGCGCCAGGGTGGTGCCAACAGATAACACTTGCGACGCTTAACGCCGACACATTCCCCGAAGTCTATTTTGCCGACAGGATCAGGCATGACCCTTTTGACTGGGCGAGACGTAATCTGGTGGAGGTTGAACGCAACAAGCAGGAACAACATACCGTCGCCTGGCGATATACCTTGCTGCGCCTGCACGAGGTTATCGAGGAGATAGTCCCTCATCTTGATAACTGCGACGAAAAACGTTTCAGGCGCGGACTGGCGCGCGTATTTATTGATAACTATGCGGCTATCCCGTCTGAGTCTGTCCGCCGACTGCTGGCGCTGCACGACGCCGGGCTGATAGAGATCCTCGCGCTCGGCTCAGATTATGAGCGTATGAATGAACAGGGAATGACGGTGATTTACCACCATGGCCAGCGCCACGAATTTGATGTGTTTATTGACGCCCGAGGACAACGGGCATTGCAGAGCAAAGATATCCCGTTCCCAACGCTACGCGATCAACTGCTGGCTTGTGGCGATGAGATCCCGGACATTGGCGAGGATTACACACTGCAAGCGCCGGAGTATGCCCGCAATCGCATCGCTTTTGGCGGGCTGCCGTGGTTGATGCACGATCGTCCGTTCATTCAGGGACTGGTGGTCAGCGCTGAAATAGGCGCCGCGATGGCCAAAGCATTGACGCAGCGAGCGCTGAGACGTCGGCACAAACTCTGGAACAGAGACGACATAGATTAGCTACACAATGAACGACGAGGCGGAGCAAGGCTACGCGTTCCCGCCTCTGTATTGATTCTCGGATGGCAAACTATCGCCAGGCTGAATTTCCGGCAAGGGAGAATCGCCCCGCCCCCAAAAACGCTACGGCCAGCGCGCCGATGAAGAAATACACCAGACTTTCAATCGCCCAGGCACCGGTTTTATCCAGTAACCAGGTTTCGCCCATCCCAACCATCAGCCATGCCACAACCATCGTAAACGCCAGCCCCAACGCTGCAGGACGCGTCAGGATCCCAAGGATAATCAGACACGGCGCTACAACTTCTCCCAGCAGGACGCCATACGCAAGAAAGCCCGGGAAACCTTTCGCTATCAGCATGCCGCTGATGCCATCAATACCCGCGAACAGTTTATGCAACCCATGAAAAAGCATCAGCCCCCCCACGGCAAGGCGTAACAAAAACTTGCCAAAATCTTCATGAGTCAGTACCCGGTTAACGCTATTTAATAGTTTTATAACCATCTGAATTTATTCCTTGTTTCGCCATGTCCAATAACAAACTACGCTTAGTACAGGTCAAATGAAACCTGCCGGAAATAAGGGGGAATGAGAAGCATAACTATTATCTTCATCTAAACTTGTAACCGGTATCACATTAAAGGAGAAGGAAAACCATGAAACAAACGGTTGCCGCTTTTATTGCTAAAACACTCGAACAAGCTGGCGTAAAACGCATTTGGGGTGTAACGGGTGACTCACTCAATGGCCTAAGTGATAGTCTGAATCGTATGGGAACGATTGACTGGATGCCAACCCGTCATGAAGAGGTTGCTGCCTTCGCCGCAGGTGCTGAAGCGCAGTTAACGGGTGAATTGGCCGTCTGTGCAGGCTCGTGTGGGCCAGGCAACCTGCACCTGATTAATGGCCTGTTTGATTGCCACCGCAACCACGTCCCGGTGCTGGCCATTGCCGCACATATTCCATCCAGCGAGATAGGCAGCGGTTATTTCCAGGAGACCCACCCGCAAGAGTTGTTCCGCGAATGTAGCCATTATTGCGAGCTGGTTTCCAGCCCTGAACAGATCCCACAGGTGCTGGCAATTGCCATGCGTAAAGCGGTGCTCAACCGCGGTGTCTCTGTGGTGGTATTACCTGGCGATGTCGCGCTGAAGCCGGCCCCTGAGAGCGCCACCACGCACTGGTACCATGCGCCGCTGCCGGTGGTCACTCCGGAAGAAGAAGAGCTCAGAAAACTGGCGCAACTGCTGCGCTACTCCAGCAATATCGCTCTGATGTGCGGCAGCGGCTGCGCCGGTGCGCATAAAGAGCTGGTTGAGTTTGCGGCTAAAATCAAAGCGCCGATTGTGCACGCCCTGCGGGGTAAAGAGCATGTTGAGTACGATAACCCGTACGACGTGGGCATGACCGGGCTAATTGGCTTTTCATCCGGCTTCCATACCATGATGAATGCCGACACGCTGATCCTGCTCGGCACCCAGTTTCCCTATCGCCCGTTCTATCCAACCGACGCCAAAATTATTCAGATTGATATCAATCCGGCGAGTATTGGCGCGCACAGTAAAGTTGATATGGCGCTGGTGGGCGATATTAAATCCACCCTCCGCGCCCTGCTGCCGCTGGTGGAAGAAAAAACCGAGCGGAAGTTTTTGGACAAAGCGCTGGAGCACTACCGTGAAGCGCGCAAAGGGCTGGATGATTTAGCTAAACCCAGCGATAAAGCCATTCACCCGCAGTATCTGGCACAGCAAATCAGCCACTTTGCCGCAGACGACGCCATCTTCACTTGCGACGTTGGCACGCCAACGGTGTGGGCGGCACGCTATCTGAAAATGAACGGCAAACGTCGCCTGCTCGGTTCGTTTAATCATGGTTCGATGGCCAATGCCATGCCGCAGGCACTCGGCGCCCAAGCGACCGAACCGGGACGCCAGGTTGTCGCAATGTGCGGGGACGGCGGATTTAGTATGCTGATGGGCGACTTTCTGTCGGTGGTCCAGATGAAGCTGCCGGTGAAGATTATCGTCTTTAACAACAGCGTACTGGGATTTGTGGCGATGGAGATGAAGGCTGGCGGTTATCTGACCGACGGCACGGAGCTGCACGATACCAACTTCGCGCGGATTGCCGAAGCCTGCGGTATTACGGGCATTCGTGTGGAGAAATCCTCAGAGGTTGATGAAGCGCTGCAAAGGGCAATGTCGATTGACGGCCCGGTGCTGGTCGATGTGGTTGTGGCGAAAGAAGAGTTAGCCATCCCGCCACAGATCAAACTCGAACAAGCGAAAGGTTTTAGCCTGTATATGTTGCGCGCAATCATCAGTGGACGCGGTGATGAAGTGATGGAACTGGCGAAAACTAACTGGCTCAGGTAAAACATCCTTATTAAATCACACACAAAATCATTCATGATGCATCAAGGCGGCTAGCCCGAAAATCCCCAGGAGCTTAGGTAAACTATGTGACTGGGGTTTAAGGGTGCGGCCAACGCAGAGGCAGCTTGAAGGATGAAGTGTAATAAGGAGACACCATGATTGATTTACGCAGTGATACCGTCACCCGGCCAAGTCGCGCCATGCTGGAAGAGATGATGGCAGCCCCGGTCGGGGACGACGTGTACGGTGATGACCCTACCGTTAACGCTCTCCAGCAATACGCTGCAGAGCTCTCTGGCAAAGAAGCCGCTATTTTCCTACCCACCGGCACTCAGGCAAACCTGGTTGCGCTGCTCAGTCATTGCCAGCGCGGCGAAGAGTATATTGCCGGTCAGGGCGCACATAACTATCTCTATGAAGCGGGCGGCGCAGCGGTGCTTGGCAGCATTCAACCGCAACCCATCGACGCCGCCCCGGATGGTTCCCTGCCGTTAGACAAAGTGGCAGCGAAAATCAAAGCTGACGATATCCATTTTGCCCGCACCCGTCTGCTCAGTCTGGAAAACACCCACAACGGCAAAGTGCTTCCGCGCGAGTATCTGAAAGGCGCCTGGGAATTCACCCGTGAGCGCAATCTTGCCCTACACGTCGACGGCGCGCGTATTTTTAACGCCATCGTCGCCTATGGCTGTGAGCTTAAAGACATCACGCAATACTGCGACTCGTTCACCATTTGTCTTTCCAAAGGTCTGGGAACGCCGGTAGGTTCGCTGCTGGTCGGCAGCCAGGACTACATCAAGCGCGCCATTCGCTGGCGCAAAATGACCGGTGGCGGAATGCGCCAGGCCGGTATTCTGGCGGCGGCGGGACTGTATGCGCTGAAAAATAACGTGGCGCGTTTGCAGGAAGACCATGACAACGCCGCCTGGATGGCAGAACAACTGCGCGAAGCAGGGGCAGACGTCATGCGCCACGACACCAACATGTTGTTTGTTCGCGTTGGTGAAGAGCACGCTGCCGCGCTGGGTGAATACATGAAAGCGCAAGGCGTGCTGATTAACGCCTCCCCGATTGTGCGCCTGGTGATGCATCTGGACGTATCGCGTGAACAACTTGCTGAAGTCGTCGCCCACTGGCGCGCTTTTTTAACCCGCTAAGGAGATGGGCGTGCCGCAACGGATTTTGGTTCTTGGCGCCAGTGGCTACATTGGTCAGCATCTGGTTCAGGCGCTCAGCCAGCAAGGGCATCAGGTGCTGGCTGCGGCACGCCGCATTGAACGTCTGGAAAAGCAGCAACTGGCCAACGTCAGTTGCCATAAGGTCGATTTGAATTGGCCAGATAACCTCACCCCGCTGTTGACGGGTGTTGATACGGTTTACTATCTGGTTCATGGTATGGGTGAAGGCGGTGATTTTATCGCCCACGAACGCCATGTGGCGATGAACGTACGCGATGCGCTGCGTAATACGCCAGTTAAACAGCTTATTTTCCTGAGCTCATTACAGGCTCCCCGGCATGAACAGTCCGATCATTTGCGTGCGCGGCAAATAACCGCTGACACCCTGAGAGAGTCAGGCGTGCCAATGACGGAATTGCGCGCTGGCATTATCGTAGGGGCAGGTTCCGCCGCCTTTGAAGTGATGCGCGACATGGTCTATAACCTGCCGGTTCTCACCCCTCCGCGCTGGGTACGTTCGCGTACCACGCCCATCGCGCTGGAAAATTTGATGTACTATCTGGTGGCGCTGTTGGACCATCCCACAAGCCATCACCGCATACTCGAAGCTGCCGGGCCGCAGGTGTTGAGCTATCAGGAACAGTTCGAGCATTTTATGGCGGTCAGCGGTAAGCATCGCCTGCTCATCCCCATCCCCTTTCCTACCCGCTGGATTTCGGTCTGGTTTTTAAACGTCATTACGTCAGTGCCGCCGACCACGGCCAAAGCGCTTATCCAGGGTTTAAAACACGATCTGCTGGCCGATGACACCGAATTACGCGCGCTGATCCCGCAAAAGTTGATTGCCTTTGATGACGCGGTACGCAGCACGTTGAAAGAAGAGGAGAAGCTGGTCAATTCCAGCGACTGGGGTTACGACGCGCAGGCGTTTGCCCGCTGGCGCCCTGAATATGGCTATTTTGCCAAACAGGCAGGCTTTAGTGTTGAAACCTCCGCCAGCAAAAAAGCGCTATGGCAGGTTGTGAATCGACTCGGCGGCAAAGAAGGCTATTTTTTTGGCAATATTTTGTGGAAGACGCGGGCGGCGTTAGACCTGCTAGTCGGCCATAAGCTGGCTAAAGGTCGACCAGAACACTCTCTGTTGCAGGTTGGCGATACCGTCGATAGCTGGAAAGTTATCATCGTTGAACCAGAAAAACAGTTGACGCTGCTGTTTGGGATGAAAGCGCCTGGTTTGGGTCGCCTGAGTTTCACCCTGGAAGATAAAGGCGATCACCGACGCATTGATGTACGTGCCTGGTGGCATCCGCACGGCATGCCAGGACTCTTCTACTGGCTGTTGATGATCCCAGCTCATCTGTTCATTTTCAGAGGGATGGCGAAGCGTATTGCTAAACTTGCAGAACAAATCACAGACTAATGATAAAAAGAGCCTGTATTCTTTCATGTTTCCCATTGCATACAGGCGTATTTCACGGAAGAATGCGCACGATGTTTTTTAAACACAGTGGATTGATATGAAGGTACTGGTTACCGGAGCCACCAGCGGCTTGGGCCGAAACGCGGTTGAGTTTCTATGCAGCAAAGGCGTCAGCGTCAGAGCTACCGGTCGCAATGAAGCGATGGGCAAGCTGCTGGAGAAAATGGGCGCAGAGTTTGTACATGCCGATTTGACCGAGCTGGTGTCTTCACAGGCAAAAGTGATGCTTGCCGGCATCGACACGCTGTGGCACTGCTCCAGTTTTACCTCACCGTGGGGAACTCAGGAAGCCTTCGATCTGGCCAACGTTCGAGCGACCCGACGTCTGGGCGAGTGGGCCGTGGCCTGGGGCGTACGTAACTTCATTCATATCTCCTCTCCATCGCTCTATTTTGATTATCACCACCATCGCGATATCAAAGAAGATTTCCGTCCACATCGCTTCGCCAATGAATTCGCCCGCAGCAAAGCGGCAGGCGAAGAGGTAATTGCGCTGCTCGCGCAGGCTAACCCGCAGACCCGCTTCACGGTATTGCGCCCACAAAGTCTGTTCGGACCTCACGATAAAGTCTTTATTCCACGCCTGGCCCATATGATGTATCACTACGGCAGCATCCTGCTGCCGCACGGCGGAAGCGCGCTGGTGGATATGACCTACTACGAGAATGCAGTGCACGCGATGTGGCTGGCCAGTCAACAAGCCTGCGATAAGCTGCCGTCGGGACGCGCGTACAACATTACCAACGGCGAGCATCGCACCCTGCGCAGCATTGTGCAGAAACTTATCGACGAGCTGAATATTGATTGCCGTATCCGCTCCGTGCCCTACCCGATGCTGGATATGATTGCCCGCAGCATGGAGCGTTTAGGCAATAAATCGGCGAAAGAGCCAAAGCTTACGCATTACGGCGTCTCGAAGCTGAATTTCGATTTTACGCTGGATACTACCCGCGCTCAGGAAGAGTTGGGTTATCAGCCCGTTGTGACGCTGGATGCAGGAATTGAGCGTACCGCGGCCTGGCTGCGTGACCACGGTAAGCTGCCGCGTTAACCCTGCCCGTATTTCTCCAGTAACGCTTCGGCAATTGCCTGAGTTTCTGCATCCGCCACGCCGTTCCACAACGTCGGGCGGAAGTGCATCTGAAACGCCATAATCACCCGCTGCTGTTCACGCGGCGTCATATCAGGTTTTACTTCATAACCATAGCGCGACAGCAGATCGAGTAATGATGCGGTTTCTACCGGCGTATGGGGCGCTCGTCCGGCAAGATAAAATGCCACGCGCTGGGCATCGGGCCACGCGCCGATGCCCTGAGCGGCCAGTGCTTTCCACGGAAATAGCGGGCCGGGATCGTCCTTGCGCTGCGGAGCGACGTCCGCATGGGCCACCACGTTCTGCGGTTTTATGTCGTAGCGGGCGATAATATCTTTCGCCAATGGGATTAACGCCTGAATTTGCGCGGGCTCAAACGGCGCAAAATACTTGCTGCCCGCTGATTTTTGCCAGCCGCGGTTTTCCAGCTCAATGCCGATCGAAGTATCGTTGATACGCGTAGCGCCGCGCCAGAAGCTAATCCCTGCATGCCAGGCCAGATCTTTTTCCGGGACCAGTTGCCAGATACGCGGCTTGCCGTGGTAGAGCGGCGGCACTGCCGGGATCAGATAGTGTGAACTGACGTTTTTATCGGTCAGCGTAGCCAGAGAAGCGTCGAAATCATCCGCCGTGTAATGGATAACCAGCACTTTAATGCGCGGGTAAGCAGCCTGCGCCTGACGGCGGGTATCTAACTGATACCCGTCTTTGTCGACTATTCCTTTTTCGCCAGTACACCCCACCAGCAGTAGCGTTAATGTCAGCAAATACAACAGACGTTTCATCGACGAGTTTTCACCGCGGTGCCGCTGACGCTCACCATCAGCATGCTACCGTCCTTGCCCACCGTTTCGTAATCGATATCGATACCGACTACCGCATCAGCACCGAGTGCTTTCGCCTGTTCACCAAGCTCCTGAAAAGCAATTTCACGCGCTTTACGCAGCTCTTTTTCATACGCGCCGGAGCGACCGCCGACAATATCGCGAATGCCGGCGAAAAAATCGCGGAAGATATTCGCGCCTAAAATGGCTTCGCCAGTAACAACACCGCAGTATTCCACGATGCTCTGTCCTTCCAGCGTAGGGGTTGTCGAAAACTGCATGATTAATCTCCTTTTTGCGCTAAGAGCACGATCTCAAAAGCATTATCGAACCAATACACTATGACACTCAAAGGAAAACCCGCCAAATAAAACTGCTATCCTTGTTGATGTGTAGCGGTTTCAGGTGGTGCGTTTTTATTTTTATTTGACTGGCAGCCGCCAGAAATAAAAAAGCCCCCTGATGTTTGGGGGCCTGAAGTTATTATTTTCTGAAATCTAATGGCGCCTGGCCGGACTGAATGTACATTGCTACGTTATCAAATGTAATCATTTTTGATTTACAAAAAATACATTTTGCCCCGAATGGATTTCCTTCAGTAACATCAAAGGTTGATGTTCTGTATTGGGAACCATGGCAACATGGACAGCGAAAGTGAATATGATTAGTAATAATAGTTACCTCAAAGCGCCACAACATTAATTGCGGATGGACCTTTAGGCCCCTGCTCCACACCGAATTCGACGTTCTGATTTTCATTCAGCGTTTTGAAATCATTACTTTGAATCGCTGAAAAATGGACAAAAACATCTTTGCTGCCATCTGCAGGCGTGATGAAGCCAAACCCTTTTTCAGGATTGAACCATTTAACTAAACCAGTCATTTTAGTAGACATAAATTTTATTCCTTAATTTGAGCCTTTCGGCAAGCATGGTTTTTATGACAGAAACTTCGTAGTGCTTAATGAAGAGACTCAAAGAGGGGATAAATGGATAACACCTGAGAATGAGAACTGCTTGAGTAAACTACTTTGTATATCGTCTGTTATTCAAACCGACCTGATCATTAACGCACGGGCACTGAGATTAATCAACTCTTATTTTAGCCATCTGGAACCCTTTAAAGACATTAATGCTGCATGGCTTTTGTTTACCCAGCCGTAAAGCGCTGTAAATGGAACCTGCAAATGCTCAAATGGTCTATACAATATAAGGAGCACGAATGACCGACAATGCCCTGTCATAGATTGATATACTGAAGCCGAAGTTGGTTGTGATCTCCACCAACATGCTTTAGATGGAGTGATAACTAATATAAATCACTAAAAAACAATGAGTTAAAAAGACTCATAGTCTTTAATGAGACAGAATTGTTCAACGTAGAACACTAATAGTAGAAAGCTAATAAGGAAATCATTATGCGCTACTCGAAACTCTCACTGCTGGTTCCCTGTGCACTACTTCTCAGCGCCTGTACTACCGTGACACCGGTCTATAAAGATAACGGCACGCGTAGCGGTTCATGCGTAGAAGGCGGGCCAGACAGCGTGGCTCAACAATTCTATGATTACCGTATTCAGCATCGAAACAATGACATTACCGCCCTTCGCCCATACATCAGCGACGACCTGGCTAAGCTGCTGAACGATGCCAGCCGTGATAACGCGCATCGCGAACTGTTTAACAGCGATCCGTTCTCCAGTCGCGCCACATTACCGGACAGCGCCAGCGTCGCCAGCGCATCGACTATTCCGAATAGTGATGCACGCAACATTCCACTGCGTGTAGAGCTGAAACAAGGTGACCAAAGCTGGCGTGATGAAGTGCTGATGATCCGTGAAGGCCAGTGCTGGGTCGTTGACGATGTCCGCTATCTGGGCGGCAGCGTACACGCGCCAGCCGGGACGCTGCGCCAGTCTGTCGAAAACCGCTAACCGCCCCATTCACCTGCTTAAATCATAATCCCCATAAATTGTCTGGCATTCTGCATAGAATGCCGACAATTATTCTTGCCCACTGGTGGCCCCGCTATTTTGTGCTATGTTTAGATAAGAATGCGGTTTGCATTTAACTTTTAACGCATAAATATTGCATAACTATTCTGTCAAAGGTAGTATCTGCGGCTTCAATAGCTATCAGACTGCCAGTATCGAGTGTCAATGAGTATTCAATTAAACGGCATTAACTGCTTCTACGGCGCACATCAGGCGCTGTTCGATATCACGCTGGATTGCCCTCAGGGTGAAACACTGGTGTTACTTGGCCCAAGTGGCGCCGGGAAAAGCTCGCTGCTGCGCGTACTCAACCTGCTTGAGATGCCGCGCTCGGGCACGCTCTCTATTGCGGGTAACCGTTTCGACTTCACTAAGACCCCGTCAGATAAAGCCATTCGGGATCTGCGTCAAAACGTGGGCATGGTCTTCCAACAATACAACCTCTGGCCACATCTCACGGTTGTGCAGAATCTGATTGAAGCGCCCTGCCGCGTACTGGGTCTGACAAAAGAGCAAGCGATGGCGCGCGCCGAGAAACTGCTGGAACGTCTGCGCCTGAAGCCATACAGCGATCGCTATCCGCTGCATCTCTCAGGCGGCCAGCAACAGCGTGTGGCCATTGCCCGCGCGTTGATGATGGAGCCACAGGTGCTGCTGTTTGATGAACCGACCGCCGCGCTTGACCCGGAAATTACCGCCCAAATCGTCAGCATCATTCGTGAACTGGCGGAAACCAACATTACTCAGGTGATCGTCACTCACGAAGTGGAAGTTGCCCGTAAAACGGCCAGCCGTGTGGTGTATATGGAAAACGGTCATATCGTCGAGTTTGGGGATGCGAGCTGCTTTGCCAACCCGCAAACCGAAGCGTTTAAAAACTATCTTTCTCACTAAGATTCGGGACAATACAATGAAAAAAGTTCTGATTGCCGCGCTAATCGCAGGTTTTAGCCTTTCCGCTACCGCAGCCCAAACCATTCGTTTCGCCACCGAAGCGTCTTATCCTCCGTTTGAATCAATCGATGCTAATAACAAGATCGTCGGGTTTGACGTTGATCTGGCGAATGCGCTGTGTAAAGAGATTGACGCTACCTGTACCTTCACCAATCAGGCCTTCGACAGCCTGATTCCGAGCCTGAAGTTCCGTCGTTTTGACGCGGTAATGGCCGGTATGGACATCACCCCAGAGCGTGAAAAACAGGTGCTGTTCACCACCCCGTATTACGACAACTCTGCGCTGTTTGTTGGCCAACAGGGTAAATACACCAGCATTGATCAGCTGAAAGGCAAAAAAGTCGGCGTACAAAACGGGACTACACACCAGAAATTCATCATGGATAAACATCCGGAAGTGACTACCGTGCCGTATGACAGCTACCAGAATGCCAAACTCGATCTGCAAAACGGTCGTATTGACGGCGTATTTGGCGATACCGCTGTGGTGACCGAGTGGCTGAAAGATAATCCTAAGCTCGCCGCGGTTGGCGACAAAGTGACGGATAAAGATTACTTCGGTACCGGTCTGGGCATTGCTGTGCGCCAGGGCAATACCGAACTGCAGCAGAAATTTAACGCTGCGCTGGAAAAAGTGAAGAAAGATGGGACTTACGAGACCATCTACAACAAATGGTTCCAGAAGTAATATTTGATGAATGAATTTTTTCCTTTAGCAAGCGCCGCCGGGATGACCGTCGGCCTTGCCGTTTGTGCGCTGATCATTGGCCTCGCGCTTGCCATGTTGTTTGCCGTCTGGGAGTCAGTTAAATGGCGTCCAGTGGCATGGGCTGGCTCGGCTCTGGTCACCATCCTGCGCGGTCTGCCGGAAATTCTGGTGGTTCTGTTTATCTATTTTGGCTCCTCGCAGCTGCTGCTGACGCTGGCCGATGGCTTTACGATCAATCTCGGGTTTGTACAAATCCCGGTTCAGATGCAGATCGAAAACTTCGACGTCAGTCCGTTCCTGTGCGGTGTGATTGCGCTGTCATTGCTGTATGCCGCTTACGCGTCGCAAACGTTGCGTGGCGCCCTGAAGGCCGTGCCACTCGGACAATGGGAGTCAGGTCAGGCATTAGGTTTGTCTAAAGCTGCGATCTTCTTCCGTCTGGTGATGCCGCAGATGTGGCGTCATGCACTACCGGGACTGGGTAACCAGTGGCTGGTATTGCTGAAAGATACTGCGCTGGTCAGCCTTATCAGCGTGAACGATCTGATGCTGCAAACCAAGAGCATCGCCACCCGTACCCAGGAGCCGTTTACCTGGTACATTGTGGCGGCGGCTATTTACCTGGTGATTACGCTGGTGAGCCAGTACATTCTCAAACGCATTGACCTGCGCGCGACACGTTTTGAGCGGAGACCAGGCTGATGCTTGAGTATTTACCTGAATTGTTGAAAGGGCTGCATACCAGCCTGACGCTGACGGTCGCCTCCATCGTGGTTGCTCTGGTGCTGGCATTGATTTTCACCGTCATCCTGACGCTGAAAACACCGGTTCTGGTTTGGCTGGTTCGCGCTTATATCACGCTGTTTACCGGTACACCGCTGCTGGTGCAAATCTTCCTGATCTACTACGGGCCAGGACAATTTCCGACGTTGCAAGAGTATCCGGTGCTGTGGCATCTGCTGTCAGAACCGTGGCTGTGCGCTTTAATTGCGCTGTCGTTAAACAGTGCGGCCTATACCACTCAGCTGTTCTACGGCGCTATTCGTGCAATCCCGGAAGGCCAATGGCAGTCCTGCGGAGCGTTGGGGATGAGCAAGAAGGATACGCTGGCGATTCTGTTGCCGTACGCCTTTAAACGCGCCCTCTCCTCGTATTCCAACGAAGTGGTGCTGGTGTTTAAAAGTACTTCGCTGGCATACACCATCACGCTGATGGAAGTCATGGGCTATAGCCAACTGCTGTACGGTCGCACTTATGACGTCATGGTTTTCGGCGCGGCGGGTGTGATTTATCTGATCGTCAACGGTTTGCTGACGCTGATGATGCGCTTAATCGAACGTAAAGCGCTGGCGTTTGAACAGCGGAATTAAACATATGCCTGATGGCGCTACGCTTATCAGGCCTACGGTTCATGCACCTTTTGTAGGCCGGATAAGGTGCTAGCACCGCCATCCGGCAAATATGCATAAAGCAAAATAATAAAGACGGACAAGAACCTAAATTGTCCGTCTTTTTTTATATCAAAAAAATACTTAATCATTTTTATTGCATATAAATTCATTAAATGGCATTGTTAATCCACGCCGCAGATACGGTAAATAATCATAAGATTGACAGACGGGAGTTCCACCATGAAAAAGTTAGTACTGGCTGCATTACTTGCTACTTTCGCCGCTGGCGCCTCAGCCGCTGATAAAATTAGTTTCGGTGTATCAGCCACTTACCCGCCATTTGAGTCGCTCGACGCAAACAATAAAATCGTCGGATTTGACATCGATCTGGCAACGGCGCTGTGCAAACAAATGCAGGCTGACTGTACTTTCACCAATCACGCTTTCGACAGCCTGATCCCCGCGCTGAAATTTAAGAAGTATGATGCGGTAATTTCCGGAATGGATATCACGCCTGAGCGTAGCAAGCAGGTGGCATTTACTCAGCCGTACTATGCAAACTCCGCGCTGGTGATTGCGAAAAAAGACACCTATAAAACCTTTGCCGACCTGAAAGGAAAACGCATCGGCATGGAAAACGGCACCACGCACCAGAAATACTTGCAGGACAAACATCCTGAAGTGAAAACCGTGGCCTACGACAGCTATCAGAATGCGATTATCGACCTGAAAAATGGTCGTATTGATGGCGTATTTGGCGATACCGCTGTGGTTAACGAGTGGCTTAAAACCAACCCGCAGCTAGGCGTAGCCACTGATAAAGTGACCGACCCACAATACTTCGGTACTGGCCTTGGCATCGCGGTTCGCCCGGATAACAAAGCCCTGCTGGAAAAACTGAACAGCGCGCTGGCGGCAATCAAAGCTGACGGCACGTACCAGAAAATCAGCGATCAGTGGTTCCCACAGTAACGTCTGCCCAGTCTGAAAAGCCGCGCTCTGCGGCTTTTTTTATCTCTTCGCCTGCGCTTTCAGTCAGTTCTTACGCCAGAAACGCATTCCTGGCGTACACTTGTTAAAACGAAAAAAAGTGAGGCAAAAGGATGATAGCATTCCCTGCCAGTTTACTGATCCTCAATGGAAAAAGTGCTGATAACCTTCCCCTGCGTGACGCCATTGCGAATCTGCGTGATGAGGGCGTGGAAATTCATGTTCGCGTTACCTGGGAAAAAGGCGACGCCCAACGATACGTTGATGAAGCTCGTCAGTTGGGCGTTGAAACGGTGATTGCCGGTGGCGGCGACGGCACAATAAACGAAGTCTCGACGGCGCTTATCCAGTCGCAGGGCGGCAATATTCCGGCGCTGGGTATTTTACCGTTGGGAACGGCGAATGACTTTGCCACCAGCGTTGGTATACCCGAGGACCTTGATAAGGCGTTAAAGCTGGCTATCGCCGCAAATGCGACGGCGATCGATATGGTGCAGGTCAATGATAAAACCTGTTTTATCAACATGGCAACCGGTGGCTTCGGCACACGCATCACGACCGAGACACCAGAAAAACTCAAGGCTGCGCTGGGTGGCGTATCGTACTTTATTCACGGATTAATGCGCATGGATACGCTCAAACCCGACATCTGCGATATTCGAGGGGAAGACTTTCACTGGCAGGGTAAAGCGCTGGTAATTGGTATCGGTAATGGTCGCCAGGCCGGTGGGGGGCAACAGCTATGCCCGACAGCGCTTATCAACGATGGTCTGCTGCAACTGCGTATTTTTACCGGCGAAGAGCTGTTGCCAGGGCTGCTTTCGGCGTTAACGCAATCCGAAGACAACCCTAACATTATAGAGGGCGCATCATCGTGGTTTGATATCCGCGCCCCGCATGAAATTACCTTTAATCTCGATGGCGAACCGCTCAGCGGACAAGAGTTTCATATTGAAATCCTGCCCGCGGCGTTACGTTGCCGACTGCCGCCGGGTTGTCCGCTGTTGCGCTAACACGATGGCAGTCGCCTGAAATCAGGCGATGGTGACTTTGCTATCCAGATAAACATCCTGCACGGCGTTAATCAGCTTAACGCCGTCGGTCATGGTTTTCTTGAATGCCTTGCGCCCAAGAATCAGCCCCATACCGCCCGCACGTTTGTTAATCACCGCAGTACGTACCGCATCGCTCAGATCGGTTTCGCCGCCAGCCGCACCGCCAGAGTTAATTAACCCGGCGCGTCCCATATAGCAGTTCGCCAGTTGATACCGCACCAGGTCAATCGGGTTGTCGCTGGTCAGCTTGCTATAGACGCGATCGTCGGTGTAGCCAAAATTGACCGCTTTATACCCGCCGTTATTTTCCGCCATTTTTTGCTTCACGATATCCGCCCCGATAGTGGCCGCCAGATGGTTAGCCTGCCCGGTAAGATCGGCAGAAACATGGTAATCCACGCCATCTTTTTTAAACGCCGGGTTACGCAGATACGCCCACAGCACCGTGACCATACCCAGCTCATGAGCACGCTCGAATGCGGCAGAAATCTCTTCAATCTGGCGGCGAGACTCCTCTGAACCGAAATAGATGGTTGCCCCCACCGCAACCGCACCCATATTGAACGCCTGCTCTACGCTGGCATACAGCGTCTGGTCAAACGTATTGGGATAGCTCAGCGTTTCGTTGTGGTTAATTTTTACCAGGAACGGAATGCGGTGCGCGTAGCGACGGGAAACAGAAGCCAGCACGCCATAGGTCGATGCCACGCAGTTACACCCTGCTTCGATAGCCAGCTCCACAATATTCTTCGGATCAAAGTACAGCGGGTTAGCCGCAAACGATGCTCCAGCGGAGTGCTCCACGCCCTGGTCCACCGGTAGAATAGACAGATAACCTGTCCCGGCCAGTCGGCCCGTGTTATACAGCGTCTGCATATTACGCAGCACGGCTGGCGGACGGTTGTTATCCACCATCACGCGGTCGACGTAATCATGTCCAGGCAGGTAAAGTTGATCAGAAGGAATGGTCATACAACGATGCTGTAAAAGGTTGTCGGCGTCTTTGCCAAGCAACTGCGCAATATCAGTCATAGCTATGCTCCCGTAAGTTCCGCTTTGAAAACGGAATGTGGATTGTCCTGGCCCGTTTTGTTGCGGGCAGCAATAAGCCTGGTACCGACTGCGTTTTTTTTCCATCTTTAGCGCACTTTTCAGCAACTTCTGCTGGCTCGATTCAGGAAGAAATAATGTTAAGGCGGTCAAATTTAGACCTTAAAGGTACTTTAAAGGTATTATCAAATGGTACTATCATGGCGTACCTTACCTGTCATGAAGGATTTAAAGATGAAAACTACAGTTAAGCTGTCGTTCATGATGTTTGTAGAGTGGTTTATCTGGGGCGCCTGGTTTGTACCGCTGTGGCTGTGGCTGAGTAAAAGCGGCTTTAGCGCCGGGGAGATCGGCTGGTCTTACGCCTGTACCGCGATTGCCGCGATCCTGTCGCCCATCCTGGTCGGCTCAATCACTGACCGCTTTTTCTCCGCGCAGAAAGTGCTGGCGGTATTGATGTTCGCTGGCGCTATTTTGATGTATTTCGCCGCCCAGCAAACCACCTTCAGTGGATTCTTCCCGCTGTTACTGGCCTATTCGTTAACCTATATGCCGACGATTGCGCTGACCAACAGCATCGCTTTTGCCAACGTACCGGACGTTGAACGTGATTTCCCACGCATCCGTGTGATGGGGACCATCGGCTGGATTGCTTCTGGTTTGGCCTGCGGTTTCTTACCGCAAATGCTTGGCTATAGCGATATTTCACCCACCAATATCCCCCTGCTTATCACTGCCGGAAGCTCCGCGCTGTTGGGCGTCTTTGCGTTCTTCTTACCGGATACGCCGCCAAAAAGTACCGGCAAGATGGATTTTAAAGTCATGCTGGGTCTGGATGCGCTGATCCTGCTGCGTGATAAGAACTTCCTCGTCTTTTTCTTTTGCTCTTTCCTGTTCGCAATGCCGCTGGCGTTCTATTACATCTTCGCCAACGGCTACCTGACAGAAGTCGGAATGAAAAACGCCACCGGCTGGATGACGCTGGGCCAGTTCTCTGAAATCTTCTTTATGCTGGCGCTACCGTTTTTCACCAAACGCTTTGGCATTAAAAAGGTATTGCTGCTTGGTCTTATTACTGCGGCTATCCGCTACGGATTTTTCGTTTACGGCGGCGCGGAGGAATATTTCACTTATGCTCTGCTGTTTCTCGGCATTCTGCTGCACGGCGTTAGTTACGACTTCTACTACGTCACGGCCTACATTTATGTCGATAAAAAAGCACCGGTACATATGCGCACCGCTGCGCAAGGGCTTATCACCCTCTGCTGTCAGGGATTCGGCAGCCTGCTCGGTTACCGTCTGGGCGGCGTCATGATGGAAAAAATGTTTGCTTATCAGGAACCGGTTAATGGTCTTACCTTCAACTGGGCTGGCATGTGGGGATTTGGCGCGGTCATGATCGCCGTCATTGCCGTGATGTTTATGATTTTCTTTCGCGAATCAGATAAAGAAATCACCGCCATTAAGGTGGACGATCGCGATGTAGCGTTGAAACAAGGGGAAGTGAAATGAAAGCAGAACGTATTCTCGGTGCTCTTTATGGGCAGGCGTTAGGGGATGCGATGGGTATGCCGTCGGAACTGTGGCCACGAACCCGGGTAAAAGCTCATTTCGGTTGGATCGACCGTTTTTTGCCCGGCCCTGCGGAGAATAATGCCGCCTGCTATTTTAACCAGGCGGAGTTCACTGATGACACGTCAATGGCGCTGTGTCTGGCAGATGCCCTGCTCGAGTGCGACGGAGAGATTGTGCCAGACGTTATTGGCCGCAATATTCTGGCCTGGGCCGAACGTTTTGACGCCTTTAATAAAAACGTGCTCGGCCCAACTTCAAAAATCGCGCTAAAAGCCATTCGCGACGGCAAACCTGTCGCCGAACTGGAAAACAACGGCGTGACCAACGGAGCGGCAATGCGCGTTTCGCCACTGGGATGCCTGCTACCCGCCCGCGATGTCGATGCTTTTATCGATGATGTGGCATTGGCCTCCAGCCCGACGCATAAATCGGATCTGGCTATCGCTGGGGCTGTTGTGGTCGCGTGGGCGGTATCACGCGCTATCGACGGAGGCAAGTGGTCAGAGATTGTCGATGCGCTACCTGCCATTGCCCAACATGCGCAGCAAAAAAGGATCACGACCTTTAGCGCATCACTCTCTGCACGACTTGAGCTGGCACTGAAAATCGTCCGTAACGCTACCGGCATTGAGTCTGCCTGCGAGCAGTTGTATCAGGTTGTGGGCGCCGGAACCAGTACCATTGAATCCGTGCCTTGCGCCATTGCCATGGTTGAACTGGCGCAGACCGATCCTAACCGCTGCGCTATTCTGTGCGCAAACCTCGGGGGTGATACCGACACCATCGGGGCGATGGCAACCGCCATTTGTGGCGCTATCCATGGCGTAAGCGCGATTAACCCGACATTGAAACATGAGCTGGATGCGGTAAATCAGCTCGACTTTATCCGTTACGCCAGTGGATTGATGCGACTGCGCGAGCAGCGGGAGGCGCTATGATCGCCACGCATCTGCAACACCTCCTCCCGCAGTTGCGTACACAGCGGCCCGTTACGGTGGTGGGTGCGGCGGTAATTGATGTCATTGCCGATGCATATGCCCTTCCCTGGCGCGGATGTGACATTGAACTCAAACAGCAGGGGGTGAACGTTGGCGGCTGCGCGCTCAATATTGCCGTGGCGCTCAAACGTTTAGGTATCGACGCCAGTAATGCTTTACCGCTGGGTCAAGGGGTGTGGGCCGACATTATCCGCAACCGGATGGCAAAAGAGGGATTGCACAGCCTGATCGACAATGCCGCGGGCGATAACGGCTGGTGTCTGGCTCTGGTCGAGCCGGATGGCGAACGTACCTTTATGTCCTTTAGCGGCGTTGAAAATCAGTGGAACGCTGACTGGCTGGCACAGCTGGATATCCCACGCCATAGTCTGGTGTATCTCTCGGGCTATCAGTTAGCCTCTGAGTGTGGCGAACTGCTGGTGCAGTGGCTGGAAGGTCTGGAGGAGGTGACGCCGTTTATTGATTTTGGGCCACGCATCGGCGACATTCCCGAGCCCTTACTGGCAAGAATTATGGCCTGCCGTCCGCTGGTATCACTTAATCGTCAGGAAGCGGAAATTGCCGCCGAGCGGTTTGCATTGAGCCATGATGTAGAGGGTTTTGGCGCAGAATGGGTACAACGTTTCGCCGCGCCGGTAGTGGTACGCCACGATAAAGAGGGCGCGTGGTATTTCAGCGCTCAGACATCCGGTTGCGTACCGGCATTTGCGACAGCGGTCGTTGATACTATCGGCGCAGGCGACAGCCACGCGGGCGGCATGCTGGCCGGACTGGCGTCTGGCTGGACCCTGCCTGATGCCGTACTGCTGGGTAACGCAGTTGCGTCCTGGGTGGTAGGGCATCGCGGCGGCGATTGCGCCCCTTCTCGCGAGGCGTTACTCCTCGCACACAAAGACGTATAGATCGCTTCGACAATAGCTGATGCTGTATTCAATGGGCCGTTGCTGCTGGTCAAGCGCTACTTGCTTGATCACCAGTACCGGCACTTTGCTGTCCATTTGAATGTGCGCCTGGAACTCCGCATCAGGCATTCGGGCGCTGACGCGGGAGCGCGTGCGCTGCGGGAAAATATGCTGGCTGCGAAAATAGTCATACAGTGAAACGCCGATGGCATCCACGTCATGGATAAGATGGGCAGGAACCCATGACTCTTCAATAGAAACCGCGTCTTCATCTACATAGCGAATGCGCTTGAGCAGGAAGACGTCACTCCCCGCGGCAACAGCCAACTGCTGAGCCACCTCTTCCGGGCAAGGCACAATACGCTTGTTGACCCACAGCGTATCTGGCTTTTTACCGCGCAAAACCACCTGCTGTGAAAAACCACGCGCTTCTTTTAGCGAATACTCGAAGATGTTGTTGATCTGCGTCCCGTAACCACGGGCGCGCGTCACTACGCCTTCTTCTTCCAGGGCCTGCATCGCCTTGCGTACCGTAATTCGCGAAACGCCGGTTAACTGGCTGAGATCGCGCTCGCCGGGCAGGATATTTCCATGCTCCAGAATCCCGCTACGCACAGCGTTTTTCACCGTTTGCGCAAATTTCATATACAGCGGCGTGTTATCTGCCGCTGCAATGCGTTCATTCAGTTGCGCGATAAGCTGGGTATGCGCTTGTTCCATTTATCTTTTTCCTGCAGCCTTCTCTGCAGCCAGTATACCCATTACCACCACGCGTGGAAATGATGTACCGGACCAATTCCCTCACCAACCTCCAGGGTGTCGGCCTGCGCCAACGCCGCAGAAAGCCACAGCTTAGCTTCCTGCACTGTCTGTGCCCAGTTGTCATGGCGCGGACGCAGCGCCGCCAGCGCCGCGGATAGCGTACAGCCGGTGCCATGGGTATTTTTGGTCATCACCCTTGGCGCGGTAAAACGCTGCTCTCCTTCACGGGTAAAGAGCCAGTCGGGGCTTTGCGCATCCTCCAGATGACCGCCTTTCATCAATACCGCCTCGCAGCCCAGCGCCCGCAGTGCCCTTCCCTGCTCTAGCATCTCCTGCTCAGTCTGCGCATGGGGAGCCCCGAGCAGTGCCGCAGCTTCGGGTAAATTAGGGGTGATAATCGAAACCTGCGGCAGCAAATGGGTACGCAGTGTTTCTACCGCCGAGGGCGACAGCAACGGATCGCCGCTTTTCGCCAGCATCACCGTATCCAGTACGACATTTTGCACCCGATGGCGACGCAAACGTTCGGCAACCGCTTCAACAATATCCGTCTCCGCCAGCATACCGATTTTGGTGGTGTCGATACGCACATCACTCAACACCGAGTCCAGTTGTGCGGCAACAAAATCAGGTTCTATGCGATAAACCGACTGCACCCCGCGCGTATTTTGCGCCACCAACGCCGTGATAACCGAACAGCCGTAAGCGCCCAGCGCCGAGAAGGTTTTTAAATCGGCCTGAATACCCGCACCGCCGCTTGGATCGGTTCCGGCGATCGTTAATGCGTTAATCCGTTTCATGCTTGCTCCTGTGCGTTCAGGTTATAGAGGGCATCGAGAAAAGCCGGGACAAAACTGCCCGGTCCGGTTGATTGTTGTGTGGCTATTTGCCCGGCCTGTTTCATCCAGCTACAGGCGGAGGCGATGTTATCAAGCCGGTCACCGTACAGGGCGCAACTGGCCGCAACGACCGCCGACAGCGCGCATCCGGTGCCCACCACGCGGGTCATCAACGGATCACCGCCGTTCACGCAGACGGTACGCTGACCATCGGTCACGTAGTCCACTTCGCCGGTAACCACGACAATGGTCCCAACCTGACGAGCCAACGCCTGCGCAGCGGAAAGCGCAGCGGCTGGCGTATCTGTCGTGTCGACGCCGCGGCCCCCGCTGTTCATACCCGCCATAGCAAGTATTTCCGAGGCGTTGCCACGGATAGCGGCAGGCTGTAGTACCAGTAAATCCAGACAGAAGCGACGGCGAAACTCTAGCGCGCCCACGGCAACGGGATCGAGCGTCCACGGGGTTTTAACGAGATGTGCCCGCTCAACGGCGGCACGCATCGCCGTAGCCCGCGTCTGAGTTAAAGTGCCGACATTCACCAGCAACGCACTGGCGATAGCCGCAAACTGGCTGGCTTCCTCAGGCTCGATTACCATCGCAGGGGATGCGCCCAGCGCCAGTAGCGTATTGGCCGTAAAGCTTTGCACGACCTCGTTGGTCATACAGTGTGTGAGTGGTGAAAGCGTTCTAAATTGGTGCAAGGTGTGAGCCGCGAGTGCGCGGCTGTGCAGGTCAGGCTGCATGGTTCAGCTCCTGCCCGCGCGAAGAAGGGACACGAGCAGTGTCAGACTTCCCTACGCTGGCATTATCCAGATCAGGTGGTACGGGTATTTCTCAGCCTTCACAAGGAAGGGCACCCCGAGTCGTTGTTACATAAAACTCAATAATATTAAAAGGACAGTAAGGGAAACTTACATACTTAAGCCCCTGCTATCCATTTACTGAATGGCGGAATGTATCCACACCGCATACTTTACCAGCCAGCGAGGGAGGTGAACAGCAGCGGTTTATTCTGGAAGGGGCGCTCATTGCCGCAGGCGTCGTCATCCACTCAGGCATTTCGTAGCGCGTCTCAATGCTGAGACACCACGATCATCCGCTCTTAAATTCCCAGGCAGACAGAAAGGTTGCAATTGAACATTCAGCCAGTTTCTCAAGTTTATGGGGATCAACTGCTTTTTGCGAGATTATTGCTCCAGGAAGCAGATATCCCATAATGGCCCCGAGGAAAGCAGTAGCCTGTAATTCCGGATTATCTAACGTGACTATTCCTTCATTATTTTTCTGTTCCAGAATTTCTGTCAGCGCCTGCAAAACGCGTCCAGAGTTTCTTTGTTCCAGCATAACGTGTAAATCGGGCTTTTGAACCAGCACTTGAATCAATAATCGCTGGAAATGGATATTCTCAGGGGTATAGAAATGATTCTGTACAACCCGGGCAAAACCTCTCAGGAGATCGGGAAAATCCAGTTGCTCCTGGAGTAACTGGCGTAAAGGCGGCTGCATTTTGTCATTCAGAAATTCAAACGTCGCCAGCAGGAGAGCATCCTTTCCCCCCGGAAAATGGCTGTAAAGGGTCGGCCGCGTTGTCCCTGCTTCACTGGCGATAGTATCAAGGGACACGTCAATGCCATGCTTGAGAAACAGCTCACATGCCGTTTGTAAAATGCGAGGGCGGGACTTCATTGGCCGCCCACGTTGATTAACCATTATTGCATTCCTTACGTTTGCCTTTTTTTAGTCTCGAGATTCCCTGCTGAATGAGAATAAAAAACAGTGGGACAAAGAGCAGCGTCAGTAACGTGCCTGTGAGCATACCGCCGATTACCGAAGTTCCAATCTCTTTCTGGCTGGAGGCCCCTGCGCCCGTAGAGAGTACCAGAGGGATAACTCCAACAACAAATGCCAGAGACGTCATGATGACAGGACGTAAGCGTAATCTTGCGCCTTCAAAAGCGGCCTGAATCAACGGTTTACCCCTGCGGATTTGCGCCAGAGCGAATTCAATAATGAGAATTGCATTTTTTGCTGACAGCCCCATCGTTGTTAGTATACCTACCTGGAAGTAGACATCATTTTCGAACCCGGCGATTAAGGCTGCACTCACTGCGCCGAGAACCCCAAGTGGGATAATCAGAAGCACAGCAATAGGCACAGACCAGCTTTCATATAAAGCAGCCAGACACAAAAATACGAACGCAACGGAGGCAAGATATACCCACAGAGTCTGTGCCGAGGAAGCCTGTTCCTGCCATGATATCCCGCTCCACTGCAGATCAAATCCTTCGATTGGCGCTATCAGCCTGGCCATTTCAGCCATTGCTGCCCCAGAACTTATGCCGGGAGCTGCATCTCCTTGAAATTGCACAGCAGGTAATCCATTGAATCGCTGAAGCATTTGTGGACCAGTAGTCCAGCGGAAGGAGGCAAAACTGGCGAATGAGGTCATATCATCGCTACTGTTACGTACAAACCAGGCGGATAAGTTTTCAGGTATTGAACGCCATGGCGCATCACCTTGTATATAAACCCGTTTTACTCGGCCACGGTCAATAAAGTCATTAACATAAATCCCTCCCCATGCAGCAGAAAGAGTTTCGTTGATATCCGCCTGTTCAAGGCCGTGAGCTTGTGCTTTTTGTCTGTCAATATCTACCTGCAGCAACGCCTTTGCGGCAAGGCTGTTCACTCGCACAGCGTTCAGATTTTGGTTTTCTCTGGCGGCCGTAAGTAACATTGTTTGCGCCTGATTAAGACTGTGATAACCGCGGTCTGAAATATCCTGAAGCCATAATTCGAACCCACTGGATTGTCCCAGCCCACGAACTGTGGGTGGAGATACAATGCTGATAGCTGCGTTCTGAGACGTTTGATTAAAATATTGATTAGCCCTTGCGATAATAGCCTGAGCGCTGTTCGTTTCACCCTGACGCTCGTCCCAGTGCTTTAACTCAGCAACGGACATTCCCACATTTTGCCCGCTACCTGCGTTATTTCGGCCAGCGACCGTAAATATAGCGTTAAGATTGGCACTCTCCTGTGTCATAAAATAGCGTGTGATTTCATCTCCAACCTTCTGAGTCATTGACATTGGCGCCCCTGGAGGAAGAGTGAACTGGATTGATATTGCCCCCTGGTCCTCCTCCGGAAGAAAACTGGTCGCGAGTTTTTGATATTGCCAAACCATGAACATCGACATCAGAAAAGCGAGAATAATGATTCTCACAGGACGCGCTGATATTTGCGCAAGCATATTAATGTAGCGATGCTGACTTTTTTCGACATACCTGTTGAAATGAGTGAAGAATTTACCTTTCTTCTCATTTCGTCTTTTAAGCAAATGAGCGCACAACGTAGGGGTTAAAGTCAGTGCAACCAGCACGGAAAGCGACATAGCAGAAACAATGGTCACTGTGAACTGGCGGTAAATAATGCCGACTGAACCACCAAAAAACGCAATTGGAATAAAAACGGCGGATAAGACCAGCGCGATACCTATTAATGCACCGGTTATTTCCCGCATGGAGTGGAGCGTAGCCTGCAGCGGATCGAGATGTTCTTCTTCCATCACTCGTTCGACATTCTCAACTACGACAATCGCGTCGTCGACAAGTAGCCCAATGGCAAGCACCATGGCAAAGAGTGTTAAGGTATTGATGCTATAACCCAGCAGACTGAGGATGCCGAATGTGCCCAACAATACGACGGGCACCGTCAATGAGGGGATTAATGTGGCTCTCCAGTTTTGTAAAAATAGATACATTACCGCCACAACAAAAACGATCGCTTCAATCAGCGTCTGCACAACATTTCCGATGGACACCGTCACAAACGGTGTACTGTCACGAGGATAAGCAACAACAATGCCTTGCGGAAATCGATCTTTTAATCTGTTAACTTCAACGCGAATCTTTTCAGCAGTTTCCAGTGCATTAGCTCCGGATGCGAGTTGAATAGATATTCCAGCAGCAGGATGACCATTAAGCGTGGTCAGATTCTGATAGTTTTCAGCCCCAAGTTCGATTCGAGCAACATCTCGCAAATATACAGCTGAACCATCATTATTTGTCCGAAGAATGATACTTTCAAATTGCGTTGATGTTTCCAGGCGGGACTGGGCGGTCACCGTCGCATTCAGATACTGATCATTGAGAGAAGGAAGAGAGCCAATCTCTCCGCTGGTCACTTGCGAGTTTTGTGCTTCGATAGCCGTTTGTACATCTGATGGCATCAAACCATAATTATTGAGTTGATGTGGGTTGAGCCAAATCCGCATGGCATATTGCGCACCAAAAACAGTTGTTTCTCCCACCCCCTTTATTCTACTTAAGGGCTCCTGCAACGTATTGATAAGGAAGTCGCTAATATCGACACTGGTTAAACGATCGTTCTGGTCATATAAGGCGATAACCATCAGGCTATCTCCCTGTGATTTAGTCACAGAAAGCCCCTGTTGTTGCACCTCCTGCGGTAGCCGTGTCATAGCCTGATTTACAGCATTTTGTACCTGGACCTGCGCTATATCGGGATTAATACCTTGTTCAAAGCTAAGACTAATACGAGACTGACCAGCTGAACTGCTGGTTGAAGAAAAATAAAGCAGACCATCAATTCCTTTGATTTGCTGTTCAAGTAGCTGCGTTACGCTGTCCTCAACGTTTTGCGCAGAAGCGCCTGGGTAGTTTGCCGTAACGTTCACCCCCGGAGGCGCAATATCCGGATACTGCTCAACAGGCAATGTGAAAAGAGCCAGGATACCGGCAGAAACGATGCAAATAGCAATGACCGCGGCGAATACAGGACGGAAAATAAAGAAGTGAGCCAGCATCGTGTTTTCCTCCGTTTAGTCAATGGGGTCGCGCAGTGAAAACACGTGCGGAGGCCTGGCACGCTGAATAAAAGCCATATGCGATGTTTGCCACAAATTAAAAACAGGTTGAGGTATGGGCAATGTGACCGTTGCTGGGCATAGCAGAATATTGATTGCTTTTGCGACAATGTATCTGCTGATTTCAAGGCAAGACATTGTTCGTTGATGTTCACGCCAGAGATAGTCATAGGTTTGGATAGTGAAACTATTTTGTAGTAGTAAAAAACGTAAATAGCTGAGTCGTAGCTGCATATGCTGATAATTCAAATCAGTGCACTGAGAGCAAGCCAGCTCACGGTCCCGCGTGACCAGACAGTGTTCAACAGTCTTTGGTTCCACAGATACCCCCTCATGCAGAGAGGCGTTAAGATGACATGAAAAAGCCATTAACATAATGAAAAATAATAATTTTCCCAAGTTAATCATAGCAAAATCCCATGAATTTATTTACTTTACAGTAAAGTAAATAAATTGATTAAACAAGCATCAATTTTTAACGCTATTCCAGTTATGGGTCTTCTTGAAGACAGCTGTTCCGGGTCACAGAGACCGGAGCAACTCCTGTATGTCGTTTAACAGCTCCACTCTGAGTTGATATGCAAAAACGTGATACTTCATCGCTAAAATGCCGCTTGAAATTGTCGCAATGCTGTACATTCATTTACACTTTTTACGAAATTACTGGTGTGATAACAAAAAAGTCCTTGTCAGATGCCCTGTAAGCCAGGAATGATACATGACTGATTTTGATGACCCGAAGAGGTAGAGAGGATGGGTATGAAGAATAAAATGTTGCTGGGTGCACTCCTGCTTGCAAGCAGTGTCGTCTGGGCCGCGCCGGCTGCAACAGCTGCGCCCACAGGTATCGATAAGTATGAGCTGAGCAGCTTTATTGCTGACTTCACCCATTTCAAACCCGGTGACAAGGTTCCACCACTGTATCTCACCGAAGAATACACCATTAAACAGTGGAATCTGCGCAACCTGCCTGCACCGACCGCAGGCACCCACTGGACCTACATGGGTGGCGCGTACGTGCTGGTCAATGATGCCGATGCTAAGATCATTAAAGCCTACGACGGCGAGATTTTTTATCACCGATAAAAAAAACGTACCTTCATCACGAAGGTACATTTTTTAGAAACATCGCACCGCACTAATTAGTCATAAGATACCGCAAATATGACTTTACTTTGAACCTCACCAGGCCGTAACGATTCTCCTGTCACACGAACATATTTCGCAGTAATAGGGAAAGTGTACTGATTGTTGATTGTATCCAGTTTAGCTATTCTGTTCATCAGAGTATCCCCCAGTTTTAGGGGAGTCGTCGCGGTGCCGTTATATATCTGGAACCCCACTCCTTTTGCGCCATTCGTTAGCGTATTTTTTAGTATTTTCCCGCTTTCATCCCAGTCACCGCGAGCCACCTTAAAATTCACGGGGTTGGTGGTAACGTTATATATACTTTCACAATTCAGTATCAGATTTGTGGAGCCTGATTTAGTATTATTTGCCGTGTTCATTTCATTTAATGTGGTATCTGGCATTTTAATTTCGTATCGCGGTAAGGAGAACTGGCAGGTCGTCGGTTTATGCGTAACAGTAAAGTTAATATTCTGCGTAAATGCAGAATTACTCGATAAACGCCCGGTAATCCAACAATAAAGATAAGCAAGCCAGTTTGAAGTACACGAGTTATCAGAGGTTATGCTTACCGCCGGATCGCTCAGGCTAAATGCATCACCGGAAACCGTTTGCTTAGCCGTTCCTGAATTTACATAACTTGCTGTAATAGTGAAAATCTTGGTATTCAACACTTCGCTGGCACTAACCGTTTTCTTCCCTATGCTAACTGGAAAATCACCGCTGGTTAGATTGATATTTATTAAAACCTTTTTGCCACCGCTACCCTGAATTGCAACAATGTAATCCTTGAGAGGTGTTGTATAATATAAGCTGTCACTATTGGCAGTACACACTATATCGCTACCGGAGCTGAGATTGATTTTGTTCGTTGCTGTTCCAGATGTCATATCCAGATTAATCGTCGTTAATGCACCATTTTTTGTCTGAAATGTACATCCGGCATCGGCGCCAAAGGATGACAGCAGCAGAAACATCAAAAATACGTATCCTTTCATATCTTGCATCCTTAGCGGCAAGTATAGACTTTATTCTCATCAATCGCCTTATCGAAGGTAATCGTACAGAACTGCCCCTGTTGTTTATTAACTGCAACGCGTACCGAAGCGGGAATATCATTGGTACGAATAAATAACCGGCTACCCTGCCCCACCAGGCCAACATTATTACCAAGTTCATCTTCCACTTCATAACCAAACGATAACGGAGAGCCGTCCGAACGCGCGGCAATGAAATACCAGGGTTTACGCCGATCGGTTTCAAACTCCGTCATCACGACCGCGCCGCGATAAGGTACTGTGCCTTTTCGATTGCCCAGCAACGCCACATCGCTATTACTGTCGGAAAGATCCAGCATCAGCATATTTTCACGATACGGCGTCAGACTGTCGTAAACCGCGTAACCTTTGCTGTTAGTTGTTAGATAACGATGTCCCTGCACGGCCGCGCCCTGTAACCCAGGCGCTTTAACTATGGCGAATGTATCTGAAAGCCGAGGAGCTAACGCGACACCATCTGACCACACGACTAACCCACCCTGAATATTGCCGCTGGCCTGCTGATATTTATTCGATTGACTATAACTGCTGCCAAAGGTCGCCATCGGCGCGCGCCAGACCAGGTTACCACCTGCCGTTGTCTCACTCTCCTGACGTTGATGGCTCAGATTTGCCCCTAAACTAAACTGATCGCGGTTTCCGGCAACACCGCTGAGACTGGTGTTACTCGACTGAAAGCCGTCATTATCAAACGTCGTCGAGTTGGATACGAACAAATCGCGTCGCGGCGAGGAAATCCCATCCCCCCACGAGAATGGGATGGAGATATACAGGTTAAAACGTTTATCCTCGTGGTTGTCCTCATCATAGGTCTGGCTAACAGACAAGGTGTAACTGACTCGCTGCCAGGCGTTCGAGTAGCTCAGCTGATAATCTTTGCCGGTTCCACTGCGCTGCCAATAGTCGCGCCACAGGCCGCTGACGGCCAGGGATCCCCAGTTCTCGGGTAACGCTTGATTGATATTTAGCGAAAAGCTGTTCTTACGACCAAAATCGTTCTGATAGTAGTCCGCAACGTCATAAACATCATTTTCATCGCGGTCATAGTGATTTTTGTTATTCGCCCATACGTAGTCATTAAAGGTACGATAATTTCGCGAGGAGTAACGAAAAGCTGCCAGCGCAAACTGCGTGCCGGTCTGAGCGACATACTTATTCCACGCAACCTGATAACTCTGACCATCAAAAACATCACCATTGTTCTGCTCACTATGCGATCGCGTGGCGTCTACCGATACTGCGCCAATGGGTGTATTCCAACCGGTCCCGAGCACAAATGAGGTATAGTTTTGTGACAGCATAGTGCCGCCATAGACCGTAAGCAGATTGTTCAGACCATATTGATAGCTACCTTGCAGGAAATCATACTGATTGCCAGCCCCCTCTATATGACTGCGCCCAGCAGCAAAATCATATTTCGATACGCCCGACTGCAGCATATTTGGTACAGATGAATAAGGCACCAGATAACGAGATACCGAACCATCCGCTTCTTTCACGCTCACATCTAAATCCGCACCACCGCCAGCGAGCTGGAGATCATCAATAGCAAATGGGCCAGGTGGAACTTCTTTCTGGTAAATAACAAAGCCGTTTTGTTCGATGGTTACCAGCGCGTTGCTCTGGGCAATCCCGCGGACTACTGGGGTAAAATTCTGTTTTGAGTTCGGTAACATTTGCATATCGCGCCAGATACGCACACCACGAAAACGTACCGCATCAAAGATATCCGCGCCGGTATACATATCTCCGGTACGTAGCGTGCCAAGTATTTGTGGGATACCTCGCTCCATATATAGCGTATTACTTTTCCAGTTGCCGCTGCCCTCGTTGCCTTTGGTATAGTTGGCATTTGAGTGCAACTGCCACCCTGACAGGTTCAACCCGCTATTCAGGTTCACATAGCTGCTTTTATCATCACCACCGTGTTTATAATTACTGTAATACTGGCTGGCGTAATAAGAGGTATAAAAAGCGTTAACTCCGCGATCCCAGGTTTCAGCCGGCATATATCCTGGTTCATATTCCAGCACATACGCCTGCGGAACGCTTAGATTCAAAATAAATTGCCCGATGTCATAACCAACACTGCCGCCCTGAACTGCTTCACGTAGCGGCACGCACTCCTCTTTTTTATCCGTTTTAATATTCTCTGTGCGAATACCAATTTGCTGCAATTGTGCCCAGGACAGACATGTCGCATCAGGATCAGCGTTGATATTAATTTCGTACCGGCCACGCCACTGGTTATTAAGATAAACATCCATTTCATATATGCCGGGCATTGGCTTATCACCATCAATTTGATAGCGAGAGATTTTCTCGCCGTTCAAACCGCCGATCATAAAATTTGTATCAAACGTGTCTTCTTCAGCCCATGCGGATGAAGTGGCTAACACTGACAAGATTGCCAGTGTAATGGAGTTTATCTTTGACATAATCAGTCCTTGACTATCTTTCCGTTTTTATTTTTTCACTTAAGTAGTTTCCGTGATCGTCAATAAGAGTAACCTTGTAATGATTAACGACAGCAGCAGTGACAACCTTTTTATCTGACCACGGAGCAAGCAATACTGTCTCGCTGTTTATTTTTGAATTACCTACGAGCTCAGGTATCGTTATCCAGTTGGCAGAATTGTTTTTGATATTAATGCCACCACTGACATATCTGACGCTTAAGCGAGAAAAGCTTTTTTCATCTACACCGGCAATGCCCTGAGGACGATATATAAATTTGATGCGATTCTGCATAGCAAAATTAATCATATTCTTCCCTGCTGATTCCGCAGAATTAGGAGGAATATCCAACACATTAAGAAAAAAAAGGCTTTCACGATCTTTTGGCAGCGTATTTGCCAGTTGCTTGATTTTGAGTTGTTGACCAGAACCTCCGCTGACCTTAGCCACGGGAGGATTCATCACGAATGGCACCTGGATTTTTTCTGGTGGCAGGCTGGTATCTCCGTCATCTATCCAGGACTGAACCAGGGAGCTACGGCTACCTTCATTCATTAACTGTACGGTAATTTCTTTTTTCTGTGCCGGATAAATGACACGCGTGCCGTATATGTATACCCCACCCCATGCAGGCAATACTGTGCCAGCTAATAATAATGCTATTATTTTTTTCATTATAATTATCCTTACTACGGAAATAATCGGCGACCAGAGCCGCCGATAAACAGGATAGCAATCTTAATCAGTAACAACAGTCATCGTCAGCGAAGAGGCAACGTCACCAGCGGAAACAGCGGCAGTACCAATTTTCGCGTAGCGTGCACTAAAGTTCAGCGTATATTTATTGTCTGCGGTTTTGGTTAACTCAATACCTGTATCTGGGTTAACCTGTTTAGTAAAGTCATCACCATAGTAAACGGAGAAGCCAGCACCATTATTTGCGGCAGTATTTCGTGTAATATATTTATTAGTGCTGTCAAATTGAGAACTGGAGAAAGTAATTTTCGGTGCTTTATCCCCCGTACATTCAACAGTCAATGGCACGGTAGTCTTATTTGAGTATCCGTCATAAACACCACCCGCACTTAAGGTATTTAATCTGTCAGCACCAATTTGGTTCATACCAATGGTCGCCGTGGTGTCACCCGTAAATTTACAGGTTGTTCCAACCACCTTACCAGTAATAATCAGTTCACCCTGATCGGTATCAGCAGCAAAAGCCCCAGCGCTCATAAATACAGCAGACAGCACAACAGCAGAAATAACTGAACGTTTCATAGTATCTTCCTTAATGAATTGAATTCTATTTATTAAGAGGGTTTAACTCTTGAAATTAAATTCGCACACTAGAAACGTTACGGCAATGTAAACACGTTGTTTTATTGATTTAAAACAAGTTGCAAAGAGCAATATAATTGCAACAAATAAATAAAGTTCTTTATTGTTTATAAATTAATAAATTTAGGAGATTAACTGCCGGAGTGAAATTCTTTGAGGAAATAATTAACCATGCATTATTCACCACAAAAATACATGGCTAATAAAAGACTTTTTAATCATAACGAGTCAGCACAATCTGCCGTGTAGCGTCGCCGGGGACGGTAACAATTTCCGTTACCGCACCTTTTGTTGGTTTGGAGACCCCCTCTCTGACGTTTGAAAAGGAAACGGCATTGCCACAGCGTTGCTGCACTTCGTTATTGACAACATCAGTGCTGCAGGTAGGCTCGGTTACTCGACCACTTATATTCACGGTGGCAGTCTCTGCGGCAAAAACAGAAGCGCTCATTCCATACATCAGAGTAATAACTCCCAAGAATAAACTAATTTTCATAGCATTCATTATTCCTGTATTGGGCGGAAACAGCGTGCAAACCGTCTGGCTGTGAGTAATGGTTAACTCTCTCACCAGAACTAATTGAGATTGTAGATTAATAGGATGAATTTGATCAATTCAAATGATGCATTGAAGCGATTTATTCAGAAAAAGACATGGATTATACAGGCAGGATAAACAATATAACGAAGTTTATTCACCCCATGCATTCACCGCATCAATTCATTATGATGCGGTGAATATCTGTCACGCGGTTAATTACACGGCGCGAAAGGCAATCTCGCCCGGAATAACTTCACCCTGCCAGTAAAGCTGGGCAGCTACACGCCCAGCCAGGTCACGGTAAATGGCGGTAAATTCACTGTCAGGACGACTGATAACCGTCGGGGTACCACGATCGAGGTCTTCACGCAGAGAGATATGCAGCGGCATCTGTCCCAGCAGTTGGGTGTGATACTGCTCAGCCAGCTTCTGCGCGCCTCCGGTGCCAAAGATTGGCTCATGATGACCGCAGTTGCTGCAAATATGCATGCTCATATTCTCAACAATACCCAGCACCGGCACTTCGACTTTTTCGAACATCACGATGCCTTTTTTCGCATCGATAAGCGCAATGTCCTGCGGAGTGGTCACCACAACAGCCCCCGTGACCGGAATGTTCTGCGCCAGCGTCAACTGGATGTCACCGGTGCCCGGCGGCATATCCAGTACCAGGTAATCAAGATCCGGCCATAGGGTTTCCTGCAGCATCTGCAGCAGTGCTTTGCTGGCCATCGGACCACGCCACACCATTGCGTTATCGTCAGTGACCAGATAACCAATAGAGTTTGTCGCCAGACCGTGAGACATGATCGGCGCCATGTGGGTACCGTCTGGCGAGGTTGGCCGCTGGTTTTCCGCGCCGAGCATCGTTGGGATAGACGGCCCATAAATATCGGCGTCCAGAATCCCTACCTTCGCGCCTTCCGCAGCCAGCGCCAAAGCCAGGTTCACGGCGGTAGAAGATTTGCCCACGCCGCCTTTACCCGAACTGACGGCGATAATGTTTTTTACACCATTAATGCCTGGCTGGTTTTTCACGCGTTTCAGCGTCGCAATGTTATGCGACAGCTTCCAGTCGATCGCTTTCGCACCGGTAATACGCAGCAGATCGGCGCTACATTGCTCTTTTAATTCCTCAAACGCGGTATGCCAGACAAACGGCATGACCAGCTCAACGTGCAACGTGTCATCCATCCAGGCGACGTGGTGCAACGCTTTAAGCGTCGTCAGATTATGCTTCAGGGTTGAATGCTGAAAATTCGCCAGCGTCCCGGCGACCATGGCGCGCAGGGTCTCTGGTGATTTGGCCTGGGATTGTGCGTTCATCCCGACTCCTTTTTGTTGTTCTGAATATACAATAGTCACCAGGTAGTTTACTCCAACCGCAACAATTATTCATTTACGGATAAATGCCCTTATCGCTTGGCGCAGTAATTACCATTTTGGTACTATCAAAGCCCTTTTCACTACAAAAGAAGTAATTGCCCACTATGACTCAAGTCGCGAAGAAAATTCTGGTAACGTGCGCACTGCCGTACGCCAACGGCTCAATCCACCTCGGCCATATGCTGGAGCACATCCAGGCTGATGTCTGGGTCCGTTACCAGCGAATGCGCGGCCACCAGGTTAACTTCATCTGCGCGGACGACGCACACGGCACGCCAATCATGCTGAAAGCGCAGCAGCTTGGGATCACGCCAGAGCAGATGATCGGTGAAATGAGTCAGGAGCATCAGACTGATTTTGCAGGTTTTGACATCAGCTATGACAACTACCACTCTACGCACAGCGAAGAAAACCGTGAGCTGTCTGAGCTGATTTACACGCGCCTGAAGGAGAACGGTTTTATTAAGAACCGTACAATCTCCCAGCTTTACGATCCGGAAAAAGGCATGTTCCTGCCGGACCGTTTTGTTAAAGGCACCTGCCCGAAATGTAAATCACCGGATCAATACGGCGATAACTGTGAAGTCTGTGGCGCAACCTACAGCCCGACCGAACTTATCGAGCCGAAATCCGTCGTTTCTGGCGCGACGCCGGTAATGCGCGACTCCGAACACTTCTTCTTTGACCTGCCGTCCTTCAGCGAGATGCTGCAGGCCTGGACGCGCAGCGGCGCGTTACAGGAGCAGGTTGCCAACAAAATGCAGGAATGGTTCGAGTCCGGCCTGCAGCAGTGGGATATTTCCCGCGATGCCCCGTACTTCGGTTTTGAAATCCCGGATGCGCCAGGCAAGTACTTCTACGTCTGGCTGGATGCGCCTATTGGCTACATGGGTTCATTCAAAAACCTGTGCGATAAGCGTGGTGACACCACCAGTTTTGAAGAGTATTGGAAGAAAGATTCCGACGCCGAACTTTATCACTTCATTGGCAAAGACATCGTCTATTTCCACAGTCTGTTCTGGCCTGCCATGCTGGAAGGCAGCAATTTCCGTAAGCCGACCAATCTGTTCGTACACGGTTATGTGACGGTGAACGGCGCGAAGATGTCCAAATCTCGCGGCACCTTTATTAAGGCCAGCACCTGGCTGAAGCACTTTGATGCCGACAGTCTGCGCTACTACTACACCGCGAAGCTTTCTTCACGCATTGATGACATCGACCTGAACCTGGAAGACTTTGTCCAGCGCGTAAACGCCGATATCGTTAACAAAGTGGTCAACCTGGCTTCACGTAACGCGGGCTTTATCGCTAAGCGTTTTGACGGCGTTCTGGCGGCTGAGCTGGCCGATCCGGCGTTGTATAAAACCTTCACCGACGCCGCAACGGTGATTGGCGAAGCGTGGGAAAGTCGTGAATTCGGCAAAGCTATCCGTGAAATCATGGCGCTGGCCGACGTGGCAAACCGCTACGTTGACGAACAGGCTCCGTGGGTCGTGGCTAAACAGGAAGGCCGCGATGTCGACCTGCAGGCGATCTGTTCCATGGGTATCAACCTGTTCCGTGTGCTGATGACTTACCTGAAGCCGGTTCTGCCAACGCTTGCTGAACGTGTAGAAGCGTTCCTGAACTGCGAACTGAGCTGGGATGCCATTGAGCAGCCGCTGCTCGGTCACAAGGTCAACACCTTCAAGGCGCTCTACAATCGCATTGACATGAAACAAGTTGAAGCGCTGGTGGAAGCATCGAAAGAAGAAGTGAAAGCCGCTGCCGCACCGGTAATCGGCCCGCTGGCGGATGATCCAATTCAGGAAACCATCACCTTTGACGATTTCGCCAAAGTTGACCTGCGCGTGGCGCTAATTGAAAACGCTGAATTCGTGGAAGGTTCCGACAAACTGCTGCGTCTGACGCTGGATCTCGGCGGCGAGAAGCGTAACGTCTTCTCCGGCATTCGTTCTGCTTATCCGGATCCACAAACCCTGATTGGACGCCAGACCATTATGGTTGCTAACCTGGCTCCTCGTAAGATGCGCTTCGGCATTTCTGAAGGGATGGTAATGGCGGCAGGTCCTGGCGGGAAAGATATCTTCCTGTTAAGCCCGGACGAAGGCGCAAAACCTGGCCAACAGGTGAAGTAAATCAGACATCTCAAGCGCTGCAACTGCAGCGCTTTTTTTGCTGAATGATTTTATCCCTAATCTTAAACACACTGCCTCACTCCATTTTCGGACTGCTCAGCCAACGCGATTAGATTTATTCTATACTGCTCTGCTATTAAGGCCGTTCGGACCCATCAAATTCATTGGCGCTATTATTTAGCATCCAACATTCATGAAATGGAGTTTTACATGAAAGCGTTTCAAAAATTAGTTTCACTTGTCGCAGCGTCGGTTGTCGTTTGTTCTCTGACGGGATGTGGTGATAAAGAAGAGACAAAAACATTTAATGCCAACCTTAACGGTTCGGATATTACCGTCTCTTACACCTATAAAGGCGATAAGGTTCTGAAACAGACCTCCGAAAGTAAAATCAGCTATGCATCGATCGGCGCCAGCAATAAAGAAGAAGCCGCGAAAGTATTCGACGCGTTAAGCGCTAAATATCAAAATATCGCGGGTATAGAAGAAAAGCTCAGCTATACAGATACCTACGCGCAGGAAAATGTCACTATCGATATGGAAAAAGTTGATATAAAAGCATTGCAGGCAATTTCCGGGATGAAGCTTTCTGAGAATGCCGATAAAAACATCAGCATGAAGCAAATGCAAACGGTAATGGAATCGGCGGGTTTTAAAGAAGTGAAGTAAACCACCGGCGACCCGATATTCATCGTGGTCGCCCGCTTTACGCTTTAAGACTTCGCGTTATGCACGTGGAAGGTCAAACCTCGCAGGAAATAACGTAGAAACTGATCGCCGCATTCGCGATAATTCTTATGGTCCGGCGCGCGCATCATGGCGGTGATTTCCGGCATCGACACACGAAACTTCTGCCCGGTCATAATGGCCAGAATATCATCGGTTTTCAGCGAAAAGGCGATACGCAGCTTTTTCAGTACCGTATTGTTGTTAACACGACGCTCAAGCGCCAGTTCCGGCGCAGAATCATCTTTACCACGCAGATGATAAATCAGTCCGTTTAAAAAACCGGAGAGAATGATATCCGGGCAGCGCACAAACCCGTCTTCATCTTCTTTTGTCATCCAGGTATCGAAACCTGCGGAGGTGGATTCCATGTCAGCAAGCGCAAGAATACGCACCATGTCGTTATTGTTCGCTTTCAGGGTGTAGCGCAGGCTACGAAGAATATCGTTACTTAGCATAGAGCCTTCAACTGTCGGTGATGCAATGGCGCGCAGTGTACCAGTTTTACAGTCCAATCGCCTCTTTTAGACTTTTAAGATAACGGCGGCTTACTGGAACGGTCAGGCCGTTACGCAAAATCAGCTCCGCCTGACCGTTATCTTCCAGACGGATCTCCTGCAATTGCGCCATATTCACCAGATATTGCCGGTGACAGCGCAGCAGAGGAGTACGACTTTCCAGCGTTCTGAGCGTCAGTTCGGTGAACCCCTCTTTACCATCACTACTGGTCACATACACGCCGCTCATACGGCTGCTGATAAACGCCACATCATCCATTTGCAGCAGATAAATTCGGCTATGACCGCTGCACGGAATAAACTTCAGCGCCTGCTGATTCTCGGGCAGTAGTGATACATCCTGCTTGGTGCGCTCCTGGCGTAAACGGATCAGCGTTTTTTCCAGCCGCGCTTCTTCAATCGGTTTGAGCAGATAATCAAACGCGTGTTCTTCAAAGGCCTTCACCGCATACTCATCAAAGGCCGTAAGGAAAACAATGTACGGGCGATGCTCGGGATCAAGCATGCCGACCATTTCCAGGCCGCTGATACGCGGCATCTGAATATCAAGAAACAGGACATCCGGACGCAGCTTATGTACCGCGCCGATGGCTTCCACCGCATTCGAGCATTCCCCGACAATCTCGATGTCGCTTTGCTCCTGCAACAGGATCCGCAGATTCTCCCGCGCTAACGGTTCGTCATCGACAAGCAGCACTTTGATCATGCCAGTTCCTCCAGAGGAAGTCGTAAAGTGATTCGGGTAAAACGGTCAGGTTCACACGCTACGCTGATGCCAAAATCGTCGCCAAACCGCTCGCGCAGTCGTTTATCGACCAGATTCATACCCAATCCGCTGGCCTCAGACGTTGGCTGATACAACCCGGCGTTGTCTTCAATATCCAGCATCAGATACAGCCCTTCGCGGCGGGCGGTAATCGACACTTCCCCGGTATCCAGTAGCTGAGAGGTACCATGCTTGATGGCATTCTCCACGATCGGTTGTAAGGTGAAAGCGGGTAATTGCTGATGAGCAAGCGCATCTGGCACCGTTAAGGTCACCTGCAGGCGCGACTGAAAGCGCGCCTTTTCAATTTGCAGATAGGCGTTAACATGCTCAATTTCATCGGCCAGCGTCACAATCTCCGACGGGCGCTTTAAGTTTTTGCGAAAGAACGTCGACAAATACTGCACCAGTTGACTGGCCTGCTCGCTATCGCGTCGGATTACGGCTTTAATGGTGTTGAGCGCATTAAACAGAAAATGGGGATTCACCTGTGCATGCAGGAGTTTGATTTCCGACTGCGTCAGCATCGCTTTTTGCCGCTCATACTGCCCGGCCAGAATCTGCGCCGAAAGCAGTTGGGCGATCCCTTCCCCCAGCGTGCGGTTGATCGAGCTAAAGAGACGGTTTTTGGCTTCATACAGCTTGATAGTCCCCATCACCCGCTGGTTTTCGCCCCGCAAAGGGATGACCAACGTTGAGCCTAATTTACATTGCGGATGCAAAGAGCAGCGGTAAGGGACTTCATTCCCATCGGCATACACCACCTCGCCGGTTTCTATCGCCCGTTGGGTGTACGAGGAGGAAATCGGTTTACCGGGCAGATGATGGTCGTCGCCAATACCGGTAAATGCCAGCAGCTTCTCGCGATCGGTAATCGCCACGGCACCGATATCCAGCTCCTCATACAGCACCTGGGCAACCTTCATGCTGTTAACTTCGTTGAATCCCTGGCGCAATATACCTTCCGTGGAAGCAGCAACTTTGAGCGCTGTGGCGGAAAAAGCGGAGGTATATTTTTCAAACATCGCCCGTTTATCGAGCAAAATACGCATAAACAGGGCCGCGCCCACGGTATTAGTCACCATCATCGGCGCGGCGATATTGCTGACCAGTCGAAACGCGTCATCGAACGGACGAGCAATTAACAAGATGATCAGCATCTGCACCAGTTCGGCAACAAAGGTAATAGCCCCCGCGGTCAGTGGGCTAAAGACTTTATCGGTGCGACCGCGACGGGTGAGTACACTGTGCACCAGCCCGCCGAGTAAACCTTCCACAATGGTTGAAATCATGCAACTGAGCGCCGTCATTCCGCCCATGGAATAACGATGTAAGCCGCCGGTCAGGCCGACTAAACCGCCAACCACCGGGCCGCCAAGCAGCCCGCCCATCACCGCGCCAATAGCACGGGTGTTGGCAATAGAATCATCAATGTGCAGCCCGAAATAGGTGCCCAAAATGCAGAAAATGGAAAAGGTGACGTAGCAAAGCAGCTTATGCGGGAGCCGGATCGTGACCTGCATCAGCGGGATAAACAAACGCGTTTTGCTCATGAGCCACGCGATAACGAGAAACACACACATCTGCTGAAGCAGCAGCAACACCAGATTAAACTCGTACATACCCGCCAACCACATATCACTTAAAAGCGCGTAACATACATGGGCTGCGCGTAACTTTCTTTGAAGTGTTGCAAAAAAAAAGGAATTTGTGAGAACGATCACTCGAAAGCGCGAGCATGACTACAAATTCGCCCATTCGTTGAACAAAAAACAGACAAAACTACCTGGTTCGCAAAAGAGCGTCTAAAGTAAAACTGGGACCTCGCGAGCATAAGTGAGACGACGATGGCGCTTTACACAATAGGTGAAGTGGCTTTGCTTTGTGATATCAACCCTGTCACTTTACGCGCGTGGCAGAGGCGTTACGGATTACTCAAACCGCAGCGGACAGACGGCGGGCATCGCCTGTTTAACGACGCGGATATCGACAGGATCCGTGAGATAAAACGCTGGATAAACAACGGCGTTCAGGTCAGTAAGGTAAAAATGCTGCTCAGCAATGAGAACATTGATGTCCATAACGGCTGGCGCGAACAACAAGAGACGCTGTTGAGCTATTTGCAAAGTAATAATTTGCATAGCCTCAGACTGTGGATCAAGGAGCGCGGTCAGGATTATCCCGCACAAACGCTCAATACCCATTTGTTCATTCCGTTACGCCGACGCCTGCAATGCCAACAGCCGATCCTGCAGGCGTTACTGGGGATCCTCGACGGCGTCCTCATCAACTACATCGCAATTTGTCTGGCTTCGGCGCGCAAGAAACAGGGTAAAGACGCCCTGGTTGTCGGCTGGAACATTCACGATACCACCCGTTTATGGCTGGAGGGTTGGGTAGCCAGCCAGCAGGGATGGCGCGTTGACGTCCTCGCCCACTCGCTGAACCAATTGCGACCTGAGTTGTTTGAAGGTCGAACCTTACTCGTCTGGTGCGGCGAGAGCCAAACGCCCGCACAGCAGCAACAGTTGAACGAATGGCGCGCGTTGGGTCACGATATTTATCCACTCGGTATTTAGAGCCTGGCCCATTAGGGCTATTTTGCTTGCCATTTCGAACCTGGGCAGTGCTCAGACAACACTCAGAGAGTTTTGAACGCCCTTTAGGGCGGCCCGGAGGGTGAGCGTAGCGAATAATCCTCACGTAGTACGTGTACGCTCCGGTTCTTCCGCGCTGTCCGTGTTCAAACTGTCTGCGCCAATAACGCCTACTGATCCAGGCTCTTAATATTCTATTAACAAACGTGTACAATCCTTGAATTCACATAAGGAGTGCATAATGAGCGCAGCTAAAATCGGTGTTATCACCCTCTTTCTGCTAATGGCTATCGGCGGTATCGGCGGCGTCATGCTGGCAGGCTACACATTCATTTTACGTGCCGGGTAAGGCGGCTCGCTAATCGCTCAAACCCGCGATCAACTATCACTGCCGCCAGCGCGACCAGCAGCGCGCCCTGAATCACATAAGCGGTATTGAACCCGCTAAGCCCGATAATAATCGGCGTGCCCAGCGTGTTCGCCCCGACGGTTGAGGCGATTGTTGCGGTGCCGATATTAATAATCACCGACGTGCGAATCCCCGCCAGGATGACCGGTGCCGCCAGCGGCAACTCCACTTTGCGCAGCCGCTGGCTCTGACTCATTCCCATTCCGCTGGCTACCTCCATCACGCTGGGAGAAATGCCGCCGAGTCCCGCCAGTGTTGCCTGCAGGATCGGTAACACGCCATACAGGATCAGCGCGATAATCGCGGGTTCAAGCCCAAACCCCATCACCGGTACGGCGATTGCCAGCACGGCGACCGGAGGAAAAGTCTGCCCCACGGCGGCAATCGTTTCCACCATCGGCCTGAATTCCACGCCCCAGGACCGGGTTACCACAACTCCCGCCCCCGTGCCGATGATGACGGCGATAAGACTTGAAATCCCCACCAGCGCAAAGTGGCTTAACGCCAGCGTCGTAAAACTTTCCTGCTGATACACCGGTCGCGGCAACTCGGGGAACAGCGAACTAAACAGGGCCTGACTGTGCGGTAACCCGACCAACAGGATCAGGAACAGGACAACCAGCCAAAGCAGCGGATCAGCAAGACGTTTCACGGGTCGGCATCTCCGAAAGCAGATCGCGAAAATGAAGCGTCCCGCAAGGCAACCCCTGCGGCGTCACAACCGGTAAAACCTCGCAACCGCGCGCCACAAACACCGACAACGCATCACGAAGCGTCATCTCATCCACTAGCGGTTCACCATCTGAGCGTTCGCCGCGACGGATAAAATCACCTACCGTGCGCAGTGACAACAGCCTTACGCCCAGTTCACTACGGCCAAAAAAGGTTTGCACGAAATCATTCGCTGGCGCAGTCAGCATCGACATCGGCGCACCTTGCTGCACAACCTTTCCTGCATCCATCAGAACCAGATGCTCCGCCAGCCTCAGCGCCTCATCGATATCATGTGTCACCAGCACAATGGTACGCCCCAGCAGACGGTGAATGCGCGTCATCTCCAGTTGCAGCGCACCGCGGGTGACCGGATCCAACGCGCCAAAAGGCTCATCCATCAATAGCACCTGCGGGTCTGCCGCCAACGCACGCGCAACCCCGACCCGCTGCTGCTGTCCGCCGGAAAGCTGATGCGGATAACGGTGACGCAAACTCGCCTCAAGACCCAGCAGCGCCATCAGTTCATCTGTTCGGTCATCAATACGTGAGCGCGACCACTTTTGCAGCTGTGGTACGGTGGCGATGTTCTGCGCAACGGTCCAGTGTGGAAACAAACCAATCGACTGAATCGCGTACCCCATACGTCGTCGTAACTCCAGCACCGGTAGGCTGCGGATCTCCTCCCCGGCAAATCGGATCTGCCCGCTGTCATGCTCCACCAGACGGTTGATCATCTTCAGCGTGGTGGACTTCCCCGAACCCGACGTACCAATTAATACCGAAAAGCTGCCCTCCCCTAACTGCAGATTAAGGTCATCGACGGCCCTGTGCTGACCATAGGTTTTACTGACATGGCGAAATTCAATCATTATTCGATACCTTTAGCAGCGCGAGACCTAAATCAAACAGCGCATCGATCAACACTGCCAGCACAACTACCGGGATCACGCCCAGCAGAACTAAATCAACGGCGCTACTGAGCAGTCCCTGAAAGACCAGCGCGCCAAATCCCCCTGCGCCAATCAGCGCGGCAATCACCGCCATCCCCACTGTCTGGATCATGACCACCCGCAAGCTGCGCAAGAAGACCGGCAACGCCAGTGGAAACTGCACCGAGATAAACCGCTGCCGCGCGCTCATCCCCATCGCCCGGGCGCTTTCCAGCACATCGCGTGGAACCTGATTCAATCCAGCCACTACGCCGCGAACCAGCGGTAAGAGCGCATACAGTACCAACGCAATAAGCGCAGGCGTCAGACCGGTTCCGGCGACGCCAAGCGAACCCAACACCGGAAAGTGCTTCACCAGCCCGGCGAGGGGCGCAATTAACAGGCCAAACAGCGCGACGGAGGGAATGGTCTGGATGATATTCAGTGCCGCGAATACCGGCCCCTGGCGAGCGACAGAAAAAGCACACCAGACGCCCAGCGGCACGCCAATGAGCATCGCGGGCACCACGGTAGCGAACAGAATTGTCAGATGTTGCGCCAGTGCGTCATTAAAGACATCCTGACGGTTGGCATATTCTTTAAGCAGAGAAAGATCGCTAAACGTGCCGGAGAACAAAAGCACCAGCGGCAAAATAAACATTTGCGCATGCAACAGCCATCGCCATGACGCCTGTTCGGTGATGCGACGAATGGCGTCACTGGCGGCCAGCAGCATCAGCCCCAGTCCCAACCAGAACCCACTGCCCAGGCTGGTTCTGGCCAGCGGGCTACCGGTCTGGGCCAGATACGTTGCCGTTGCTCCTGCGGTTACCAGCGCCGCAATCACCAACAGCTGGCTAATAACAAGCGTCAATATATTGCCGGACTTTCCCGGTACAAAGCACAGAAGAAACAGCAGCAAGCAAGCCACCGCCAATCCCCACGCCATGTCGGGCCGGATATCCCAGAGTTGACGACCTTCGCCGGAAACCAGGCGATTGGGAGCATAGCTAATGAAAGGAAGCGCTGCCGCCGCGAAGGTAAGAAGCACCAGCAGCAGCAACACCCGATTTACTGAAATTTTCGACAAAACACCCACCCGCTGCAAACTCCGTTACTTCACCCATCCTTTTTGCTTCAGGTAGTCTGCTGCGACTTTTTTCGCATCCAGCCCCTCCACGGCAATACTGGCATTCAGTTGTTGCAGCGTTTTTTCATCCAGGCTGGCAAATACCGGTTGTAGCCATTCTCCCATTTGCGGGTAGTCCTTCAGCACCGATTCACGCACAACGGGCGCAGGGGCATAAATGGGCTGGACGCCTTTTGGATCGCTTAATGTTTGCAGACCGAGCGCCGCAACCGGACCGTCGGTGCCGTAGGCCATCGCCGCATTGACTCCAGAAGTCTGCTGCGCCGCCGCTTTAATTGTCACCGCGGTATCACCCCCCGCCAGTGACAACAACTGATTTTGCTTCAGTTTGAAATCATAGGCTTTTTCAAACGCAGGCAACGCGTCAGCGCGTTCGATGAATTCCGCAGAGGCGGCAAGCTTGAACGTTCCCCCGTCTTTCAGGTAACGACCTAAATCAGCAAGCGACTCTAGCTTGTTCTTTTGTGCGATATCCTGGCGTATAGCAATGGTCCAGGTATTGTTGGCGGGCGCAGGCGTTAGCCAGACCAGCTTATTTTGCTCTGCGTCCAGCTTTTTCACTTTGTCGAAACCGGCCTGCGCATTCTTCCACGCAGGATCATTCTCATCTTTAAAAAAGAATGCCCCATTGCCGGTATATTCCGGATAAATATCCAGCTCACCGGAGGTGATGGCTCCACGCACTACCGGAGTGGTACCCAGTTGTACTTTATTGACGGTTTTCACGCCGTGACTTTCGAGCACCTGCAAAATAATGTTGCCTAGCAGCGCCCCTTCGGTATCTATTTTTGAACCGACCGTGACGGGTGACGCGGCCTGTAAGGGTAAGCTTATCGCGGCTAAAAGCGCCAGTGAGCCCACCCATACTTTTGAGATTATCATGCTGTACTCCTCATCCTTTTGCGGCCCTTTTCAGAGACTTGAGGAAAAAGCATAGTCGAAAAATCAAGCCTTAACCTGGCAATTGGGTAGTAACACTGAGAGTTATTAGCGGTAAGGCGATAATAAAATAAAAAAATCCGGCAAACCCAAAGTGAATTTGCCGGATGATTCTATTTAGTCAGCCTGGTAAGCGTAACGCCATCAGGCATGATGCGTGGCTTTATTCATCAATTACAGCAGCTCAAATTCGCCCTGCTTCACTCTGGCAGAATCATCGCCGATAAAGACGTTGAACTTGCCCGGTTCCGCATCGTATTGCATGCGCTGGTTCCAAAACTTCAGCGCTTCAACGTCAATCGGGAAGCTTACGGTCTGGGTTTCGCCCGGCTTAAGATTTACTTTCTCAAAACCTTTCAGCTGTTTTACCGGACGACTCATTGACGCGGTCACATCCTGCAAATACATCTGAATAACCGTCGCACCTTCGCGCTTGCCGGTGTTGGTCACCTGCACGCTGGCCGTCACTGTCCCGTCACGCTTCATCGTTGGGGAAGAGAGTTTCACATCAGAAACCGTGAACGTGGTATAGCTCAGGCCATAGCCAAAGGGATACAACGGACCATTCGCTTCATCAAAGTAGCGCGACGTGTACTTATTCGGCTTATCGGCATTATATGGGCGGCCGGTATTGAGATGGCTGTAATAGACCGGGATCTGTCCAACGGAGCGCGGGAAAGACATCGGCAGCTTACCTGACGGGTTGTAATCGCCAAACAGCACATCGGCGATGGCGTTACCGCCTTCCGTCCCGGCAAACCAGGTTTCAAGGATCGCATCGGCCTGTTGGTCTTCCTTCACCAGCGCCAGCGGACGTCCATTCATCAGCACCAGAACCAACGGTTTACCCGTGGCTTTCAGCGCGGCAATCAGGTCACGCTGACTCTGTGGAATAGTGATATCGGTGCGGCTGGAAGCTTCATGCGCCATTCCCTGCGCCTCACCGACGACCGCGACCACGACGTCAGACTGCTTCGCGGCGTTAACGGCCTCATCGATCATCGCCTGCGGCGAACGCGGGTCAACCTTCACCGCCTCTTCATACAGATTGAGGAAATCAACAATGCCTTTGTCGTTGGTGATGTTCGCCCCTTTCGCGTACACCACTTTACCCTGCTCACCGATGGCGTTTTTAATCCCCGTCAGCACCGTTACCGACTGATCGGCCACACCGGCAGCAGACCAACTGCCCATGACATCACGCTTGCTGTCAGCCAGCGGACCGACAACCGCCACGGTGGCGGATTTTTTCAGCGGCAATGTTTCCAGACGGTTCTTCAGCAGTACCAGACTTTCACGCGCCACTTCACGCGCTTCTTTGCGATGCAATCGGCTTTCAGCATTGGTGTCCTGCGGGTCAGATTCTTTGGCCCCCAGATGGCTGTACGGATCGTTAAACAGGCCCATATCATATTTCACGTTCAGCACGTGGCGCGCGGCGTCATCCAGTTCCGCCATCGTGACTTTGCCTGACTTAATCAACCCCGGCAGGTATTTGCTGTAATACTCATCGCTCATGCTCATGTTGATGCCGGACTTGATCGCCACGCGCACTGCATCTTCAGGATCGGAGGCGGTGCCGTGCTTAATCAGTTCCTTAATCGCGCCGTGATCGGAAACGGTGATGCCCTTAAAGCCCCACTCATCGCGCAGCACGTCTTTTAACAGCCAGGCATCCGAGGTTGCTGGCGTGCCGTTCAGCGAATTAAGCCCTACCATCACCGCACCGCTACCAGCATCCAGTCCGGCTTTGTACGGCGGCATGTAGTCGTTGAACAGACGCTGCGGGCTCATATCGACGGTGTTATATTCCTTGCCGCCCTCAACCGCGCCATAGGCGGCGAAGTGCTTAACGCTGGTCATCACCGAATACCTGTCGGCCGGGCTTTTCCCCTGCATCGCTTCCACCATGGTTTTGCCCATTGTGGCGGTCAAATACGTATCTTCACCAAATCCTTCTGAGGCACGCCCCCAGCGCGGATCGCGCGAGACGTCGACCATCGGCGCCCAGGTCATATTCAGACCATCATCGGCGGCTTCATACGCAGAAACCCGACCAACGGTTCTGACCGCATCGAGATTAAAGGAGGACGCCAGACCGAGGCTAATTGGGAACACGGTACGCTGACCGTGTAATACGTCGTAGGCAAAAAAGAGAGGGATTTTCAGGCGGCTGAGTTCCATCACCTGATCCTGCATTTTGCGAATATCCTGGCGTGTGACGGTGTTAAAAATAGCCCCAACCTGCCCGTCTTTGATCATCTCGCGGATGGCTTCTTTCGGATTATCAGGCCCGACGCTTATCAAACGGAGTTGCCCAATTTTCTCATCCACGGTCATCTGCTTGAGTAAATCGGTAACGAAGGCATCCCGCGCTTCTGGCGTCAGCGGATGGTTACCAAACAGAGTGTCCGCCAACGCGGGTTGCAACGCCAGACTCACCGCGACACCTACAGAACATAGCCATTTCATGTTGATTCTCTCTTTATTTTTTCCCGACGAGGCAGCGAAAATATAACAAAAACCGCAGTTTGCCGTAAGACTAAACGGGAGCGATAAAGAAAGCTAAGGTTATTCTCCTAATTTTCAAAACCAGCGCGAATCAGTAGAAGACGAACCAGAGACATTATGAATGAGAAAGCGTATTGTCATACAAAGCGCTATGCTTGTTCCTGATATTGAGTCCCACCACAAGGAGTGGAGAATGTCTTCCATTACAACAGATAATAAAGCTTTTCTGAATGAACTGACCCGTCTGGTGGGTCATTCACACCTGCTCACAGACCCTGCTAAAACCGCCCGCTATCGCAAGGGCTTCCGCTCCGGTCAGGGCGATGCGCTTGCCGTCGTGTTCCCGGGCTCGCTTTTAGAACTGTGGCGCGTTTTGAGCGCCTGCGTCGCCGCAGATAAAATCATCCTGATGCAGGCCGCAAACACCGGTCTGACCGAAGGTTCTACGCCGAGCGGTAATGATTATGACCGCGAGATTGTCATTATCAGCACTCTGCGTCTTGATAAGCTGCACGTCATTGGCAAAGGCGAACAGGTTTTGGCTTACCCTGGAACCACGCTTTATTCGCTGGAAAAAGCGCTCAAACCGTTTGGCCGTGAGCCGCATTCAGTGATCGGTTCGTCTTGCATCGGCGCTTCGGTTATCGGCGGCATTTGCAACAACTCCGGCGGCTCACTGGTACAGCGCGGTCCGGCATACACGGAGATGTCGCTGTTTGCGCGTATTGACGAACAGGGCAAATTACAGCTGGTTAACCACCTGGGTATCGAGCTGGGCCAGACCCCGGAGCAGATCCTGAGCAAACTTGATGACGAGCGGATTAAAGATGACGATGTCCGCCATGACGGGCGTCATGCGCACGATCACGACTACGTTACCCGCGTCAGAGATATCGAGGCGAACACGCCTGCACGCTATAACGCCGACCCGGATAGATTGTTTGAATCATCCGGTTGTGCCGGCAAGCTCGCGGTTTTCGCCGTGCGCCTGGACACCTTCGAAGCCGAAAAAAACCAGCAGGTCTTTTATATCGGCACCAACCAGCCAGAGGTATTGACAGAGATCCGCCGGCATATTCTGGCAAAATTTGAGCATCTGCCGGTCGCCGGTGAATACATGCACCGCGATATTTACGACATTGCTGAGCAATACGGCAAAGATACGTTTCTGATGATCGACAAGCTCGGCACCGACAAAATGCCGTTCTTCTTCACCCTGAAAGGTCGCACCGATGCGATGCTGGAAAAAGTGAAAATTTTCCGTCCGCACTTCACCGATCGCGCAATGCAGAAATTTGGTCATTTGTTCCCCAGCCACTTACCGGCGCGCATGAAAAGCTGGCGCGATAAGTACGAACATCACCTGCTGTTAAAAATGGCCGGCGGCGGCGTGGCTGAAGCGCAAAACTGGCTTAGCGAATATTTCAAAACCGCTGAAGGCGATTTCTTTGCCTGTACCGCGGAAGAAGGCAGCAAGGCGTTTTTACACCGCTTTGCGGCGGCTGGCGCGGCTATACGTTATCAGGCCGTGCATGCCGATGAAGTGGAAGATATTCTGGCGCTGGATATCGCGCTACGCCGTAACGATACCGAATGGTACGAGCATCTGCCTCCAGAGATCGACAGCCAACTGGTGCACAAACTCTATTACGGTCACTTTATGTGCTACGTCTTCCATCAGGATTACATTGTGAAAAAAGGCGTGGACGCGCATGCGCTGAAAGAGCAAATGCTGGAACTCCTGCGCGAGCGTGGGGCGCAGTATCCGGCAGAGCACAACGTCGGGCATCTGTATCAGGCGCCGGAAACCTTGACCCGTTTTTACCGTGAGAACGATCCCACCAACAGTATGAATCCGGGTATTGGGAAAACGAGTAAGCAGAAGTTCTGGAAAGAGTCGTAAAGCAAAAAAAAGATAAGCGCCACCGGGCATGTTGCCGGGGGCGCTTCGCTTGCCCGGCCTACAGCCACATTAGTTTTGTGCAGGCCGGATAAGACGTCTTGTTTAATCGTTCTGTGCGGTTTGCTCGCCCGTCGCCGAACCTGCCGCCGCCATCTGCGCGGCTTTTTGCTTTTTATAGCTCAGCGCCGCCGCCGGAACCGGCATCACCTTGCCCGTTTCAATCCAGGTACGTAAACGGCTGGCATCGGCAAAGTGGGTATATTTACCAAATGCATCCATCACCACCAGCGCCACCGGTTTGTTATTAATCACCGTGCGCATCACCAGACAGTGACCCGCCGCATTGGTAAACCCGGTTTTCGTTAACTGAATATTCCAGTTATCGCGGTATACCAAATGGTTGGTGTTACGAAACGGCAGCGTATACGCCGGATTGGCAAACGTCGCCATATCTTCGCGCGTCGTACTTAGCTGGCCAATCAGCGGATACTGTTTGCTGGCAATCAGCAGTTTGGTTAAGTCCCGGGCCGTCGAAACGTTATGAATCGATAAGCCGGTGGGTTCCACAAAGCGTGTCTGAGTCATACCGAGCGATTTCGCTTTGGCATTCATGGCTTTGATAAACGCGTTATATCCGCCCGGGTAATGATGCGCCAGGCTCGCCGCCGCGCGGTTTTCTGATGACATCAGCGCCAGCAACAGCATGTCTTTACGGCTAATTTCGCTGTTAAGTCGAACGCGAGAGTAAATGCCTTTCATTTCCGGCGTCTGGCTAATATCAACTTTCAGCTTTTCATTCAGCGGCAGTCGCGCATCAAGCACCACCATCGCCGTCATTAATTTGGTAATCGACGCAATCGGACGCACAAGGTCCGGATGGTTCGAATAGATAACTTTGTTGGTATTCAGATCAACAATCATCGCGCTACCGGATGCTATCTCAGGTTGAGAAGCCGCTGCGGTAGTTGCCGTTTTAGCCACGGCTTGGGGTGCAAAAGGAACGGCCAGCACCAGGGCAAGGCTTAATAATGAAACTCGGAATTTCAGCATGATGAGATTTCTGATAATGGTTCACGCACGTCACAACGCACACCGCCTGAGACTAAGTATTATCTCAAGCTAGCTCAGGCATCATAGCGATCCGGCAGGTTTGCCGCCACAGGAGAATCGTCTCGAAATGCTGCGTTGCTGACTTTTACGTCAACAACGCAGCGCAGACAGGTTTATCCGTCAGAATAACCGATAGCCGTAACCCCACAGGATTACCGTAATAGCCAGCAAAACTTCCAGTACCAGCACACCGATCGCCAGCGTCGAACTGGAAAAACTTAACCCTTCCTCACGAGTGATATTCAGGAAAGTCGGTATACCGAGGTAAAGTAAATAGCCGGTGTAAAACAGCGCGATGGTCCCCACCAATGCGCACAGCCAGACCAGCGGATAAAGTGCGACGAGCCCGCTTAAAAACAGCGGCGTCGCGACATATCCGGCAAACACCATACAATGCGCCAGCGACGGACGCTGCGGGTAATTTCGCGCCATCCACCAGATAACCCGGCCCATGACGGCGACGCCTGCCAGCATCACCCCGTAAAACAGAATCGCCATCGCCAATCCGGTTAACAGGGATAATTTCAGGATATTGCCATCGCCAAAATTCCAGCCGATTTGCGTGGTGCCGATAAACGCGCAAATAACCGGGATTGCCGCCATCAGCAGTACATGGTGGGTATAGTGATGCGAAACACTTTCGTTTTCGCTGTTGATCACGTGCATTTCACGATCGGGATGGGAAAACAGCCCCCAGACATGGTTCATACCGCCCCCTTCTTGTCAGCTCCGGACCTCAACACTTCAAGTATAATTCAGCTTTTGATTATTTTATGTACACAGGAAAAATACCGAAGCGCCAGGTTGTGCTTTTCCGGCATCAAATATTCATAGGGTGTATGCTATTAGTAGTGGAGGTCATACAATCGTATGGATATAAATCATTATGTTGCGCAATACGGCTATGCTGCGTTAATCATCGGCAGCCTGGCGGAAGGCGAAACCATTACCCTGTTAGGCGGTGTGGCGGCACATCAGGGCGTTCTGAAATTTCCGCTGGTGGTACTCTCGGTCGCACTGGGTGGGATGATTGGCGATCAGTTGCTCTATTTACTCGGACGCCGTTTTGGCGGCAAAATTTTGCAGCGTTTCTCGCGCCATCAGGCAAAAATTGATTATGCACAAAAGATGATCCAGCGACGTCCTTACCTGTTTGTGGTCGGTACGCGCTTTATGTATGGCTTTCGCGTTATTGGTCCTTTGCTGATTGGCGCCAGTCACCTGCCGCCGAAGATTTTTTTACCGTTGAATATTCTTGGCGCATTTGTCTGGGCATCGCTATTTACCACTCTCGGCTATGTCGGTGGCGAAGTGATTGCGCCGTGGCTGCACAGCCTTGACCAGCATATCAAGCATGGCATCTGGCTGGTGCTGGTTATCGGGATAGTCGCGGGCGTCCGCTGGTGGATGAAACGGCGAAGCGCACGTAAGCGCAATGAAAATGGCCCGACAGCTTAACACCGCGGGCCGAACAGTCAGGACGCGTGATAACCACCACCCAGCGCGCTGGTCAACTGGATTGAGGCATCCAGCCACTGGCCTTGTAAAAGCAGACCGTTGCACTGCTCGCGTAAAGCCGGGATCTTTGCCTCGCTGACCCGGGAGCCAGCAATAATACCGGCATTAAAGCGCGCCTGCGCCAGACCCACGACGCGCTGGGCATCATGCTCAATCTGCTGCTGATGCTGATTTTTCTGCGCCAGTGTTTCCACCTGCGAAGCTGCTCGCGCCACGTCATTCACTGCATCTACCACGGCTTTATTGTAATTCGCCACCGTCAGGTTGCTTTGGGCTTTGGTTATGTCGAGATTCGCATTTAGTCTGCCGCTGTCGAAGACAGGCAGCGTGAGTCCGGCTGTGACACCCATTTGCTGTGCGGAATGGCGGAACAGGTCGCTCAGATGTAACGCATCCTGTTGTAAAAACGCTATCAGATTCACATCGGGATAAAACGCCGCTTTCGCCGCATCAATGCTGCTCAGCGATGATTCGATGTACCAGTGCGCCGCCTGTAAATCCGGTCGGCGGGCCAGTAGCGAGTAACCTAACTGGGACGGGAGCTGACTTTCGACCGCAGGCAGTTTGGTCGTATGGAGCTTCAGGGCAGTGGACTGGGCATTAGTCAGCGCGCTCAGTCGCGCCTCGATGACCTTCATTTTACCGCTGACGTCGTTTAACTGCTGCTCTGTCTTGCTGGAATCGATGTCGGTTTCAACGCCTTCCACTGAAGAAGTAAGACCGTTTTGATACAGCTGACGATCGACGGTAATCACGTTTTGCTGCTCAGTTTCGATTTGCGTCAGCACGGTTTTCAGCGCGGCCTGCGTTTGCCATTCCCAGTATAGTCGAGACACACCGCTCGCCAGCAACTGTCGGGTTTGCTCACGTTCGGCTTCACGCGCCTTAACGGCCCCTATACGCGCCGTCACTTCAGCCCGATTCTTACCCCACAGATCCAGATTCCAGCCTGCGGTTAAACCAAAGGTGCCGTTGGTGTACCACGGCCCTGTCGTCCCGGCGGCCGGATCGGTAATGGCAAACGGTCCCATCAGCCCTTCGGCTGACATTCTCTGACGCTCAACGTCCGCGGAGAAGTCGATCTCCGGGCCATCCTGCGCCTCCACCGCCTTTGCCTGTGCCTCCGCCAGTTGAATGCGCTGTTCCGCTACCTGCATATCAGGAGAATTTCGCAACGTGTTGTCAATCAACGCATTAAGCTGGGGGTCATGGTATGCCTTCCACCACTGGCTGTCTGGCCAGCCATTTTTTAACGCTGCGGGCAATGTGGTATCGACATTCGCAGCAGGAGCCTGCTGCGACAGAGACTGGCGGTCATCATGCATAGGCGCGCAGCCTGACATCAGAATAAAAAGCGGCAACAATGCCGCCGGGACTAAAACGGAATTACGATTCATGGAGATATACAGGTAAGAAAAGATGTGCAGAGATTACGACTAGTCGTTCCTGCTTTTTTAGTTACGCGTGGCAATACATCTTTGGCAATAAAATTATATAATCGGAAAAATATACATCAGACAAATAATATAGATTAAATAATTTTAATAATTAATAGATGGAGACGTTATGTCACAGAATATCTATGACGACCCTGAGTTCTTTGCAGGATACGCCACGCTGGATCGTTCGGTGAAAGGACTCGATGGCGCGCCAGAATGGCCGACAATACAAGCTATGCTCCCCTCTCTGCAGGGAAAAAACATTCTCGATTTGGGCTGTGGATATGGCTGGTTTTGTCGCTACGCGCGCGATAATCAGGCTGCCAGCGTAGTGGGACTGGATATTTCACAAAAGATGTTAACCCAGGCGCACAGTATGACTCAGGGTAGTGGCATCGTTTATCAGCGTGAAGATCTCGAAATGCTTACCCTGTCGCCAAATTCCTTTGATCTGGTTTATAGCTCGCTTGCCCTGCACTATTTGCGCGATATAGAACGATTATTGGTAACGATTTACCAGTCATTAACACCAGGCGGCATGTTAGTTTTTTCTGCCGAGCATCCAATTTATACCGCACCGCTTAACCAGGGCTGGATAAAAGATAAAACCGGGCAACAGTCCTGGCCGGTCAATCATTATCAGCAGGAAGGCGAACGCATCAGTAACTGGTTTGCTGAAGGCGTCAAAAAACAGCACCGTAAACTGGCGACCTGGATTAATGCGTTGGTTGGGGCCGGATTCGACATCGTCTGTGTCGATGAATGGGGACCGTCTGCGCAACAGATTGCTGAAAACCCGGCGCTGGATGAAGAAAAAGAGCGGCCAATGGTGTTTTTGCTCAGCGCACGTAAACCAGCATAACAGTCCCCCCAGGCAGAATGATTGATACTTTCCTATACTCAATCTGAACTTACCAAAAAAGGGAAAATTAATGAAAATTCTGCTGTGGGTAATTCTGATTATTTTTCTGATTGGACTGTTGGTGGTAACGGGCGTGTTTAAGATGATTTTCTGATGTTGTCATTTCGCCCAAGCCTGATAGCAGAAATGTCAGGCGATTATTCTCTCTGATGCCGGATGGCGGCGTAAACGCCTTATCCGGCCTACCGGAACTGACGTCAGGCGGTAATCTCGATGGCCTGAATTGCCCGAGCGATATCCGGCGAATTGTTTAACGCACGAATCTCCTGAAACAGTGCAGTTGCCTCTGAGTATTCTTTTCGCAAATACCCCAGCCATTGTTTAATCCGCGCCACGTGGTACAGCCCGGTGTCCCCCTGCTTTTCAAGACGGGTATATTTTTGCAACAACCTCACCACATCAGGCCACGGCATACGCGGCTCGTTGTACTTCACCACGCGACTCAGGTTCGGAATATTTAATGCGCCACGTCCAATCATCACCGCATCGCATCCGCTGATGGCCATGCAATCCTGGGCGCTTTGCCAGTCCCAGATTTCGCCATTCGCGATAACCGGAATGGAAAGCCGCTGGCGGATCTCACCGATCGCCTGCCAGTTGATATGTTCGGCCTTATAGCCCTGCTCCTTGGTTCGGCCATGCACGGCCAGTTCGCTGGCGCCAGCCTGCTGGACGGCATCGGCAATTTCAAACTGCCGGTCGCTGTTATCCCAGCCCAGACGCACTTTCACCGTCACCGGGAGATGAGCCGGAACCGCTTCGCGCATGGCTTTTGCGCCCCGGTAGATAAGCTCAGGATCTTTCAATAACGTAGCACCGCCGCCGCTGCCGTTGACCAGCTTCGACGGACAGCCGCAGTTCAGATCGACGCCGTACGATCCCAGTTCAACCGCGCGCGCGGCGTTCTCCGCCAGCCACTGCGGATACTGCCCCAGTAGCTGTATGCGCACCCGCGTGCCGGATGGCGTCCGACTGTCGTTATGCAGTTCCGGGCAGAGCCGATGAAATACTTTTGCCGGCAAGAGCTGATCCACCACGCGCACAAACTCGGTGATGCACAGGTCGTAATCATTCACTTCTGTCAGCAGCTCGCGCACCAGTGAGTCGAGCACGCCTTCCATCGGCGCCAGTAAAACACGCATATCGTCACCCGCAAAAAAAGAGGCGCTATGGTAGCGCCTCCGTTAGGGAGATTAAAGAGGCTCAGCGCGGCAACAGGCAGTTATCTTCTTTCCAGCCATACAGCCATTCCATACCACGATAAAATTCAGCCTGTGATTTCCCTTTCCACAGCAGATTACGCACCTGACGTTCGACTCCCGCAGCGTGATAAACACGGCCCATTTCGCGCGTCGACCAGACAATCCTGGCGGTACGCGGAATACGCACCGACTCATACAGGGCAAAGGCATCAGCCGCATCGCCGTCACACTGCTGTAACGCCCTACCAAGCGTGACGGCATCTTCCAGCGCCATACAGGCTCCCTGCGCCATATATTGCGCCACCGGATGTGCGGCATCACCCACCAGCGTAATACGTTCGGTGCCCCATTTTTCTACCGGTTCGCGGTCGGCAGTGGACCAACGCCGCCAGGACGTGGGTTTATCCAGCATCTGGCGCGGTCGCGCGTGAATTCCGGCGAAATAGGAGAGAACCTCCTCTTTACTGCCATCCTTCACTCCCCACTCTTCCTGCTGACGACTGTGGAAGGTCACCACCAGATTGTACTGTTTGCCGCCGCGCAGCGGATAGTGAACCAGGTGGCAGTGCGGTCCGGCCCACAACACTGGCGCGTTAATGCGCAAATCTTCCGGCATATCATCGCAATCAATCACCGCCCGGTAGACCACATGCCCGGTCACGCGTGGCGCATCGCCAATCAGAGACTGGCGAACGACCGATTTCACACCGTCACAGCCCACCAAAATATCCGCCGTCCAGCTGTTGCCGTGCTCATCAAATACCGTCACGTCATTCTCGGTCTGGCGAATATCAACCACGTTCGTTGAAGTGCGATACTCAACGTTGGGGTGAACCAGCGCCGCTTCCCAGACAGAAGCATGAATATCAACCCGATGGATAACCGCATAAGGGCCGCCGAAGTGATCGCGAAACGCCTGCCCGGTTTCAATATGTACCACCTCTTTCGCGTTTACCGCATCCATCATGGTGATGTGATCGGTAAAAACGGCGCGCTGACGGGCGACGTCACCCACGCCAAGACTGTCCAGAGCAGAGAACGCGTTCGGTCCAAGCTGAATACCTGCGCCAATTTCACCAATCTCGTGCGCTTTCTCCAGCAACATCACTTTAATGCCCTGACGGGCCAGCGATAGCGCAGTCGCCGCGCCGCCAATCCCACCACCCACGATAATTGCGCGTGTCACTTTAGCCATTGTCGTTCTCCTTATCAGGCTGGAATTTTGTCTTGTTGATTCTCGGGCGCGGCGGCGATAAACGCCGGAAGCTGGATACAGGCATCATATACCGCCTTACAACGCGGATATCCGCTCAGATCGCAGCCCATACGTAACGCGTTCGCCCACTGTGGGATCAGACAGCAATCCGCCAGCGTCGGCGCATCACCCACGCAGAACGTCCCCGAATGACTCTGGCGCAGCATCTGTTCCACCGCGCTTAACCCTTGCTGGATCCAGTGCGCATACCAGCGTTTTTTATCTTCTTCACTGACCTTTAATTCTTCGCTCAGGTAGCGCAATACCCGCATGTTATTCACGGGATGGATATCACAGGCGATGGCATAGACGATTTCCAGCACCTTACTACGCGCCGGGAAATCGGCAGGCAGCAGCGGCGACTGCGGAAAGTGGCCGTCCAGCCAGTCGGTTATCGCCAGCGACTGCCCGAGTGATTCTCCGTCGTCGGTAACCAGCGTAGGCACCAGCCCCACAGGATTCATCCGCCGGTAGGCCAACTCGTTCTGCTGACCGATGCGAATGTTGACGCCCACCGTCTGGTAATCGAGCCCCTTCAGCGCCAGCGCAATGCGTACACGATATGACGCGGAGCTATTAAAGAAACTGTACAGCTTCATCATCCACCTCAGACAATCTTCACGGCGATGGGGGTTAAACCGTCTACGTTTCCGGTGATCACATCCCCTTTCACCACCGCCCCTACGCCTTCTGGAGTACCGGTGTAGATCAAATCGCCCGGCTGCAGTTCGAAAAAGCCGGACAGATAGCTAATGGTTTCATTAACGGACCAGATGAGGTGGCGAATATCGCTCCGCTGATGATCGACGCCGTTGACCTGCAGCCAGATAGGCGCATGGTTAACATCCGAGCTTTCGCAGGCTTTATGCAGCGGCGCGATGGGGGCAGAGAGATCGAACGCTTTGCCGATTTCCCACGGACGCCCCATCTGGCGCATCTCCATCTGCCTGTCGCGGCGGGTCATATCCAGACCGGTGGCATAGCCCCAGATATATTCGTGCGCTTTTTCCAGTGGTATATCGCTGCCCTTTTTACCAATCGCCACCACCAGCTCTATCTCATAGTGATAGTTATCGGTCTGCGAAGGGTATGGCAGTTCGAGGGTTTGACCGGCCGCCACCGGAACCACCGCATCGGCAGGTTTACAGAAGAAGAACGGCGGTTCGCGATCCGGATCAAAGCCCATTTCACGCGCATGAGCGGCATAGTTGCGGCCCACGCAGTACACGCGGCGTACGGGAAATTGTTCATCACTGCCAACCACCGGAACGGTAACAGGCGCTTGTGGTTCGAATACGTATTGCGTCATTTTCTCTCTCCCAAATTAATAACGTGCTTCACGGAACAACCCCAGCGCTTCCTGAACCGGTCTGTCCGAAAAACTAAATAAAACGGTATCTTCGTGGGTCCTGAACGACACGCCGTGCCAGGTTGGCACCACGAAGATATCTTTTGGTGAAAAATTGAAGGTTTCGTTGCCGATGGTGACCTGCCCGCTTCCTTCCACCACGTGGTAGATAGTGCTGTCGGTGGTACGCGCCATCCGCGAAGCAAAGCCCTTCGGCAACAGTTGCAGGAAGGTCCCCATTGAAGGCATGGGATAACCACCGGTTACCGGGTTCACGTAACGCATCTTGTAACCGTCCCACTCATCGGCGTCGCCCATGCGGGTCAGGTCATGTAGCGCTTCACGGCTGCGATCGTAGCGATAGTTGAAAATGGGCGATGAGTTACCCTTCTGATGACGCAGCGGCAGCATATTGGCCGCATAGCGCGGTAAATAATCCCCTTCTTTGCGCGTGACCGGCTGTTGATCTTCCGGGTAGTCTTCTGCAAAGCCGCAGCCCAGCAGATTCACCAGCGGCAGATCCAGACCGTCCAGCCACACCACCGGTTCGCTGCCTGGGTTGCCGTGATCGTGCCAGCGCCACTGCGGGGTCAGAATAAAATCGCCTTCATGCATCTGGGTACGCTCACCATCCACGGCGGTAAATGCCCCTTTCCCTTCGACAATAAAGCGCAGCGCAGACTGATTATGGCGGTGACTCGGCGCAACCTCGCCCGGCATGATTAACTGCAATCCCGCGTACAGCGTCGGGGTGATTGAAGACTGTCCGCGCAGCATTGGGTTTTCCAGCACCAGCACGCGGCGAATCGCCTCTTTCGCGCCAATCAGATCGCCGCTTTCCAGCAGTAGCGGACGGATCTCCTGATAGTTCCAGTACGCAGGCGCGCAATTCGCGTTCGGCGTTGACGGCACCAGACGATGCAGCGACTCCCACAACGGGGTCAGATTCTGCCCGGAAATATGCTGGTAAAACTGCTGACGGCTGTTCTTAACATCCTGATTCAGTTCAGACATAGGGATTCTCCTTATTCATTCACAACACTTGCACGTGGCAGAGTATTTGAGGCAGAGGCCGACTGGCGGATAACAACCGTCAGCAGGGCTAGCATCACCGCGCTGATGGCCGCCGGAACGGCGATAATGAAAAACAGGTTATCGAATGAGAAATTCATCGCCATCATCACGCCGCCGGATAGCGAGCCGACAATCGCGCCGCAGCGGCCAATCGCATTAGACCAGCTGACGCCCGTCGCCCGACTCTGCGTCGGATAAAGCGTGGCGGTTAACGCATTGAGGCCCACCTGAGAACCACTGATACCAATGCCGGTGCCAAAAATGGCCAGCGCCATCAGCCACAAGCCGTTTTCGCTCAGGCCAATCATGACAATACACACCGCACCCAGCGCATAGCTCACAGCCAGCACGCGGAAAGGGTTGTATTTATCCATCAGCACTCCCAGCGCCAGCGCGCCGAGCGTACCGCCAATCTGGAAGGCGGCGGTCACCCATGAGGCATGCTGCAGGTCTATTCCGCGATGGTTTAACAGCGTCGGCATCCAACTGGAGAGCAGATAAATAATCAGCAAGCTCATAAAGAACACCACCCATAACATCAGGGTAATGGGTAGCTGTCGCCCGACGAACAGCTGGCGAATGCTGCCTTTAGCAATCGCGGTGCCCTCGTTGAGATAAAATTGGGTATTGTCATAACGTTCCCGGGTGATGGCGCTAACGGTTCTGGCAATCACGTTTTGCGGCAACTGACGACGAACCTGCCAGCGTGGGGATTCCGGTAAGGCAAACAACAGGGCCACAAACAGCATCAGCGGTAGAACGCCTCCCAGCACCAGGATGCCGTGCCAGCCAATGACCGGCACCAGCTGCGCGCTGACAATCCCGCCCATCGCCGACCCCAGGGTAAATCCACAGAACATCATGGTAACCAGCGCGCCGCGCCGACGCGCTGGCAGGTATTCTGACGTCATGGTGATGGTATTTGGCATCGCGCCGCCCAGACCTAATCCGGTAAGGAAGCGCAAAATGACCAGCGTTTGTAGGTCGGGAGAAAAAGCCGATAAAAGGCTCAATGCGCCGAACAGCGCCACGCAGAGTTCTATCACGCGTTTGCGACCAAAACGATCGGACAGCGGACCGCAGAGCAGTGCGCCAGCGGTCAGACCCAGCAGGCCCGCGCCAAACAGCGGCGCCAAATCGCCGGCAGTCAGTTGCCAATGAGTGCGAATGTCGGGTGCGATAAAACCAATCGCCGCGGTATCAAAACCATCGAGCATGACGACCAGAAAACAACAGATGATAACGCGCCACTGGGTCTTGCCGACGGGGGCGGAATCGATCAGTGCTTGTAGATCACGTTGGTGAGTCATAGTGAATGCCTCAGTGCAGGTAGAGTAGATGTCTGTTTTGTTTTAGGTATGTTGCGACTTTGTATGTTTGGAGATGAAATGTACAATGGCTTTTCATGCAGAGGCATAACCTGGAGGTTATAGCAAATGGCTAACTGGGCGCAGAAACTGAAGTTGCACCACCTGCAAACGCTTATCGCGCTGGGCGAACAGGGGAATTTGACTCACGTTGCCCGGATGATGAATATCACCCAGCCAGCGTTGTCAAAATGGTTATCACAGCTCGAAGATGAGATTGGCATCACGCTCTTTGAACGTCACAGCAAAGGCTTGCGTCCTTCCGAAGGCGGTAAACTGCTACTTCAGCATGCCCAACGCCTGATCAATGATATGGAACGTTCGCAGTATGAAATCGCCCGTTTTAAGCAAGGCGGCCTGGTAGGGAGCCTGAAGATTGGTTGCTCGCCGGTGGCGACCGACTGCGTTTCACAGGCGATACTGGGTTTACTCACAGAACTGCCCACCCTGCATCTTAATATTGAAGAAAAGGTGATGACCCCGCTGCTGCACGATCTGCTTGCGGGTTCGGTGGATGTCGTCGTCGGTCGCGTCGGCGGCCGGGCGCTTCAGTTGCCGCTCAATTATCAGGTGCTGTATACCGAGCCGGTCTGCTTCGTCGCACGTCCCGACCATCCGCTGGCAAAATATCCCCTACTCACCTGGCACGATCTGGCTAACTGGCGCTGGATTGTCTGGCCGACGGGAACGCCCATCCGGATAAGCATTGATAACGCGCTAGTAGATAACGGCGTCATGCTGCCGGAAAACATCATTGAATCGGCGTCGATCAACGTCAGCACCAACCTGCTGCAAAGTAGCGACATGATCTCTATTCTTTCTCTACGCCTGGCGCAGCGTTATGCCGCCCAGGGACAGTTGGCTATTCTGAATCTGCCGAAAATTGAACAAAAAGGCAGCGTAGGCGTATTCTGGCGCAACAATGAAACGCCCACTACCGCTTTGAATCGTTTTCTGTATTACCTGGCACAGGTTTAGCGTAGATAGTTAGGGCCATCGCCCGATGTTCCAGATATCTATTTCCTCTATGCTTAGAATTCATGATGTGATCGGTAGCACGTTTTGAAGTTTAATTGTATGATGAATCAGTCTCGTCAAGGGTTTCAACTATGAGCAAAGCACTGAACACTATCTGGCAATATTTGCGCGCATTCGTCCTGATTTATGCCTGCCTCTATGCAGGTATTTTTCTTGCGTCACTACTTCCTATCACCATTCCGGGCAGCATTATCGGCATGCTGATTCTGTTTGTTTTACTGGCTTTGCAGGTGTTACCAGCAAAATGGGTTAACCCTGGCTGCTACGTGCTGATTCGTTATATGGCCCTGCTGTTTGTCCCAATTGGCGTTGGGATCATGCAGTACTTTGATCTGCTCCGCGCACAATTTGGTCCGGTGGTGGTGTCCTGCACCATCAGTACGCTGGTCGTTTTCCTGGTGGTGAGCTGGAGTTCGCACATTGTGCACGGTGAGCGCAAAATCGTTGGGCAAAAAGGGTCTAAAGAATGATGTCGTATATATGGTGGTCGTTACCTCTGACGCTGGCGGTATTTTTCGGCGCACGTAAGCTGGCTGCACGATTTAAAATGCCGCTATTGAACCCGCTGCTGGTCGCCATGGTGGTGATTATTCCCATTCTGCTGCTGACCGGTATTCCCTACGATCATTATTTCAAAGGCAGTGAGGTGCTGAACGATTTGTTGCAACCTGCCGTGGTCGCGCTGGCCTATCCGTTATATGAACAGTTGCACCAGATCCGCGCCCGCTGGAAATCAATCATCGCTATCTGTTTTGTGGGAAGCATCGTGGCGATGGTTACGGGGACAACAGTCGCCCTGTTAATGGGCGCATCGCCGCAAATTGCCGCGTCTATCATGCCGAAATCGGTCACTACGCCTATCGCTATGGCGGTGGGAGGCAGTATTGGCGGTATTCCGGCTATCAGCGCCGTTTGCGTCATTTTTGTCGGTATCCTCGGAGCTGTGTTTGGACATACGTTGCTTAATGCGATGCGTATTCGCACCAAAGCCGCACGTGGGCTGGCAATGGGCACTGCTTCGCATGCCCTCGGCACCGCTCGCTGTGCGGAGCTGGACTACCAGGAAGGCGCGTTTGGCTCTCTGGCGCTGGTTATTTGCGGGATTATCACCTCGTTAGTCGCCCCATTCCTGTTCCCGATTATTCTGGCGGTGGTCGGTTAACCTTCATTTTTTGGTAATTTATTTGCGATGCGTTGCACATTTTTCATTTAAGTTTCATAAGTTGCACACGCAATGAGATTTGGATCACATATAAAGCCGTAACAGGCCCGTAAACTACGATTCCATTACATTGTTATGAGGCATCGCCATGCATCCACGTTTTCAAACTGCTTTTGCCCAACTCGCGGATAACTTGCAATCAGCCCTGGCGCCTGTTCTGGCGGATGTGCATTTCCCCGCCATGCTGACTGCTGAGCAGGTCTCTTTGCTGAAACGCGAATCGGGACTGGACGAAGACGCGCTGGCATTCGCTCTGCTGCCGCTGGCTGCGGCCTGCGCGCGTACCCCGCTGTCCAATTTCAACGTTGGGGCAATTTCTCGCGGCATCAGCGGTAACTGGTACTTCGGTGGGAACATGGAGTTCCTGGGCGCGACCATGCAGCAAACCGTTCATGCCGAGCAAAGCGCCATCAGCCACGCCTGGTTGCGCGGTGAAAAAGGGCTCGCCGCCATCACCGTCAACTACACGCCGTGCGGACACTGTCGCCAGTTTATGAACGAACTGAACAGCGGACTGGACTTACGCATTCATCTGCCGGGGCGTGCGCCGCACGTGCTGCGCGATTACCTGCCAGATGCCTTCGGACCGAAAGATCTGGAGATCAAAACGCTGCTGATGGACGATCAGGATCACGGCTTCGCGCTGCAGGGCGATGCGTTGACCCAGGCGGCAATTACCGCCGCCAACAGATGCCATATGCCGTACAGCAAATCCCCAAGCGGCGTTGCGCTGGAATGCAAAGATGGTCGAATTTTTAGCGGCAGCTATGCTGAGAACGCCGCCTTCAATCCGACCCTGCCGCCGCTGCAGGGCGCGTTAAACCTGTTGAATTTGAACGGTTATGACTACCCGGACATCCAACGCGCCGTGCTGGCTGAAAAAGCCGATGCGCCGTTGATTCAGTGGGATGCGACCTCCGCCACCCTGAAAGCGTTAGGCTGCGATAATATTGAGCGCGTTTTGTTAGCGTAAAAATTCGTACTGCAGGGCGGATCGGCCAATATCGCCGTCCGGCCTGCAAGACGACCATTCAATATGACCGTTTTGCTGAAAATCCCCTCAATCAGATTGCTGTTTCTTGCGCTACGTCTTCCGGTACAGTAGCCTGATTGAAATTCCATCCAAATAACGAGTTTTCTGCATGTTAAAGCGCGTGTTTTACAGCCTGTTAGTCCTGGTAGGCTTGCTGCTTTTGACTGTGCTTGGACTCGACCGCTGGATGAGCTGGAAGACAGCCCCCTACATCTACGACGAACTGCAGGATTTACCCTACCGCCAGGTTGGTGTGGTTCTGGGCACGGCGAAGTATTACCGTACCGGCGTCATCAATCAGTATTATCGCTACCGCATTCAGGGCGCATTGAACGCCTATAACAGCGGGAAGGTAAACTATCTGCTGTTAAGCGGCGACAACGCGCAGCAAAACTATAACGAACCCATGACGATGCGTAAGGATCTTATTGCCGCAGGCGTCGATCCAGCAGACATCGTGCTTGATTACGCCGGGTTCCGGACGCTTGACTCCATCGTGCGTACCCGCAAAGTGTTCGATACCAACGATTTCATCATTATTACCCAGCGCTTCCACTGCGAGCGTGCCTTGTTTATTGCGCTGCATATGGGTATCCAGGCTCAGTGCTACGCCGTACCTTCGCCAAAGGATATGCTCACCGTGCGGGTACGTGAATTTGGCGCCCGTTTTGGCGCACTTGCCGATCTCTACATTTTTAAACGTGAACCCCGCTTTTTAGGCCCATTGGTGCCTATCCCTACCATGCATCAGGTACCGGACGACGCACAGGGATATCCGGCGGTTACGCCTGAACAACTGCTCGAATTACAAAAGAAACAAGGAAAATAAGCATGGATGTACAAACCCTTTTCGTCGTGTTGGCCTTTCTGCTCATTCCCGTATTTTGTTTTCGCGAAGCCTGGAAAGGCTGGCGCTCCGGGGCCGTAGATAAAATTAAGAAGAATGCGCGCGAACCGGTCTACGCTTATCGCCATGAAGAGCCCCTGCAATTTTGGTCTTATGTACTGGTTTATGCCGGATGCGGATGTTTATCCTTCGGTATGGTTATTTACTTAGTTTTTTATCGTTAAGGATATTGCCTTTATATTAGCATTTGAGAATAGCTAATATTTTGATAATAGTTACCATTTCAATATAAGGGATTAATGCTGTCCCCCAGCATTTCCCTCAAACTATCTTCTATTTGTGAATTCTTTCACAGAATACTCTTCCTGCAGTGCTTAGCCTTAAGAATAGCCTTTCACTTTTTATATTTTGTTATTAACGGTTTGCCTTAATTTACTCAAGCATTAAGGAAGAAAATATGCCACTACAAAATTATCTGGATGAGCTCACGCCTGGTTTTACTCCATTATTAGCAATAAAAGAGGCTTCCCGCTGTTTATTATGTCACGATGCTCCCTGTAGTCAGGATTGCCCGGCGCAAACCGACCCGGGGAAATTTATTCGCTCCATTTATTTTCGTAATTTTAAAGGCGCCGCCGAAACTATCCGCGAAAATAATGCGCTCGGTGCGGTGTGCGCCCGGGTTTGCCCGACAGAAAAATTATGCCAGCGCGGATGCACGCGCTCAGGAATTGATAAGCCTATTGATATTGCTCGTCTGCAGCGTTTTATTACCGATTTTGAACAGCAGACTGCAATGAAAATCTATCAGCCCGCAACAAAAACGTTGGGTAAGGTCGCCGTCATCGGTGCGGGGCCGGCAGGGTTACAGGCCAGCGTAACGCTGAGCAATCTGGGTTATGACGTCACCATCTTCGAAAAACAGGCCCAGCCAGGCGGCTGGTTGCGCCATGGCATTCCAGAGTTTCGTCTGCCGCACTCGGTTTTGGATCATGAAATTGCCCGTATCGTTGAAATGGGCGTGACTATCAAGTGCAATTGTGAAGTCGGCAATGCCCTTTCCGTTGAGCAACTCAAAGCAGAATATCGCGCCGTACTGGTTACCGTAGGCATGTCTTACGGTTCCACATTACCCATGTTTGACCATGCGGAAAACGTCGAAATTGCCGTCGATTTTCTGCAACGGGCCCGGCAAGCCAGCGGTGATATTACCGTCGCGCAAAGTGCATTAATCATCGGTGGCGGCGACGTGGCGATGGATGTCGCCAGTACATTGAAGCTGCTGGGTTGCCCATCAGTTACCTGCGTCGCGCGTGAAGAACTGGCCGACTTCCCGGCCAGCGACAAAGAATTCAGCAGCACTCAGGCATTAGGGGTATCGATTATTGACGGTTTCACGCCGGTAGCGGTTAGCGGAAATCGCGTCACCTTTAAGCACGTAAGCCTGCCGGGCGAACTCACGCTTGAAGCCGAACACATTATTCTCGCCGTCGGCCAACATGCTCAGCTAGCTAATTTCGCCGCGTTAAAGCCACAGCGTAATCTTATTGATACGCAAAACTACCAAACCGCCGATCCGGTCCTGTTTGCTGCGGGCGATATTGTTGAAGGCGATAAAACGGTGGTTTACGCCGTGAAAACCGGTAAGGAAGCCGCTCAGGCCATTCATCACTATTTAGAGGGAGCTTGCTCATGTTAACGAAAGATCTTTCTATTACTTTTTGCGGCGTCAAATTCCCCAACCCATTCTGCCTCTCTTCCTCGCCGGTAGGCAACTGTTATGAAATGTGCGCCAAAGCCTATGATAGCGGCTGGGGCGGTATTGTTTTTAAAACGATCGGTTTCTTTATTGCGAATGAAGTCTCCCCACGTTTTGATCATCTCACCAAAGAAGATACTGGCTTCATTGGCTTCAAAAACATGGAGCAAATTGCCGAGCATCCGCTGGAAGAGAATCTGGCCGCGATCCGCCGACTGAAACAGGACTACCCTGACAAGGTCCTGATTGCGTCGATCATGGGAGAAAATGAGCAGCAATGGCAGGAACTGGCCCGTCTGGTTGAAGAAGCGGGTGCAGATATGATCGAGTGTAACTTCTCGTGCCCGCAAATGACCTCACATGCCATGGGCAGCGATGTGGGGCAAAGCCCTGAGCTGGTTGAAAAATACTGTCGGGCGGTTAAACGCGGCTCTACCCTGCCAATGCTGGCTAAAATGACGCCAAATATTGGTGATATGTGCGAGGTGGCGCTGGCGGCAAAACGCGGAGGTGCCGACGGTATCGCGACCATCAATACGGTTAAATCCATCACCAATATCGACCTGAAGCGGAAGATCGGGATGCCGGTCGTCAATGGTAAATCCAGCATTTCCGGCTACTCCGGCAAGGCCGTTAAACCTATCGCCCTGCGTTTTATCCAACAACTGCGCATGCACCCTGAACTGCGAGATTTCCCAATTAGCGGCATCGGGGGAATTGAAACCTGGGAGGATGCCGCTGAGTTTTTACTGTTAGGCGCGGCCACGCTGCAGGTGACCACCGCGATCATGCAATATGGATATCGGATTGTGGAGGATATGAGCAGCGGATTGTCACATTACCTCGCCGATCAAGGGTTTGAGTCACTGGAGGAGATGGTGGGTCTGGCCAATGCCAATATCATCCCCGCTGAGGAACTTGATCGTAGCTACATCGTCTATCCGAACATCCATCTTGATAAATGCGTTGGTTGTGGGCGCTGCTACATCTCCTGCTATGACGGTGGGCATCAGGCGATGGAATGGAATGAGGAAACCCGCACGCCGCACTGCGACACGGAAAAATGTGTGGGATGCTTGTTGTGCGGTCACGTTTGCCCGGTTGCCTGTATTGATCTGGGCGAGGTGAAATTTAAAACCGGAGAGAAAGAACATGCGTTAACGCTGTAACGCTGATAAGAAAAGCCCGGTACAGATTGCGCTGTGCCGGGCTTTTTGCGTTGTACGTTTACTTCTTACGCGCGTACTTCAGTGAGTCCAGCGCCACAGCGAAGATAATAATGCCGCCCTTGATAATATACTGCCAGTATGGGTTCACGCCGATGTAGGTCAGACCATAGTTGATAACGGTGAAGATAATCACACCGGTCACCACGCCAAACACGGTCCCTACCCCGCCGCTGAACGACACGCCGCCAACCACGCACGCCGCAATCGCATCCAGTTCATACATAAAGCCGAGGTTGTTGGTCGCCGAGCCGATACGCCCGGCTTCGAGCAAACCACCGAAGGCATAGAACACGCCAGACAAGGCATAGATAATCAGCAGGTTCAGCGCAACGTTTACCCCGGACACTTTCGCAGCTTCCGGGTTTCCGCCGATGGCGAAAATGTTTTTACCGAAGCGGGTCTTGTTCCACAGCACCCACACAAAGGCTACGGCAATCAACGCGTAGAAGGTGATGTAGGAGAGTCGGAAACTGCCTAGCGCAATAAAGCCCTGCGCAAAGGTTGAGAATCCGCTGTCAAAGCCAGAAATTGGCGATGCGCCGACGAAGTCGTAGTACAGGGAGTTGATCCCGTAAACGATAATCATCGTACCCAGAGTGGTAATAAACGGCGTCACGTTCAGATAAGCAATGATAATGCCGTTCACCAGACCGATAACGGCACCAATCACGCAGACAATCAGCACCACTACGATGATTGGCATCGTAGCCATCTCAGGAAACACCTTATTAGCGTTCTCCATTGATTGCAGCAAGGTTGCCGCCACGACCGCCGCCAGGCCGACCTGACGTCCCGCAGACAGGTCGGTCCCCTGGGTAACGATCAGCCCGGCCACACCCAATGCGATAATAATACGCACCGAGGATTGCGTCAGAATATTACTCAGGTTCAGTAAGCTTAAGAAAGTGGGATCCTGGAAAATAATAATTGCCAGCAAAACTAAAAGAACAACGTAAATTCCGCCTTCTTTCAGGTAAGTAAGAAAACTTTTCTTATTTAACGCACTCATAAGGAGCCCCTAATCTTAAAGGTGCAAAGACGCAAGACGGAGGATTTCGTTTTGCGTTGTAGTTTTAGTGTCAACAATTCCGGCAACGAGACCATTGCTCATCACCAGAATACGATCGGTAATTCCCAGCAGCTCCGGCATTTCAGAGGAAATAATAATAATCCCCTTATCCTTTTTCGCGAGTTCGGCAATCAACTGATAAATTTCAAATTTCGCGCCAACATCAATACCACGCGTGGGTTCATCCAGCATCAGAATTTCTGGCTGGGTTAATAACCAGCGGCCAATAACGACCTTTTGTTGATTACCGCCGGATAGTGAACCGATTTGTGTACGATGGCCCGGCGTTTTCACCCTCATTGAGTCAATAACCCACTGGGTATCGCTCTTCATGCGGGAATTATCCAGCAGACCAACTTTATTTTTATAATTTTGGATATTGGAAATTAACGAGTTAAAACCAATATCCAGATACGCATAAATACCGGTTGAGCGGCGCTCTTCCGTGACCAGCGCAAAACCGTGGTTGATGGCTTCATTTGCGCTGTGGTTATTAATCTTTTTGCCGTGGAGCGTAATCGTACCCGATGATTTCTCACGAATACCAAAAAGCGTTTCAACGATATCAGTACGTTTTGCGCCCACCAGACCGGCAATCCCGAGAATTTCCCCTTTGTGCAAATCAAACGAGATATCACGAATCGACGGCTGACGCAGCGAAGTCAGGTTACGCACTTGCAGAATAACTTCACCGGGTTTGTTCTCTTTATCCGGAAAACGTTGGTTAAGTGAACGCCCAACCATCATGGCGATAATCTTATCCATATCCAGCCCTTCCAGTGGCTGAGTCGCTATCCACTGGCCGTCGCGCAGCACGGTAATTTCATCACACAGCTGGAAGATTTCCTCCATCTTGTGCGAAATATAAACAATGCCGCATCCACGCTCTTTCAGCTTACGGATGATGGTGAACAGATGGTTAACTTCTTTCTCGGTTAGCGATGAAGTCGGCTCATCCATGATGACGATTTTGGCGTCATAGGAGAATGCTTTCGCAATTTCAATCATCTGCATTTGTGAAACGGATAATGTGCCAACGCGCGCGCGCGGATCGATATCAATATCCAGTTCATCGAATATCGCTTTGGTATCGCGGTACATTTTTTCCTGATCGACAAACATGCCTTTGGTGGGATAGCGTCCCAACCACATGTTATCCATCACAGAACGTTGTAATACCAGGTTTAATTCCTGGTGGACCATCGAAATACCATTCTCAAGCGCTTCTTTAGCAGAATGAAAATCGATTTCTTTACCCTGAAATAAAATACTGCCGGAATCTTTTTGATAGATGCCGAAAAGGCATTTCAATAATGTGGATTTCCCCGCGCCATTCTCGCCCATTAAGGCATGAATCGAATGCGGGCGGACTTTTAAATTGACATTATCAAGAGCCTTAACGCCGGGGAAGGACTTGTTGATGCCGGTCATTTCCAACAAGTATTCGCCTGACGACTGAGTATGTGTGCTGACCATAATTATACCTTGTTGGCCTTGCAGAGTGCATAATTAAGGGCGCAATGAAATTGCGCCCACATACGGAGTATTTATTTGTTGGTAAACTCTGCCAGATTATCTTTATCGACACCTACGTACGGAACGCGAACAATCTTGTTCTCAATTTTCCAGTTGGTGCCATCAGCTGCACCTTTGCCGTCAGCCAGATTTCTCGCCAGATCGAAGGTGGCTTTCGCCTGATTGTTGGCATCGTTCAGCACGGTACCGGCCATTGCGCCAGACTTCACCAACGCCAGTGCTTCAGGCAGCGCATCCACACCAAATACCGGTACGCTGGTTTTATTGTGTGCTTTCAGCGCTTCAACTGCGCCCATTGCCATCGCATCGTTGTTGGCGATAACCACTTCAATTTTGTTCGCGTTTGGACCGGACATCCACGCATCCATCTTATCTTTCGCCTGAGCGGTATCCCACATTGCAGTATCTAACTGCAACTGCTCAGTTTTAATGCCTTTGTCGTTCAGCTCTTTAATCACGTAAGTGGTACGCGCTTCAGCATCCGGGTGTCCCGGTTCGCCTTTCAGCAGAACAAACTGAATTTTGCCGTCTTTGTTCAGGTCCCAGTTCGGGTTTGCAGCCCAGTGTTTGGCAATCAAATCACCCTGAATAATACCGGATTCTTTAGAGTCGGTACCGACGTAATACGCTTTGTCATAGCTGTCCAGCGCCTTACGAGAAGGTTCTTTGTTGAAGAACACGATCGGTACGTTCTGTCCGCGTGCTTTTTCAATGACCGTGCCTGCTGCTGCCGGGTCAACCAGGTTAATCGCCAGTGCTTTCACGCCTTTTGCCAGCAGCACGTCGATCTGATCGTTTTGTTTGGACTGGTCGTTCTGCGAGTCATTCATCAGCAACTGGACATCTGGCGCCGCTTTAGCATCTTTTTCGATAGCCTTACGTACTACAGACATAAAGTTATCATCATACTTATAGATAGTTACACCAATGCGGGTATCAGCAGCGTGCGCAGCCGCGCCGAATAACATGCTTGCCATTACAGCAGACAGGGTCAACACCTTCTTATTCATGGTATCTCCGGTTTTATTATGCAGGGTAGTACTTGAGATAAATGCTCGGCAGGCAGAACGTTACTGAAGTGTTACTGAACGCCGAAGCTCACTTTTAAAAAATATTTCTTCCGTGTCTGGCAACGCTCCAAAAACAGGCTTTAATTTTTGTTTAAGGCACCTATACCTCGATGAAAGTGATTATTCACCGTTACATAGTAGTTACAGCGCAACAAACAGTGTCATCATAGCTATCGCATTGTTAATATACTGTGAATTTACTCACATATTGAAAGCGGTTACATCGCGCAACGTTATGAGTTAGTGATCGGTGCCGCATTCTGCCGCAGCGCCACCGAATGGCGACGCACCAGCGTCGGCATAAAGCAATGCGTCGCCTGCGGATCCAATGTGCCTGCCGCGCCCTGCAGCGCGAGCTCCGTCGCCATTTTTGCCATTGAGGCAATGGGATAGCGCACAGTGGTCAGCTGCGGATCGGTGTAACGCGCGATGGGAATATCATCGAAGCCAATGATAGAAAGGTGTAATGGAATAGCGATGCCGTTATCTTTTAGCGCAGTCAGCGCGCCGGCAGCCATATTATCGTTGTAGGCGAAGACCGCCGTCAGTTGTAAGTTACGTCCCAACAGTTCCACCATCGCGGACTCTCCGCCCTGCATATCGGGCGAACCGGTGCCGACCCAGCTTTCTGCCGCAACAATCTCCTGCTCTTTTAGGGCTGTTAACCACCCTTCTTTACGCATTGCATCATCTTCAATGCGATGGCTTGATGCCAGATAACCGATGCGTTGGTGACCATTATTCAGCAGCATTCGGGTCGCCATTTTAGCCCCACTGATGTTATCCAGGCAGACGCAACGGTGAGCGTAGCCTGGCACCAGGCGATTGATCAGCACCATGCCGGGGATCTGATCCATAAACTCGGCCAGCTCCCGATCGCTCAATGCTTTAGAGTGAACAATCAGTGCGTTACAGCGCTGGCGAATCAACACCTCAATGGCATGACGTTCTTTTTCCGCCTCATGATAGCTGTTGCCAATCAGGACGTACTTCTGATGTTGCTGGGCAACCATATCCACGGCTTTTACCAGCGCGCCAAAAAACGCATCTGATACATCCATGACCACAACGCCAATGGTGTCGCTTACCTGCGTCGCCAGCGCTTGCGCGTTGGCATTAGGTCGATAGCCCAATTGCGTGACGGCTTTCATTACCGCTTCACGCGTATCGGGACTTACCAGCGCACTGTTGTTTAATACGCGAGAAACGGTCGCTACAGAAACGCCAGACTGTCGTGCCACATCACGGATGGTTACCATATTCACTGCCCTGTTTTAGATTGTGGTTACCCACAGACGCCCCAGGTTGGGTATTTTGTCAGCACAATGAAACGGACTGCGTGAGTGGTGTCACAGGAATGAAAGCGCTTACATCCATTTTGTTAATGAATGTGATCCAGATCGTTATCTGGATGTACGCGGCAATGATGTCCCCGCAGCACGCAGGGTTAATTGACGCCACAGCCATTCTATCGGGCCCTGGCGGTAAAAACGTAGCCATATGATGGAGAAAAGTAGATTCACGGCCCAGACCGGTATGACGAAAAACAGCAGCTCCAGCCGGTCATATTTCATAAATAAGCCGGCCTGGTAAAACAGCGTGGTGCAGATTAAGGTTTGTAACAGATAGTTGGTTAATGCCATGCGGCCCACACAGGCGATGGCAATGACCCATTTAAAGCGGCTAAGCTGCGGCCAGTAACCGAACATCAGCGCGGCGTAACCGATAGTCTGCAACGGCGCGCCCAGCTCTCGCGGGGCTTGCAGCAAGAAGGCACACCAGCGGTAGGTCCAGTCCAGTTGCCACTGAATGATAATAGCAGGCAGGTTAATCGCCATGCCGATAATAACCAGCAGCACGCCGGTGCGTCGGTAATGCTGTAAGCTGTACTGCCCTTTTAGCCAGCCGCTGCGCATTAATGCCGCGCCGAGCAGCATCATCCCCGCCAGTTGCCAGCCGTATTGCGCGCCTAACGCCAGCAAGCTATTGGACATCATATCCACGCGATTGCTGACTGCTTCCATTCCGCCGTTCACTTTCCAGTATTTTTCATACAGCAACGCTGAGGCATCCGGCGTCCAGGCGCGACTGGTTTCACTCCCTGAGATAACCCCCAGCAGCAGCAGTACGCCAACCCCCACCAGATAAAGCAGTAAGCCGGTGTTAAACAAGCTTTTTATCGACGGCGCATCCCGGATCAGCCGCCAACAAATCAGGCCAATTAAGCCATATGCCAGCAGGATATCGCCATCCCAGAAAAGTAAACCGTGTATAAAACCCAACAGCACCAGCAGCGTAAGCCGCGACTGGATCCAGCGTTTGCCGCGCGGGAGCAGCATTTGCAGACCGGCCCCGAACAGCAATGCAAACAGCGTGAGGAATTTTACCTGCGCAAAGAGATCGAGCAGCGCCCAGGTCCAGGCATCGGATAAGGTGATGTTGCCATACCACGCGGGATTGAGGTATGCCGCCTTTGGCAAGCCAAAGGCGCTAATATTGAGAAGCAGGATACCAAGAATGGCGACGCCACGAATAAAATCCAGCGTGACATTACGCTCCATGGTTCCTGCCCTAATCAGTTGTGATGACGTACTGCGCGCAGGAATTCCTGACGCGTGTTCTGGCTGGACTTAAACAATCCGCCAAGAGACGTGGTCGTGGTCGCACTGGTCGCATCACGAATGCCGCGCGCTTTCACACAGTAATGTACCGCATCAATCGACACCGCCACATTATTGGTTCCGAGCAGCGTTTGCAGCGCGGTGAGGATCTGCTGGGTCAAACGTTCCTGAACCTGCGGACGCTGTGCAAAGAACTGCACAATGCGATTAATCTTCGACAGACCAATGACCGAATCTTTCGGGATATACGCCACCGTCGCTTTGCCGTCGATAGTGACAAAGTGGTGTTCGCAGGTGCTGGTCAGCGTGATATCGCGGACCGTGACCATCTCGTCCACCTTCATTTTGTTTTCAATGACGGTGATTTTCGGGAAGTTGGCGTAATCGAGGCCGGAGAAAATCTCATCGACATACATTTTCGCAATGCGATGCGGAGTTTCCATCAAACTGTCATCGCTCAAGTCGAGATTGAGCAACTGCATAATCTCGGTCATATGGCCCGAGATAAGACGTTTGCGCGTTTCGTTATCCATCTCTTGCACGGGCGGGCGTAGTGGCGTTTCAAGACCACGTGCGACCAGCGCTTCATGAACCAGGGCCGCTTCTTTACTGAGTGATGACATTTCTTCTTCTCCTGCAGGTGGGGCGCCTCTGCCCTGCATGGGGCAAAGTTTTTAGGCTGTGTCACAGCCAGAACATTGTGCGTGAGGCGGCGCACATAATCCAGTATTCACCGCGATAATTATTGAAATTGGCGCAGCCTTTCAGCGTAGCGATTTCACTTGTCATTCAACCCGGTGACATCGAGTGTTAATGTAAAGTTATATAGATGATGAAGTATGTTTGCTCAATGCGGAAGTGAAAGTTACTCACAGTGCTATGAATAATCTGTATTATGGTGAGTTCGCAAACACATTCAGGTTCAACACAATAAGGAGCCACGCATGGAAATGCTTGAAGAGCACCGCTGTTTTGAAGGCTGGCAGCAACGCTGGCGTCACGACTCTACCACGTTAAATTGCGCCATGACCTTCAGTATTTTTCTTCCGCCACCCCGCGATAACGCCCCGCCTCCGGTGCTGTACTGGCTGTCGGGCCTGACCTGCAATGATGAAAACTTTACCACCAAAGCCGGTGCGCAGCGCATCGCGGCTGAGCTGGGCATTGTTCTGGTGATGCCGGACACCAGCCCGCGCGGCGAGCAGGTTGCCAACGATGACGGCTACGATTTAGGCCAGGGCGCGGGATTTTACCTCAATGCCACCCAGCCGCCGTGGGCAACGCATTTTCGCATGTATGACTATCTGCGTGATGAGCTGCCGGCACTGATTCAATCGCAGTTTAACGTCAGCGATCGCTGCGCCATTAGTGGACATTCCATGGGCGGTCACGGCGCGTTGATTATGGCGCTGAAAAATCCCGGGAAATACACCAGCATTTCCGCCTTTGCGCCGATCGTCAATCCTTGCCGCATTCCGTGGGGCGAGAAGGCGTTTAGCGCTTATCTGGGTGAAGATAAATCACAGTGGGCCGAGTGGGACAGCTGCGCGTTAATGTTGGCCAGCAAGCCCGCAGATGCGATTCCGACGCTAATCGATCAAGGCGACAGCGACCAGTTTCTTGCCGATCAGCTCCAGCCTGCGGTACTGGCCGAAACGGCCCGTCAAACCGCATGGCCGATGACGCTGCGCATCCAGCCAGGTTACGACCACAGCTATTACTTTATTGCGTCGTTTATTGAGGATCACCTGCGCTTCCATGCCCAGTATCTGCTGAAGTGATCACCAGTAAAGCGTATTTTCTATTGCCGCGCTGTAGCTCATCTCTTCTGACTGCGGCGCGGACGCTTTACGATTTAGATCGGCCGCCTGCTGGCGTACCTGTAATCGCCCCACGCTCTCACCGCCTTCATGACCTTCGTTAAAATTACGCACTTCAGACTCGAATAAGATTGCATCCAGGTGGTGCAACTTTTTCAGCGCCCGCAACAGGGAGATAAGCGTGTCCAGATTGAGGCCACCGCCTTTCTCGATGCGTTTAATGGTCGCAATGCCGACCTGTGCACTGTCAGCAAGCTGCTGCTGTGTTAGCGCCAGAGAAATCCGCGTTTCTCTAATGCGAGCGCATAATGACAAGATGATTTCATCATTATTCATGGTGTGATATTTCATGCCGCCCTCCCCCGATTTTTGGGCTGAATTTTCCCAAGGCAGCCGTGATACGTTTCGCGGTACTTCGCGCTCATGTCTTTACCCGTTTCATACATGGCTGCAATCACCTCATCGAGCGAAACGCATGGCTCGCTGACGCGGCTCATCGCCATCGTTGCGGCGTTAATCGCTTTTACGGACGAAATCGCATTTCGCTCGACACAGGGAATTTGTACCTGCCCGCCAACCGGATCGCAGGTCAGCCCGAGATGATGCTCCATGGTGATTTCTGCGGCATTCAGCACCTGAGCAACTGACGCCCCCATCAGTTCCGCTAACCCTGCCGCGGCCATCGAACTGGCCACACCGATCTCTCCCTGACACCCGACCTCAGAACCCAAAATAGACGCGTTTTGTTTGAACAGTAGCGCAATGGCGCCAGCGGTGAGGAAAAAGCGGATAACCGATGCGCTATCCAGCTTACAGACAAACTTATCGTACCAACTGAGGACCGCTGGGATGATACCGCTGGCACCATTGGTCGGCGCGGTCACCACCCGCCCTCCTGCGGCGTTTTCCTCGCTGACGGCAATCGCAAACGCATTCACCCAGTTGAGGTTGGTGAGAAAGTCGTTAGCAGAGGGTTTCATTGCCAGTAATTTATAGAGCGAGCAGGCCCTGCGCGGCACCTGATACGAGCCGGGCAGTAGGCCTTCAGTATGCAGACCACGATGGACTGCCTGCTGCATTACCGCCCAAACATGCGCGAAATAGTCATGCAACGCCGCCTGAGAATGCATCTGTAACTCATTTTTCATCATTAATGCCGCAACGGATAATCCATTACGCTGGCACAGCGCCTGCAGCTGCGCGGCATTTTGAAACGCAAACGGAAATGCGTTTTTTTGCGCGGCTCTCTCGGGCACCGACTCGCCGGGTTTGCGAACCTGGCCGGCGCCGGTTGAAAACCATGTTTCTTCATACAACGTAAAATAATCATCCCTGGCGCGAAACGTCATCGCATAGGGATGACCAGAATGCGGGTGTTGATTCGGCTTAATCGCGACCGTCACGGTAACTGAAGGAGAAAGCGTCAGGGTGCCGTCCTGTTCAGCACGTTTAATGAGATCCATCTGCTGGCGTAAATCAACATCATCCGGCTGGTTGCCCAACAGCCCCAGATAAAGAGCGATATCAACGTTATGACACTTGCGGCTTAATGAGAGCGCGCCATATAGCTCAACCTCGATTTCTCGCGTTAGCGGTAAGATCTCCTGTAGCTTTAATTGTGAAATGAAGTTAAACGCGGCACGCATTGGCCCTACTGTTCTTGAACTGGAAGGCCCAATAACGACTTTAAAAATATCAATACAACTTTCCATTTCAGACCCATCCCTGTTAGTCAAAATAGAATATACCGCCAGTAGCAGCAGACCGTGACGCGTATATCAAAAACGATACCTTTCAGACTTTGTTTATTTGTTGGTATAAAAAACAATACTATTTTATCTTTTTTTTAACATTCACATCTGTGATAAAGCAGGATTCAATCACCACCCTCTACTATTACAATAATCTTAATTTACAGGAGTGAGATAATGGCAATTATTTATTTTATTAGTGCAAAAGATCCTGAAAAACTTCAGGCATGGCTGCACAATACGTTTCTAAATACCGAGACCAAACAATATCCTTGCGCACTGGAACAGTTATCTATAGCCGCATTCAATAAACCGTATTTAAAATTATCAATACCCGATGAAGTATTCACCGATGACATATACAAGAAACTAAGAGCTACATCGTTCACTCAGCAATTTGATTTTTTCCTAAAACCGCAAATCATCCCGACGAACGGGATCATCGCCTTTGACATGGACTCGACGTTTATCGAGGAAGAAGGTGTGGATGAGATCGCCCACGCGCTAGGCATCACCGATCGGATAACGGAATTGACGCAGCAGGCGATGGAAGGAAAACTGGATTTCAATAGCAGTTTCACTCAGCGCATCGGAATGTTAAAAGGGACGCACATCGATGTCATCAATGCCGTATGCGATCGGATGACGGCCTCTCCCGGCATCACCACCATTTTGCCATTCCTCAAACAGAAGGGATTTAAAACAGCGATCATTTCCGGCGGACTGGATATTTTCACCCGCCGTTTACAACAGAAATATCAGCTGGATTATGTATTTTCAAATATCGTTGCAATCAGGGATGGCATGCTAACGGATAATATTTCCACGCCAATCATGAATGCAGAAAATAAGCAGAAAACGTTGGCCATACTTGCCGACTCTCTACAGATACCTCAGCATAATATTATCGCCTGCGGTGATGGCGCCAACGATATCCCCATGCTGACGTATGCTGGCACTGGTATTGCCTGGCAAGCAAAACCCGCCGTCAGGAATTTAATTGCCAATCAGATTAACTTTCACGGATTCGAGTCGCTTTTGTTCTTTATCGAAAATGGATTATAACCCCACGAGCACTGTCTGAAGGGAAAATCATATGAGCTTGAAATCATTTATATTCAGCCAGGCTGATAAGCCGGTTGTAAAAGAAGAAAAAGAGATCGACCATACTTACAAAAAATTCAGAATAGAGATTATTACCTCAGTTTTTATCTCTTACGCCGTCTTTTATTTAACACGTAAAAACTTCTCAGCCGCCATGCCGGCCATGCTGTCAGATACCGCTCTGACCGCTGAAGATTTTGCCATCATGTCTTCACTGTTTTACATTCTGTATGGCTCAATGAAGTTTGTTGGCGGCATGCTGGTTGATAAAATCAACCCGAAAGCCATGACCGGACCGGTGCTCATTGGCGTGGGGATCGTTAATATTCTGTTTGGTTTTTCCGACAGCGTTGCCGCGTTTTATGTGTTGTACAGCCTCAATGCTATCCTCCAGGGCACCAGTTTTCCGCCAATGGCAAAGATCATGGCATCCTGGTTTTCCAAGAATGAACGCGGGCGTTGGTGGGCGGTCGTTGAAGCGGCGCATAATATTGGCGGTAGTCTCGCCCCACTGCTGACAAGTTTCGCGATTGTCTGGAGCGGTAGCTGGAAAATGGGTTTTTATGTGCCGGGCGCGATCTCCTTGCTGATGGGGGTCATTGCGCTCTTTACAATTAAAGACCGTCCCGGGACCTTAGGTTTGCCCAACGTTGGCGAATGGCGCAAGGATCCAACAGAGTTAGCCCAGGTTAAAGCCAGTCCGGTTAACCTCTCCTTTTGGCAGATTTTTGTTAAATATATCCTGATTAACCCGCTGGTGTGGATTATTATCATTGGCGATATGTCGGTTTATATTGCCCGCACCATCCTCAACGACTGGCCACAAATTTACTATTCTCAGGTACATGGCTGGAGCCTGATTAAAGCCAACTCCATTATCTCGTGGTTTGAAGCCGGAGGACTTGCCGGGGGGTTACTGGCGGGTTACTTATCGGACTTTATGTTTAAAAGTAACCGCTGGATGACAGGATTAATATTCGCATTAATGCTCTGCGTGTGTATTACCTTAATCCCACTAGTTCAGGATACTTCATATACCATTACGGCCATTCTCTTCACTATTATGGGTTTTGCCCTGTACGGCCCGCATATGCTTTTTGCCGTAGGTTGTCTGGATGTCACTCACAAAGATGCGGCGGGATCGATAACCGGTTTCCGCGGATTGTTTAGCTATGTTGGCGCGGCATTAGCAGGCGTACCGGTGATATTAGTAAAGAACAACTGGGAGTGGTCTGGAGTCTATCTCTATGCCGTGATCGCAATCCTGTTAACCACCTTGTCACTGGCCTTACTCGCCAAATTCCATCGGCTATAAGCCAGCCATAACAGGACGGTGGCACCATCGCCGCTGTCCTTCGGTTAGGCTCTTTCAGCGTCAAAAAGGTGTCCTTCCTCTTCATTCCTCCATCATTCCTTCACTTTTTCTCCTTTTTTCTTTCCACATTATCCTATTGATTAAAAAAGCTTTTATATCGAAACAATATCAAACACAAATGATTTCTATTATCATTTGTGTTTACAAACATTCATACTTTTGTACAATCCATTCGCTTCTTTACTGAAAAGAGTCCTTAAAAGACAAATACATACAATTGTCATGGCCTTTCATATGACACGCAGTTTGATTCATTTAAATGGAATGATACAAATGACTATACCTCACGTTAAGGCTGTAGCTGCCGCAGTATGCGTCGCCAGTCTCCCATCACTCGGCCATGCCGCTGAACAAGACACCGTAGTCGTTACCGCTACCGGCTTCGAGCAGAAAATTCAGGATGCACCCGCGTCGATATCTGTTATTACCAAGCAGCAGATTGAGGACAAAGCCTATCGCGATGTTACCGATGCGCTAAAAGATGTCCCTGGCGTCGTCGTCACCGGCGGGGGGAGCAGCAGCGATATTAGTATTCGCGGTATGGCTTCGCAATACACGCTCTTCCTGGTCAACGGCAAACGCATTAGCACACGCGGCACACGTCCTAACAGCGACAACTCAGGTATTGAGCAAGGTTGGCTGCCGCCGCTGGAATCCATCGAGCGTATCGAGGTAATCCGCGGCCCGATGTCATCCCTCTACGGCTCCGATGCGATGGGTGGCGTCATTAACGTCATCACCAAGAAAGTGTCGAATACCAAAGCCTGGACCGGCTCTCTGCACGGCGATGCCACCTTCCAGGAAGACAGAGATTCCGGCGATATTTACCAGACTAACGCCTATGCGTCTGGGCCACTGATTGACGGATTACTCGGCGCGAAGGTGACTGGCTTATTCTCCCACCGGGCCGAAGATAAAATCCTTAATGGCTACAATGAACAGCGTATGCGTAACGGGGGTTTAACCCTGAACTTTACGCCAGATGATAAAAATGACATCGACTTCGATTACGCGCGTGAACTGCAGGATCGCGACAGTACGCCAGGCAAATCCATGGCCGAGGAAAACTGCCGTAACGGGAGCTGTAAGCCCAACAGTAAAAGCGAAAACAAGTATGTGCACACGACGTATTCCCTGACCCACAGCGGTTATTACGACGACTTCAACTCCACCAGCTATATCCAGCAGGAAGAGACCGACAACCCCGGTCGCCAGATGAAGTCTTATAACACGATTTTCAATAACCAGAACCAGGTCTTCCTTGGGGCGCACACCCTGACGTTGGGCGGGCAATATCGTTATGAAAAACTGCGCGATAATGGCAACCAGCTACAAGCGGCTGATGGACTGAACAAACTGACTCGCTGGAGCTGGGCGCTATTTGCCGAAGATGAATGGGCCGTTACCGATACCTTCACGCTGACTGGCGGTCTGCGTATGGATAAAGATGAAAACTACGGCGACAACTGGACGCCACGCGGCTATGGCGTATGGCATCTGAGCGATCAATGGACCTTAAAAGGCGGCGTTTCTGCGGGCTATCGCGCCCCGGATCTGCGCCAGTCTTCTGCCAGTTGGGGACAGGTCACCGGCGGCGGTCGTCTGAACGGAATCATTGTCGGCAACCCGGACCTGAAACCAGAGAAAAGCCTCAGCGAAGAGATCGGTTTACTGTGGGATAACGGCAACGACCTCAATGCGGGCGTTACGCTGTTCAATACTGACTTCAAAAACAAAATCACCGAAGTTCGCCGTTGCAACAGCAGTTCCGATCCGGCCTGCACCATCGGCAATACCCATTATGACTTCGTCAGCGATCGCGTTAACGTCGATAAAGCCAATATGCGCGGCGTAGAATCCACCTTCGGCTGGAAAATCACCTCCGACGTCAACTGGACGGCGAACTATACCTATACGGAATCTGAGCAGAAAAGCGGTCAGTTCTCCGGCCAGCCGTTGAACAAAATGCCGAAGCATATGTTCAACACTACGCTGGACTGGCAGGCCACCCAGGATCTCGGTTTCTGGAGCCGTCTGAATCTGCGCGGGAAAACGTCTGAATACCTGAGCCGTACCTCCATGGCCCAGGGCACGCCGTCCTATACTCAGGTCGATGTTGGTTTACGTTACTATGCCACCAAGGATCTGTTGATGACCGCTGGCGTGTATAACGTGCTGGATAAACAAATCGATTACGATACCTACGACACCGTTCTTGATGGACGTCGTTACACGGTTGGCATGACTTACAGCTTCTAAGTCTGGCGCAATAAAAAACCCCGGCACTCATCATGCCGGGGTTTTGTTTTTTCTGCCGTAGCTGGTTAAGAATTATTTCTTCACGCGACCCGGGAATTTCATTTCGCTATAGCGAACAAAATGGGTTCCTTTCGTCAGCTTATAGCCAAACCAGATAATCAGGAACAGCGGGATACCGATATAGGTTGCCATCACGCCGCCCCAGTCAATGCTGTCTTTCAGGAACGCTTCGTAGTTCTGGCCGAGAGTGATAATCAGACACAGCACAAAGGCGAAGATCGGACCCAACGGGAAGAAGCCAGAACGGTACGGCAAATCCTTCACATCGTGACCCTGCAGCACATAACCACGACGGAAGCGATAGTGGCTAATGGCGATCCCCAGCCAGGCGATAAAGCCCGTCATCCCGGAGGTATTCAGCAGCCACAGGTACACGGTCTGGTTGCCAAACATCGAGGTCAGGAAGCACAGCCCCGCCACCACGGTGGTCGCATACAGCGCGTTACGCGGAACGCCGCCACGAGACAGTTTACCGAAAATGCGCGGCGCTTTACCGTCGCATGCCAGGGTGTAAAGCATACGCGTGGAGGCGTACATCCCGGAGTTACCCGCAGACAACACCGCCGTCAGGATAACCGCGTTCATCACCGCCGCCGCAGACAGCAGACCCGCATGTTGGAATACCAGCGTGAATGGGCTAACGCTGATGTCTTTCACGTCGTTGCGCAGCAGGCTCGGATCGGTGTACGGAATGATCAGGCTAATAATCAAAATCGCGAACACATAGAACAGCAGGATTCGCCAGAACACCTGACGTACCGCACGTGGAATATTCTTTTCAGGATCTTCAGATTCGCCTGCCGCGATACCGATAAGCTCCGTACCCTGGAAGGAGAAGCCGACGATCATCGCCACGCCAATCATCGCGGCAAAGCCACCGGCAAACGGTGCATCACCGGTCGTCCAGTTACTCCAGCCCACCGGCTGAGCGCCTTTGAAGATACCGAAAATCATCATCACGCCAACCACGATGAAGATAATGACGGTGGTAACTTTGATCAGTGAGAACCAGTATTCCGCTTCACCAAATCCGCGAACGGAAATGTAGTTCAGCAGGAAGATAACGCCGAGGAACAGTGCGCTCCAGATCCAGCCTGGCGTGTCCGGGAACCACCAGCTCATCACCAGCTGTGCGGCCACCAGGTCAACGGCAATCGTTACCGCCCAGTTGTACCAGTAGTTCCAGCCCAGCGCGAAGCCAAAGCCTTCTTCTACGTAGTTCTGACCGTAGGTGGAAAACGAGCCGGAAACCGGCATATAGGCAGCCAGTTCACCGAGGCTGGTCATCAGGAAGTACACCATCAGACCGATCAATATATAAGAGAACAACGCGCCGCCAGGACCCGCCGCAGAAATAGTTGCACCAGATGCAACAAAAAGACCTGTACCGATGGAGCCTCCAATGGCAATCATCGTCAGGTGACGCGCCTTCAGTTCACGACGTAGCGTGGGCGCTTCTGTGGTTTTAGTTTCGGAAACCATGTGAAAATGCTATCCATCCAAAAAATGAGGTGCGATTGTAGCAGACGAAATGGCATTCTTCCGGCACAAATACGCAGTTATAAGAGACCTTCATGACTGGCCGCGGATTATAAGTAAAGCAGAAAATGGGCGACGCAAGGCGGATAAAACGTAACCGCCAGCATGCTTAGAGGGACCTTTCGACAATCAGCGCTTTAATCGCCCAGTTCTACCTGGTCGCTGTAATGTAAAAAACGCGTAATGGCATTAGAGATATGTTTTTGCCGGTGATGAACGCGCCAGAGAGTGCGGACTAAACGCGGCAGCGGCACAGGAACTTCGCTCAACGTACCCGCCTGTAACTGCTCCGCTATAACCCGGCGCGACAAACAGCTGATCCCGAGACCATGGCGCACCGCATGCTTAATGGCCTCCGAGTTACCCAACTCCATTGCCATCTGAAATCTCGGCAGATGGGACAGCAGCAGGTAATCCACCAGTTCGCGCGTACCCGATCCTCGCTCGCGCAGGATCCACGGCGAAGCCGCCAGCTGTTCCAGCGTAACGGACCCCTTTGTGAGCGGTGACGAGGGTGCGGCAAACACCACCAGTTCGTCTTCCAGCCACGGCTCAGAGATGATTTCCGTGCTGTGACACGGCCCTTCGATCAGCCCAATGTCTACCCGAAAATCCAGCACCGCATTGATTACGTCCTGGCTGTTGCCCACGCTAAGCTCCAGCGGCAAATCAGGGAAATCCTGGCGATAACGGGCGATCATGGCGGGCAAAATGTAGTTGCCAATAGTGCTACTGGCGTAGACCCGAATAGCACCATTATCTTCGCGAAAAAGCTGTTCGATTTCGATCGTTTGCTCAAGCAGCGCCAGCGCGCGTGGATAAAGCAAGCGCCCGTGCTCGTTGACCACCAGCCGTTTGCCGACACGGTCAAACAGCTGCACGCCAAGTTGCCCTTCGAGATCGGTTAGCGCCGCACTCACCGCCGACTGCGACAATGCCAACATGACAGACGCCTGGGTCGTTGAGCCGCTTTTTAGTACCTCAGCAAACACTTCAAGTTGTCGCAGGGTGATATGCATAGTCGTTTTCCACCGGATATCCGTTACTTATACCCTAAATAATTCGAGTTGCAGGAAGGCGGCAAGAGAGAACATCCCCGGGAGCGTACTTAAGTACGTGACTGGGGTGAACGAGCGCAGCCAACGCACATGCAACTTGAAGTATGGCGGGTATACCACTTATATAGATTAATTATAAATATATAATCAATTTTATTTTTAAACCACTTCGCCGTACTCTTTTACCCAGATAAAGGAGAAGGATATGACAGAACTCACCTTGCAGACTCATCGTCGTACAGCGTGGCATTTTATTCCGGGGCTCGCCCTGAGTGCAGTTATCACTGGGGTCGCCTTATGGGGTGGATCCATTCCCGCCGTCGCAGGTGCCGGGTTCAGCGCCCTCACCTTAGCAATTTTGTTGGGGATGGTTCTCGGCAACACCGTCTATCCGCACATCTGGAAAAGCTGTGACGGCGGCGTGCTGTTTGCTAAACAACATTTATTACGTCTGGGGATTATCCTCTACGGTTTCCGCCTCACCTTCGCGCAAATTGCTGACGTCGGCGTCAGCGGTATCGTGATTGATGTGTTAACGCTAAGCAGTACCTTTATGATTGCCTGCTTCCTGGGGCAGAAAGTGTTTGGTCTGGACCGCCACACCAGCTGGCTGATTGGCGCGGGGAGCAGCATTTGTGGTGCCGCCGCCGTGCTGGCAACCGAACCGGTGGTGAAAGCGGAAGCCAGTAAGGTAACCGTCGCTGTCGCTACCGTGGTGATCTTCGGTACCATCGCTATCTTCCTGTATCCGGCGATGTATCCGCTGTTGGCGCACTGGTTTAGTCCAGAAACCTACGGCATTTACATTGGCTCCACCATGCATGAAGTGGCACAGGTAGTGGCTGCAGGGCACGCCATTAACCCGGATGCGGAAAACGCCGCGGTTATTGCCAAAATGCTGCGCGTCATGATGCTGGCACCGTTCCTCATCCTCCTGGCCGCTCGCGTAAAACAACTGTCTCCTGCCACAGGCGGTGAGAAGAGCAAAATCACCATTCCATGGTTTGCCATCCTGTTCATTGTGGTCGCGATTTTTAACTCGTTCCACCTGCTGCCGCAGTCGGTAGTGAACATGCTGGTAACGCTGGACACTATTTTGCTGGCAATGGCGATGGCTGCTCTGGGGCTGACCACTCACGTTAGCGCGCTGAAAAAAGCCGGTGCCAAACCGTTACTGATGGCCCTGCTGCTGTTTGTCTGGCTGATTGTGGGTGGTGCTGCGATTAACGTCGCTGTCCACGCCCTGATGGCATAAACGATCACGACTCACCTCCATTAACCCGCTATACTCTCCCTTTTTGTATTTGAGTATGGCGGGTTAAATTTATGAAATATATCGGAGCGCACGTAAGCGCCGCTGGCGGTCTGGCTAACGCCGCTATTCGAGCCGCAGAAATCGAAGCGACCGCATTCGCCCTGTTCACCAAAAATCAGCGCCAGTGGCGTGCCGCGCCGCTGACCACCGACATCATTGATGATTTCAAATCCGCTTGCGAGAAGTACCACTATACTTCCGCCCAGATCCTGCCTCACGATAGTTACCTGATTAACCTCGGTCACCCGGTCAGCGAAGCGCTGGAAAAATCCCGCGATGCGTTTCTCGATGAAATGCAGCGCTGTGAACTGCTTGGCTTATCCCTGCTGAACTTTCACCCGGGCAGCCATTTGATGCAGATCCCTGAAGATGAATGTCTGGCGCGCATTGCCGAATCCATCAACATCGCCCTCGCTCAGACTCAGGGGGTGACGGCAGTTATCGAAAATACCGCCGGACAGGGCAGTAATCTTGGCTTTAAGTTTGAGCACCTTGCCGCCATTATCGACGGCGTCGAAGATAAATCCCGTGTCGGCGTTTGTATTGATACCTGCCATGCCTTCGCCGCCGGATACGATTTGCGTTCCGCCGAGGAATGCGAAAAGACGTTTGCGGAATTTGAACGTATTGTCGGCTTTAAGTATCTGCGCGGTATGCACCTGAACGACGCCAAGAGCGCATTTGGCAGTCGCGTTGACCGTCACCACAGCTTAGGTGAAGGCAATATTGGCCACGATGCCTTCCGTTGGATCATGCAGGACAATCGTTTTGACGGCATTCCGCTGGTACTGGAAACCATTAATCCGGATATCTGGGCAGAAGAGATTGCCTGGCTGAAAGCCCAGCAAACAGAAAAAGCGGTGGCATAATCATGAACGACAGGGAAAAGCAGATCCTTAAGATCCTGCGTCGCAATCCGTTGATTCAGCAGAATGAAATCGCCGATATTCTGCAGATAAGCCGTTCACGCGTCGCTGCGCATATTATGGATTTAATGCGTAAAGGTATGATCAAAGGTAAAGGTTATATCCTTACCGAACAGGATTATTGCGTGGTTGTTGGGGCGATCAATATGGATATTCGTGGTGTGGCAGACATCCATTATCCTCAGGCCGCCTCTAACCCTGGCAGCATTCACTGCTCGGCAGGTGGCGTAGGACGTAATATCGCCCACAACCTTGCGCTGCTGGGTCGTGATGTCCACTTAATTTCCGCTGTTGGCAGTGACTTCTATGGCGAAACATTGCTGGAACAAACGCGTCAGGCTGGTGTTAACGTTTCCAGTTGCATACGTCTGCATGGACATAACACCTCAACTTACCTGTCGATCGCTAATCAGCAGGAAGAGACCGTACTGGCAATCAATGATACCCATATCCTGCAACAATTGACGCCGCAGTTGTTGAACGGTTCGCGAGATTTGATTCGTCATTCCGGTGTTGTACTGGCAGATTGCAATCTCACCGCCGAAGCCATTGAGTGGGTCTTCACTATAGCTGATGATATTCCGGTATTCATTGACACCGTTTCAGAGTTCAAAGCGGCAAAAATGAAGACCTGGTTTACGCGCATTCATACGTTGAAACCCACGCAAAAAGAGCTGGCGATTCTGTGGGGGCAACCTATCCATTCAGATGCCGATCGCATACTGGCCGTCAATAGTCTCCATCAACAGGGGGTAAAACGGATCTTTGTCTGCCTGGAAGATGAATCCGTGTTTTGCAGCGAAAAGGACGGGGAACAATTTTTACTGACCCCTCCTGAGCATACGGTTGTTGACAGTTTTGGCGCCGATGACGCATTTATGGCGGGATTACTGTACAGCTTTCTGGAAGGGAGCGAGTTTCGTGAAAGCGCTCACTTTGCCATGGCCTGCGCGGCGCTATCGCGAGCCAGCGTCAGTATCAACAACCCAACCCTCTCAGCAGATAACGCCTTGTATTTGCTACAAACAGCTTAAATGTCATGCCGGATGGCGCTACGCTTATCCGGCATGATTCTCGCTATGCTATACCGATAAAGAAACCGGCTATGGTGGCGCTCATCAGGTTTGACAACGTTGCTGCTGCCAGCGCCCGCATTCCAAGCTGCGCGATTTCCGGGGCTCGCTGGGGTGCTATCGCCGAAAACGCGCCGACAACAACGCCAATCGAACCAAAGTTAGCGAAACCGCACAGTGCAAACGAGATAATCGCAATGGTCTTCACATCCAGTGTCCCGCCGGTTTGCAGATACGGTGAGAAGTTGAGATACGCGACAAACTCGTTGATTGCCAGTTTCTGTCCGATCAGGCTACCTGCCAGCGTCGCATCGCTCCAGTCCACCCCCATAATCCACGCCAACGGGGCTAATACATAACCAAAGATCCCTTCCAGAGTGGCGTGTCCAAAACCAAACCAACCGCCAATCCCGCCGATAATGCCGTTAATCAGTGCGATAATGGCGACAAATGCCATCACTACCGTCGCCACGCCAGCGGCAATTTTCAGCCCGGTCATCGCCCCGCTCGCCGCTGCCTCGATGATGCTTTTCGGCGGCGTTTCAGTAAATGACAGATTCTCAAAGGTGACTTGGGATTCTTCAGTTGCCGGACTCAACATACGCGCGAACAAAATACCGCCCGGGATTGCCATCAACGATGCCGCCAGCAGGTAGTCAATCGGAACGCCCATTCCAGCGTAACCAATCATCATTGAGCCAGCAATCGAGGCCATCCCACTGCAGATAGCGGTAAACAGCTCATTGCGATTCAGCCGGTCAATAAACGGTTTCACGATTGCCGGGATCTCGTTTTGCCCGAGGAAAATCGTGGTAACTGCGACAAATGACTCGATTTTACTGATGTTCAAGGCTTTCTGGAAAATACCGCCGAGGATGCGGATCAACAGCCCCATCACGCCAATGTAGTAGAGCAGACTGATTAATGCAGTCACAAAAATGATGGCCGGGAGCACACGAAAGGCGAAGATAAACCCGGCTCCGTCAAACAACACATCCATTTTTGGCCCGACCAGGGAGCCAAAGATAAATGCGCTACCCGCATCACTATATGACATTACCTTGTGGACACCGAGAGCGGCCTGTTCAACCAGCCATTTTCCCGGTGGGAAATACAGCATGATGCCGCCAATTGCAATTTGCAGTACCAGTGCTGCTCCGACCGTACGCAGACTAATACGCTTTTTATTTACTGACAGCAGAAACGCGATGGCCAGTAATACCACCATACCCACTACACTTCTCATTATATCCATAATGAAATTCCCTTCATGCCAGGAAACCCGGCGTTATCGCCAGGTTTTGGTAGGTTTGATATTCGCGGGCGACCGCATGCTGCCCGGAAAATTCTGTCAGGCGAGACGTTGATACTCCTTCGCAATTTCACAGGCCAGTACCGCGTTGTTGAACACCAGTTGAATATTTGATTTCAGGCTGTCGCCACCGGTCAGCTCCGCAACTCGCGCCAGCAGGAACGGCGTACTCTCTTTGCCCACAACCCCCTGCTCTTCCGCTTCTTTTACCGCCCGATCGATTGCCGCATTTATTTTCTCCTCTGCCATCGCAAACTGTTCTGGGATTGGGTTCGCAACAACCAAACCGCCGTCAAGACCCGTTTGCCATTTCACCGCCATCGCTCGGGCAATCTCTTTTGCGCTGTCCAGACGGATACTGACCTCAAACGGACTGGTACGGCAGAAAAATGCCGGCAACGCGTTGGTCTGATATCCAATTAATGGCACGCCAAAAGTTTCTAAATATTCGGTCGTTAAACCGAGATCAAGAATAGATTTCGCTCCTGCACAAATAACCGTGACATTGGTATGAGCCAGTTCTTGCAGATCGGCAGAAATATCAAAGGTATGTTCAGCACCACGATGAACACCACCAATGCCTCCCGTTGCAAATACTTTAATTCCAGCCAGTGCGGCAATAATCATGGTTGAGGCAACAGTCGTTGCACCATTTTTTCCTGCCGCGACCACAAACGGTAAATCACGACGGCTGACTTTAGTAACGCTATGACCTTCTCTTCCAAGCAATTCAATTTCATCTTTGCTTAAACCAACTTTCATTACCCCACCAATAATAGCAATGGTTGCAGGAACTGCTCCGTGCTTACGAATAGTTTCTTCTACTTCAATCGCTGTCTGGGCATTTTGCGGGAATGGCATACCATGAGAAATAATGGTTGATTCAAGTGCAACAATCGGTTTTTTACTGTTTAATGCTTCCTGTACTTCTGGAGATATTTGTAATAATTCAGAGGAAAGAGTTAATTCAGACATTCTGTGTTCTCCACTATTGAGCTAACATTCGCAACAGACAAATCAGGGTTATTGGTATATTCACAGGCTAACGCCATTGATGAACAACCCTGAGCAAATCGAACCGAATCAATAAAAGGCATACCGTCTAGCCAGCAGGAAGCCAGTCCAGCCATCATTGCATCGCCTGCCCCGGTAACATTAATGACGTGAGTTTTAATCGGCGGCGACCAACCACTATTCCCCGTAATATCGCTGTAATAAACGCCGTCCCCCCCCATGCTGAGCACCAGCCGATTTAAGCCGCGATCGTGAAACCACGCGGCGACGCTGCCAACGTCATCACGCCCGGAAAGCGCAATACCACTCAGCGTTTCGGCTTCAAGGCGGTTTGGTTTGAGGGTGTGGATTTGTCCCAGACGCTCGCGAATTTTGACGCACTTCCATGCCGACACAGGGTCAACAAACACCGGAACATCCCCGGCATTTTCCAGTACCCATGCCATGGCGTCTTCGCTGATATTGCAATCGGCGACGATCACTTTCGCCTGCCGAATAAAATCATAATGCTGCGATAAAAACGCTGCTGAAATATGTTCGGTAATGCTCATATCATTAATGGCCACCAACATTTCGCCGGTGTTATCAAGCAGTGATAAATAACTGGATGTATTCTCTCCGGAAACGATAAGGCACTTATCAACATGAACTCCGGATTGATTGGTTTGCGCCAATAACGATTGCCCGTAAAAATCATTACCAACCGCCGTTAGCAGCCAGGAATTTTTACCCAATAGCGCGAGATTATGTGCAATGTTACGCCCAACGCCTCCTGGGGTGAATTTTATCTTCCCTGGATTTGAATCCGCATAATTTAGAGAAGCATGCGAACACCCGGCAACATCCATATTGGCCGAGCCAATAGTTACTATGTATTCCTTTTCACGCATAGCACGTCCCCTGGCAATTAACTTGCCACAAATGAGTTCGTTAAAAATAACCAATGCCACACACCAGGTTATTAGAGCAAATGTTCACTATCAAACATGTGTTCATAGTAAGCGTGTTTTTGATAAAGTAAATCCATCTGCAAGACCTAAAACCAATAGATATGAACAGAATCACAATTTTTTATAGATACAGTTTGTCAGGAGGAGAGAAAATGAGAGGTAGTACACAAATCAAGCAGGATGAAAAGTATCACTCCGGCATAACCGGAGATTTTTCAGGTGTGCCCGGTGAACAGGCGCATATCAGGTAAGCGAAACCAAATCTTCCGGCATATGGTTGTACAAAATCCGCCAGAAGTGCTCTGCGGTTTTATTTAACCGGGTATCCATCCGGTAAATGTAAGCCTGAATAGGCACCATCAACTCCGGCGTCTGCAGACAAACCAGCCGCTTATCACGCAGTTCGTTCACGATAGTCCATGCCGGCAGCCAGGCGATACCATGCCCATCCAATGCCATATTTTTCAATAACTCACTCATTGAGGACATAAACAGCGTACGAGCTGAGATACCGCCCACTTCCGCCAGATGACGGTTTACCAATCTTCCCATGTATGATGTGCTGGTATAATTCAGAATCGGCGCCTGCGGCTGATAGATATCAAACAACGCCTTACCCTGCGCATCAGCAGCACATACGGGATACAGTTCAGACTCAAAAACCTTCAAGCCGCAGAAAGGTGACTGCATTAAGTCCTCATCCCGAAAGGAGAAAATAAAATCACTTTTTCCCTCGCGCAGAGTATTCACCGCCTGAACCACATCAATAGCTTCGACGTGCCAGACAAACTCCTCCCCCCAGGCCGCCATTGAGTGCACTAATCTGGGCAACATCGTCAGTGACAAAGAATGTGCTGCCGCTATTTTGATATTGGGTACCCCAAGCAGATTGTGGCCGCTTAGCTCATCCAGATTGCACTCCAGCTGTTGCAGCAAGCTACGGGTTTGCGAATGGAATAGCTTGCCCTCCTCCGTGAGTTGCAGTGGGCTCGTCGTGCGATCAAAAAGCAGTACACCCACGGCAGATTCCAGCGCTTTGATCCTCCGGCTAAATGCCGGTTGAGATATGTTGCGCTCCTCAGCCGCCTGGGAAAAATGACGACACGCTTCCAGCGTCAGAAAGTCATATAACCATTTTGTCTCAATGTTTTTCATGCCTGTCACACAGATATTTAAATATGCCAATGAGTCTTTAGCATCATGCCTGAATATTTGCGCGGATGACATTCATCAACAACACCTGGTGATTCGTTTTTTGCATCATGCCTTCGTATTTAACATTAACATGTTTCTCTCCCAATCGGCCACGACCGCTTCTCCACCGCAATACGTCAGGCCTATGGCTCAAAACCAGCCTGCAGAGGTGGCAAAACAAATCACAGCTATGCGGTTTTTGCATTAAACCATACATTATTGCATTTCTCCTCACGTCTCACTGCTGTTAAACATTATCTACAGACACAACCCTGCTCTGAATATTAATGATCGGTGAAATTGAGGTATATATTGTGAAAGGTTTAATTGGCGTATTAGGTGGTATGGGGCCTGCTGCAACGGTCGATCTATTTAATAAATTCGTTACTTTTACTGCAGCACAGCGCGACCAGGAACATATCCCGTTAATTATTTCCTCTATCCCGGACATACCTGACCGAACCGATGCGTTAATGCACCATGGTCATTCCCCACTTCCGGCCATGCGCGATTATATGCATAAACTCGAAGATGCTGGCGCCGAGTGTATTGTGATCCCCTGTAATACCGCCCACTTTTGGTTTAATGAATTAAAAGAGTGCTGCCATACAGAACTGCTCAGTATAGTTGAAACGACCATCAACGAGGTTAAAAACTGTGGAAAAACGCGTATCGGACTGCTCGCCACCAACGCCACGTTGTACATGGGCCTCTATCAAAAAGGCATTGAATCTCTTGGGCTAACCTGCATCAGTCCTGACTCTGCCAGTCAGGAAAAAGTGATGGAAAGCATCTATTGCTTAAAGGCCGGTGATGCTAAGCGGGCACAAGTATTGATGAATGAACAGGCTCAAGCACTCTTCTCACGCGGTGCACAAGTCATCGTACTGGGATGTACTGAAGTTCCCGTCATACTTGCTGAAGCAATCAAAACGTCACCTGAAAAATATATTGACTCAACCGGTTCGTTAGTTCGTGCTGGTATTAAATGGTACGAGAAACGCGTTGGCAAAAATCATCTTTTGGCACAATGAAAGCCAACACATGGTTAATTATTGCATTAAATAAACATCCATTTTAATAACAAATTATTCTCTGGCGGAGGCCATTATGATTTGGCTGGAAATTATCGTAGTGTTGGGCGCAATATTTTTTGGCATCCGCCTCGGCGGAATTGGTATCGGTTTATGTGGCGGACTGGGACTGGCTATATTAACGTTGGGATTTGGGCTGCAAATTGGTTCTCCCCCCGTTGACGTTATTCTCATTATTATGACAGTGGTAGTGGCGGCATCAGCGCTACAGGCCGCCGGAGGTATGGATTATCTGGTTCGCGTTGCCGGTAATTTCATGCGTCGTAATCCTAAATATATCAACATTATTGCGCCGATCATCACCTGGTCGATGACCATTATGGCGGGAACAGGATTTATCGTCTTTTCGACTCTGCCGGTAATTGCCGAAGTTGCCAAAGAGTCAGGTATCCGCCCTTCCCGTACGCTCGCAGGATCTGTAGTCGCCTCTCAGGTGGCGATATCCGGTTCACCGATCAGTGCCGCAATGGCGGCGATGCTGACCATTATGGAAGGCAACGGCGTCAGCTTTATTCAGGTCATGGCGGTATGTCTGCCAGCCTCATTTGTCGCCGCGATGGTCGCCGCTTTTATCGCCTCACGTCAGGGATGCGAACTACAGGATGATGAAGTCTATCTGGAGCGCTTGCAAAAAGGTTTGGTGCGTAAATATGAAGGGCAGAACAGCACCACGCCGGGAGCCAGATTATCAGTCGCCCTGTTTATGCTGGCAACGGTCGTCATCGTTATTCTTGCCGCATGTCCTCAACTACGCCCCGGATTCGATGCAGGTAACCCAATGAATACCCGGGATATTATCATTATCTGCATGCTGGCTGCCGCGTGCCTGATGGTGGTGCTGTGCAAAACATCAACCGACGCGATTGTCCTGACATCCACGTTCCGTGCAGGTATGAGTTCGCTGGCGGTCATTCTGGGGATTGTTACGCTGGGCACAACTTTCATTGACGCCCATTTAACGGGAATTAAGGATATCGCGGGCGATATTCTACGGGCTTATCCAATGCTGCTGGCGCTGGTGCTGTTTGGTACCTGCGCGCTTCTCTATTCGCAGGGAGCTACCACGCCGCTGATTATCCCTCTCGCCGTCGCGCTCGGCGTACCCACTTGGGCGATTCTGGCTTCCTACGTAGCAGTAACTGGCGTGTTTGTTCTACCAACTTACCCCACTTCGCTGGCGGCCATGGAGTTCGACACCACCGGGACAACGCGCGTGGGTAAGTATGTCTTAAACCACCCGTTTATGTTGCCAGGGCTTGGTGGGATCATCGCAGGCGTTGCCTTTGGTTTTATCATCGCGCCAATGATTGCCTGACCCGTTTGATTCAGGGGTGCGAATAAATTTCGCCCCCTGAATGATTACATATCTGGCCAGCTCACCACATCAAAACCGTCTTACCTTTATCTATTTGCTTCACATCGCTGCTCTTAATCACGCGGTGATAGCCATAGGCGTCAGCGTATTTTGTCAGTCCTGTCCCGGAGTCTTGCTCAGGCTTTCCTTGCGTCTCTATCGTTGAACCTGACGTTGTTGTCATCACCCAGGTGGTTGAGCACCCCGTAAGCAGCAGCGTCGCGAGTGACAGAGAGGCAAAAATGTACGCTTTTTTCATATTCGATTTCCGTGATCAGTTTGATTTAAGGGCACTTTATCGAATTTGCTTAAGGCTGGATGGATTATTGTGGCGATGCTGCAACGGTATGGGTAAAAGCATAAAAAAGGGGCAGAGAAGTCTCTGCCCCGGCTATCAACGTTTAATCAGGCTGCCTTTGCCATAACCTCTGCTTCCGGGCGTTTCAGCACCGCGTAGGAGAGACCGGCGACCAGCGTACCGGCAATAATAGCCAGCAGGTATCCAACCACCGGCGTGATTGCACCAGGGATTAACAGCACAAACAGACCGCCATGCGGCGCCATCAGCTTAGCCCCTACAGCCATCGAGATGGCACCGGTAATCGCGCCGCCAACGATACAGCAAGGCAAAACGCGCATTGGGTCACGGGCAGCGAACGGGATTGCCCCTTCGGTGATAAAGCACAGGCCCAGTACCAGCGCAGCTTTTCCGCCTTCCTGCTGAGCTTTGTCGAATTTACGACGCGCAACCAGCGTTGCCAGACCCAGCGCCAGCGGAGGCACCATACCTGCCGCCATAATGGCCGCCATCGGCGCATAGGTTTGCGTACTCAGCAGGCCCACACCGAAAGCATACGCCGCTTTGTTAACCGGACCACCCATGTCGGTACACATCATGCCGCCAAGAATCGCTCCAAGCAGTACCGCATTCGCCGTCCCCATGGTTTGCAGCCAGTGGGTCAGACCTTCCAGAATGCCGGCTACCGGTTTACCGATCAGGTAGATCATAGCCAGACCCACCACCAGGCTTGAGAGCAGCGGAATGATCAGGATCGGTTTCAGCGCTTCCATACTCTGTGGGAGTTTCAGCTTCGTGCTGATGAGCTTCGCCACATAACCGGCAAGGAAACCGGCAATAATCCCGCCAATAAAGCCAGAACCGGTGCTCACCGCCAACATACCACCGATAAGACCTGGCGTCAGACCCGGACGGTCAGCGATAGAAAACGCGATATAACCCGCCAGAACGGGCACCATCAGCGCAAACGCTGAACCGCCGCCAATCTGCATCAGCGCCGCTGCCAGCGTCCCCTGCTCTTTGAACGCTTCAATACCAAAAGCGAATGAGAGTGCAATACACAAACCACCGGCAACCACCATCGGCAGCATGTAGGACACGCCTGTCAGCAGGTGACGATACGCACCCGCGCTTTCTTTCTTACCTTCTGTTGCTGAAGCCTGTGCTTTACCGGTTGGCTGGTACGGCGTTGCTTCTTCCAGCGCTTTGTCCAGTTCCTGCTTGGTTTTCTTCAGCGCAAGGCCAGTAGAAGTACGGTACATGGGTTTTCCGGCAAACTTCGCCAGATCAACTTCAATGTCAGCCGCTACAATCACCAGATCCGCCTGAGCCACCTCTTCCGGCGTAATGGCATTGCCTGCGCCAACAGAACCTCGGGTTTCAACCTTCACCCACCAGCCACGTTTTTTCGCTTCTGTTTCAATAGCTTCAGCGGCCATAAACGTATGGGCAACGCCGGTCGGACAAGCCGTCACCGCCACCACGCGTTTTGGACCACTGCTGGCCACAGGCGCTGTCGCAACCGGGGCGCTGTAAGGTTTTGCATGGCCTTTCGCTTCGCTGAGGAAGAGTTCCGGATGCGCTACCGCACGACCAATGTCGCCCAGCCAGACCTTTTTGCCGTTCAGCGAACTGTCGGCAGGAAGCGTGTCGCCCAGAACAATTGCCAGTTCGGCGTCATTAGGATTATCAATAATTTCCAGATGTGCTTTCTGCGCCGCCGCTCCAAGCAGGGTTTTCGCCATGTAAGCGCGAGCCTGGCCGAGATTAGCGTCAATAATCAGCAGCGTTTTCATTATGCCTCTCCTGCTGTCAGTTAAACGGTTTTAAGTCGACACGCGCCATCATTGCGGCCAACTGAGGACGATCGGTAATGCCCACATTGCTTTGGCTTACCGCCAGGGCGGCAACAGCCGTCGCCAGACGCAGGGTATGTTCGCTGGACTCACGCATCAGCAGGCCGTAAATCAGACCGCCAACCATTGAATCACCTGCGCCTACGGTGCTTACCACCTCAACTGACGGCGGTTTAGCAATCCACTCACCCGAAGCGTTAACCCACAGCGCACCTTCCGCACCGAGCGAAATCACCACGTGAGCAATACCCTGCTCGCGCAGCGCATGCGCCGCTTCGATCACATCTTTCATTTCCGGCAGCTTGCGGCCTGCCCAGATTTCCAGCTCACGACGGTTTGGTTTCACCAGCCACGGTGCCGCTTTCAGACCCGCCACCAGCGCTTCACGACTACTATCAAAGATAATGCAAGGACACTGACTGCGCAGGCGCGTCATCCAGTCGGTGAATGCTTCCGGGCTAACGCCGGTCGGCAAACTGCCGCTGACACACACCATGTCGAACTGACCCAGCCAGCTCAGTGAGTCATTCACAAAGCGTTCCCAGTCAGCCGGGGTAACTTCAAAACCGGAGAAATTAAAATCGGACACTTCGCCGTCTTTTTCGGTTAGCTTGACGTTGATACGGGTACGCCCTTGTACAACCTGAAAACGGTTGGCAATACCCAGCTCGCTGAACAACTGCTGAAAACCATCCTGGTTGTCTTTCCCCAGGAAACCGCCCACAGTGACATCAATGCCTAAATCTTTCAGAACTTTAGCGACGTTAATCCCTTTCCCTGCCGCATGCAGACCGGTAGTTTTTACCAGGTTCACTTCACCGCGTTCAATTTCCGGGCAGAAACCCACCAGGTCGTAGGCCGGGTTAAGGGTGATAGTAGCAACACGTCTGCTCATTACGCGCCCTCCCCAAGACCTGCCGCAATGGCTTCGCCAATCGCTTTCAGCGCCTGTTCAGCATCTTCGCCCTGGGCAGTAAAGCGCAGGTGATGTCCTTTCTTCACGCCCAATGCCACAACTTTCATCAGACTGCGTCCATTCGCCGGTTTGCCGGTTCCATCAAGATTTGTCACGGTAATTTCACTGTTAAATTGTTTAATCGTATTCACCAGCATGGTGCCCGGACGGGCGTGTAATCCATGCTCGTTGCGCACAATAAATTCGGCGCTCAGTACATCATCAGTTAAGGCGTCATCGCTGGTCAGCAGCGCCAACACCGTGGCCGCATCGGCTTTCAACAAACGGTCAGCTTTGTTATTCAGCAGCAGATCGCCAAGGCGCTTCAGCACCACAACCGGTTGATCGTCATTCATAGCGACGGTCACCAGCAGGGCTGCAGCTTCACCTTGTACATCGAATGCTGTTGCTGCGCGGCTAACCGCAACGGCGCTGCGTACATTGCCTTCAGCACAGTCATTCAGCCAGATACCCTGACCGAGATTCATCGGCAGTTCATTGATTGCTCTGGCCACAAAGGTGGCGTCAACCGCACCAACTTCTTTCAGTCGCGCCGCGTTGAGCGCCTGCAGCGTTACCAGCGAATTAGCCACGACATCCAGCGACAGCGTTTCGTTATCAAGCTTCAGCTGTTCGCTTTGCTTTTCGCCCATCAGCAACGCGCGCAACTCTTCCGCCGTGGTCGCAGATTTCAGCTGTTCAGCGACGGAGTCATCGCTCAGCACGTGCGTCAGCTGACGCAGTAAACCAAGGTGCTCATCGGAACTGGCGGCAATGCCGATCGCCACATAAGCAACCTGACCTTCGCCCCAGGTCACGCCTTGCGGAAACTGGAACACCTGCACGCCGGTTTTCAGCACCCGATCGCGCGTGTCCGTCGTACCGTGAGGAATAGCAATACCGTTGCCGAGGAACGTGGACGTCTGTTGTTCACGCGCCAGCATGCCATCGACGTAGCCTTCCGCCACGTTACCCGCCTGTACTAAGGCAGCGGCAACCTGGCGAATAGCCTCTTCTTTATTCCCGGCCTGTTCGCCCGGGTGAATATCCTGAACAGATAACTGGAACATGGTTCTCCTCTCCCGCTGATTTGAAACGATTCAGCTAACATGAGAAAAAAGGCGTCACCTGACTCCATCAGTTATGGCGAGATGACGCTGAAACGTTTCAAGAAGTCTTGCTCTTTTTTCTTCAGCACACAAGTAAAGTTGACAAATTACTTGCTGAATTTAGAGATAACGCACACTTTCTCTGCGTGGGAGAAAAAAATGCTGACGAAAAATCGGCGTCAGCATGTCAGATTCAGCAGCGTCAGCAAACGGCATTCTCTGACTGAAATGCTATTTTGATTTTTGATGCCGATTTTGATTTGGCTCCCTGTTTATTTTCTGACAAGCAGCGTAAACTCCGCGTCTCTTCACATCATTGATATCAAAACATGCATAACACCCCCGTAGCCGCCACACCCAAGGCGTTTGATTTAACGTCTTCGGCGTTCCTGCTTGTCGCATTTCTGACGGGTATCGCCGGTGCGTTGCAGACGCCAACGCTTAGCCTTTTTCTGACGGATGAAGTCCATGCCCGTCCCGGCATGGTCGGTTTCTTTTTTACCGGCAGCGCCGTGATCGGCATTTTGGTGAGTCAGTTTCTGGCCGGACGCTCGGATAAAAAAGGCGATCGCAAAAACCTGATTGTGTTTTGCTGCGTGCTGGGGATGCTGGCCTGCGTGCTGTTCGCCTGGAACCGTAACTATTTTATTCTGCTGTTTATCGGGGTATTCCTCAGCAGCTTTGGATCGACTGCCAACCCGCAAATGTTTGCTCTCGCCCGCGAACACGCCGACCGTACGGGTCGGGAAGCCGTCATGTTCAGCTCAATATTACGTGCGCAGGTTTCGCTGGCCTGGGTGATTGGCCCACCGCTGGCCTACGCGCTGGCCATGGGTTTCAGCTTTACGGTCATGTATCTCAGTGCGGCAGTGGCGTTTATTGTTTGCGGCATAATGGTCTGGCTGTTCTTACCCTCAATGAGTAAAAACGTGCCTCTCGCGACGGGCGCGGTAGAGGCCCCGCGCCGCAATCGACGCGACACGCTTTTGCTATTTGTTATTTGCACATTAATGTGGGGCACGAACAGTCTCTATATCATCAATATGCCGTTGTTTATCATCAACGAACTGCATCTGCCGGAAAAGCTGGCGGGCATCATGATGGGAACCGCCGCAGGGCTGGAAATCCCAACCATGTTGATTGCCGGCTACTTCGCTAAGCGTCTGGGCAAACGCCTGTTGATGAGGATTGCCGTCGTCGCCGGATTCTTCTTTTATGCCGGCATGCTGTTGGCCCACTCTCCGGCGATATTGCTCGGCTTACAGCTGCTGAACGCGATTTACATCGGCATCCTCGGCGGGATTGGCATGCTCTATTTTCAGGATCTGATGCCGGGACAGGCAGGTTCAGCCACGACTCTCTACACGAATACCATTCGCGTAGGCTGGATTATTGCCGGATCGCTGGCGGGGATTGCCGCTGAAATCTGGAACTATCACGCGGTGTTCTGGTTTGCGCTGGTGATGATCGTCGCCACCGTCGTGTGCCTGGCGCGCATCAAGGACGTTTAAGGCGCGGTCAGCGCTTCAAGCTCAATAAGATAAACCATGGCCTGGTGCGTCGTCTGTCCGCACATTTCCGCACTGGGCTGTAAACCGGCGCACACTTTTGGCCGCAGCGGTGATGCAAAAATTTTACAGCGCAGGGATTCATCCAACTGAACGCATGGCGTATTAGCGGGTTTGCCATCAGGCATACCGGGGATGGGACTGGAGATTGAAGGCGCGGTGCAGCATGCACCACAATCCGGACGGCATTCCATACAGTACTCTCTTTATCGTAAACCATCGGATTGTGTGGGAAGCGCACAGTACCACCTTTTTTGCACCAGCAAAAGCATGAATTCCGCTTGCCTGAATGCCCCGGCGCGAGTAGTTTTACGCGATATTTTAGACACTCCTCACTACAGGATTTTTTCGATGCCAAGAGCGAACGAAATTAAAAAAGGTATGGTACTGAACTACAACGGCAAGCTGCTGATTGTAAAAGATATCGATATTCAATCACCGTCCGCACGTGGTGCAGCCACGCTGTACAAAATGCGCTTTTCTGATGTCCGTACCGGTCTGAAAGTTGAAGAGCGCTTCAAAGGCGACGATATCGTCGATACCGTCACCCTGAGCCGTCGTGGCGTTGATTTTTCCTACGTCGATGGCAACGAATATGTCTTTATGGATAAAGAAGACTATACCCCGTATACCTTCACCAAAGATCAGATTGAAGAAGAGCTGCTGTTCATCCCGGAAGGCGGGATGCCGGACATGCAGGTCCTGACCTGGGATGGCCAGCTACTGGCGCTTGAACTGCCGCAGACCGTAGACCTGGAAATCGTTGAAACCTCACCGGGTATTAAAGGTGCTTCAGCGAGTGCGCGCAACAAGCCAGCAACCCTGAGCACCGGTCTGGTGATCCAGGTTCCTGAGTATCTGAGCGCGGGTGAAAAAATCCGTATTCATATCGAAGAACGTCGCTACATGGGCCGTGCAGATTAATCTCCTGTCGTTACAGGTGAACCAAAGATAATGACATGTTGTCTCTGGCAAAATGTTCCGTTCACTTTAGTGATATCACTTATCTGAAACAATACTGCCTGTGAACGTGTTAAGGGTACTATCGCCGTACCCTTAACAATCCCGGCTCCCGGCGGGAAAATTGCCACTTCGTGGTCCCCTCCGCTTATTTCTTCAGGCTACCGGGCCGGGCGCGAGGTAGCATCCCTGCAAAGCGCGCCCTGAACCCGCATCCCAGCGGGTTCTCCCGGCCTTACGAAAACACGTCGGCAATTTTCAGCCGGACCAACCCACACCTGACCATCTGCGTTTTTTGTTTAAACAGCAAAACAGTGTTAACTGGAAGTCAGAGCGTTGAAGCGATGAGCATGAGATGAACGAAACTCTTTCTCCGAGATAGCCTGTTCTTTACCTCCGCCAGCACAGTTTGTCCCTTTGTCATATTCAGCGCTGGCTGCTGAGATAAAAATCATCCATCAGCAGTGATTCCAGATACTGTTCATCCTCGCGCATAAAACGCACGACCAGGTTAACCGCCTGAGGATAAAACCCCTCTTCATCACGCGCCAGGCAGCTATCGCGCAGCAACGACGCCCAGCACATAATATGATGATGCAAAAAGTAATATTGCGTGGAGAGCTTCTCCTCTTTAGCAACCATCCTCGCCATCAATGCCAGTTGTACAGCAATATGATCGGAGGATTCATTTTCCCGCGCCGCCAGCCCTTGTTCAACCAACAGCACATTCATTTGCCGACGTTCTGCCGCAGCTGTCGTATGTGGATAGTGCCCTGCATAGGGAGAAACACTGGCAGGCGGAGACAGCATAAACAGCGAGGCAAAATCTGCCGCCAGCTCCAACTGCCGGGAGTCACGCCGCAGAACCCGCTCCGGGCTACGCACAAAATGTTTAACCTCGACAGACAATCCGGGAATTGCCGCCAGTGAGGCAATCCACGCCCGGTTATCGCCATTTTCCAGGCTGGCAAGTTGCTTTTCGTCCAGCTCACGAAATAGCAACTGTGAAAACCACTGATAGATCGCCGTCCGTTGCTGATGAATTTGATTATGCTGCACTTGTCCCCTCCTCTTTCACTGTCTGCGGACCACCGAATGCCGTTACCTGCGGAGCTTTCTGCTGATAACGCTCGACCTCCACCAGCACGGTATGCGCTGAAGGGCCCTGCGCCAGCTGTGAAGTACCGATATCCGCGCTCAGCACATTCGGATCGCCATAGGTGCATAACGTCCCGGCTTTTCCCCCTTCCTGCGGGGAGTACCACGCCCCTTCATGAATGCGGACCACGCCGGGTGGAAAATCCGGACTGACAACCACGCCTGCCAGCACCTGGCCACGCGCGTTAAAGACGCGGGCAATATCACCGGCTTTCAAGCCACGCGCGGTGGCATCCTGTTCGCTGATATAAAGCGGCTCTCTCCCGGCAACCGCATAGGTATTGCGAAACGCCTCGCTTGAGCACAACTGGGAATGCAGACGTTTATCCGGATGGCAGGATTGCAGATGCAGCGGGAATTTATCTGTTTTGTCGCCATGGCTACGCTCAAATGGCTCCATCCACACCGGATGCCCAGGACAGTCCTCGTAGGCGAAGCCCGCGATGGTTTTACTATAGATTTCAATCAGACCTGACGGCGTTCCCAGCGGATTAAGGTCTGGCTGGTCGCGAAACTCACCGTGACGCACCCACGGCTGCCCTGGCGGATATTCAATATATCCTTCCCCCTGCCAGAACGTTGTAAAGTCCGGTAAGGAGACGCTGAGTGATGCGCCCATCTTCACTCCTTCGTCATAAAGCGCCTGTATCCACTGCATTTCATCCCGGTTCTCACGGTACACAGCCTCCTTGTCAAAGCGCTTACACAGCCCGGCAAATACGTCGAAATCATGCCGCGCTTCATATTGCGGTTTGACTATTTGATGCAGCGCCATCAGCCCTTTATTCGAATGCGTACCGAACTGCTCAATATCGTTACGTTCAAAGCGAGTGGTAACGGGCAGGACGATATCGGCAAAACGGCACGACGCGGTCCATTGATGATCCAACACCACCACGGTTTCCAGCTTCTTCCACGCGTCGATCATGCGGTTTCTGTCCTGCTGCGCATGGAACGGATTGGCTGCGCTGTAGATCGCCATTTTGATGTCAGGCCAGGTTAACGTTGCGCCGTTGAAGGCAATTTTTTTGCCCGGCTCAAGCAGACAGTCCACGATGCGCGAGGTGGGGATATGCTCAGACGCGCCGCGAAAATCCGCTTTATATTTCGCCGGTGGAGGTTTAGCAATACTCCCCAACCCAGAAAGTACGGGACCGGCGGATGTCACCGTCCCCCCGCCGTTATAGTGCCAGCCAAACCCTACGCCGCCGCCTGGCAAGCCAATTTGTCCAACCATGCTGGCCAGCACCACCAGCATCCACGGATACTGCTCACCATGGTGCATGCGCTGTACGCACCAGCCGCCCATAAACTGTGTCCGGCCTTTGACCAGCAGGCGGGCAAAGTCACGGATCTGCCCGGCCGTCAGACCGCAGATTTCCGCCGCCCATTCAGCGTTTTTGGGTTGTTTATCGCTCTCACCCAGCAGGTACGGCAAAAACTGTTCAAAGCCGACGGTGTAATCGGTAATAAACGCCGTGTCGTGCAGTTTTTCTTCGTACAGGGTATGCGCCAGCGCCAGCATTAACGCGACATCCGTTTGCGGTCGCAACGCCAGTTGTTCACAGCCAAGATAGTTTTGCGATTTGCTGCGTACCGGATCAACGCTGATAACGCGCATCTTCCCCTGCGCTACCGCCTCTTTAATTTGCTGCCAGTAGCCAAACGCATCGTGATCGGGAACCAAAAACTCGATCTGCAGATTCTTGATCGGATCGCATCCCCACAGCACAATGGTATTACTGTTCTCGATAACCAGCGGCAGTGACGTTTGTTGCTCATAAACTTCCAGCGAACCGATGACATGCGGCAAAATGACCTGCGCCGCTGCCGCAGAGTAGTCACCAACGGTCGTCACATAGCTGCCATGCAAGCCCAGTGCCCGGTCCATCGCCCCGCCCGCTTTATGGTATTTGCCCACCATTTGCCAGTCGGCGAGCCCGGTAAATACGCCTGATGAGCCATAGGTTTTTTGCACCCGCTCCAGCTCTTCGTAAAACAGATCCAGCGCCCGATCCCAGCTTACCCGCACAAAACGGTTATCTCCGCGCTGGTTGCGATCCGATTTCTCACGCTTACGCAGCCAGTCCAGACGTACCATCGGGTAGCGTACCCGCGAAGGGTTGTAGACCACTTCCCGCACCGCGTTCAGCATATCGCAGGGATATTTGTCATGTTTGAATGGGCGGGTCTCTGTCCACTCGCCGTTGACCACTTTGGCTTCAAAAGCGCCATAATGCGAGCCGGACTGGATCCACTGTTCGGGGTTTTCTCCCGCCGCCCACACTTTTGATATCAACGGATTGGGCGCCAGGGCGCTGGCAGCGCCCACTGCCAGCATACCGCTCAGAAAACGGCGGCGAGACGGATTAAAGTCATGAATATCCATACATTATCCTTACTTTTTAATGGGTTGAGACACATCGCTGGCATGGGTCTGGAGGTATTTCAGCAACGTACGCTCCTCCACCGGGTTAAGACGGTAATAGGTCGACATCGCTTTCAATCCGGCGATCCAGCCGTTAGCGGTATAACGGGTGGGAGGAGGAGTGCTATGGCAGGCACTACAGGTGGATTGCAGCATTTGATCTGAGTATTCCCAGATGGGCTCAAGCGTGCTGATAAGATCCTGCCCGGAGGTCCAGGCGGTGACGCTCACCTGCTGCCAGGCCTGATGTGAGTCAGGATCGACCTGGGTTTGTAGCACTTTTACGTTAGCCATCAGGGAGTCATCGAGAACGGCGGAAAACACGCGCTTACCCATATACTGGGTGATCACCCGCCCGCGTCCTTTGGTTTCACGCCAGCCCGTGATTTCGACCTGCACGTTACTGCCTCCTTTTTGCAGCACCTTGACCTCGGTGGCGGGAAATAACAGCGCTTTGCCTGCGGGGCTTCCTGCCGTTGCCGTCAGTGCTTTTTCACTTAACGAGAACAGCGTGCTCGCCTGCGATGACGACGCATCCTGACGCTGTAGCTGCTTAAAGCGATCGCGAAAACCGCTGCTCATATCGGGTTTGTGATGGGCAATTCCTTTGTGGCAATCAATGCAGTTGCTGTCTTTTGCCGCCGCCGCAGTCATTTGTGCCGCCGCATTTGCCGATTGTTTGCCGTGATCCATCGCCTCATAGCTGTGGCAGGATTTACACGCCGCTGAATTATTCGCGCTCATGCGCGCCCATTCCCGCTGGGCCAGCTCCGCCCGTTTTGCGGCAAATTTTTCGGGGGTATCGATCGAAGGAGAAATAAAGGTGTGGTAGAGATCGTTTAAGGCTTGCGTTTTACGAACCAACGTTGGCACGATGCCCGGCGGAATATGACAATCCTTACACTCCGCACGCACGCCAGAAGCATTGCGAAAATGCACGCTGGTTTTATATTCCTCTCCAGCCGTGCGCATCGAGTGACACGATAAACAAAACCCGGTAGTACTGGTGTAATGAACGCCTTGCCACGCTCCCCAAATCGCCAGGGCCATGACTACCGCTCCGACGAATGCGCACCACAGTGCATTTTTTCTTATCCACGACATGCTAGCCTCCATTTTTTTAATAGCGACACGCTAAGGGATAATAAAAATCAAAAATAGAGACAGCGCAGGCAGAGTATAGGAACAGCAATCACTCTATGAGATTCGTCAAATAGTAAAGAGCAGAAATTCGTAATATAGTGACCATCTATAAATAAGGATTTTCTCATGCTCACACTGACTCTCAATAGAGAAAGCCGTACTCCGCTACAGTTGCAGATATTTCAATTTTATTTACAGGCTATTCAGCAGGGAGATTTGTTGCGTGGAGATAAACTCCCTTCTATTCGCGAGCAGGCTCAGGTATTGAATGTAGCCAAAATAACGGTCGTGATGGCCTATGATAAGCTTATGGCGGCTGGGTTAATTAAGAGCCGACACGGCATTGGCTATGAGGTGATATTCACCACGCCTGTTCGTATCCCGCCTGCGCATGTTCCCATGTCCCAGGGCTCTCCGCCAGTAACACCCAAAGCAGCCGGGGTCTCTACCGATGTTTACGCAGAGCCTGGGCGGGAGTGTTACTGCCGGATGGGCGTCCCCGATCCCAATGCTTTTCCCTGGGCCAGTTGGCGAAAATGGAATAACGCGCCAAGCGTACTTAAAGAACAATTGCTTACCCGGTATCATTCACCAAACGGATTATTTTCACTGCGTGAACAACTGGTCAGATACCTTAATTTATCTCGTGGCATTAATACCCGGGCAGAGAACATCATTATTACCAACGGGATCCAGGAAGGATTGTCGCTGTTGAGTCAGATATTTATTATTCATCATGCCGTCAGCCAGCAAAAAAAATGCCACGTTGTGACCGAATCCCCTTGTTATTCTGGCGCATGGCATCTGTTTAATTATTACGGCGCAAACATTACGTCAATTGCCGTAGATAACCACGGACTGCAAACAGATAATTTACCTGAATATGAAACTCAGCTTTGCTATGTGACGCCGGCCCACCAGTATCCGATGGGGAGCGTACTTTCGCTGGAGCGCCGTCAGGCATTATTAACGTGGGCACAGCGCGTCGGCGCTTATATCATAGAAGACGACTACGACGCTGTTTTTACCTATGGCGAGAATCACCTTCCTGCGCTGAAAGCCATGGATTATCACAACCGGGTTATCTACATGGGGACATTTTCTAAAACGCTGGGACCGGGGGCGCGTCTTGGCTACCTCATTTGCCCTGATGAATTGCTCCCGGCGGTACAGAATATGAAAGCGCTCAATAACAACGGCAGTCAGTGGTTGTTGCAGCAATTTTTAGCCGAATTAATGCAAAACCAGGTGTTTTATACGCATATCAGCAAGCTGGCCAGCAGCTATGCGGCGCGCCTCAACCAGTTACGCGATGGCCTTTCCGCGCTGTTTCCCACAGGGAAAATCGCTGGCGCAACGGCGGGTCTGCATCTCTCGTTACGCGTTGAAAGACACCCCGATACGATAGCCAGGCTGCAACAACGCTGCCTGCAGGCTGGGATCCGGTTTGACACTCTGGCGGATATAGAAAATGGGTCAGAAACCGCATGGCGTAAGGAGAACAGCGACGTGGTGATGTTTTTTGGCTTTGGCGGGTTGCAGATACAGCAGATTAATAGGGTACTGTCGGTACTGGAGCAGGCGCTGACGCAGCCTTGCTGAATAACAGGGATCGCGCCGGTGGCGCAATCCCTGTGGTAAGTCTTACAGCAGATCGCGGAACTGAGTTTGTTTCAGCGCCAGCTCAACGCCGCGAACTTCCGCCAGCCCTTTCAGACGACCAATTGCGGAGTAGCCGGGATTGGTTTTCTTGTGCAGATCGTCAAGCATCTGGTGTCCGTGATCCGGACGCATCGGGATAGGACGCAAATCACCCGCCTTTTTACGCCGCTGTTCTTCACTCAGGATGGCAGCGACCACCGATACCATATCCACATCGCCTTGCAGGTGCGCACCTTCGTGGAAGGTTTTCGGGTTATCTTCACGGCAGGTGGAGCGCAGATGCGTGAAGTGGATTCGATCGCCAAAGGTTTCGATCATTTTCACCAGATCGTTATCAGCACGCACGCCGTAAGAGCCGGTGCACATGGTGAAACCATTATTGATGCTGTCGACGGTTTCTTTCAGCCACTGCATATCTTCGATAGTCGAAACAATGCGCGGCAGGCCAAGGATCGGACGCGGCGGATCGTCAGGATGCACAGCCAGGCGCACGCCCACTTCTTCTGCCACTGGCACGATCGCCCGCAGGAATACCGCCATATTATCGCGCAGATCGTCTTTACTGATGCCGTCATATTCAGCGAGGCGCGCACGGAATTGATCCAGCGTATAGCCCTCTTCCGCGCCGGGCAGTCCGGCAATGATATTGCGGGTTAGCTTTTCAATTGCGGCATCGCTCATGGCATTGAAGTAGTCCAGCGCCTGACGTTGTTCTTCTGCGGTGTAATCCGCTTCAGCTCCCGGGCGTTGCAAAATATGCAGTTCGAAGGCCGCAAAAGCAATCTGGTCAAAACGTAGCGCTTTGGAGCCGTCTGGCAACTGATATTCCAGGTCAGTACGCGTCCAGTCGAGGATCGGCATGAAGTTATAGCACACAGTATCAATGCCGCAGGTCGCCAGATTGCGGATACTCTGCTGATAGTTGGCAATCCATGTTTGGTACTGGCCTGAACGCGTTTTGATATCTTCGTGAACAGGAATACTTTCCACCACCGACCAGGTCAGCCCTTTTTCAGCCAGAATGGCCTGACGCTGTTGAATCTCTTCTACCGGCCACACTTCACCGTTAGGAATATGGTGCAAGGCAGTCACAACACCCGTTGCGCCAGCCTGACGCACATCATCAAGCGATACCGGATCGTTAGGTCCGTACCAACGCCAGGTTTGTTCCATTGCTTCACCTCACAAGTTGTTATACCAAATTAAACTACCTGAATGATGACTACCATACAGGCATCCCATGGATGATCAACAGATGGCCGGTCATTGATTGATCCAGCTCACATTCCCCTGATAAATGAGGCACACCAATTCAATTTGCTGTCATATAACTTTATACTGCCATTGTTAATTAATGGTTAATCAGGTGTATTAAATGAAAACTATTGCCTCAGCGCCACTGGCGGAAAATGTCATGATGCCGCAGTACGACCGCCAGCAATTAAAAACGCGGATTGTGCATTTTGGTTTCGGTGCTTTTCATCGCGCCCATCAGGCGTTATTAACCGACAGGGTGCTGAACGCGCAGGGTGGAGACTGGGGAATTTGCGAGATCAGCCTGTTCAGCGGCGATCGGCTGATGCGTCAGCTTCGCGAACAGGACCATTTATTTACCGTGTTAGAAAAAGGAGCAAACGGCAATCAGCCCATCGTCATCGGCGCCGTTAACGAGTGTCTGAACGCCACGCTGGATTCGCTGGCGGCCATTATTGAAAAATTCTGCGAGCCTCAGGTGGCGATTGTCTCGTTAACTATCACCGAAAAAGGCTACTGTATCGATCCGGCGACGGGATCGTTGGATCTCTCTAATCCGCGAATTATTCACGATATGCAGACGCCGGCTGAACCGCACTCCGCGCCCGGAATAATTGTAGAAGCGCTGCACCGCCGACGTGAACGCGGGCTGCAACCATTTACCGTCCTCTCCTGCGATAACATCCCGGACAATGGCCATGTGGTAAAAAATGCCGTACTGGGAATGGCGGAAAAACGCTCACCTGAGCTGGCGCACTGGATCCAGGAGCACGTCAGTTTTCCGGGAACCATGGTGGACAGGATTGTTCCCGCCGCCACCGACGAGTCGCTGGCTGAAATCGCCCACGAGCTGGGTGTTGCCGATCCTTGCGCAATCAGTTGCGAACCGTTTATCCAATGGGTGATTGAAGACAACTTTGTGTGTGGTCGTCCGCAATGGGAAACCGCGGGTGTCCAGATGGTCGAAAACGTGTTGCCGTGGGAACAAATGAAACTGCGGATGCTGAACGGTAGCCATTCGTTCCTTGCTTATCTCGGCTATCTGGCCGGATTCCAGCACATCAGCGACTGTATGCAGGACAGCGCATTTCGTGAAGCCGCTTACCGGCTGATGCTCAATGAACAGGCCCCCACGCTGCAAATTACCGATGTGGATTTAGACCAGTATGCTTTAAGCCTGCTGGAACGCTTTGCCAACCCGGCGCTGAAACACAAAACCTGGCAAATAGCGATGGATGGTAGCCAGAAATTACCCCAGCGCATGCTGGAAGGGATCCGCGTACATTTAGCACGTCAAAGCGAGTGGCCGCTGCTGGCGCTCGGCGTCGCAGGCTGGATGCGCTACGTGAGCGGCGTGGATGATTCAGGCACTGCGATTGATATTCGTGACCCGTTAAGTGAGAAAATTGCCGCTCTGGTTAAACAGAGCACTGAATCAGAACGCGTCAGCGCCCTGCTTTCACTGCATGAGATTTTCGCCGCCGATCTCGTACAGAATCCGCAGTTTGTCGCGGCCATTCAGCAGGCCTGGCAGCGTATTGCCCAATACGGCGCGCATCAGGCTGTCATTGAAACGTTAAAAAATTAACGATTTCTGCCATTAAGCAGGACGAAGCACGTCTTCGTCCTCCCACCCCTTCTCTTTTTCCCCGTTTTTCGCCAGGATTGTTAAATGCCATTACGGTAATTTATGATTCTGGAGTAAATGTGACTAAAACCAATCTCATCACTGGTTTTCTCGGCAGTGGCAAAACCACCTCTATTCTTCATCTATTGGCGAACAAAGATCCCGCAGAGAAGTGGGCCGTGCTGGTCAATGAGTTTGGCGAAGTAGGCATCGATGGCGCACTGCTGGCCGACAGCGGCGCACTGCTAAAAGAGATCCCCGGCGGCTGTATGTGCTGCGTTAACGGTCTGCCAATGCAGGTAGGCCTTAATACGCTGCTGCGTCAGGGAAAACCCGACCGTCTGCTGATTGAACCCACCGGCCTCGGACATCCCAAACAGATTCTGGATTTACTCACCGCGCCGGTTTACGAGCCGTGGATCGACTTGCGCGCAACTCTCTGTATCCTTGACCCCCGCCTGTTGCTGGATGAAAAAAGCGTCGCCAATGACAATTTCCGCGATCAGCTGGCCGCCGCAGATATCATTGTTGCCAACAAAGCCGACCGGGCCACGATGGAAAGCGAAAATGCCCTGCAAAGCTGGTGGCAACACTACGGCGGCAATCGCCAGTTGGTTCATGCCGACCATGGGAAAATTGACGGGCAGCTACTGGATTTACCCCGACTCAACCTTGCGGAGCTTCCGACAAGTGCGGAGCATAATCATCGTCATGCCGACAAAAAGGGGCTGGCGGCGTTGAGTCTTCCGGCGCAGCAGCGCTGGCGGCGCAGCCTGAACAGCGGTCAGGGCCATCAGGCCTGCGGCTGGATTTTTGACGCCGATACGGTATTCGATACCATCGGTCTGCTGGAGTGGTCGCGTCTTGCTCCTGTTGGGCGCGTGAAAGGTGTAATGCGTATAAAAGAGGGACTGGTGCGCATTAACCGCCAGGGAGACGACTGGCACATTGAGACGCAAAACGTCGCGCCGCCGGATAGTCGTATTGAACTCATCTCCGATACCGAGACCGACTGGAATGCGTTACAGAGCGCATTGTTGAGACTTCGTTTAGACGCCAGCGCGTAAGGTTGCCTTCGTTTTATAGCAATGGTAAATGACGATGAAAACCCGATACCCTCTTATCCTCCTGCTTAATATCGCGGGCCTGGCGCTGTTTCTTTCCTGGTATCTTCCTGCCGGGCATGGGATCTGGTCTTCAATAGATACGGGCGTTTTCCGCTTCTTTAATCAGAAGCTGGTGGAAAGCCCGCTATTCTTATGGATTGTTGCTATTACCAATAACCGGGCATTTGATGGCTGCTCATTGCTGGCAATGGGCGCATTGATGCTGCATTTTTGGCTGAAAGAGACGTCGGAAGGTCGCCGACGCATTGTCGCTATTGGTCTGGTTATGCTGCTCACCGCAGTGGTATTAAATCAGTTAGGTCAGGCGCTTATTCCGGTTAAACGCGCCAGCCCCACTCTGATGCTGGATAATATTTACCGCGTCAGCGAACTGCTGCATATTCCGACCAAAGATGCGTCCAAAGACAGTTTCCCCGGCGATCACGGTATGATGCTGCTTATTTTTTCCGCATTTATGCTGCGTTATTTCGGAAAAACCGCCGGAATAATCGGCCTTATTATTGCTGTGGTTTTTGCCTTCCCGCGAGTAATGATTGGTGCTCACTGGCTCACCGATATCGTGATCGGTTCCATGACGGTCGTCCTGATTGGTCTGCCCTGGTGGCTAATGACGCCTTTAAGCGACCGATTAGTGACTCTGTTTGCGAATTACCTGCCGGGCAAAAACAAACAATTTTTAAACAAATAACGCAGAGTAATTAACATCATCAGGGATACTTCTGATTCCCTGATGATGCTTACTGATATTTCATCATTGTGGCTGTCATTCTCCTGTCATCTCATTCACGTTAAAAATGAGTTAGTTGCGTCTTTTTTACCCCAATTGTTCTTAATTTATACAATACCGATTATTCACTTTCTGTATCAATTTTTCTTATAAGAAATCACGTAAAATCACTCGCAATGACCGGAACGATCGGGTAATCTCGAACTCGTTTTGCCTCGCGGGATAATTATTCTCTTTATGAATAAATTTGTGCGTTCTGCCACAGATTTGACCTTAAAGAATTGTCTCATCGTGCGAGGGTAATTAGTCTCGTCACGTTTGGCATTTTTTATAACGATATTTATCGTTAAGGACTTCAAGGGAAAACAAACAAAATGGTCAAATCTCAACCGATTTTGAGATATATCTTGCGGGGCATACCCGCGATAGCAGTTGCGGTTCTGCTTTCTGCATGTAGCACAACGAACACCGCCAGGAATATGCATTCTGAGACGCATGCTGTGGGCAATGGAGATAACTCTTCACTGCAAGCCTCTCAGGATGAATTTGAAAATATGGTGCGTAATATCGATGTTAAATCACGTATTATGGACCAGTATGCTGACTGGAAAGGCGTGCGTTACCGCCTTGGCGGCAGCACCAAAAAAGGTATTGATTGTTCAAGCTTCGTACAACGTACGTTCCGTGAGCAATTTGGTTTAGAGCTTCCTCGCTCAACCTACGAACAACAGGAAACGGGTAAATCCGTTTCGCGCACTAACCTGCGCACAGGCGATCTGGTTCTGTTCCGTGCTGGTTCCACCGGCCGTCACGTCGGTATTTATATCGGCAACAACCAGTTCGTACATGCCTCGACCAGCAGTGGCGTTATCATTTCCAGCATGAACGAACCTTACTGGAAAAAACGTTACAACGAAGCTCGCCGGGTCCTGAGCCGCAGTTAATTTCGTTTGGCAGCTATCCCTTGGCTATCCTGATGAGACATATTGAAAAGCACTGCTTCGGCGGTGCTTTTTTTTTGGCTTCGCCTCGTGACTAAGAAAAATCTCACAAGGTGAGTCATTTCAGGTTATATTCATACAGAATAAGCGCTTAACTCAGGTAAACATAAGGAACTATGTTCAGACGCTCCTCTTCATCCGGTCGGAAAATCCTGCTTTCCTGTATGTTAACGGGGCTTATCGTCGCGCTCCTTGTGAGTACCCTGCAATTTTTCGTGACCTGGCATAAACGAGACGTTAAGTACGACACGCTCCTTACCGATATCCAGAATTATGTCAGTAGCTACTTTGCCGATCTCCAAACCACCACAGATGCCCTTCAGCCACTGGTCGCCAACAGTTGCCAACAAGTCGGCGCTAAACTGACCTCCAGCGCGGCCTTTAGCCTCAACGTCCGCGCATTTTTACTGGTCAAAAACGGCATTGCTTTCTGCTCCTCCGCAACGGGTTCAATGTTCACCCCGATTTTAGATCTGGTCCCAAGCCTTGATATCAGCAGAACTATTGACGTGGAATTACTCCCCGGCACGCCCATGATGCCGAACAAGCCGGCGATAATGATTTGGCACCGCAACCCATCGTTTACTGACAGCGGCGTGTTTACCTCACTGAATATTAATCTGGCTCCTTACCTGCTTTATACCGCCCGACAGGATGATTTTGACGGCATTGCCATCGTCGTCGGTGATAACGCAATTTCGACATTTTCATCACGGATTATTGATGTCTCCGCCCTGCCTAAATCTCGCTGGCGGCAGGCGAGTCTGGAAGGTATCCCGCTACAGATTCGTTTATATGCCGATGAGTGGACCTACACCGACGTCTGGTATTCGATTATGTTGGGGTGTATGGCGGGGATTATTGCCGCTCTTCTTCTCTGGTATTACATCTACACCATCCGTTTACGCCCGGGCAAAGATATCCTCAACGCTATCAAACATAACCAATTTTATGTGGTGTACCAGCCCGTTGTAGAGGTGCAAACGCTCGAGGTGAAAGGTGCCGAGGTGTTATTACGCTGGAATCATCCGACAACGGGTGAAATCCCGCCGGACGCCTTCATTCACTACGCCGAATCACAGAAAATGATTGTCCCGCTGACCCAGCATCTCTTTAAGTTGATTGCGCAGGACGCGCCGATGCTGCAAAAAGTCTTACCCGCTGGCGCAAAATTGGGGATCAACATCGCGCCAACGCATCTGCACGGCGAAACGTTTAAAGACGACATTCATCGCCTGCAGGCTTCGCTTCCCGCAAACCATTTCCAGATGGTGCTGGAAATCACCGAACGGGATATGCTCAATCAACACGAGGCCACGAAGCTATTTGAATGGCTTCATTCAGCAGGTTTTGAAATTGCCATTGACGATTTTGGCACCGGTCATAGCGCACTGATTTATCTGGAACGCTTTACCGTTGACTATCTGAAAATCGATCGCGGCTTTATTAACGCCATCGGAACAGAGACCCTGACCTCTCCGGTTCTGGACGCTGTGTTGACACTCTCTAAGCGTCTTAATATGCTGACGGTTGCTGAAGGGGTTGAAACGCCTGAGCAAGCCCGTTGGCTGCGCGATCGTGGGGTGCATTTTTTCCAGGGATACTGGATTAGCCGACCATTAAAGCTTGCTGATTTCGTGCGTTGGATGGCACAGCCCAATAAGCCGACGTGGTGATCGCAGTATGCGAATCATAAACTCTCACTCGCCGCTACATCCCTTATCTTTCAGGCATGATGCCCGTCGGGTTGTAGCAGGAAAAGGAAATCGCTTTTAATGATCCCTCGCGTATTGCTTCTGTTCATCGCCCTCATCGGGTTTAGCGCCGAGGCGCAGTCCATCAAAGAAAGCTATGCTTTTGCCGTACTGGGCGAACCGAAGTACGCGTTTAACTTTAATCACTTTGATTACGTGAACCCTGCTGCCCCCAAAGGCGGGCAAATCACCCTCTCCGCCATCGGCACCTTCGATAACTTCAACCGCTATGCGATGCGCGGTAACCCCGGTGCACGTACCGAAACGCTTTACGACACGCTGTTTACCACCTCCGACGACGAACCTGGCAGCTACTATCCGCTCATCGCCGACAGCGCACGCTATGCTGACGACTATTCCTGGGTAGAAATCGCCATCAATCCGCGGGCGCGTTTTCACGATGGCTCCCCCATTACCGCCAGCGATGTCGCATTCACCTTCCACAAATTTATGACTGAAGGCGTGCCGCAGTTTCGTCTGGTCTATAAGGGAACAACGGTAAAAGCGATCGCGCCATTAACCGTACGCATTGAATTAGCCAAGCCGGGTAAAGAGGACATGCTCAGCCTGTTTTCATTACCCGTGATGCCAGAGAAGTACTGGAAAGATCATAAGCTCAGCGATCCCTTATCATCGCCTCCGCTCGCCAGCGGCCCTTATCGCATCGCGAAATGGAAGATGGGTCAGTATATAGTCTATTCACGCGTCAAAGATTATTGGGCCGCGAACCTGCCAGTTAACCGCGGGCGCTGGAACTTTGATACCATTCGCTACGACTACTATCTGGATGACAACGTCGCCTTTGAAGCGTTTAAGGCTGGGGCGTTTGACCTGCGTCTTGAAAACGATGCCAAAAACTGGGCAACGCGTTATACCGGGAAAAATTTCGCCAATCATTACATCATCAAAGATGAGCAAAAAAACGAATCCGCCCAGGATACCCGCTGGCTGGCATTTAATATTCAGCGACCGGTGTTCAGCGACCGGCGGGTGCGGGAAGCCATCACGCTGGCCTTTGATTTTGAATGGATGAATAAAGCGCTGTTCTATAACGCCTGGAGCCGGACCAACAGCTATTTTCAGAATACCGAATATGCCGCGACAAAATACCCCGATGCGGATGAACTGGTGATACTCGCGCCTTTGAAAAAAGATCTCCCCCCTGAGGTCTTTAGCCAAATATACCAGCCGCCAAAATCAAAAGGCGATGGCTACGATCGTGACAACCTGTTGAAAGCCGATACCTTACTGGAACAGGCCGGATGGGTCTTAAAGGGACAGCAGCGCGTAAACAGCACCAGCGGTAAACCTCTGAGCTTTGAACTGTTGCTCCCGGCGGGCAGCAACAGTCAGTGGGTGCTGCCGTTCCAGCACAACCTGCAGCGCCTGGGCATTACAATGAATATCCGCCAGGTGGATAACTCACAAATCACAAACCGCCTGCGCAGTCGCGACTATGACATGATGCCAAGGTTGTATCGCGCAATGCCGTGGCCGAGCTCCGACCTGCAAATTCTTTGGGCCTCTGACTATATTGACTCCAGCTATAACGCTCCAGGAGTGCAAAGCCCGGTGATTGATAAACTGATCGGTCAGATCATCGCGGCACAAGGTGATAAAGCCAAGCTGATCCCGCTGGGCCGCGCACTGGACAGGGTATTAACCTGGAACTACTACATGTTGCCGATGTGGTTCATGGCAGAGGATCGCATTGCATGGTGGGATAAATTTTCGCATCCTGCTATTCGCCCAATTTATACTATTGGCCTCGACAACTGGTGGTATGACGTCAATAAAGCGGAGAAGCTGCCCGCAGCCAGGCGGCAGGGAGAATAAATGGGCGCTTATCTGATTCGACGTCTGCTGCTGGTGATCCCAACGCTTTGGGCCATCATCACCATCAACTTTTTTATCGTGCAAATCGCCCCCGGCGGCCCGGTTGAGCAGGCCGTCGCCGCTATTGAGTTCGGGCAAAGCGGGGCATTACCCGGCGCGGGCAGCGAAGGCGTTCGCGCCAGCCACGCGCAAACCGGCGTTGGAAACATCAGCGACAGTAATTATCGAGGCGGACGGGGTCTGGATCCGGAGGTTATCGCCGAAATCACTCGCCGCTACGGGTTCGATAAGCCTATTCATGAGCGTTATTTCAAAATGCTCTGGGACTATGTTCGTTTCGATTTCGGCGATAGCCTGTTTCGTAGCGCCTCAGTGCTGACGCTTATCAAAGACAGCCTGCCTGTTTCCGTTACGCTTGGGCTGTGGAGTACGCTCATCATTTATCTGGTGTCGATCCCGCTTGGGATCCGCAAAGCGGTACACAATGGCAGCCGATTTGATGTCTGGAGCAGCGCATTTATTATTATCGGCTATGCCATACCGGCCTTTCTGTTTGCCATTTTGCTGATTGTCTTTTTTGCCGGGGGAAGCTACTACGACCTGTTCCCGCTTCGCGGGCTGGTTTCCGCCAATTTTGACTCCCTGCCCTGGTATCAGAAAGTGACCGACTACCTTTGGCATATTACCCTACCGGTGCTGGCGACGGTGGTTGGCGGGTTTGCCGCGCTGACCATGTTGACCAAAAACTCATTTCTGGATGAGGTACGCAAGCAGTATGTCGTCACCGCGCGCGCCAAAGGTGTCAGCGAGAAAAATATTCTGTGGAAACATGTGTTTCGCAATGCCATGTTGCTGGTGATCGCTGGCTTTCCGGCGACGTTTATCAGCATGTTTTTTACCGGCTCACTGCTGATTGAAGTGATGTTCTCGCTTAACGGTCTGGGACTTCTGGGTTATGAATCCACCGTATCACGCGACTACCCGGTGATGTTCGGCACGCTCTATATTTTCACCCTGATCGGTCTGCTGCTGAATATCCTCAGCGACATCAGCTATACGCTGGTCGATCCCCGTATTGATTTTGAGGGACGCTAATGTCGCGATTAAGCCCCGTTAATCAGGCTCGCTGGGCGCGCTTTCGCCACAACCGTCGCGGCTACTGGTCGCTGTGGATTTTTCTGGTGCTGTTCGGTCTTAGCCTGTGTTCAGAACTGATTGCCAATGATAAGCCGCTGCTGGTGCGCTACGACAATAGCTGGTATTTCCCGCTGTTCAAAAACTACAGCGAAAGCGATTTCGGCGGACCGCTGGCGACCCAGGCTGATTATCAGGATCCGTGGCTACAGCAACGCCTGGAAAACCAGGGCTGGATCCTGTGGGCACCAATCCGCTTTGGGGCCACCAGCATTAACTTTGCCACCGATAAGCCCTTCCCTTCCCCGCCTTCGGCACAAAACTGGCTGGGCACAGACGCCAATGGCGGTGACGTGCTGGCGCGGATCCTCTACGGCACACGTATTTCTGTCCTGTTTGGATTAATGCTAACCCTGTGCTCCAGCGTGATGGGGATCATGGCTGGCGCAATCCAGGGCTACTATGGCGGCAAGGTGGATCTGTGGGGGCAACGATTCATTGAAGTTTGGTCAGGAATGCCAACGCTGTTTCTGATCATTCTGCTGTCGAGCGTGGTCCAGCCTAACTTCTGGTGGCTGCTGGGCATTACCGTGCTGTTTGGCTGGATGAGCCTGGTTGGCGTGGTGCGCGCGGAGTTTTTACGTACCCGAAACTTTGATTACATTCGTGCCGCTCAGGCGCTTGGCGTAAGCGATAGCAGTATTATTCTGCGTCATATGCTGCCCAACGCGATGGTCGCCGCCCTGACATTTTTACCGTTTATATTATGCGCCTCGATAACCACCCTGACCTCGCTGGATTTTCTTGGGTTCGGTTTACCGCTTGGCTCGCCATCGCTCGGAGAACTCCTGTTGCAGGGTAAAAACAACCTGCAGGCACCGTGGCTTGGGATCACCGCGTTCATCTCCGTCGCTCTGCTATTATCGCTACTGATCTTCATCGGTGAAGCAGTACGCGACGCGTTCGATCCCAATAAGGCGATTTAAGATGACACAACCGCTGTTAGCTATTGAGAATTTATCGGTAGGTTTTCGCCAACAAGAGACCGTGCGCACCGTCGTCAACGCCCTCTCACTGCGGGTTGATGCCGGACAAACTCTGGCGCTGGTGGGTGAATCTGGTTCGGGTAAAAGCGTGACCGCGCTTTCTATTTTACGGTTATTACCCTCCCCTCCGGTAGTCTACCTTTCCGGCGACATTCGTTTTCATGGAGAATCATTACTTCACGCCAACGAGCAGACGCTTCGCGGCGTACGAGGGAATAAAATCGCCATGATTTTCCAGGAGCCGATGGTGTCACTGAACCCGCTCCACAACCTGGAAAAACAGCTTTATGAAGTGCTGTCGCTGCATCGGGGGATGCGTCGCGAGGCTGCACGGGCCGAGATTCTGACCTGTCTGGATCGCGTTGGCATCCGTCAGGCGGCCAAACGTCTTGCAGACTACCCGCACCAGCTGTCCGGCGGTGAACGCCAGCGTGTGATGATCGCCATGGCGCTGCTAACACGACCGGAGCTGCTTATTGCCGATGAACCGACCACCGCGCTGGACGTTTCGGTACAGGCGCAGATCCTGCAGTTGCTGCGAGAGTTGCAGCGTGAGCTGAACATGGGATTACTGTTCATCACCCACAACCTGAGCATTGTGAAAAAGCTGGCCGATACCGTTGCAGTCATGCAAAACGGCCAGTGCGTTGAGCAAAATCGAGTAGCACAGCTGTTGGCTGCGCCAACGCATCCCTACACGCAGAAATTGTTAAACAGCGAACCTTCCGGCGATCCGGTGCCTGTACCTGCTGGGCAAGCTCCGCTGCTGGAAGTGGAGAAACTCCGCGTCGCCTTTCCCATCCGCAAAGGTATTCTGAAGCGCGTGGTGGACCATAACGTCGTCGTTAATAACGTCAGTTTTTCCCTCCGGCCCGGTGAAACGCTGGGGCTGGTTGGGGAATCTGGATCGGGGAAAAGTACTACCGGGCTGGCGCTGCTGAGACTTATCACCTCACAGGGTAGCATTGTGTTCGATGGTCTGGCGCTACATACCTTAAATCGTCGCCAGCTGTTGCCGGTCCGTCACCGCATTCAGGTGGTTTTTCAGGATCCCAATTCCTCGCTGAACCCGCGCCTGAGCGTGCTACAGATTATTGAGGAGGGGTTACGCGTTCATCAGCCAACCCTGTCAGCCGAACAGCGCGAAGCGCAGGTGAAAGCGGTAATGGCGGAAGTGGGTCTGGATAGCGAAACGCGGCATCGTTATCCGGCGGAGTTTTCCGGCGGCCAACGTCAACGTATAGCCATTGCCAGAGCGTTGATTCTCAAGCCTTCCCTGATCATTCTGGATGAACCAACATCGTCGCTCGACAGAACCGTACAGGCGCAAATCCTGACGTTGTTAAAGTCGTTACAGGAAAAGCATCGCCTGGCTTATATCTTTATCAGCCATGATTTGCACGTAGTACGCGCGTTATGCCATCAGGTTATTGTACTAAGGCAGGGAGAGGTCGTGGAACAAGGACAATGCGAGCACGTATTTAACGCGCCACAACAGGCATATACGCGTCAGCTGCTTGCGCTAAGCTGACGCTCAAAACGGATTGTTATTTGAAAACGGCTCTGCGATAGCCACGCCGAAATTTTTCAGCCTGCAGGTCGCGGCAAATTCATCCTGACGATTCACAAACAGGCACGGCTCTCCTTCGCATTCCAGTACAGAACAAGGTACCTCAATGTCGCTGAGGGCCTGGCTGAGTTTATGCATGACTGACCATGCGCTGTCACCATCAGGGCTAAGCAATTTGAGCGCCACCAGGCTGTTCTCATTGCTCTGACCGTTGTGCGGAATCGGTTCAACTTTTGAACCTGCGAAACCCACCGACCAACGATAGCACTGCGGCAGACGATGAACGATTGAGAGTTGTAATGTCATCACTTTCTTTCCCTGGAAGTACAATTACTTCACAATTATTTTACATCAATATTAACACATCATTGACAATACGTCTTTAAACAGTTGGTAAACGTTTACACCCTGTCGTTATGCCGTTTTCCGAACCCACTATTTAAATTTATTCAACGGTTCTGGCATATTTCCGCGCTATATGTACTCGTTTCTGCGATCTAACTCAACCTTTTTAACTACAATGATGTGACTTTTTACATAAATTGATTTTACATAAAATAAACATAAGCAGGGGAAATGATAGATTTGCGGTTGATGTACATCAACTCTGGAGGCCTTATGACCCCCAGGTTGTGTAATAGATCACCGTTTTTTGGCGCGACTGGCGTAGAGATAGAAGAGAATTGAACTGGTAGCGCAAAACGCTATCGACCATATCATTGGCCAGGCCGAGTTAAAGGTTGCCAGAGATAACAGCGCCCCAACGATAGCGCCAATGCCGAAGCGGAATGTCCCAGCCAACGATGACGCCGTTCCCGCCATATGCGGAAATTCATCCAGAATAACCGCCATGGCGTTGGATGACACCATCGACACACAGCCAACGAACACCGCAACACCCAGCACCAGCGCCCAGAAACCAACCCCGAACAGTGCGCTAAAGACCATCCAGCCCGCCATCACGAACTGGATCCACAGGCCGGTACGGAACATATTCAATGCGCCAACCCGACGAACAAAGCGGCTGTTGATGATGGTCATCACGAACAGGAAAACAATATTCAGCGCGAAGTAATAACCGAAATGCTGCGGCGAAACGTGGTTGATCTCAATATAGACAAAAGGTCCCGCGCTCAGGAACGAGAACATCCCGGCAAAGCTGAACCCACTGGCCAGCATATAGCTCAGTACGCGTTTATGGCGAAACAGCGAGGCAAAATTGCCAAGAGTAGTACGCAGGCGAAACGGCTGACGACGCTCTACCGGTAAGGTCTCTTTAATCAGCGTAAAGATCATCACCGATGCCAGAATAGCCGCCACGGCGAGGATCCAAAAGATGTAGTGCCAGCTCAGCCATACCAGCACCCAACCGCCTACGATGGGCGCTAACAGCGGCGCAATTGTCGTGACCAGCATGACAAATGACATCATGCGTGAAAACTCTTCCTTCGGATAGATATCGCGCATCAGGGCGTTGATAACCACGCTCGCCGCCGCAGCCGCCAGACCATGGAAGAAACGCATGACGATCAGTTGATCGATAGTTTGCGCCAGCGCACAGGCAACTGCCGCCGCCGCAAATACCAGCGTCCCGCCCAGAATAACCGGCTTGCGCCCAATGCTGTCAGCCATTGGACCATACAGCAACTGCCCCACCGCGAACCCAAGAATATAGGTGCTGAGGGTCATCTGCGCGCTACCTGCAGGCACACCAAACTGTTCAGAGATAACAGGCAGCGCCGGAAGATACATATCAATCGACAACGGCATCAGCATGGCTAATAAGCCAAGGATAAAGACAATGGCAATTGACGAGTTCTGCCGGGTGGTCACATTTAGCTCCTGAAATTAACGCGGGGTTAAGTTAACGCTGGCGATTTCTTCTTCAGTCAACGGACGGTATTGACCCGGCTCCAGATCATCATCAAGCCTGATGTCACCAATCCGTTCACGGTGCAGTTCCACAACGTGGTTACCCACGGCGGCAAACATACGTTTAACCTGATGATAGCGCCCTTCACTGATGGTCAATCGCACCTGAGTTGGCGTAATGACTTCCAGCACGGCCGGTTTGGTCAGGTCTTTTTCGTTATGCAACTGTACGCCACGGGCAAACTGTTCGGCGGTATCGTCTGCCACTGGCGACTCCAGCGTCACCAGATAGGTTTTCTCACAATGGTGACGTGGCGACGTGATGCGATGCGACCACTGTCCGTCATCGGTCATCAGCACCAGTCCGGTAGTGTCGATATCCAGACGCCCTGCCGCATGCAGTTTGTAGGCAACCGGTTCATCAAGGAAATAGAGGACCGTCGGGTGATCGGGGTCATCCGTTGAGCAAACATAACCCTGAGGCTTATTCAGCATAAAATAGCGCGGGCCATTTTGCTGAGCCAGGGAATTACCGTCATATTCTACGTCGTGTTCTGGCAGCAGCTTAAAAGCGCTATTTCTGACGATTTCACCGTCTACGGTAACGCGGTTAGCACGGATCTCACGCCCGGCAATAGCGCGGCTGACGCCGAGTTGCTGAGCGATAAATTTATCAAGTCGCATGAGTGTGATTTTTGCCTGTAAAAATACGAGAAGCGGGTTTGCGCCCGACAAGTTGGACTATTATCCGCCCAGTATAGCGGCGTTACACCATCCCTCAAGGGAAATGATTCATGGCATACTATACATTGTTGCTGTTTACCTTAATGAGCCCATGATTTTTACTCTTCGCCCGTACCAAAAAGAAGCCGTGGACGCCACGCTCAACCATTTTCGCCACCACCGCACGCCGGCGGTTATCGTCCTGCCAACTGGCGCAGGCAAAAGCCTGGTGATAGCGGAACTGGCCCGCGTGGCACGTGGTCGCGTGCTGGTACTGGCACACGTCAAAGAACTGGTCGCGCAAAACCACGCCAAATATTGCGCGTTAGGGCTGGAGGCCGATATTTTTGCTGCCGGGCTGAAGCGTAAAGAGAGCCACGGAAAAGTGGTGTTTGGCAGCGTACAGTCGGTGGCGCGTAATCTGGACGCCTTTCAGGGAGAGTTCTCGCTGCTTATCGTCGATGAATGCCATCGCATTGGCGATGATGAAGAGAGTCAGTATCAGCAAATCCTCACTCACCTGACTAAAGTAAATCCCCACTTACGCCTGCTCGGGCTTACCGCCACGCCTTTTCGTTTGGGTAAAGGCTGGATTTATCATTTTCATTATCACGGTATGGTGCGCGGCGATGAAAAAGCGCTGTTTCGCGACTGCATTTATGAATTACCGCTGCGTTACATGATTAAACACGGCTACCTGACGCCGCCAGAACGCCTCGACATGCCGGTAGTACAATATGACTTCAGCCGCCTGCAGGCGCAGAGTAACGGCCTGTTTAGCGAAGCGGACCTGAATCAGGAATTGAAAAAACAGCAGCGAATAACGCCGCATATCATCAGCCAGATTGTCGAGTTTGCCCAGACGCGCAAAGGGGTGATGATTTTCGCCGCCACCGTTGAGCACGCCAAAGAAATTCTGGGCCTGCTGCCCGCTGACGACGCCGCGCTAATCACCGGAGATACGCCAGGCGCTGAGCGCGACGTGCTGATTGAAGAGTTCAAAGCTCAGCGCTTTCGCTATCTGGTGAATGTGTCGGTCCTGACCACCGGCTTCGATGCCCCGCACGTCGACCTTATCGCTATTCTGCGCCCAACAGAGTCAGTTAGCCTTTACCAACAAATTGTCGGTCGTGGGCTGCGCCTTGCTCCGGGTAAAACCGACTGTCTGATCCTCGATTACGCCGGCAACCCACACGATCTGTACGCGCCGGAAGTGGGAGCGCCGAAAGGAAAAAGCGACAACGTTCCGGTACAGGTATTCTGTCCTGCCTGCGGGTTTGCCAACACCTTCTGGGGCAAAACAACGGCTGACGGCACGCTGATTGAACATTTTGGCCGCCGCTGCCAGGGATGGTTTGAAGATGATGACGGCCATCGCGAACAGTGTGATTTTCGTTTCCGTTTTAAAAACTGCCCACAGTGCAATGCGGAAAATGATATCGCCGCCCGCCGTTGTCGGGAGTGCGACACGGTGCTGGTCGACCCGGATGACATGCTGAAAGCCGCGCTCAGACTCAAAGATGCGCTGGTTCTGCGCTGTAGCGGTATGGTGTTACAAAATGGCCTGGATGAAAAAGGCGAATGGCTGAAAATCACCTATTACGATGAGGATGGCGCCGACGTCAGCGAACGCTTTCGCCTGCACACTCCCGCGCAGCGAACGGCCTTCGAACAACTGTTTATTCGCCCGCACACCCGAACGCCTGGCATTCCCTTACGCTGGATAACCGCCGCCGATATCCTCGCCCAGCAGGCGCTGTTACGTCATCCTGATTTCGTGGTGGCGCGTATGAAAGGTCAGTACTGGCAGGTGCGTGAAAAGGTCTTCGATTATGAAGGTCGCTTTCGCCGGGCACATGAATTACGCGGTTAATCGTACTTTTGATTGATGTACCAGCCGTTTGAGTATAGAATCTCGCCCGCTTTTGCATACGCAAAGCAGATCACTTACCTGTTGCTGGGTCGCCTGTAGCAGGAATTATTAAAGAGAGATTTAAATGTTTACTATCAACGCTGAAGTACGTAAAGAGCAGGGTAAGGGTGCGAGCCGCCGCCTGCGTGCCGCTAACAAGTTCCCGGCAATCATCTACGGTGGCGCAGAAGCCCCGATTGCTATCGAACTGGATCACGATGCAGTTATGAACATGCAAGCTAAAGCTGAATTCTACAGCGAAGTTCTGACCATCGTTGTTGACGGTAAAGAAGTTAAAGTTAAAGCTCAGGCTGTACAGCGTCACCCGTTCAAGCCGAAGCTGTCTCACATCGACTTCGTTCGCGCGTAATCGCCTGGAAGTTGAAGAAAAACCCCGCCCCGGCGGGGTTTTTTTATGGGGTTTATCCGTGGGCCGGATAGGGCTTTACGCTGCCATCCGACATTCACGGTTTATTTCCCGCCCGACGTGCGACGCTGGAGCTGATCGCGCAGGTTCGGCGGCGTACCTTTGATGGTCAAGGTGTCCGTCGCCGGATCCCAGAAAATACGCTCGCCAAGTAACATGGCGTCGAAATTAATGGTTAACCCACCGCCGCTGCCGGCAAATTTGGTTAACTGACGCAACGTGCTGCGATCCGCCGGGAAGCTCTCTTCCAGCTCGTAGCCTTTATCAGCGGTAAATTCGCTGAAGCTAATTTCACTGACGCCGGAAAGCTCTTTGGACAGTGATTCCAGCTCAATCTCTTCACCAGCCTGCAACTGCTCGTTACAGTAGCTGTACACCTGCTGACGCACGTTCTGGCGTTCGGCTTTGTCGAGTTGCGCCTCATTGGTAAAGTCATCGACCGCCTGCAGCAGCCCACGGTTTTGCGCTTTGGCATTAAGACCTTCGCTGGCACCGAGGAAGTCCATAAAGAAATCGGCGACTTTGCGCCCTACCCGCCCTTTCAGAAACGTCAGATAGCGCGTGGACTCCGGGTTGGTTTCCCACTCGGTTAAATCAATACGCGCCACGATATCCGCATGATTGATATCCAGATAGTGCGTTGGGTTGATATCCAGATTTTCATTGACGCGCATACTGCTTAAATTGTTCAGCACGGCGACCAACAGATACTCTACCGCCAGATAGCGGTAATGGCAGAACAGAACAATACCGCCGTCGGCAAAAGGATATTTCGCCAGTTCGTCCCGCAAACGCCCTGTCGCTGCACGACTAAAGGCCAAAAAATCCTCTTCGCCCTGACGCTGTAAACGCAGCGTTTGCGCCAGTTCACTCTCTTCGCTAAACAGGCCATAAGCTTTATTCTTGGCGCTATATACCCGATGCAGCTCAGCCATCATATCGACAACGGTCGCTGTCGGTTCCAGTAATGAATCGCGCAAGACCAGCTCAAGGTTCTGCTCGTCGCGTTTGATAAGCTGGTGCAGGGCAATCTGGTTGATATCCAGACTCATGATAAACTCTCCTTTTAGACCGGGCGGTATTCAACCACCTGCCGGGCAGTGACGCAATAGAAGATAAAAAAGCAGAAAAAAAACTGTCCGTACGGTAATATGTTGCCCTTTCATGAACAGACTGATTTCGATTTATGCCACAAATTTCCCGCTATAGTGACGAACACGTTGAACAACTGCTGAATGAGATGCTCAACGTACTGGAAAAACATAAGGCGCCGACCGACCTTTCCCTGATGGTACTGGGAAATATGGTGACTAACCTTATCAATACAAGCATCGCACCGGCCCAGCGCCAGGCGATTGCCAACTCTTTTGCCCGCGCATTGCAGTCTTCGGTAAACGACGACCAAGCGCATTAAGAGCCTGCTCCGGGGAAACGAACAACAGTTTATGGTAACTCATCGTCAGCGCTACCGTGAGAAAGTCTCCCAGATGGTTAGCTGGGGGCACTGGTTTGCCTTGTTCAACATTCTGTTGGCCATGGTGCTCGGTAGCCGTTACCTGTTTGTCGCCGACTGGCCGACAACCCTTGCAGGTCGTGTATATTCCTACCTGAGCGTTGTCGGGCATTTTAGCTTTCTGGTGTTCGCCACCTATCTGCTGATCCTGTTTCCCCTGACGTTTATCGTCATGTCCCAGAGGCTGATGCGATTCTTATCAGCTATTCTGGCGACGGCAGGCATGACGCTGTTGCTCATCGATAGCGAAGTTTTCACCCGCTTCCACCTGCACCTCAATCCGATTGTCTGGGAACTGGTCATCAACCCTGACCAGAACGAAGCGGCGCGTGACTGGCAGCTGATGTTTATCAGCGTGCCGGTTATCCTGTTAATTGAAATGCTGTTTGCGACCTGGAGCTGGCAAAAGCTGCGCAGCCTGACGCGTCGTCGACATTTTGCTAAACCGTTAGCCGCATTCTTCTTCGTTTCCTTTATCGCCTCGCACGTGGTGTATATCTGGGCAGATGCCAATTTCTATCGCCCGATTACTATGCAGCGCGCGAACCTGCCGCTCTCCTACCCGATGACGGCACGTAAGTTCCTGGAAAAACATGGCCTGCTGGACGCGCAAGAGTATCAGCGTCGCCTGATCGAACAGGGCAATCCGGAAGCGGTTTCCGTGCAATACCCGCTTAGCGAACTGCGCTATCGTGATATGGGCACTGGTCAGAACGTCCTGCTGATCACCGTCGACGGCCTGAACTACTCACGCTTTGAAAAGCAGATGCCTGCGCTGGCTGAATTCGCCGGGCAAAATATCTCCTTTACGCGTCACATGAGTTCCGGCAACACCACGGATAACGGGATCTTCGGCCTGTTCTACGGTGTCTCACCAAGCTACATGGACGGCATTTTGTCGACCCGAACGCCTGCGGCGCTGATTTCTGCACTGAATCAGCAGGGTTATCAGTTAGGGCTGTTCTCCTCGGATGGCTTTACCAGCCCGCTTTATCGCCAGGCGCTGCTGTCAGATTTCTCCATGCCGAGCGTGCAAACACAATCTGATGAACAAACCGCAAGCCAGTGGATTAACTGGCTGGGACGCTACGCGCAGGAAGATAATCGCTGGTTCTCGTGGGTCTCCTTTAACGGCACGAACCTTGATGACAGCAACCAGAAGAACTTTGCCAGACGCTATGCCAACGCCGCTCAGGATGTGGATGCCAACATCAACCGCGTGCTTAGCGCCCTGCGCGACTCCGGCAAACTGAACAACACGGTGGTGATTATTACCGCAGGACGCGGTGTGCCGCTGACGCAGGAAGAGAACAATTTTGCCTGGTCACGCGGTCATCTGCAGGTGCCTCTGGTTATTCACTGGCCGGGAACGCCTGCCCAGCGCATCAATAGCCTGACCGATCATACAGACCTGATGACAACGCTTATGCAGCGCCTGTTGCACGTCAGCACGCCAGCTAACGAGTACTCGCAGGGGCAGGATCTGTTCAATGCAACCCGCCGTCATTACTGGGTTACCGCCGCCGACGGCAGCACGATGGCCGTTACCACGCCAGAAATGACGCTGGTGCTGAATAACAACGGTAATTATCAAACCTATGATTTACGCGGCGAGAAAATAAAAGATCAGAAACCACAGCTAAGCCTGCTGCTACAGGTTCTGACGGACGAGAAACGATTTATCGCTAACTGATTAATTATAAATCAGTTAGCGAAGCATCCTCTTGCATTCGCAGCGGAAAGCAGTAGTATTAGCAGCCATAGCGTCGGCACGTAGCGCAGCCTGGTAGCGCACCGTCATGGGGTGTCGGGGGTCGGAGGTTCAAATCCTCTCGTGCCGACCAAAAATCCCGGAAAAACCAACCCTTGTGGTTGGTTTTTTTATGTCTGCGATTCCGTCTTCCTGAGTATTACCACTACCTTCAGCACAGGTTTTACTACTTACCCATGCACAAATTGGGGTAAAATTTATCCTCTCATCAGCGTGATGAATCTGGACGATTGATGCGCTGAAAACAATAATGATACTAATAAAAACTCAGGAGAATAGTATGCCTGAAGCAACGCCTTTTCGGGTGCTGATTGTTGACGACCACCCACTAATGCGGCGAGGAATTAGTCAATTATTGCAACTGGATCCCGCATTTAACGTAGTCGCGGAAGCGGGTGATGGTGCCAGCGCTATCGATCTGGCAAACCGCCTGGACCTTGATGTGATCCTGTTAGATCTCAATATGAAAGGGATGAGCGGACTGGATACCCTGAATGCGCTGCGCCGGGATGGCGTCACTGCGCAAATTATTATTCTTACCGTTTCGGATGCCGCCAGCGATGTGTACGCCCTAATTGATGCCGGCGCGGATGGTTATTTGCTTAAAGACAGCGATCCTGAAGTCCTGCTGGAGGCCATTCGCAGCGGAGCCAAAGGCGGTAAAGCTTTTAGCACACGCGTCAGTGAATATCTGCGCGAACGCGACCTGTTCGGCGCTCAAGAAGATCCGTTCAGCATTCTCACCGAACGTGAACTGGATGTGTTGCATGAGCTGGCTCAGGGGCTGTCGAATAAACAGATTGCATCGGTGCTGAATATTTCCGAACAGACGGTGAAGGTGCATATTCGCAACCTGCTGCGCAAACTGAACGTGCGCTCTCGCGTTGCTGCCACCATCCTGTTTTTGCAAACGCGCGGCATGCAGTAATCAATGAGATGCCGGATGGCGACGCAGCAGCGTCTTATCCGGCCTACAAAGCCCGCACAGGCCCGAAAGCAACACGCCTTCGGGCAATCTGGACTCTTACTTCTCCTGCGGCGTTAGCTGCTCCATCGCCTGCTTAATACTGCGTTCTATTACCGCCCGACGGGTATCGTTGGCGGGTAATAATTTCAGCATCATCTCCCACGCCGCAACCGCCTCGCCGAAGCGCTGCTGTTCAAAAGCGTTAAACGCGTACATGCTGAGAACCCGCACGTTAGCATGCTCGCCACGCACCAGTTGACGTAACAGCTCCCCTCCCCGACGGTTATCATCAGGATCGGATGAACGGGTCAGCGCTTCCGCGTAGCCCAGCGCCGCATCGCTATTTTTAGGATCCAGTCGATAGGCATTGGCATAGGCTTCAGTGGCTGTACTGGCGTTACCGAGTACCATGCCAATACGCCCAAGCATGATCCAGCCTTCAACATTTGCGGGATCGGCTTGTAAACGCGCGCGCAGTCCCAGCGCCAGACGTGTCATATCCTCTTCATTGAGCGGGTCAGCTTTCGGATCCAACGCGCGTTCCAGCAGGGCCGGAGCCTGAGCGGTGGCCTGCTGCCAGACCTGAACCTGCTTATAGCTGCCGATTTCATAATAGCTCACTGCGCCAACCACCAGCGCTACCACGATACCAGGCACAAACAGCCCAAATCCACCGCGCTTGCCTTCCGGAATAACGTCGTCAGGAAACGCTTCCTGTTTCACCCGGACACGTCGGCGGGTACGGGCGAAAATAATCCAGCCACCCAGACCAATCGCTACCACCGGCATCACCCACAGCAGCACGGTAAGCGGTGTTAAGGGTGGATCGTAAGTGACGAAGTTACCGTAGCGCGCCACCATATAATCAACAATTTCTTTCTGACTTTTCCCTTCCTGCATCAGTTCATACACTTTCTGGCGCAGGTCAGTGGCAATCATCGAGTTAGAATCGGCAATACTGTTGTTCTGGCATTTAGGACAGCGCAATTGTTCGGTAAGCTGACGGAACTGCTGCTCCTGCGCTTCATCCTTAAACTGCATCACGTCGATAGTCGCAAGCGCAGATCCCGAGATAACCAGCATCAGCAGGCCCAGTAAAAATCTCATTGCTTAGCCTCCTTACTGTACTTATCCCACAACGGTTTGATCTCGCTCTCCCACACCCGGGCATTCAGATCACCGGCATGGCGATAGCGAATAATGCCTTTGCCGTCGATCAGAAACGTCTCCGGCGCGCCGTACACGCCCAGATCCAAACCGAGCATACCGTCGCCGTCAAACAGACTTAATGCGTATGGATTGCCCAGCTCTTTCAGCCAGACAATAGCTTTCTGACGATCGTCTTTATAGTTCAGGCCCACTACCCGCACACCTTGCGCAGACAGCTGATTCAGATACTGATGCTCGGCGCGACAGGTCGGGCACCACGTCGCCCAGACGTTCAGCAATACTGGCTTGCCCTGCGTCAGCACATCGGCCTGATAGTGCTGACCCGGATTTTCCAGCGACTCCAGGCGGAATGTCGGAACAGGTTTGCCGATCAGCGCCGATTCCAGATTCGTGGGATCGTCCCCCTGAGCGTTACGCGCTAACTGCCACAGCAATGCCGCTGCAATAATGAGAAAAATAATAAACGGAATTAACAGTGCGTTGCGCTTCATACAGCCTCCGACGCATTTTTTTGCACCGCAGCGCGAGGACGTGTGCGCTGGCGATAGCGTGGATCAAACAGGCAGAACAACCCGCCCAGCGCCATCAGCAATCCTCCGGCCCAAATCCAGCGAATAAACGGTTTGTAGTACAGACGCACAGCCCATGCGCCGTTATCCAGTTCTTCCCCCAGCGCAGCGTACAGATCGCGTGTGAATCCGCCGTCAATTGCTGCTTCGGTCATCATCGAGCTGGTGCTGTTATAGAAGCGTTTTTCCGCATGCAGCGTGGCTTCCGGTTTGCCATCACGGGTAACGCCGATAATGGCAACGCCACCCCGGTAGTTTGGTCCGGTAATGTCTTTCACTTCGCGGAAAGTAAACTGATAGTCATGGATACTGACGCTATCACCTGCTTTCATGCGCACATCGCGTTCTACACTGTAGTTCTGGCTAAAGGCGATACCGACAATGGTAACCGCCAGCCCAACGTGACCCGATACCATGCCCCAGTAGCTGGCCGTCAGTTTTGTCCCGCGGGAAACACGCAGGTACGCTTCGGACATCGCCAGCACGAATATCCAGCACGCCATCGCCAGCCCCACCACCGTCATAGCGGCAATGCGATCTTCAAATAGCCACGGCAGCAGCAGCGACAGAACAAGCGTGGTGACAAACGCGATAATCAGTAACGTTTTCAATTTACGCGGTCGGTCGCGGCCCCAGCGCACTAATGGCCCAATCCCCAGCAGCAGTGCGAACGGCGCCATCAGCCAGGTGAACATAGTATTGAAGAACGGTTCGCCAATCGAAATGCTGCCCAGCCCCAACTGTTTGTGCACCAGTGGCAACAGCGTGCCCAATAGCACGACCAGCATGGCGGCAATCAGCAGGACGTTGTTGCCCAGTAGTAGCGATTCACGCGACCACAGCGCGTTGTTTACCCGTGAGCGAACCTTGTGACCGCGCACCGCAAACAGCAGCAGGGAACCGCCAATGACCAGCACCATAAAGGCCAGAATAAACATTCCGCGCGACGGATCGGAGGCGAAAGCATGCACCGACACCAGCACGCCGGAACGCACCAGGAAAGTACCTAACAGGCACAGCGAGAACGCACAGATTGACAGCAGCAGCGTCCAGGCTTTAAAACTGGCACGCTGTTCAGTTACCGACAACGAGTGCATCAGCGCCGTCCCCACCAGCCATGGCATAAATGAGGCGTTCTCAACCGGATCCCAGAACCACCAGCCGCCCCAGCCCAGCTCGTAATAGGCCCAGGCCGAACCGAGCACAATGCCCAGCGTCAGAAACACCCAAGCCGCCAGCGTCCATGGACGAGAAAAACGGGCGAAGGTACTGTCCAGTCGTCCGCTCATCAGCGCGGCAATCGCAAACGCAAAGGCTACAGAGAAGCCGACATACCCCATGTACAGCAACGGCGGATGGAAAATCAGCCCCGGATCCTGCAATAGCGGGTTCAGATCGCGCCCTTCAATAGGGAAGTCAGGTAACGTGCGGGCAAACGGGTTAGAGGTAAACAGAATAAACAGCAGGAAGCCAACGCTCACCATCCCCATCACCGCCAGTACGCGGGCGACGATATCCAGCGGCATACGCTGACTGAACGCCGCAACGGCGAACGTCCAGCCGCTCATCAGCAGCACCCATAGCAGCAGTGAACCTTCATGCGCGCCCCACGTCGCCGCCACCCGATACCAGACCGGAAGCTGGGTATTGGAGTTACTGGCTACATAGGTGACGGTAAAGTCATTAACCACGAAAGCGTTGACCAGAATCAGGAACGCCCCCATCACGCAGATAAACAGAATCCAGGCAAAGGGCCGCGCGGAGGCCATCATCCGCACATCACCGCGCGCTACGCCCCACAGCGGATAGACCGACAGCAGTAATGCAACGCCAAGCGCAAGGCACAACAGCGCATTGCCAATTTCAGGCATCATGACGTTTTATCCTTATACACGCTTTCCGGACGACGGTGGTTTTCCTGCATCGCCTTTTCGACTTCCGGCGGAGTGTAATTTTCATCATGTTTGGCGAGCACTTCTTTGGCCTGCACATGATTTCCATTGTCCAGCTCGCCCTGAACGACGACGCCCTGCCCTTCGCGGAACAGATCCGGCAGAATGCCTTCATAAGTTACATCCACCACACCTTCGGCGTCGTAGATGCTGAAATTCACCTTCAACGACTGCGGATCGCGCTTCACGCTACCGGGCATGACCATGCCCCCCACGCGCAGGCGCTGACCGACTTCGGGCATCTGCTGCGTCTCGCGCTTACCGTAGAGTATCTCTCCCGGCGTATAAAATAGATCGATATTGGAACGCAGCGCGTAGAGCACCAGCGTAATGGTCAAAGCCAGACCCGCCAGGACCGCGCAGGCAATCCATAGCCGATTTTTACGTCGAATATTCACGCCGCCTCCCGTTGCACTTGCGCCGCACGCATGCGCGCTTCTCTCGCCCGCTGCTGCGCCACACCGCGTAAGATTGCGCGATGCTGTAACGCAGAATGCAGCACCAGCGCCACCAGTGGGATAACGCTCATGGCTACAGCCAGCCAGACATACAAGGCGTAACCGCCCATCGCGAAAAAATCACTCCATGATGCAAATGCAGGGGTCATTGGCGGCCTCTTTTTAAGATCAGTTCGCTCACCCACGGGCGGCGTTTTTCCATCATCAAAATCAGGTTACGCATGCGCATTAGCGCCAGCGTGACAAACAGTAACAGGTAGCCGACGATCGCCAGACGCAGCGGCGCGCGCATTGCCGGATCGATACTCTGCTGCATACGGGTTGACCCCTGATGCAGCGTATTCCACCACTCGACCGAGTAATGAATGATCGGTAAGTTGACCACGCCAATCAGCACCAGAATACCGGCAGCGCGACCTGCCAGACGACGGTCGTCAAAGGCATGCCACAGTGCAATGGCGCCAACGTAGAGAAACAGCAGCACCAGTTCCGAGGTGAGTCGGGCATCCCAAACCCACCAGGTTCCCCACATCGGTTTGCCCCATGCGGACCCCGTAACCAGCGCAATAAAGGTAAACACTGCACCAATCGGCGCCATCGCAGCCAGCGCCAGATTAGCCATTTTCATCTGCCAGACCAGGCCGATAAACGCGGCAACGGCCATCGAGGCGTAAATACCCATCGACCAAATCGCCGCCGGAACGTGCAGATAAATAATGCGATAGCTTTGCCCCTGCTGATAATCCGCCGGCGCGAAGCCAAAGCCCCAGATCCATCCTGTTATCAGTACCACCGCGCTGGCAATTGCCAGCCACGGGATAAACCAGCCACAGATCTGATAGAGCCGAGGAGGCATCGCCAATTGATGAAGTGTTTTCCACATAGTTCAGTCACCAGACTCCATAAATTAATATCCGTTTTGCCGGAGCGCCTTGCCCGGCCTGCACATCTAACTGCACTACTGCACGCTTATCCGTAACGCCGCGGCTGTGGCAAACGGGCTTAACGTAGCGCTGCCTACCAGCAACGCGCCCAGAATCGCCATGTACCCTTCGACCGGTAGGTGCATGGAAGCCGCATCCATCGCGGCGGTCGCAAAAATCAGTAAGGGTATGGTAAGCGGGAGTACCAACACGCTTAACAGCACGCCGCCGCGCTTTAAGCCCACCGTCAACCCCACACCCGGCGCGCCGAGAAAGCCCAGCGTCGGTGTTCCGAGTAACAAGGTCAGCGCCATAATTTTCCAGCCGTACATATCCATGCCCAGCAGCAGCGCCACCAGCGGCGAGAGGATTAACAGCGGCAGGCCGGTCACGACCCAGTGCGCCATCACTTTCGCCAGCACCACGGCCGGTAGCGGCAGCGGCAGCAGCATCAGTTGCTCAAGGCTGCCGTCCTGTAGATCATCACGAAACAGGCGTTCCAGCGCCAGCAACGACGCCAGCAGCGCCGCAACCCAGATGATGCCCGGCGCAATACGTGCCAGTAGCTGCGGCTCCGGCCCAATGCTCAGTGGGAACAGTGTGATAACAATCAGGAAGAACCATAAAGGATTAGCGATTTCCGCACTATGACGAAACGCAACCCGCAGTTCTAAACGGAAAATTCGCCACATCATTGCGTTGCCCTCTCGCTGGTCAGCGCAATACGTCGCACTTTATTAGTCTCGACATTGAGCGGTTGATGAGTGGTGAGAATAACAATACCGCCCTGCTCCGTATGCTGCGCCATACGCTGAGTCAGTCGCTCAACGCCGTTCACATCAATGGCGGTAAAAGGTTCATCGAGGATCCACAGCCGGGCGCGGGTCAGCCACAAACGAGCCAGCGCCACGCGCCGCTGTTGCCCGGCGGAAAGTTGGTTCACCGGGATATCTTCATATCCGGCAAGTCCCGCCTGCGCCAGCGCTGCCAGGCACTGTGCGATGTCGCCATCATGGTGGAAGAAACGCAGGTTCTCCAACGCCGAAAGCCGGGTTTTTATCCCCGGCTGATGTCCGATCCACAGCAATTGCTGATGGTAGCTGTCCCGTACGTGATGCAGCGGTTGCTCTTGCCAGCAAACCTCCCCTGCATCGGGACGCGCCAGCCCGGTAAGCAACCGCAGCAGAGTGGTTTTTCCTGCGCCGTTGCTGCCGGTAATTTGTACCCATTCCCCTGCGTTAACGCGAAATGACAAATCGCTGAACAGTATTCTGTCATCCCGCTCGCAAAGTAATTCTCTGGCTTCAAGCATACCTGGTTATCTACATCCTGTTAAAAGCCCGGTTTGACTTCGCGCATATCAGGCAGTTTGTGCGCTATCCCTTTATGACAGTCAATACAGGTTTGCCCGTCTTTCACGGCCTGGTCGTGCATTTTGGCCGCAACGCCTTTCTGGGCGGTTAAATCCATAAACTCGAAGTTGTGACAATTGCGACACTCTTGCGAATTATTATCTTTCATACGCCGCCACTCATTTTGCGCCATCGTCAGACGATGGTCTTCAAATTTTTGCGGTGTATCTATTAACCCCAGTGCTTTCGCGTACAGCTCTTTACTGGCCTTGATCTTACGGATCATTTTCGGAGCCCACTCATGTGGGACGTGGCAATCAGGGCAAGTTGCTCGCACACCACTGCGGTTGTTGTAGTGTACGGTTTCCATGTATTCCTGGTATACCGTATTGCGCATTTCGTGACAGCTAATGCAGAACTCTTCTGTATTGGCCTTTTCCATACCGGTATTAAAGCCGCCCCAGAAAATAATGCCGCCCACAAAGCCGATTAACAACAGCGTGCCGAGCGCCAGACGGCTGGGGCGACGCCACCATTGCCAGACGCGCTTAATCCAGCCTGGTTTACGGTTAGAATTTTCCATAATGACCTCTTATTTCCCGTAACCTTTCGAGGGGGTGAAGGTATTTTCAACAATCGGCGCGGCGTCAGCCTGCGGAACGTGACATTGCAGGCAGAAATAACGACGCGGCGCGACTTCAGCCAATACCTTGCCGTCGCTATCCATAAAGTGCGTCGGACTAATGCGCGGCGCACCGGTGGTGCGATAGCTTTCCACACCGTGGCATTGCAGGCAGCGGTTAGTGTTCGTCGTCACCTGATACCCTTCAACGCTGTGCGGAACCATCGGCGGCTGATTCACATAGTTCAGCGGCATACGCACTTGCTCTTTCGGCATGCGAATCGCCCCTTCCTGTGTCCCTGAGACTTCCGGTGACTGGCTCAGATCCACTCCGTTTGCAGCCCAAACGGCCCCACTGACTACCAGGGCCAGCGCAGCCGTCCATTGACTCAGCGCTTTAATCAGGTCATGGCTTTTCATGATTTCGCTCCCGAACTCCATCGTGTTGTTATTGTAAAAACATCCTCAGAACAGACATCCACGCAGCGACCGCAGGCCATGCAATCGCGGCTGGTTACCTGCACCGGACTTTGCTCATCCAGCACCGGCGCACGTAGCACATGCGGTTCCGGGCAAACATGAAAACAATCCATACAGCGGTTACATCTGTTACGTTCTTTTGCCGAAACGGTTAATGCACCCTTACTCCCCACCACGCTATACAGCGCACCCAGTGGGCAAAGATGCCCGCACCAGCCATGCTCAACGACCAGTAGATCAAATAAAAACAGCGCGAGGATCAGCAGCGCTCCGCTGCCAAATCCCATTACCAGGCTACGTCCGAGCAGCGAGACTGGATTTATCCACTCCCACAGCAGCGTACCGGTCAGCGCAGAACCGACCAGGATAACCACCAGCAGGACGTACCGTATATGGCGCGGCAGGGTTGCGGACTGATTCAGGTCAAACCTTCTGCGCAACCAGCTGGCTAAATCGGTGACCGGGTTCATGGGACAAACCCAACTGCAAAACAGTCGCTTACCGGCCAGGGCATACAGCACCGTGATGATGGCCGCCCCCGTGATTGCCACCGTCGCCGGCAGGTGTCCGCTGGCCAGGCTTTGCAGGGTAATCAGCGGATCGGTGAACGGAATGGCGTCCAACAACAAACTACTGCTGTAGTTACCATGCAGGATCCACACGCCAAGCCACGGGCCGCTCAGGAACATCGCCAGTATCAGAAACTGACTCAGACGACGCAGTAGCAGCCAGCGATGGCTCTTCCACCATCCTTTTTTTGCCTGCGCCTCACGCCCGGCATCACGTTTACGATTTGCCATTGTTCCCCTCCAGCCAACCGAAGCGGTAATGGTGTCCTAACTCCCCTTTCGCCAGCGACAGCGGCAGCACTTTTATTGCTGGCTGTTCCAGTACGCAGACTTTTTCGCATTTCCCACAGCCGGTACAGGCATCGCTGTGTACGGTTGGAATAAACCGCGCATGCTTGCCGGTACGCATGTTGCGGTCCAGCTCCAGGGTGATCGCCTCATCAATTTTCGGACACTCGCGATAGCAAACATCGCAGCGCAACCCTTGATAGTTGAGGCAGTTTTCGTGATCCAGCAGTACCGCCAGTCCCATACGCGAGTCGTCAATGGATTCAATTTCCCTGTCCAACGCGCCGCTGGGGCAGACTTTGGCGCACGGAATGTCCTCACACATTTCGCAGGGAATATCGCGGGCGACAAAATACGGCGTACCGGCTGCCAGCCCGGAGGCCAGCGTCGCCAGTTTCAGCGTGTCATATGGACATGCCTGAACGCACTGACCGCAGCGCACGCAGGCGCTGGCGAATGCTTCCTCGCTCAGTGCGCCTGGCGGACGCAACCGCACGCCGCTTGCACGAGCGGTTTGTTGTTGCAACCCCAGCGCCACGCCAACGACGGCCAGCCCGCCCGCTGCACGAACCATGTCGCGCAGAAAGCGGCGGCGGCCATTTTGGGGTTTTGCTGACCGGGACATAACGCGTTACACCTTCGCCAGTTTCACGGCGCACTTCTTGAAATCCGTCTCTTTGGAGAGCGGATCCGTCGCATCCAGCGTCAGGTTGTTCACCAGCTGTGCGGCGTCGAAGAACGGCATGTACACCAGCCCCTGTGGCGGACGGTTACGCCCGCGCGTTTCAACAATCGAGATAACTTCGCCACGACGGGAAACCACTTTGACTTTATCGCCACGGCGCAGATCGCGTGCTTTTGCATCCAGCGGATGGATAAACAGCACGGCTTCCGGGAAAGCACGGTGCAGTTCAGGCACGCGACGCGTCATGCTGCCGGTATGCCAGTGCTCCAGCACACGTCCGGTAGACAGCCACAGGTCGTACTCTTTATCCGGGGCTTCTGCGGCAGGCTCAAATGGCAGCGCGAAGATAACTGCTTTGCCGTCCGGCTTACCGTAGAACTTGTAGCTTTCACCCGCTTTCACATAAGGATCGTTACCTTCGCTGTAACGCCACTGGGTCTCTTTGCCCTCAACAACCGGCCAGCGTAAACCGCGCGCTTTGTGGTAATCGTCAAACGGTGCGAGATCGTGTCCGTGGCCACGACCGAACCAGGCGTACTCTTCGAACAACCCTTTCTGCAGATAGAAGCCCAGCTCGCGGGATTCATCGTTAAGTTGATCTTCAGCCAGTTCAGCCACCGGGAATTTCGTCACTGCAGGCGTAGCAAACAGCACGTCATACAACGTTTTGCCGCGCAGCTCTGGTTTCTGCGCCAGCAGCTCTTCCGGCCACACTTCTTCGGTTTTGAAGCGACGGGAAAACTGCACCAGTTGCCACAGATCCGATTTCGATTCGCCCGGCGCTTTAATCTGCTGACGCCAGAACTGTGTACGACGTTCCGCATTCCCGTAGGCGCCTTCTTTCTCTACCCACATCGCGGTCGGCAAGATCAGGTCAGCTGACAGGGCGCTGACCGTCGGGTACGGATCGGAGACAATGATGAAGTTGCGCGGATCGCGCCAGCCCGGCATACGCTCTTCGTTGATGTTTGGACCGGCCTGCATGTTGTTGGTACACATCGCCCAGTAGACATTGAGCTTGCCATCTTTCAGCGCACGGTCCTGTGCTACGGCGTGCAGACCAATTTTTGCCGGAATGGTCCCTGACGGAATATTCCAGTGCTTCTCGCAGATATCGCGGTGTTTTTCGTTCGTTACCACCATATCCGCAGGCAGACGGTGGGAGAACGTCCCGACTTCACGCGCGGTACCGCATGCGGAAGGCTGACCGGTCAAAGAGAACGGGCCGCAGCCTGGCTGGGAAATTTTGCCGGTCAACAGGTGCAGGTTATAGACCAGGTTGTTGGCCCACACGCCGCGTGTGTGCTGGTTGAAGCCCATCGTCCAGTAGGAGATGACTTTTTTCTTCGGATCGGCATACAGCTGCGCCAGCTGTTCCAGTTGATCTTTTGGTACGCCGGTCATTTCGGCGGTTTTATCCAGCGTGTACTCAGCAACGAAGGCTTTGTAATCCTCAAAGCTCATCGGTTCAGAGGCATCAGATCCCGGGTTCTTCGCCGCTTTTTCCAGCGGATGGGTTGGACGCAGACCGTAGCCGATGTCCGTCACGCCTTTACGCAGGTTAACGTGCTTGCTAAAGAAATCCTGGTTTATCGCATTGTTTTGAATGATGTAGTTAGCGATGTAGTTGAGGATCACCAGATCGGTTTGCGGCGTGAACACCATACCGTTATCCGCCAGCTCAAAGCTGCGGTGCTGGAAGGTGGAGAGAACCGCGACGTTCACGTTAGGATCGGACAGACGACGGTTGGTGATGCGCGACCACAGGATCGGGTGCATCTCCGCCATATTCGCGCCCCACAGGACAAAAGCGTCTGCATGCTCGATATCGTCGTAACAGCCCATCGGCTCATCCATACCAAAGGTACGCATAAAGCCGACTACCGCTGAGGCCATGCAGTGACGCGCGTTCGGATCGATGTTATTGGAACGGAAACCCGCTTTAAACAATTTGGCAGCGGCATAACCTTCCCAAATCGTCCACTGGCCAGAGCCGAACATACCGATAGACTCTGGGCCTTTCTCTTTCATCGACGTTTTGAATTTCTCTTCCATCACGTCAAAGGCCTGGTCCCAGCTAATCGGGGTAAACTCGCCTTCTTTGTGATACTTACCGTCCTTCATGCGCAGCATCGGCTGCGTTAAACGGTCTTTTCCGTACATGATTTTCGGCAGGAAGTAACCTTTGATGCAGTTAAGCCCACGGTTAACCGGCGCATCCGGATCGCCCTGGCATGCCACAACACGCCCTTGCTGCGTCCCGACCAATACGCCACAGCCCGTCCCGCAAAAACGGCACGGGGCTTTGTCCCATTTGATGGCTTCTTGCTGACCGACTACCGCGCGGGCTACGCCCGGCACGCTTAACCCGGCAGCCGCCGCAGCGGCCGCAACGGCGTTAGCTTTCATAAAGCTACGACGACTGAGTTTCATGGTGTTTCCTCACCTTGCTCATCCTGCTGGTGATAAACCAGCGACACCGCCAGTACGCCCGCAACGTTGCGTACTGACTCAATAGTTTTCATTAACGTTTCGCTGTGCTCAGCTTCCACCACCACGATCAACTGACCGCTTTCGACATCGCTGAGTGCAACTTCGCAACCCGGAAACAAACGCAACTGGGTGGCGATATCATTGATATGCTGACTTTTGGCCTGAACGACCAGACTGCAGACCTGCCAGTTATTGTCCATGGTTGTACTCCGCGTTAATGGCTGATACCGGGCAGATAGCGACACATGCGCCACATCCGTTACAGGCCTGATTGTCGAGCTGCGGCTGATAAATGCCGGACAGCGTGGGGCGAAAGGTTATGGCCATGGGTTCACAGCTATCCTGACAGCGATGACATTCAACGGACTGATGTGCGAGACAGTTTTCCCCAATCGTAAAATTCAGATCCCATGCCCTGGTGTGGCGCGGAAGAAAAAGTGATTCGGGACAGGCTTCAGCGCAGGCATAGCAAAAGCTGCACTCGCCGTGTTTGAAATTTACGCTCGGGTAACCACCCTGGCCTCGCTGCAGGATGTCGGTTTCACACGCCTGGACGCAGGCGTCACAACGGAGGCAATGGGCGAGAAAGTTAGAGTCTTCCTTGCTCCACGGCGGACGGATCCCCGCGCTGGCGTTTCGCCAGCTACCTGTCAACATGCCTCGACGGGATAAATCAACCATGACATTGTCCTTCCATAATGACGCCCTCCCTCGGCGGGTTGAACGACATAAAAAACTGCACTATTTATGAGTAGTTATTTTTAGCCGTAAGATATTTCAGGATGTGTTAGAGGTGCATACCCCAATCGGGGTAAATGCTGTTGCCGGATCAAAGGAGTGTTGAGTTGGCGGAAAAAAATGCGCTTTTGCTCACATTTCAATGAGTTATATAAAGGTTTATATAACGGTTAACTCCAAAAGATGAAGATCTCAATATTAGGATAATTCCTGGAACATATCGCTACTTTGATAGTAAACCACTACCCAATACACTTTAAATATAAGTAAATCCAGATTAATAGATTATACAAATATGTTAACCTGCTACAGACTCGTTCATAAGACAGAAGAAAGGAAACACTGTGAACAATAAGATGAAGACAATTGTCCCTGCCGTACTTTTCGCCGCCTTTGCCAGCACCTCTGCATGGGCTGCCAGTAACGATACCGCCGCTCAGCCGCTGGAAAAAGTCGCCCCTTATCCCAAGGCGGAAAAGGGTATGAAGCGCCAGGTTATCCAGCTTACCCCTGAGAAAGATGAATCTACTCTGAAAGTAGAACTGCTGATCGGACAAACGCTGGAAGTTGACTGTAATCAACACCGTTTGGGCGGTGAACTGGATAGCAAAACGCTGGAAGGTTGGGGATATGATTACTATGTTTTTGACAAAGTTACCTCTCCGGTTTCAACCATGATGGCCTGCCCGGACGGTAAGAAAGAGAAGAAATTCATTACTGCGCATCTGGGTGATGACGGCATGCTGCGTTACAACAGCAAGTTGCCGATTGTGGTCTACACCCCGGAAAACGTGGAAGTTAAATACCGTATCTGGAAAGCGGAAGAAAAGATTCAGGACGCTGTGGCGCGCTAAGTGTGAATGTGCCGGATGGCGGCGTACCGCCTTATCCGGCCTACAGACGCATAAACCAGGCCGGATAAGCGCAACAGCGCCATCCGGCATTTTATTTACAGTGCAATATCCGCGACGGCTTTCTGCTCAGGCTGCGGTTGTGCCTGAGGTTTCAGCTGTGGTTTCGGCGCTTCATCAGCAACCTGCGGCTTGTCATATTTCAGCCCCAGTACTTCACTGGTGTATTGCAGTTCTTGTTCCGTAGCCGCAACGTTACCGTTCAGCCTGGTACCATAAGACGGAATAATGGTTTTCAGTTTCGCCTGCCACTCGGGGCTGGCCACTTTATCTTTAAACACTTTTTCCATCAGATGCAGCATAATCGGTGCCGCGGTTGACGCACCCGGAGAAGCCCCCAGCAGCGCAGCAATCGTGCCCTCTTTATCGCTAACAACTTCGGTTCCCAGACGCAGCACACCGCCCTTCTCCGCATCACTTTTGATGATCTGCACACGCTGACCCGCCTGCCATAAACGCCAGTCTTCTTTTTTCGCCTGCGGATAGTACTCTTGCAGCGCGGCGAAACGGTCGTCATCGCTGAGCATCACCTGGCTTACCAGATATTTGACCAGATCGAAGTTATCCAGACCCACGTTGACCATCGGCATAAAGTTCGAGGTGGTGGTCGAGCTGAGCAGGTCCCACAATGAACCGTTTTTCAGGAATTTGGTGGAGAAAGTTGCAAATGGCCCAAACAGCACGACGCGTTTGCCATCAAGGATACGCGTATCGATGTGCGGTACGGACATCGGGGGCGCGCCAACGGAGGCCTGACCGTACACTTTCGCCAGGTGGCGATTGACCACGTCCGGATTGTCCGCAACCAGGAACTGCCCGCCCACCGGGAATCCGGCATAGCCTTTCGCTTCCGGAATGTCGGTTTCCTGCAACAGCTTCAGCGCAGCGCCACCGGCACCGATAAAGACAAACTTCGCCTTGATATCGTGTTCCGTTTCGTTATTTTTCAGATCGGCGACCGTAACCGTCCAGCTATTATCGGCATTACGCTTAAAGCCACGCACTTCGGTACTCAGTTGCAGCGCAAAGTTGGGCTTTTTCTGCAACGAAGCAATCAGCTGGCGCGTGATTTCGCCGTAGTTTACGTCAGTACCAATCTCGGTACGCGTTGCCGCGACTTTCTGCTGCGGATCGCGACCTTCCATGACCAGCGGCGCCCACTCTTTAATCTGCGCATGATCTTCGGAATAACGCATACCGCGGAATAACGTGCTCTGCTGCAGTGCGGCGTAACGTGCGCGCAGGAAGTTCACGTTCTCGTCACCCCAGACAAAACTCATGTGTGGGACGGTGGTGATAAATGAGTGTGGTTCATGCATCACGCCATTATTGACCTGATAGGCCCAGAACTGGCGGGAAATCTGGAAGGCTTCGTTGATTTCGACTGCCTTTTCAATGCTGATGCTACCGTCGGCCTTTTTAGGCGTGTAGTTCAGCTCCATCAGTGCGGAGTGGCCGGTTCCGGCGTTATTCCAGCCGTTTGAGCTTTCCTGCGCTACACCATCCAGTCGCTCTACCATGGTCATTGACCATTGCGGCTCCAGCTCCTGTAAATAGGTTCCCAGCGTGGCGCTCATGATGCCGCCGCCAATCAACAGTACATCCGTTTCCTGCTCTTGCGCCGCTTTCGCTTTTGCTGCCATTGAGACAACGTTCAGCCCTACAGCCATGGTGAAGAGCATGGCAGTCACTTTTTTCATAATGTTAATGCCTTACTTTTAGTATCGCTTTTTTGCTTTTAATGCAGGTGAAAATCGAGCGGCATCAACGGTAACACTTAAGTAAAAATAATTAAATATTGTTTATAAATTATATTTAATTTTTAAAAATGTTATTAATACGTTGATAGTTTATACGGTTATTGACAATCATTTCTGGAAACCAGTCCGTCAGACAGGTACTATGCTGCGCTTTGCTATTCACCGCACGGATGCCTGTCGGTCTGCTGTATCAGGCCATTTTTGACCTGAGTGTAACTATGTCTGCAAATCATCCTTCCTCTGTCGCTGTCGCGGAACACACGACCCGTGCCGTCCTGCGCCAACCCCGTCTGCTGGTTCGCGAAACGCTGGCCGGTGTGGTAACCGCCCTGGCGCTGATCCCGGAAGTGATCTCTTTTTCCGTTATCGCCGGCGTCGATCCTAAAGTCAGCCTGATAGCCTCGGTCGTACTATGCCTGGCGATGTCATTTTTAGGCGGACGTCCGGCAATGGTAACCGCCGCTGCAGGATCGGTTGCGTTGGTAATAGGCCCGATGGTGCATCAATTCGGTGTGCAATATATTCTGCCTGCGGTGGTGCTGGCCGGGATGATTCAGATCCTGTTTGGCGTATTAGGAATGGCGCGTCTGATGCGATTCATCCCTACGGCCGTCATGACCGGCTTTGTGAACGCGCTGGGTATTTTAATTTTCTTTGCCCAAGTCCCGCATTTCTGGAGTAAAAGCCCGCTAATCTGGGGGCTGTTTGTCCTGACGCTGTTGATTGTGCTTTGGGTTCCGCGTTTTATTAAAGCAATCCCCGCACCGCTTATCGCCATCGTGCTGCTGACCCTGTTCACTGTCACCAGCGGGCAACTGTTACCGACCGTCGGTGACGAAGGTTCAATGAGCGGCGGCCTGCCGGGATTAACGCAGCTACTCGTCCCACTCAACCTGCACACGCTGGCGATTATCTGGCCCTGCGCGTTGAGCATCGCTTTTGTTGGTTTGATGGAGTCATTGTTAACCGCCCGTCTGGTGGATGATCTGACGGTTACGCCGTCGAATAAGAATCGCGAGAGCGCCGGGCTGGGGATAGCCAATATTCTGGCCGGATTTTATGGCGGTATTGCCGGGTGCGCGATGATTGGTCAAACCATCGTTAACGTTGAGATGGGTAAAGGACGCAGCCGCGTCTCAACGTTTGCCGCAGGGCTGGTATTGTTACTGCTGGTCACCGCCTTAAGCGAAGTGATGGCGAAAATCCCCATGTCGGTGCTGGCGGGGATTATGGTGATTGTGGCGGTGAAAACCTTCAGTTGGCACAGCATCCAGCCCACCACGCTGACGAAACTCCCCGTCACTGAAACCCTGGTGATGCTGGTGACCGTCGCGGCCACGGTGTCGACCGGCAACCTGGCGATTGGCGTGGTTGCCGGGGTAATGACGATGCTCATTTTGCCGCGTATCGTCAGACGCCAACGTGCGGCTACATCAGAAACAGCGTCGCCAGACCGAGAAAAATAAAGAAACCGCCGGTATCGGTGATTGCCGTAATCATGACGCTCGAGCCGACCGCCGGGTCGCGCCCGAGCTTCACCATCGTCATCGGAATAATAACGCCCATCAACGCCGCCATCAGCAGATTGAGCATCATCGCCAAAGTCATCACGGCGCCGAGCGCCATGTCATCGTACAGCCACCAGGTAATGCCGCCCATGATTCCGCCCCACACGAGGCCATTAATCAACGCTACGCCCATTTCGCGCAGGATCAAAAACGTCAGGTTTCCCGGCTGAATATTTTGTAGCGCCAGCGCGCGAACGATCATGGTGATGGTTTGATTCCCGGTGTTGCCGCCGATCCCCGCCACAATCGGCATCAGCGAGGCCAGCGCCACCAATTGCGAAATAGTATGTTCAAAGCCGTCGATCACTCGCGAAGCGATAAAGGCAGTACAGAGGTTAACGGCCAACCATGCCCAGCGGGTTTTTACCGCTTTCGTAACGGGAGCAAACACATCTTCTTCGGCGCTTAAGCCCCCCATTCGACGCAGATCGGTATCGGTTTCTTCATAAACCACATCAACGATCTCATCAATGGTTAAGCGACCCATCAGTTTACCTGAAGGGTCAACTACCGCGGCACTGACAAGGTTGTCACGTTCGAAGGTACGCGCAGCGTTTTCGGCGATATCCTCCGGAGAAAAGGTGAGCGGGTCATCTTCCATCACCTCGCTGACTTTTCGCTGCACATCATTGAGCAGAATACAGGTTAGCGTCAGTTCACCGACCAGCACTTTATTACGATCGGTCACGAAGAGTTTATCGGTGTTCTCCGGCATTTTCCCCAGTCGTCGCAGGTAGCGTTGCACCACTTCCAGCGTCACGTCCGGACGCACGGTGATGACCTCGAACTCCATGATCGCACCGACGCGGTTCTTCTCGTAGTGCAGCACCTGACGGACGCGCGCTCGCTCCTCGGCCGGTAACGTTGCCAGCAGTCGTCCCGTAAGGTTACGAGGGAGATGCTGGACCAGATAAATCTGCTCGTCGATATCAAGATATTGCAACGCATCCAGCAGCTCGCGGTCGCTCATCTCATCGATCAGATCGTCCCAGACGTTCTCTGACGCCTCAAGCAGTACGTTACCGCGCTTTTCACTTTCGACCAGTCGCCACAGGGCGTGGCGCTCTTCAGAGGGTAAGGCTTCCAGGGTATCGGCCAAATCGGGCGGCGGCAGGTGAGCTACCAGCGCCCCTACCTCAGCAATATCGTCGGCTAACGTACCGACGTCATATTGCTCAGCCAGGGTAAGCTTGCCCAACAGGGTTGAAATAATGGCTTTATCTGTGGTCAGCAGCCAGATTAGACGCGCACGCTCTTCATCACGCAGCCTGGCGCTGTTTTTGTTTGTAACGGACATTAATCATAAATCCATGATATGAAATATCATTAATCATGATGCCGATTTATGTAAATAACAATAAACAGTGCCGCCGGGTGGATAAAAAACCAGCGGCATGTGGGATCATGCCGTGCGCGCCACCGCGTCACGAGAGGCAGCATCACGCTCATCGCCCAGCAGTTCACTCAACTGTCCGTTGCGCATTTCCAGCAGGCGATCGGCATGAATAAAGTAGTGATCGTCATGACTAATGGCGAAGATGGTTTTACCCATTTCCTGCATCAGCGGTAGCAGGACCTGATAAAACTCCCGGCGGAAATGAGGATCCTGATCGGCGGCCCATTCGTCCAGCAGAATGATGTCGCGCTCCTCCGCCAGGGCCAGCAGCAGCGCCACGCGTTTCTTCTGCCCTTTCGACAGCTTCAGATTGAGGATACGGCCATCGCTCAGCTCCAGCTTGTGACCCATCTTCAGATGTTCCAGCCACTTCGCAACCAGCTGCGGATTAGCCTCTTTACCTTCCGGCCCCAGCAGTTTGTCGAACAGCCAGACGTCGGTAAACACGGCGGAGAACAGCTTGCGATAGTCCTCCGGCTTTTCAACGGCAACGGCCTTACCATCAAGCAAAATCTCACCTGACTGCGGCTGGTATAGTCCGGTCAGTAACATCGCCAGCGTAGATTTCCCACTACCGTTACCGCCAATCAGAAAGATCAGTTCACCACGATGAATAGTCAGATTCACCGGCCCTACGGAAAATGCGTTGTCCTGATAATGGAAAACCACGTTACGCAGCTCCAGCGTTTGCCAATTAGGAAATGCGGTTGGACGCGGGAACTCTGCTTTAAAAGGTGCCAGTGCGAATTTATTCAGCTTGTTGAACGCCACCTGCGCGGTGAGCAGCGTCGGCAGTGCGCCAACGGCAGAGAGCAGCGGCGTACGCAGGAATAACAGTGTCAGAGAATAGGTCGCCGCCACGGCGGTATCCGCCCAGCCCAGACTGTTGGCCATCCAGAACACCAGGCCAATGGCGCCCAGCATCATGATGTTCGACCAGTTAACCGCGCTCAGGTGGAAAGTATCGGCACGGATAATATGATGACGGTACTCTTTGGCATCCGGGACGTACATCTGATTAAAGATATGCTCGGCGCGCTCGCGGTTGAGCGTCAGCTCTTTGCGCCCTTCCAGCACAGTCTGATAATCGTTGTACAACTTGTCTTCTGTTTCACGTAGGGTGGCCATGTGTTTATACACTCGCGCCACCAGTACAAATCCGCCCCAGATGGTAATTGCCATCCAGATTGCCGTCACCAGCAGCATTTTGGTCGACAGCATCGCCAGATACGCCGCCGACCCGACGGTCAGGATAATTCCCTGCACCAGTTCAGGCAGACGAACAAAGGCGATGGTGATATTGCGAATATCGCTGGTTAAACCGGCCAGTAACGAGGCGCTGCCAAGCTGTTCTATACGCTCGACGTGGGTATCCAGAATACGTTTGATAAATTCGCTACGCAGTCGGTAGACAAAGTGGTGGCCAAGCGTGGTCAACGCCAGCTGAGAGCCGAGAGTGACAACCATCAATAGCAGCAGCAGGCCAAGAAACTCCGGCAGCACCATCAGCGTGGTGTCGACCGTTTCAATCAGGCGCTGGTTGATAAACGCAATCAGCCCAATTCCCAACGCGGCGCTGGCGAGGCTGAGCGCCATAACGCTGATAAATGGCCAGCGATACTGCCGCCAGACAAGAAGTAAAAGTTCCATGCACACAACCCGGACAAGTAATAACAGCCCGCAGTTTAAACATCTCTTCGCTGACAGCAATAATAATTCTTATTTTTATTCTTTTTTACCCGCCTGGCGAAACGTCAGATTGTAGCGACAGTCTCCGGTCAACGGATGATACCCCGTTTTAAGCGGCTGGATCCCATGATAAAACAACCGCGAATTACCGCCCCACACCACGACATCGCCATGTTCCAGCAGCAAACGCTTTAGGGGATCATTACGGCGCAATCCGCCAAATTGAAAGATGGCCGGCAGCCCCAGCGACACCGAGACAATCGGTGCCCGCAGGTCAGGCTCGTCTTTATCCTGATGTAAAGACAGTTTTGCCCCTGGCGTGTAGCGGTTAATCAGGCAGGCATCGGGTTGAAAATCAGCATAGCCCGCCGCCGTCGCCGCCTGTTGGCACAGGTCAGCAAATGCGTCCGGCAGCGGCGGCCAGTGCGCGCCGGTGAGTGGATCAAACGGAGAATAAAGATAGCCATGCTGATCCGTCGTCCACCCCAGACGACCACAGTTGGTCATCGCCACCGACATCGTGTAACCGCCGGGCGTCACCATCTGGCGAAAAGGCGACTGTCTGGCGACAGCCGCTATCGCCTGCAGCAAAGGGGGCGCGGAATCAAAAGCGAAACGTCGCAGAATAACCGCACCTGAAGCCAGCGGCTCCTGCCAGGGTTTAGCATCCGCAAAGAGATCGAGCATTATGTTTCCTCGCCAGTAGTTTCACGTTGCAGTAACTGCGCTTTGCGCGCAATGCCCCACCGGTAGCCCGAAAGCGCCCCGTCGCCGCGAATAACCCGGTGACACGGGATAACAATCGCCAGTTTGTTGGCCCCACACGCACCGGCCACCGCGCGTACCGCCTTCGGTTTACCGATAGCGCTGGCCAGTTGCTGGTAGCTCATCGTTTCGCCGCATGGAATTGTGCGCAGCGCCTGCCACACCTGCTGCTGAAATGCGGTGCCCCTGATATCCAGGGGCAGCGATAGCGACGCGTCACGCGAATTGATCGCGGCGATCACTTCGCGCACACGCTGCTGAAAATCGGCATCTGCAGGAACATCCTGCGCAGCGGGAAACAGCTCATGCAGATCCGCAACCAACGCCGTATCATCATCACCAAGTAAGATCGCACAGATACCCCGCTCGCTTTCCGCCACCAGACAACGACCCAGGGAGCAATTTGCAAGGGTATAGCGTACAGAAACGTTGTCGCCGCCTTTACGAAATTGTTTTGCGGTCATGCCTAGCGCCTGATCCGCTTGTCGGTAGTAGCTGCTGCTGTCGGGGAATCCGGCGTTGAGAATCGCCTGCGTTACCGGATCGCCTTTTGCCAGGGCATCGCGCAGACGGCGGGCACGCCAGGACTGCTGCCACGCTTTCGGGGTCATGCCTGTCGTAGCTTTGAACAAGCGATGTAAGTGATAGGGGCTCATTGCCACCTGCCGCGCCAGTTCGTCCAGCGTAAGGGGGGGTTCCTGCTCCAGCAACTGGCAGGCGCGGGCTATTTTCTCCAGCCGATGCTGCTGTGCGCTGTCTTTATCTGGCTGGCAACGTTTACAGGGACGAAAACCGGCAGCCAGCGCCTGCCTGGCATCGGCAAAAAAACTGACATTTTTGCGTAGCGCATGTTTCGCCCGACAGGACGGACGGCAGAAAATGCCGGTAGTCTGGACGGCGAAAACAAACTGGCCGTCAGCGTCGGCGTCACGAGCCAAAACGGACTGCCAGCGGTCATCATCAGTTACACGTAAACGATTTTTCATTATGGACTCCTTTGTTAAGCATAGCGCTTAGCCTCAGTGTGTCCCCATAGGCGGATACAAAAACCCGCAATCTTGCTTTTTAATTTTTCTCGCTGACCAGAAAGCTTTTGAACTGCGGCGACATCCAGGTTTTAAACCCCTCACCCTCTTTCATAATCATATAGACCGCCAGACCTTCACGACGTACCACCTCTTTGGCCTTTTGCGGGCCGAGGACCATCAATCCGGTATCCCAGCCGTCAGCCTCCAGCGCCGTTGGGGCAATCACCGTCACGGACACCAGGTTGTGTTCAATCGGGCGACCGGTTTGAGGATCGATAACATGGGAAAGGCGCTTACCATCCAACTCATAATAGTTACGGTAGCTGCCGGAGGTGCTAATGCCATGCCCGTTAATGTCGACAATCGCCTGTACCGCGTTTTCACGATCGGTAGGCCTCTGAATCGCGACTCGCCACGGATGCCCTTCTGCATTCATACCGCGGCTGTTCAGCGCGCCGCCAACGGAAACCAGATAACGGGCGATCCCTTCCTGCTCCATTAATCGTGCCAGATGATCGGCGGCATAACCTTCACCAACGGTCGAGAGGTCCACATACAGCTCGGGCAAATCTTTTTGCAGATAGTTCCGATGAGCCTCATTAACAACCTTCAGATGTGAAAGCCCGGTTTGCGCTTTGGCTGCGTCAATTTGCGCCTGAGTGGGAATATGCACCGGTTGCTTATCCGGGCCAAATCCCCACAGATTGACCAACGGTCCCACGGTAATATCCATGGCCCCATCGGTTTTTGCGCCAATGCGCAGCGCCGAAGTCACGATATCTGCCATGGCATCATTAACCGGCCATGGCGACAGGCTTGTCGACAGGTTAAAGCGCATCAACGCAGAATCATTTTTATAGGTAGAGAGAAGTTGATCGTCGGCATCCAACTGAGTCTGGATCTTCGCCTGCAGTTCCCCGACGCGTTTGGCATCTACGCCCACCGCACTGACCCGCCAGAAAGTGCCCATCGTTTTACCTTCCAGAACGGTGGCAGGTGTCGTGGTCTGAGCGGGTTTCGGGGCCTCATCGCACCCGACTAAAAAGATCGTCACAGCCAGTAACGCTGCGCGATAAAAATTCACTTCCATACGTAATTATCCTCATGCGAACGGGCGCAAGAGTACACCAAAAATCGTTGTTTGTACGACGAAAAAACGGCATTAAAAAAGGCCCCGCAGGGCCTTTTAACGACATGAGCGCAGATTAGAACTGGTAAACCAGACCCAGTGCTACGATATCATCGGTAGCAATACCTGCTGCCTGGGTAAACGCATTGTCATCCAGCAGGTTGATTTTGTAATCAACATAGGTAGACATGTTTTTGTTGAAGTAGTAAGTCGCGCCAACATCAACGTATTTCACGATATCCTGGTCACCGTAGTTGGTGAAGCCATTGCTGATGTCTTTGCCTTTTGACTGCAGGTAAGCCACGGAAGGACGCAGACCGAAATCGAACTGGTACTGTGCCACAACTTCAAAGTTCTGAGCTTTATCTGCGAAGCCATATGCAGCAGTGCGGTTGCTACCGTTAGAGGTACCGAAACGGGTTGCGTTATAGGACTGGGAGTACTGTGCGGCCAGGTAAACGTTGTTAGCGTCGTATTTCAGACCACCGGTATAAACCGTTGCACGGTCACCGTTACCGTACACGCCAAGAGCATTCTGATCAGCGGTACGTTTAGAGGTAGTGATCGCACCACCAATACCAAAGCCAGAGCCGAGATCGTAAGTCAGGGAGCCGCCGTAACCATCGCCATTCTGGGTCAGCAGGCTACGACCAGCTTCGTTTTCACCGCTTACGCTGCCATTTTTACCCTGGTACTGCAGGGCAAAGTTCAGACCATCAACCAGGCCAAAGAAATCTGTGTTACGGTAGGTCGCATAACCGTTACCACGCTGCTGCATGAAGTTGTCCGCACCGTAGGTATCACCGCCGAATTCTGGCAGGACGTCGGTCCAGGACGTTACATCATAAGTTACACCGTAGTTACGACCGTAGTCGAAAGAACCTGCATCAGCGAATTTCAGACCTGCGAATGCCACACGCGTCCAGGCGTCGTTGCTGGATTCACTCTGATTGCCTTGAATCTGGTATTCCCACTGGCCGTAACCGGTCAGTTGGTCGTTAACCTGGGTTTCGCCTTTGAAGCCGATACGCATGTAAGTCTTGTCACCATCATCACCTTTGTTGTCGGAGAAATAGTGCAGACCGTCGACTTTGCCGTACAGGTCTAATTTGTTGCCGTCTTTGTTATAAATTTCAGCCGCATTTGCTGCGCCTGCTACCAGCAGTGCTGGTACCAGGAGGGACAGTACTTTAACTTTCATGTTATTAACCCTCTGTTATATGCCTTTATTGCTTTTTTATGCCACTGCATACTGATTAAGGTCATTAACCAGTCGGCAACTTCATTCTCCGCAAAAACACAGAATAATCCAACACGAATATGATACTAAAACTTTTAAGGTGTTTCATTTATCCACATAGGTGTTTCTAAATGTTAATAAGAGGGAACTTTTTAAAATTCAAAAAACAGGAAAAATAAGCACAAATAATCAAGAATTATTGAAATTTAATTAAAAATCAGAAAGTTATAATGCAATTAGTTATAGCACTGAATGACAAAACAAAATCTTCACTCGCAACTAAAATAGACTCGCTATCATCATTAACTTTATTTATTACCGTCATTCATTCATGAATGTCTGTTTACCCCTATTTCAACCGAATGCTTCGCGTTCGGTTTTTTTTTACTCTTCTTTACACAAAACCTACCGTTCTGTGCTACCGATGAAAAACCATAACGCCTATTAACTATCTCATAGAGTCGTATCCAGATATAAATCTGATTAATAATTTCTTGTTATTTAATGCTAAATGTATACATTCCGTACAAATATTTGTACTCGCTTTTATCCACTGTACACCTTTGCATCATGATGGCTGCAACAAAATGAGGGGCGGAAAAATGCGGGCCATGCGGCGTGGTGTAAGTGTGGCAATTCATACATTACCCTTTATACTGCCCCTTCATCTTTGGCGTCGTTTAACAGGTCATAAACACGAATGAGTCAGTCTGACACAACGGCTTCTACCCGATTCTCCCTGCTACCGGGAAGTATTACCCGTTTCTTCTTATTACTGATCGTTGTGCTGTTGGTGATGATGGGCGTTATGGTCCAAAGCGCCGTCAACACCTGGTTAAAGGATAAGAGCTATCAGATTGTTGATATCACCCACGCCATTCATAAAAGGGTCGATACCTGGCGATACGTGACCTGGCAAATCTATGACAATATTGCCGCCTCAGCCAGTTCGTCGGGTGCTGAAGGACTACAGGAAACGCGTCTGAAACAAGACGTCTACTATCTTGAGAAGCCGCGTAGAAAGACCGAGGCGCTGATTTTCGGCTCGCATGATAGTTCGACGCTGGAGATGACCCAACGCATCTCAAGCTATCTGGATACGCTATGGGGCGCGGAAAATGTTCCGTGGTCTATGTATTACCTGAATGGCCAGGACAATAGCCTGATCCTTATCTCAACGTTGCCGCTAAAAGATCTGACTTCTGGATTTAAAGAATCGACGATTGGTAATATTGTCGATTCACGGCGCGCGGAAATGCTACAGCAGGCCAATGCGCTGGATGAACGCGAAAGCTTCTCTTCACTGCGCCGGCTGGCCTGGCAGAACGGACATTACTTCACGCTACGCACGACCTTTAATCAACCAGGACATCTGGCAACGGTTGTCGCCTTTGACCTGCCGATTAATGACTTGATCCCGCCCGGCATGCCGCTGGATAGCTTCCATCTCGAACCTGACGCCACGTCCACGACCGAGCACCTGAATGAAAAAGAGTCGCCTGACAGCGTCAGCATTAATTTCAACAACAGTAAAATTGAGATCTCTTCGGCACTAAATTCAACGGATATGCGCCTGGTGTGGCAGGTTCCGTTTGGTTCATTGCTGCTCGATACATTGCAAAGCATTTTGCTACCGCTGTTGCTTAACATTGCGTTGTTGGCCCTGGCGCTGTTTGGCTATACCACCTTTCGCCACCTCCCTGCCCGTTCTACCGAAGTGGCGCCAAACCTTGCGGCCAATAATGAATTGCGCGTTCTGCGCGCGATCAACGAAGAGATTGTCTCTCTGCTGCCGCTGGGCTTGCTGGTGCACGATCAAGAAGCAAACCGCACGGTTATCAGCAATAAAATTGCCGACCACCTGCTGCCGCATTTAAATCTGCAAAACATTACCAGCATGGCGGAGCAGCATCAGGGGGTGATTCAGGCCACCATCAATAATGAACTGTATGAAATCAGGCTATTTCGCAGCCAGATCTCATCAAGAACCCAGATCTTTATTATTCGTGACCAGGATCGGGAAGTGCTGGTGAATAAAAAGCTGAAGCAAGCGCAGCGACTGTATGAGAAAAACCAGCAGGCCCGCGCCGCCTTTATGCAGAATATCGGCAGCGCACTGAAAGACCCGGCTAAAACCCTGGCCGCTAATGCCGCCGCCCTTAATAGCCCTGACAGCCAGAAACTGGCAAATCAGGCAGACGTTCTGGTGCGTATGGTAGATGAAATCCAGTTGGCCAACCTGCTGGAAAGCGACGCCTGGAAAGGGGAATCGACGCTATTTTCCGTGCAGGCGTTAATTGATGACGTGGTTCCTGAGGTTCTGCCCGCTATCAAACGTAAAGGGCTGCAACTGCTGATTAAAAATCACCTTAGCGCCCATGATGAACGCCGCGGCGACCGTGATGCCCTGCGCCGTATTTTGCTGCTGTTAATCCAATATGCGGTAACCACCACGCAAATCGGCAAAATCACGCTGGAAGTCGACCAGGATGAGTCGGAGGCTGAACGCCTGACCTTCCGCATTCTGGATACCGGAGAAGGCGTCACGTTGAATGAAGTCGATAACCTGCATTTCCCGTTCATCAATGACACGCAGGGCGATCGATATGGCAAGGCCAACCCGCTGGCGTTCTGGTTATGCGATCAGCTCGCCCGCAAGCTGGGTGGACACCTGAACATTAAAGCGCGGGAAGAACTTGGAACACGTTATATAGTCCATGTTAAAATGCCGCTGCACGATCAACATGCTGAAAGTGAAGAACGTTTGTTAGATGACGTCTGCATAATGGTTGATGTCACTTCTAATGACGTACGCAGCATTGTATTACGTCAGCTGGAGAACTGGGGCGCAACCTGCATCACGCCAGATGAACGGTTGAATAGTCAAGAATATGATCTCTTTTTAACAGATAATCCGTCTAATCTTACTGCCTCAGGCCTTCTTTTAAGCGATGATGAGTCTGGCGTGCGGAAAATTGGCCCTGGCCAGCTGCGCGTCAACTTTAATATGAGCAATGCTATGCAGGAAGCTGTCCTCGAGCTGATAGAAGAGCAGCTGGCACAAGAAGAGATCCAGGAACTCCCCCTCGGCGGAGATGAAAACGCCGAACTTCATGCCAGTGGTTACTATGCACTCTTTGTAGACACAGTACCGGATGATGTTAAGAGGTTGTATACTGAGGCAGCAACCAGCGATTTCGCTGCGTTAGCCCAAACGGCCCATCGCCTGAAAGGCGTGTTTGCCATGCTTAATCTGGTACCCGGCAAGCAGTTATGTGAAGCGCTGGAACATCTTATTCAAGAGAAAGATGCTCCAGGTATAGAAAAATACATCAGCGACATTGACGATTACGTCAAGAGCTTGCTGTAGCAAGGTAGCCCAATACATGAACACTATGAACGTAATTATTGCCGATGACCACCCGATTGTACTGTTCGGTATTCGTAAATCACTTGAGCAAATCGAGTGGGTAAACGTTGTCGGCGAATTTGAAGACTCCACTGCACTGATCAACAATTTGCCTAAGTTAGATGCTCATGTGTTGATTACCGACCTCTCAATGCCGGGAGATAAATACGGTGACGGGATCACGTTAATTAAGTATATCAAGCGCCATTTCCCGAGCCTGTCGATTATCGTTCTGACTATGAACAATAACCCGGCAATCCTGAGCGCGGTACTGGATCTTGATATTGAAGGGATTGTCCTGAAGCAAGGTGCGCCAACCGATCTGCCGAAAGCGCTTGCCGCTCTGCAGAAAGGTAAGAAATTCACCCCGGAAAGCGTTTCTCGTCTGCTGGAAAAAATCAGCGCCAGCGGCTACGGTGACAAACGTCTGTCTCCGAAAGAGAGTGAAGTTCTGCGTCTGTTTGCTGAAGGTTTCCTGGTTACTGAAATCGCGAAAAAACTCAACCGCAGTATTAAAACCATCAGCAGCCAGAAAAAGTCGGCAATGATGAAACTCGGTGTGGAAAACGATATCGCCCTGTTGAATTACCTCTCTTCCGTAACGCTGAGTCCCTCAGACAAAGAGTAATTCTTTTAGCACAAAAGTGCCTGATGGCACGCCGTTTATCAGGCCTACGAATGACACTGCGTGGTGCGTGTTCCGTAGGCCGGATAAGGCAAACGCCGCCATCCGGCATCTGTTATTCCCGCGCCTTCCTCACCCTTTCCGCATAGACCGTCAGCGTTTGCTTCAATACGTCCAACGTCACTGGCTTAGACAGACAGCTATCCATACCTGACTCAAGACAACGCTGCTTCTCTTCGGCCAGCGCGTTGGCCGTCACGCCGACAACCGGCAGCGTTAACCCTAGCTGACGAATACGCTGCGTCAGGCGATAACCATCCATGTTCGGCATGTTGACGTCGCTTAGTACGATGTCGATATGGTTTTTACTCAGTACATTGAGTGCATCCACGCCGTCATTCGCGGTTTTACACTGGTATCCCAACGATCCCAACTGATCGGCCAGTAAACGTCGATTGATCGGATGATCGTCGACCACCAGAATCATCATGTCATCGTTCGTTGCCCCTACTTTATCCGGGGCTGGTAGCGCAGTGGAAAGCTCTTCACTGTTCAGCTCAACGCTGTAGATATGCGCCAGCAGCGCAGGCAGCTCGTGAGGTGATGCCACGCTGTGCACCCACTCCCCAGGCACCCTTTCCAGTGGAATACCGATATGACGGCGGCAGAAAATCACCGCGGCGCGTCCCTGCCACGGCTGGTCCAGCACATCGTCAGCAATTAGCAGGTCATCCGCATCCGGTTGTTGCCCCTCATAACGCAGCACCGTCATCCCATTTCGCGTCAGACTGGATTCAACAAACTGGTACAGCGACGCGTTACGCACCGCCAGCCAGCAACGCTTGCCGACAAGCCCATCGATACCTTTATTCAGTGGATACTGCGCGCCATAAAGCGGAATACGCAGCATAAACTGACTCCCCATTCCCGGTTCAGAATCGACGGAAATGTCTCCATCCATCATGCTGATCAGTTTTTCACAGATAGCCAAACCAAGTCCGGTTCCCTGGAAATTACGCTGGACGCCGGTTCCCACCTGGAAGAAAGGATCGAACAACCGGACGACCTCTTTGGCAGGGATCCCGACCCCGGTATCACGTACGCGAATACTAAGATAATCGCCGTTACACTGCACGTGCAGCACAATGCAGCCGGTATCGGTAAACTTGATAGCATTACTCAACAGATTGGAAATTACCTGCTGTAAACGCATCGGGTCGCCATTGAGCGCCACTGGTACATTTGGGTCGATAAAGCAGTACAAGCCCAGTTGCTTGCGGACCACCAGCGGCAGATAGTTAGCCGTAATATGATTCATGACTTCACGCGGTGAAAACTCGCGCGGTTCAATCTTCAGCTGTTCAGATTCAATTTTCGAGAAATCGAGAATATCGCTGATAATTTTCAACAGCAGGCTGGAAGAGTTGTTCATCGCCGTCACCAGGCGATCCACCCCGTTGGGTAACTCTTTGGTTTGCAACAAATCGAGGTTACCGATAATACCGTACAGCGGCGTACGCAGCTCGTGGCTCACCGTCGCAAGGAACATCGATTTGGACTGGCTCGCCTGCTCCGCCGCCTGCGCCATCTCCTGCAACGACTCTTCCATTTTTACGCGCGCGCTGACGTCAACCAGCACGCAAATCGCTACGTTTTCATTACGATAGCGCGAGTGCACAAAGCTGATTTGCAGATTGGTATTGTTACTGGTCAGTACATCGACAAAATTGACCTGCTGGCCGCAGATAATTTGCGTCAACCGCTGCCGGTCTTCATGCGTCAGCATGTTGAGATAGGTGTGCGCCAGCTCATTACTCAGGATGTTAATGCCATCTATCGTACGCAGAATACAAATACCAACCGGCGCGGAAGCCACGATTTTACGGTTAAACTGCTCGTGCTCTTCCAGGCGCTGAGCATCGCTTTCCGCCGGAATAAAAATACGTCGCTCATACATACGCGTGAGCATAAATAACGCCGCACCAACCAGCACATTCAGTAGGATCGCGTTCAGGATCATCATGCGGATCCGCTCCAGCACCAGGTCGACCGGTACGGAATACACAATGCTCAGCGATGAAGGGGGCAGGTTTTTCTTCAACACCAGATCGCGAAAACCTGGGGTATAACCAAACCAGGAGCGCTCCTGCATCCAGCGTGGTTCAGCCTTAATATTGCCTTCAGGGCCGGTGAGCGAAATTAGCGCATGACCATTTTCATCAAGAATGGTCACGCCCATTGGCAAACTGCCAGGCGTGAAGAAGTTTTCCATACGAATAGGTTGTTCGACGCCGAGCAGCGCTTGCAGACGATTGGCGAGATAAACCGGCGTCAGCGCATAGAAATACCCCACGCCCGGACGCGGCCCCTGGCTGATCCAGAACAAGTTGTTGCCGTTTTCGTCTTGCGTAGCATTGCGATACTTAATAATGCGCTCGTGTAGCGCCTTCAGCGCCTCGTCACGTTCAACCGGCATATCACGCAGGCCGAAATTAGCCATACAAAGGTTGTCGCTGCCGATCAGGAACACGCGATTCAAATCATAGGCGGCGGAAAAGTTGTCGCGCCAGTAGCGCATAAACCACGCCAGCGATTCCAGCGATCCCCGCCAGGCGTTGCCCATCACCGAGCAGTCGGAGTCGGCAAACAGCGGCTCAAAGTTTGGCACAACGGTTTTATCATCCCGCGACCGCAACGACATCACGCCGTTTTCCGCCGTTAAACGATTCTCAGCGATATATTTCAGCTCTTTAATTACATCAGAGGTGCGCTGAATGTAACGTTGGGCCTGATCGGAGCTGAGGTTAAGCTCCTGATGGATCTCAGATTCTCTCTGGTGCAGCGCATTCACGATGTAGAAAACGGAAGCGAACGCAATTAAAAACCAGATCAGGAGCGCCAGGGCCCTGAACAGGTAGCGTGAGACTTTTAGCGTTGAATGAACGGAAGCAAGGTATTTCAAAGGGGCGAAGCTCCGCCTCAGGGCATTAATAGAGTGTGGTTAAGGTAGCGGTAAATGTCTTTTGTCGCAATGCCATTAAAAAAAGGGCCGGATTTCTCCGGCCCCCTTATAACATCTCAATTACTCTTCAGCGTCGTCCGCTGCATCGTCATCGCTTTCCGCTTCAGGCGCGATATCCTCGTCCCCTTCAGCAGCACTGCCGTCGATGGAGTCGAGCTCTTCATCATCAACAGGTTCAGCCACGCGTTGCAGACCCACTACGTTTTCATCTTCCGCAGTACGGATGAGGATAACACCCTGGGTATTACGCCCTACTACGCTGATTTCCGACACGCGAGTACGCACCAGCGTACCTGCATCGGTGATCATCATGATCTGGTCGGTATCTTCAACCTGCACTGCGCCAACAACGGAACCGTTGCGCTCGGTGACTTTGATGGAGATAACGCCCTGGGTCGCACGAGACTTGGTCGGATACTCTTCCGCCGCCGTACGTTTACCGTAGCCGTTCTGGGTAACGGTCAGAATTGCGCCTTCACCGCGTGGAACGATCAGCGATACCACGCTGTCGCTTTCCGCCAGTTTGATACCACGTACGCCGGTCGCGGTACGACCCATTGCACGAACGGCATCTTCTTTAAAGCGCACAACTTTACCCGCGGCAGAGAACAGCATGACTTCGTCACTACCGGACGTCAGGTCAACGCCAATCAGTTCGTCGCCTTCGTTCAGGTTAACCGCAATGATACCGGCAGAACGCGGACGGCTGAACTCGGTCAGCGCCGTTTTCTTCACGGTACCGCTGGCGGTTGCCATGAAGACGTTAACACCCTCTTCGTACTCGCGTACCGGCAGAATTGCGGTGATACGCTCGTTCGCTTCCAGCGGCAGCAGGTTGACGATTGGACGTCCACGCGCGCCACGGCTCGCTTCCGGCAGCTGATAAACCTTCATCCAGTACAAACGACCACGGCTGGAGAAGCAGAGGATCGTATCATGGGTGTTAGCCACCAGCAGGCGGTCGATAAAGTCTTCTTCTTTAATACGTGCTGCAGATTTGCCTTTACCGCCACGACGCTGCGCTTCGTAATCGGTTAACGGCTGATATTTCACGTAACCCTGATGAGACAAGGTCACGACAACATCTTCCTGGCTAATCAGATCTTCGATGTTGATGTCAGCACTGTTCGCGGTGATTTCGGTACGACGTTCGTCGCCGAACTGCTCGCGAATCAGCTCCATCTCTTCACGGATAACTTCCATCAGACGATCGGCGCTGCCCAAAATGTGCAGCAGTTCAGCGATCTGCTCCAGCAGCTCTTTGTATTCGTCGAGCAGTTTTTCATGCTCAAGGCCAGTCAGTTTCTGCAGACGCAAATCCAGAATCGCCTGGGCCTGCTGTTCAGTCAGGTAGTACTGACCATCACGCACGCCAAATTCCGGCTCCAGCCACTCAGGACGCGCGGCGTCATCACCGGCACGTTCCAGCATGGCAGAAACGTTGCCCAGCTCCCACGAACGCGCGACCAGCGCTGCTTTCGCTTCTGCCGGAGTCGGCGCTCGGCGGATCAGTTCGATAATCGGATCGATGTTCGCCAGCGCAATCGCCAGTGCTTCAAGAATGTGTGCACGGTCGCGAGCTTTACGCAGTTCAAAGATAGTACGGCGGGTTACGACTTCACGGCGGTGACGTACGAACGCGGCGATAATATCTTTCAGGTTCATGATCTTCGGCTGACCATGGTGCAGAGCAACCATGTTGATACCGAAGGAAACCTGCAGTTGAGTCTGGGAGTAAAGGTTGTTCAGAACCACTTCCCCGACCGCGTCGCGTTTCACTTCAATCACGATGCGCATACCGTCTTTGTCAGACTCGTCACGCAGCGCGCTGATACCTTCAACGCGTTTGTCTTTTACCAGCTCGGCGATTTTCTCGATCAGGCGCGCTTTGTTCACCTGATACGGAATTTCATGGACGATGATGGTTTCGCGGCCAGTTTTGGCATCCGCTTCGACTTCTGCGCGTGCGCGAATGTACACTTTGCCACGGCCGGTACGGTAGGCTTCTTCAATACCACGACGACCGTTGATGATCGCGGCGGTCGGGAAGTCCGGACCCGGAATATGTTCCATCAGCCCTTCAATGCTGATGTCTTCATCGTCAATGTATGCCAGACAGCCGTTAATCACTTCCGTCAGGTTGTGTGGCGGAATGTTGGTTGCCATACCTACCGCGATACCGGACGAACCGTTCACCAGCAGGTTAGGAATTTTGGTCGGCATGACGTCAGGAATTTGTTCGGTGCCGTCGTAGTTATCGACGAAATCAACCGTTTCTTTTTCCAGGTCAGCCATCAGCTCATGGGCGATTTTCGACATACGGATTTCCGTATAACGCATCGCCGCTGCGGAGTCGCCATCGACAGAACCAAAGTTACCCTGACCATCTACCAGCATGTAACGCAAGGAGAATGGCTGCGCCATACGAACAATGGTGTCGTAAACGGCGGTATCACCATGAGGGTGGTATTTACCGATTACGTCACCAACGACACGGGCAGATTTTTTATAGGCTTTATTCCAGTCGTTGCCCAATACGTTCATGGCGTAAAGTACGCGACGGTGAACCGGCTTCAGGCCATCTCGGACGTCCGGCAGCGCACGGCCAACAATGACCGACATCGCATAATCCAGATACGAGCTCTTCAGCTCTTCCTCAATGTTGACCGGTGTAATTTCTCTCGCAAGGTCGCTCATCTAACCGCTATCCCTCTACTGTATCCCGGATTCAAAGGTCGCAAATTATAACACATTCGCACAGATTCAGGTAAATGGATTCCCCCAGACAGAGGCTTTATTCATCCCGCCAGGCTGATATACTCATTTGCATCGCAAATTTAGGAGTAGAAGCCCCAATGAATGCCGAAAAACCCCCGGTAACTCACAACGTTGACCATGAAGAAATTGCCAAGTTTGAAGCAGTCGCGTCACGCTGGTGGGATCTTGAGGGTGAATTTAAGCCACTGCACCGTATTAACCCACTGCGTCTGGGCTATATTACTGAGCGCTCAGGCGGCCTGTTTGGTAAAAAGGTACTCGACGTCGGCTGCGGCGGCGGCATTCTGGCGGAAAGCATGGCGCGCGAAGGCGCAACCGTCACCGGGCTGGACATGGGTTTTGAACCGTTACAGGTAGCAAAACTGCATGCGCTGGAGAGCGGCATCCAGGTGGAATACGTACAAGAAACCGTTGAAGAACACGCGGAAAAACATGCGCATCAGTACGACGTTGTGACCTGCATGGAAATGTTAGAACACGTGCCGGACCCGCAGTCGGTGGTCAGGGCCTGCGCCAGACTGGTCAAACCGGGCGGCGAAGTGTTTTTCTCCACGCTTAATCGTAACGGCAAATCCTGGCTGATGGCCGTAGTTGGAGCGGAATATGTTTTGCGTATGGTGCCAAAAGGCACCCATGATGTGAAAAAATTCATTAAGCCCGCTGAACTGTTAGAGTGGGTTGACCAGACCGTGCTGAAAGAGCGTCATATGACCGGCCTGCACTACAACCCGATCACCAACAGCTTTAAACTCGGCCCAGGGGTTGATGTGAATTATATGGTGCACACTACCGCCAGGGTTGATTAACCTCTCCTGTAGGCCGGATAAGGCGTCAACGCCGCTATCCGGCACGCTCACGGGAACAATGCCTGATGACGCTCCGCTTATCAGGCTTACAAATCCTGTGCCAGATCATAAGAACTTTCTTCGCCTTAGATGAAGAAATCAGCACTCGATCAAATTTTCTATTTTTTTTCTCAATTATTGACATCCTCGCCAGGCCTTATAAGACGCGCACTTAGCGATTATTACCCTTTTGCAACCTCAATTTAACCTCAAAATCAACTCTTGTACTGAAAAGAATCCCTACTAGAATACTCACCATATAGCGTCTACTTTATCAAACAACCCCTACATATAGTATTTATCCACAGACTTAGTCACAACATGACTTTGTGGATAATATGGGGGATATTTTTTCTTTCACGGACAGGTAAAAACCACATGAATCAGAGTCTGCTGGTGACAAAGCGTGATGGTAGTACAGAGCGCATCAATCTCGACAAAATCCACCGAGTTCTGGATTGGGCGGCAGAAGGACTGAATAACGTATCGATTTCTCAGGTCGAGCTGCGCTCCCACATTCAGTTTTATGACGGTATCAAGACCTCCGATATCCATGAAACGATCATTAAAGCTGCCGCCGATCTGATCTCCCGCGAAGCGCCAGATTATCAGTACCTGGCTGCTCGCCTGGCGATTTTCCATCTGCGCAAAAAAGCCTACGGCGAGTTTGAACCGCCGAAACTGTTCGACCATGTCGTGAAAATGGTTGAAATGGGCAAATACGACAATCATCTGCTGGAAGACTACACGGAAGAAGAGTTCAAGCAGATGGACTCGTTCATCGTACACGACCGGGATATGACCTTCTCCTACGCGGCGGTAAAGCAGTTAGAAGGCAAATACCTGGTACAAAACCGTGTTACCGGTGAGATTTATGAAAGCGCGCAGTTCCTCTACATACTGGTAGCGGCCTGCCTGTTCTCTAACTATCCGCGCGAAACACGTCTGCAATATGTAAAACGTTTCTACGACGCCGTTTCTACGTTTAAAATTTCGCTGCCTACGCCGATTATGTCCGGCGTGCGCACCCCTACTCGTCAGTTCAGCTCCTGCGTGCTGATCGAGTGCGGCGACAGCCTGGATTCCATCAACGCCACCTCCAGCGCGATTGTGAAATACGTTTCTCAGCGCGCCGGTATCGGTATCAACGCCGGTCGCATCCGCGCACTGGGCAGCCCGATCCGCGGCGGTGAAGCGTTCCACACCGGCTGTATTCCGTTCTACAAGCACTTCCAGACTGCGGTGAAATCCTGTTCCCAGGGTGGCGTACGCGGTGGTGCAGCCACGCTGTTTTACCCAATGTGGCACCTGGAAGTTGAAAGCCTGCTGGTCCTGAAAAACAACCGTGGCGTTGAAGGCAACCGCGTGCGTCACATGGACTACGGCGTACAGATCAACAAACTGATGTACACCCGTCTGCTGAAAGGCGGCGATATCACGCTGTTCAGCCCGTCCGACGTCCCGGGCCTGTATGATGCGTTCTTCGCCGACCAGGACGAGTTTGAACGTCTGTACACCAAATATGAAAACGACGACAGCATTCGCAAGCAACGCGTGAAAGCAGTCGAACTGTTCTCCCTGATGATGCAGGAACGTGCCTCTACCGGCCGCATCTACATCCAGAACGTTGACCACTGCAACACCCACAGCCCGTTTGATCCGGTTGTCGCGCCGGTGCGCCAGTCAAACCTGTGCCTGGAAATCGCCCTGCCGACCAAACCGCTGACCGACGTTAACGACGAAAACGGCGAAATTGCGCTGTGTACGCTGTCCGCATTTAACCTCGGTGCTATCAATAGCCTGGACGAGCTGGAAGAGCTGGCCGTACTGGCGGTGCGCGCGCTGGATGCGCTGCTCGATTACCAGGACTATCCAATTCCTGCCGCCAAACGCGGCGCGATGGGCCGTCGTACGCTGGGTATTGGCGTGATCAACTACGCCTACTGGCTGGCGAAAAACGGTAAGCGTTATTCTGACGGTAGCGCGAACAACCTGACTCACAAAACCTTTGAAGCCATTCAGTATTACCTGTTGAAAGCCTCTAACGAGCTGGCAAAAGAGCAAGGCGCGTGCCCGTGGTTTAACGAAACAACTTACTCCCAGGGCATTCTGCCGATCGATACCTATAAAAAGGATCTCGATGCTATTGCCAACGAGCCGCTGCATCTGGACTGGGAACAGCTGCGTGAATCCATCAAGACGCACGGTCTGCGTAACTCCACGCTGTCTGCGCTGATGCCGTCCGAGACCTCTTCGCAGATCTCCAACGCCACCAACGGTATTGAACCGCCGCGCGGCTACGTGAGTATCAAAGCGTCGAAAGACGGTATTCTGCGCCAGGTCGTGCCGGACTACGAACACCTGCACGACGCGTACGAACTGCTGTGGGAAATGCCAAACAACGACGGCTATCTGCAGCTGGTAGGTATCATGCAGAAATTTATCGATCAGTCGATTTCCGCCAACACCAACTACGATCCGTCACGTTTCCCGTCCGGAAAAGTACCGATGCAGCAGTTGCTGAAAGACCTGCTCACCGCTTACAAATTTGGTGTCAAAACGCTGTATTATCAGAACACCCGTGACGGTGCGGAAGATTCTCAGGACGATCTGGTGCCGTCCATTCAGGACGACGGCTGCGAAAGCGGCGCATGTAAGATCTGATGAATGTTGCCGGGTGGCGCTACGCTTACCCGGCCTACGATTGCACGGTTTGTAGGCCGGATAAGGTTTTTATACCGCATCCGGCGCTCATCCCACAAAGGATTCACATCAATGGCATACACCACTTTTTCACAGACGAAAAATAACCAACTTCTGGAGCCGATGTTCTTCGGCCAGCCGGTGAACGTTGCCCGCTACGATCAGCAAAAATATGACATCTTCGAAAAGCTGATCGAAAAGCAGCTCTCTTTCTTCTGGCGTCCGGAAGAGGTCGATGTTTCTCGCGATCGCATCGACTTCCAGGCGCTGCCGGAACATGAAAAGCATATCTTCATCAGCAACCTTAAGTATCAGACGTTGCTGGACTCCATTCAGGGACGCAGCCCAAACGTAGCGCTGCTGCCGTTAATCTCGATCCCTGAGCTGGAAACCTGGGTGGAAACGTGGGCGTTTTCTGAGACGATCCACTCTCGTTCTTATACTCATATCATTCGTAACATCGTGAACGATCCGGCGGTGGTGTTTGACGATATCGTCACCAACGAACAGATCCAGAAACGCGCGGAAGGCATTTCCAGCTACTACGACGAATTGATCGAGATGACCAGCTACTGGCATTTGCTGGGCGTTGGCACACATACGGTCAACGGTAAAACGGTTGTCGTTAACCTGCGTGAGCTGAAGAAGAAGCTGTACCTGTGCCTGATGAGCGTTAACGCGCTGGAAGCCATTCGCTTCTACGTCAGCTTCGCCTGCTCCTTCGCCTTCGCTGAACGTGAGCTGATGGAAGGCAACGCGAAAATTATTCGTCTGATCGCCCGTGATGAAGCGCTGCACCTGACCGGTACCCAGCATATGCTGAACCTGCTGCGCAGCGGCGTGGACGATCCGGAAATGGCGGAAATTGCCGAAGAGTGCAAACAAGAGTGCTATGACCTGTTCGTCCAGGCCGCGCTGCAGGAAAAAGAGTGGGCAGATTATCTGTTCCGTGACGGCTCAATGATTGGCCTGAACAAAGATATCCTGTGCCAGTACGTTGAGTACATCACCAACATTCGTATGCAGGCTGTCGGGCTCGATTTGCCGTTCCAGACGCGCTCTAACCCAATCCCATGGATCAACACCTGGCTGGTGTCTGATAACGTGCAGGTTGCGCCGCAGGAAGTGGAAGTCAGCTCCTATCTGGTTGGGCAGATTGACTCGGAAGTTGATACTGACGATCTGAGTAACTTCCAGCTCTGATGGGCCGCGTTACTCTGCGCATCTCTGGCACACAGTTGCTGTGCCAGGATGAACACCCTTCCCTGCTTGCTGCGCTCGAATCGCACAATGTCGAAGTAGAATATCAGTGCCGTGCAGGTTATTGCGGCTCCTGTCGTACCCGCCTGGTAGCGGGCCAGGTCGACTGGATTGCCGAACCTCTGGCCTTCATTCAACCAGGTGAAATTTTGCCCTGCTGCTGTCGGGCAAACGGCGATATTGAAATAGAAATGTAACGCATCGTGGGGAAAAATCGTTACTGACAAAAGAGCCGCCGGTGAACGGCAGCTCTTTATTTCTCCTGCAGGCAGGTATGAAAACGTTGACAGCAGACGGCCTTATCTAGCGGTTTATAACGTTTCATCCTATAAGGCCCGTGACCGGAGGTGCGTCACAGGCCTTGTGCCATTACTCTTTATTCAGGAACTTCACTGCTTTGTCGGGGAAGTCGGTGAACAGCCCGTCAACGCCCGCCTTGTTATACAGAATGTCATACAACTGGTTTACGTCAGTAGTGTAATCCGGCAACTGATCGGCACGAACGGTATAAGGATGCACCACCATCTTGTTCTGATGCGCATCCTGTACCATGCCAGTTAACGAGATATTGCCTTTCTTCGACTTCTCATCAACCAGCATGTGGTAGTCCGGCCCAATGCCGTCCGCATACTGCGCAACCTGCTTCATGGCACCCGGTTTAAACATCCAGTCGTAGTTGTAATTAACCCAACTGCCGTCCGGCTTTTTCTCCTGAGTTTCATTCCAGTCAGTGTACGCAATCAACTGTACCAGATTGAGATCCATCCCCATCTTCGGTTCCAGTTCATTCTTGATGCGCTTTAACTCTGCGACATCAAAACACTGCAGATAGACCTTGTCGTTCTTGTCGGTATACCCGTACTTTTTCAGTACTTCCAGCGTTTTAGCCGCAATGTCCTTCCCTTCCTGATGATGGAACCACGGTGCTTTCATTTCCGGATAAATACCGATGTTTTTACCGGTTGAATGATTTAATCCCTGAACAAACTCAATCTCTTCTTCGAAAGTGTGTACGCGGAAGTCAGATTTACCCATCGGGAAACGCCCTGGGTAGGTCTGGACCTTTTTGCCATTTTCGATATCAAAGCCTTCGGTAAATTTCAGCGATTTAATCTCATCCAGCGTAAAGTCGATAGCGTAATACCGCCCGTCTTTACGCGCGCGATCCGGGAAACGCTCGGCAACATCGGTGACGCGGTCAAGATAGTGGTCATGCAGGACGACCAGATGGTCGTCCTTGGTCATCACCAAATCCTGTTCCAGGTAATCTGCGCCCTGAGCATAGGCCATCGCTTTCGCAGGCAGCGTATGCTCCGGTAGATAACCGCTGGCGCCACGGTGCGCAATCACGATTTTATCAGCGGCAACCGCTGCGCTACTAACCACCATACCTGCCAGCATTAGCGCTACGCTGAGACTTTTCAATGTGGTTTTCATCTATTAGCCCCCGTTACGCTTCAGTTCCATCTCTTCGTGATGACGTTTTTCGCCAATCATGACGACCACCAGCAGAATTACCGCCAGCACGCTACCGCCAATCATCACCATAAAGCCGCCGTCCCAACCGAAGAAGTCAACGGTGTAGCCGACAATGGCGCTCGCCGCCACAGAACCGCCGAGATAACCGAACAGTCCGGTGAAGCCTGCCGCCGTACCCGCCGCTTTTTTCGGCGCCAGTTCCAGCGCGTGCAGACCAATCAGCATGACCGGGCCGTAGATCAGGAAGCCGATGATAATCATACAAGCCATATCAACGTTCGGATTTCCTGCCGGGTTCATCCAGTAAACGATGGTCGCAATCGTCACCAGCGTCATAAAGAACACGCCGGTCGCACCACGGTTGCCACGGAAGACTTTATCCGACATCCAGCCACACAGCAGCGTGCCCGGAATACCCGCATATTCATACAGGAAGTAGGCCCAGGAAGATTTATCCAGTGCAAAATGCTTCACTTCTTTCAGATAGGTCGGTGACCAGTCGAGGATGCCGTAGCGCAGCAGATAAACAAACACGTTGGCGATAGCGATGTACCACAACAGTTTGTTCGGCAGTACGTATTGCATGAAGATCTGCTTCGCAGTCAGCTCTTCTTCCGCTTTCTCGTTGTAATCGTCCGGGTAGTCGTTCTTGTACTCTTCGATAGGCGGCAGGCCACAGGATTGCGGCGTGTCGCGCATCAGAGCAAAAGCAAACAGCGCGACGACGATCGCACCGAAAGCAGGCATGTACAGCGCCGCTTTCCAGTCATTAAACCAGGCCATGCCCAGCAGGAACAACAGAGGAGGCAGACCGCCGCCCACGTTGTGCGCACAGTTCCAGACGGAAACTATGCCCCCACGCTCTTTCTGCGACCACCAGTGCACCATGGTACGACCACACGGCGGCCACCCCATTCCCTGGAACCATCCGCAGAGGAACAGCAGCACAAACATAATCGCAATGCTCGACGTCGCCCACGGCACAAAGCCCATAAACAACATCACAGCGGCGGCCAGTATCAGACCCGCTGGCAGGAAAACGCGCGGATTCGAGCGATCCGAGACGGATCCCATGATGAATTTCGAAAATCCATAAGCAATGGAGATACCGGACAAGGCAAAACCCAGATCGCCACGCGAAAAGCCTTGCTCAACCAGATACGGCATCGCAAGGGCAAAGTTCTTACGTACCAGATAGTACGCGGCATAACCAAAAAATATCCCCAGAAAAATCTGCCAACGTAATCGACGATATGTCGGGTCGATCTCCGCTGCAGGCAAACGCGCCGTGTGTGACGCTGGTTTAAAAATGCTCAACATAGTGTAGCCTCCGTGGCCGTCTTTCATTCGAAGTAAACACTGCAGTTCGTCATTACTACCCTACCGCTCCCAGTGTGGCCGCGATGTTAAGGAAAGATACATAACAAAAATGTGAAACGCAGCACATATTGTTACAGATTTATGACAAATGTTCATAAAGGCGCATGAAATCACGTTTCATTTTCGAATAATGAGCGATTATGCGCGAAATCAAACAATCCATGTTTTTTATGTGGCTAAATGATAAAAAACGAACTGTGAGGAAAAACAATGAAAACTCGCGACTCGCAAACAAGTGACGTGATTATCATTGGTGGAGGAGCAACTGGTGCAGGGATCGCACGTGATTGTGCGCTGCGCGGGTTGCGCGTCATCTTAGTGGAGCGCCACGATATCGCCACAGGGGCGACCGGACGTAACCACGGCCTGCTGCACAGCGGTGCGCGCTACGCCGTCACCGATGCTGAATCTGCCCGTGAGTGCATCAGCGAAAACCAAATTCTGAAACGTATCGCCCGTCATTGCGTTGAGCCGACGGACGGTCTGTTTATTACCCTGCCGGAGGATGAGCTCTCCTTTCAGGCTACCTTTATTCGCGCCTGTGAAGAGGCCGGTATTCGCGCAGAAGCGATCGACCCTCAGCAGGCCCGCATTATTGAACCCTCCGTTAACCCACAGCTGATTGGTGCGGTAAAAGTGCCGGACGGCACGGTTGATCCTTTCCGCTTAACCGCCGCCAACATGCTGGATGCGCGTGAGCATGGCGCGGTTATCTTAACGGCGCATGAAGTGACGGGACTGATTCGCGAAGGGGCAACGGTTTGCGGCGTTAACGTGCGTAACCATCTTACGGGTGAGATGCAGTCCCTGCATGCGCCAGTAGTGGTCAACGCCGCCGGGATCTGGGGCCAGCGGATCGCGGAATATGCCGATCTGAGCATCCGTATGTTTCCTGCCAAAGGTTCACTGCTGATTATGGATCATCGTATTAACCAGCATGTCATCAACCGCTGCCGTAAGCCGTCTGACGCCGATATTCTGGTGCCCGGTGATACCATTTCGCTAATCGGTACTACCTCGCAGCACATTGATTACGACGATATAGACAGCAACCGCGTCACCGCAGAAGAGGTCGATATTCTGCTGCGTGAAGGTGAGAAACTGGCGCCGATTATGGCGAAAACGCGCATTTTACGCGCCTACTCAGGCGTGCGTCCGCTGGTGGCCAGTGACGACGATCCAAGTGGACGTAACGTCAGCCGCGGAATTGTGCTGTTCGATCATGCAGAGCGTGACGGACTGGACGGATTTATCACCATTACCGGCGGCAAACTGATGACCTACCGCCTGATGGCGGAATGGGCTACCGATGCGGTTTGCCGTAAGCTGGGTAATACCCATCCTTGTACAACGGCAGACACCGCGCTGCCTGGCTCACAGGATTCTACCGAGCATACGCTTAAACGCGTGATCTCGTTGCCCGCACCACTGCGCGGCTCGGCGGTCTACCGCCACGGCGATCGCACCCCTGCGTGGCTTAGTGAAGGTCGTCAACACCGCAGCCTGGTCTGTGAATGCGAAGCGGTCACTGCAGGCGAAGTGCAATACGCCGTCGAAAATTTAACCGTCAACAGTCTGCTGGATTTGCGTCGCCGTACCCGTGTTGGAATGGGGACCTGCCAGGGCGAATTATGTGCCTGTCGCGCCGCAGGTTTGCTGCAACGTTTTAATGTCACCACCGCCGCGCAATCTATCACCCAGCTTTCCGATTTCCTCAACGAGCGCTGGAAAGGCGTGCAGCCTATCGCCTGGGGAGATGCGCTGCGCGAAAGCGAATTCACGCGCTGGGTCTATCAGGGATTGTGCGGTCTGGAAAAGGAGCACCAGGATGAAATTTGATACCGTCATTATCGGCGGCGGTCTGGCCGGACTGCTGTGCGGCCTGCAACTGCAAAAAAGCGGTTTACGCTGCACGATTGTCACGCGCGGCCAAAGTGCCCTGCATTTTTCCTCCGGCTCACTGGATTTGCTCAGTAACTTACCCGATGGTCAACCGGTGACTGATATAGAAGCGGGCCTGAATGCGCTGCGCACTCAAGCACCAGCGCATCCGTATAGCACCATCGGAACCCACAACGTTCTGGAACTGGCCCAGCAGGCGCAAAATCTGCTGGAAGAATGTGGAACCAATTTGCAGGGCAAGGTACATCAGTCACATCAACGCGTAACCCCGCTGGGAACACTGCGCTCAACCTGGTTAAGTTCCCCGGAAGTTCCGGTCTGGCCGCTGCCCGCGCAGCGTATCTGCGTGGTAGGTATTAGCGGCTTACTGGATTTCCAGGCGCATCTGGCCGCGGCCTCACTGCGTCAACGCAATCTCAGCGTCGAGACGGCAGAAATCGACCTGCCTGAGCTGGACGTCCTGCGTGATAACCCAACCGAGTTTCGCGCCGTCAATATAGCGCGCCTGCTGGATAACGAAGATAAATGGCCACTACTCTATGACGCTTTATTACCGGTCGCAAAAACCTGCGACATGATAATCATGCCAGCCTGCTTCGGTCTGGCAGATGAGCGACTCTGGCAATGGCTTAACGAGCGCCTCCCCTGCTCGCTGTCGCTGCTACCGACACTACCGCCTTCTGTTCTGGGTATGCGTTTGCACAACAAATTGCAGCGCAAGTTTGTGCGTCAGGGCGGCGTCTGGATGCCGGGTGATGAAGTGAAGAAAATCACCTGTCAGGATGGCGTGGTCAGCGAAATCTGGACCCGTAATCATGCCGATATTCCTTTGCGACCACGCTTCGCCGTGCTCGCCAGCGGCAGCTTCTTCAGCAGTGGACTGGTCGCCACGCGTGAGGCTATCTATGAACCGATCCTGGGGCTGGATGTACAGCAAACCACCACTCGCGCCGAGTGGTATCAGCGTGACGTCTTCGACCCACAACCATGGCAACAGTTTGGTGTTACGACCGATGCCGGGTTACGCCCGTCACTGGCGGGACAAACGATAGAGAACATGTATGCCATTGGTTCCGTTCTCGGCGGATTCGACCCTATCGCCCAGGGTTGCGGAGGCGGCGTGTGCGCTGTCAGCGCTTTACATGCCGCACATCATATTGCGAAACGTGCAGGAGGCCAGCAATGAGCGACACACGTTTTGAAAGTTGTATCAAATGCACGGTGTGCACCACGGCCTGCCCGGTAAGTCGCGTCAATCCGAACTACCCTGGTCCTAAACAGGCCGGCCCGGACGGTGAGCGTCTGCGCCTGAAAGATGGCGCGTTATATGACGATGCGCTGAAATACTGCATTAACTGTAAGCGTTGTGAAGTAGCTTGCCCGTCAGACGTGAAAATTGGCGATATCATCCAGCGCGCGCGCGCCAAATACGACACTACACGTCCGTCGTTACGTAACTTTGTCCTGAGCCATACCGATTTGATGGGTAGCGTATCCACCCCCTTCGCCCCGATAGTGAATACCGCCACCTCGCTAAAACCGGTGCGTCAGCTGCTGGATTACGCGCTAAAAATCGATCATCGCCGTACGCTGCCGAAGTACTCTTTTGGTACTTTCCGCCGCTGGTATCGCAGCGTTGCCGCACAGCAGGCGCAGTATCCGGATCAAGTCGCCTTTTTCCACGGCTGTTTTGTGAATTACAACCATCCCCAGCTCGGCAAAGACCTGATCAAGGTGTTGAACGCGATGGGAACCGGGGTGCAACTGCTGAGCAAAGAGAAATGCTGCGGCGTGCCGCTGATTGCCAACGGCTTTACCGATAAAGCGCGTAAGCAGGCGGTGAGCAACGTTGCTTCGCTTAGGGAAGCGATTGATGGCAAGGGCATTCCGGTGATCGCCACCTCATCCACCTGCACCTTTGCGCTGCGTGATGAATATCCGGAAGTGCTGGATGTCGATAACTCAGGCCTGCGCGAGCACATTGAACTGGCAACCCGCTGGCTGTGGCGCAAGCTGGATGAAGGCAAAACGTTGCCGCTGAAGACGCTGCCGCTGAAAGTGGTCTATCACACGCCTTGCCATATGGAGAAAATGGGCTGGACGCTCTACACGCTGGAGCTGCTGCGCCAAATTCCGGGACTGGAGCTGACGGTGTTAGATTCTCAGTGTTGCGGAATCGCCGGAACATACGGCTTTAAAAAGGAAAACTACCCGACATCACAATCGATTGGCGCACCGTTATTCCGCCAGATTGAAGAAAGCGGCGCTGATATCGTCGTCACCGACTGCGAAACCTGCAAATGGCAGATTGAGATGTCTACCAGTAAGCGTTGCGAACATCCCATCACCCTGCTTGCCAAAGCGTTAGGTTAACTCTGTTGCCCGGTGGCGTCCTGCTTACCGGGCATTTTTGCGCATCATGTTCCGCTTAACTGAATACGTTGCAATTGGACGTATTTATCTCTGATTCATCTACGCAAAGCCCCCATTCTCCACATGCAACGCATGTTAGAAGCGGATACCGTCACGCCATCTTCTCTTTCTGGTGACGGACTACCATGGCTAAATCCACCACACCTACACCGCACGATGCGGTTTTTAAAAAGATAATGTCTTACCCCGAGATGGCTCGGGATTTTCTGGATATTCACCTCCCTGTCGCATTACGTGAGATATGCGATATGCAAACGCTGAAGCTGGAGTCCACCAGTTTTATCGAACAGGATCTCCGTGCTTACTACTCAGACGTATTGTGGTCACTAAAAACACGCGAAGGTCAGGGGTATATCTATTGTGTTATCGAACATCAGAGTACCGCGGTACAGCACATGGCATTTCGCCTGATGCGTTATGCCACTGCTGCGATGCAGCATCATCTTGATGCCGGGCATAAAACGCTGCCGCTGGTGATCCCCATGCTGTTTTATCACGGTCAACAAAGTCCCTATCCCTGGTCGCTCAACTGGCTGGATGAATTTGATAATCCGCAACTGGCGCGCCAACTGTATTCAGAGGCTTTTCCGCTGGTCGACATTACCATAATACCTGACGATGAAATCGCACAACATCAGGGGATTGCGCTGCTTGAGTTGATGCAAAAACATATCCGCGATCATGATTTAATGGGGTTAGTGGACCGACTGGTCTCGCTATTAGTTACAAGTACCGCTAATGACAGCCAGCTACAAACGCTATTTAATTATCTGCTACGGTACGGTGACGCTTCTCACGTCAGCGGATTTATCCATGAAGTTGCCGAACGTTCTCCCCATCACAAGGAGAGGTTGATGACAATCGCAGAGAGGCTAAGACAAGAAGGCCACCACCATGGCCTACAAGAAGGGATACAGCAAGGATTAGAACAGGGAGTGCAAAAAGGTACGCAAGAAGAAGCCTTACGTATCGCTCGCATGATGCTGGAAAATGGAATTGATAGAGATTTGATTCGGTTAATTACTGGGTTATTGCCTGACGATGTCACCAAATGAGTCAGACAGGGAAGGTTTGTAGCCTTCCCTATCAATCATTAAATCGTGAGCGACTCAACGACTTCGATCCAGCCGTGCTCGCTGGCAACATCCTGGCCGTTGAGCCAACGGCGCAGCATATTGAGGGCCATCATCGCGCACACTTCCTGGCGAATCGGCAAGCTGTAGCGATTAGCGTTCAATCGTACGCGTAAGGCATGCGTCCCGTTAGGCGTGGCCAACGCAAAGTTAATATGTTCGTTTTCGAAAGCCGATATCGCCAGTGCCAGCCCGGCATAGTGATTGCCTCGTCGCTCGGTTACCCAATGCGCCGTTTGCGCCAGCGTTTCTTCCTGGGGAGGCACCACTTCACTTGCCAACAAAGGAGCATTTGCACGCGAAAGCTGTAGCGCCACCAGGCCACCGGTGAATTGTTCGCTCAGCGTCAGGCTGTATTGTCGTTCCTGCAATGTGCGTGCGATTTGCGCGGGTAAACCTTCCGTACCTTCGAAAATCATATTCTGCCCGGCAACCCGCTTAACTTCGGGCCACAGCGCCAACATCGCTTCGCGTTGGGAATCCGGTCCGGTCAGCTTCAGCTCAATAATCGGCATTGAGGAGCGGTAGCCCATTGTCACTCCCGGAGGCAATGGCAGCGGATCCAGGCTTTGCGCCAGATCGCTTTCTGAACGACCAAAAGTGGTTAATCGCAGACATAGCGGAGGTTGAGACAGCGAAAAACGCTCACGCAAACGCGGCAGGATCTCATGCTCAACCATGACTTTAAATTCAGATGGTACACCCGGCGTAAAGAACATCAGGCAGCGATTAAGCTTCAGGGCAAACCCGCACGCGGTCCCCACCGGATTATTGATAAACTCCGCGCTGGCAGGAAGTTCAGCCTGTTTGCGGTTGCTCGGCGCCATTACGCGTCCACGATCGCGGAAATAACGCTCCATCTCGGCGAGCCATGCTTCATGCAGCACCAGCCCTTCGCCTTTTGCCGTTGCCGCCGCCAGCGCGCTCAAGTCATCGCTGGTTGGCCCCAGACCGCCGTTAACGATCAGTACATCGGCATGTTCGCTACGCTCACGCAAGACGGCGACCAAATCGTTAAGATTGTCACCTACCGTGTTGCGACGCGTTAGCGGTAAACCCTGATTAAAGAAAAAATCGGCCAGCCAGGCGGCATTGGTGTCGACGATTTGTCCGTGCAACACTTCATCCCCGGTGGATAACATCTCCACGTTTAACATCGTGTTCTCCTGCTTTTATGATGAAAACACTATAACGCATGGAGGGGGGAAGGCGCGACTGAACGCCGCGCCAGAAATATCAGAAGCTGGCATTAACCCCAACGTACGGGCCGTCAGCAATCGCATTATCACGGTTGCCGTCTTTACCCGCCAGGTTCAGATAGCGATAGCCGGCTTCAATGCTCAGCGGGCGCAGGATAGTCAGACGCGCACCGGCATTCGCTTCTTCATAGCTGTCGATACCGCTGGAAAGCGAATCCGGCGAGTAATAGTACTCACCAAACAGACGAATGCTGTCGCCGATCGGCCACTGCAGACCGCCACCTACCGCCGCCGCATAACCTTCATCACCATCGTTTGGATTGGTATAAACGCCTTTACCGCCAACGGTCGCTAACAGTGGACCCAGTGGGATATTCAGACCCAGGCCCAGTCCGGCAACATCACCGTCGTCATCGTTATGCATCCAGTTACCGCTGACAGCCAGACCGGTGGTCTCAGTACCCATACCGAAACCCAGGTTGGTGTAGTCTTCGCCCGCCTGGCCGCTGATGCTAATCGCGCTCGCCGACGCGGAAAAAAACAGCATTCCGGCAAAACCCAACATTAAACTTTTTTTCATTTTCTATCCTTTCCAGCAAGAATCAAAACATAGCCCCAAAACCGGTGAATTGTACTGTCAGATGACGAGGAATCAATGAGCTAAAAAAGCGATGCAACGACATATTGTAACTAAATACTACTCAGAAGATGTGGATAAGGTTAAATTCTTGTGTCATTTATACATGTGAACGTAGCAAATGGCCGTTTTCAACAAACATCCTGTTTTCCCAGCCAAAGTGGCGTTATTCATTGATGAAGCATTTTTTCTAGCGTCAGCAAAAGGTAAGATGCGTGCATGATGGAATTTTTTTCTACCTCCCCTAAAGGACTGAACTTATGCGCCAAAGAACGATTGTTTGCCCATTAATTGAAAACGATGGCTGTTATTTGCTGTGCAAAATGGCTGACGACCGCGGTGTGTTTCCCGGTCAGTGGGCGCTGTCTGGCGGCGGTGTTGAACCAGGCGAACGCATCGAAGAAGCTTTGCGCCGGGAAGTGAGAGAAGAACTGGGTGAACAGTTGGTGTTATCAGAAATTACGCCATGGACCTTCAGTGACGATATTCGTACCAAAACTTATGCCGATGGCAGCCAGGAAGAGATTTATATGATTTATCTCATCTTCGATTGTGTGGCGGCGAATCGCGAAGTGAACATTAACGAAGAGTTCCAGGCATTCGCCTGGGTTAAAGCGGAAGATCTCCGCACCTACGACTTAAATATCGCCACGCGTAAAACGTTAACTTTGAAAGGGTTACTGTAAATCCCACAAGTTTAAACGTAATATAAACAATGTGCACAATAGCGGTATTGTTCTCAGCATTCAGCAACAGAGGTCATTACCGCCATGAAGACTAAAAATACTTTATATTCAAACAAATAAATCACCGATCCCTCTTTTTATCTTTGAATTTCAAACCTTAAACTCTTAAGGATAAATTAACCTTCAGTCATTAACCTTTGAAGCCTGATTAAATAATTAACGCCCCCTGTTTATCACGAAAAATAAAACTTCGGTGGCGTTAAATGGCTTGAAGGAATAATGATGTCTGACTTTTTGCCTTTCTCTCGCCCGACCATGGGCGCTGAAGAACTTGCCGCTGTGAAGACGGTTCTGGACTCTGGATGGATAACCACCGGCCCGAAAAACCAACAACTGGAAGAAGCATTCTGTCAGCTCACCGGAAATCAGCACGCCGTCGCCGTCTGCTCCGCTACGGCAGGGATGCACATCACGTTGATGGCGCTGGGCATAGGCGCAGGCGATGAGGTCATTACGCCGTCAATGACATGGGTTTCGACCCTCAACATGATTGTTTTGCTGGGTGCGGCGCCAGTCATGATCGACGTCGACCGCGATACGCTGATGATCACGCCGGAGCAAATTGAAGCCGCTATCACCCCGCGTACCAAAGCCATTATTCCGGTACATTACGCAGGCGCCCCCGCCGACCTTGACGCAATTTATGCCATTGGCGAGCGCTACGGCATTCCGGTTATAGAAGATGCGGCTCACGCCGTAGGGACGTTGTATAAGGGTCGCCATGTCGGCGCGCGCGGCACGGCAATCTTCTCGTTTCACGCCATCAAAAATATCACCTGTGCAGAAGGTGGGCTAATCGTCACCGACGACAGTCAGCTTGCCCAGCGTCTTCGCAGCCTGAAGTTTCACGGTCTGGGCGTCGATGCATTTGATCGACAAACCTATGGCCGGGCGCCGCAGGCCGAAGTACTTGCGCCAGGATACAAATACAACCTCACAGATATCAATGCCGCCATCGCGCTGGTACAGCTGAATAAGCTGGGACAACTGAATTCACGCCGGGCGCAAATTGCCCAGAAATATCAACAGGCGCTGGCCGATACCCCGTTTCAACCGCTGGGCCTGCCCCAGTGGTCGCACGTTCACGCCTGGCATCTGTACATCATTCGCGTTGACGAAGCGCGCTGTGGCCTGAGCAGAGATGCCCTGATGGAGGCGCTAAAGGCCAAAAATATCGGCACTGGTCTGCATTTTCGTGCGGCCCATACGCAAAAATATTACCGCGAACGCTTCACTACCCTTTCGCTCCCAAATACTGAATGGAACAGCGCGCGCATCTGCTCGCTGCCGCTATTCCCCGACATGACCGAAGCGGACACCCAGCGGGTGATTACGGCACTTCGCGAGATTGCAGGACAATAACCATGTTTGAAGCAGCACCGATCAAAAAAGTCTCAGTGGTCATTCCCGTTTTTAATGAACAGGAAAGCCTGCCAGAGCTAATCAGACGTACCAGTGCCGCCTGCGAAAAATTGGGCAAAGACTATGAGATTCTGCTAATTGATGACGGCAGCAGCGACAACTCCGCGCAGTTGATGATGGACGCGTCTCAGGCACCGAACAGCCATATTGTCTCTATTTTACTGAATCGAAATTACGGGCAACACTCGGCAATTATGGCCGGTTTCAGCCATGTCACCGGCGACTTGATCATCACGCTGGATGCCGATTTGCAAAACCCGCCGGAGGAGATCCCGCGGCTGGTTGCCACCGCCGATGAAGGCTTCGATGTGGTGGGTACGGTACGTCAGAACCGCCAGGACAGTGTATTTCGTAAGACCGCCTCGCGCATGATCAACCATCTGATTCAGCGCACCACCGGTAAAGCGATGGGCGACTATGGTTGCATGCTACGCGCCTATCGCCGTCACATCGTCGATGCCATGCTGCATTGCCAGGAGCGCAGCACCTTTATCCCGATTCTGGCCAATATTTTTGCCCGTCGCGCCACCGAAATCCCGGTACATCATGCAGAGCGTGAATTTGGTGATTCTAAATACAGCTTCATGCGTCTGATCAACCTGATGTATGACCTGGTGACCTGTCTGACCACCACGCCGCTTCGTATGTTGAGCCTGTTGGGCAGCGTGATTGCCGCCACCGGCTTTACCTTATCCGTTGTGCTTGTTGTTCTGCGCCTGACGCTCGGCCCACAGTGGGCCGCGGAAGGGGTATTCATGCTGTTTGCCGTCCTGTTTACCTTTATCGGCGCACAGTTTATTGGCATGGGTTTACTCGGCGAATATATCGGTCGCATCTATAACGATGTCCGCGCCCGCCCCCGCTATTTTGTTCAACACGTTATTCGCCCACAAACCACACAGTCAAACGAGGAAAACCGCGCATGAAAACCGTCGTATTTGCCTATCACGATATGGGATGTCAGGGTGTTCAGGCTTTGTTAGATGCAGGTTATGAAATCGCTGCAATTTTTACACACACCGACAACCCGGGTGAAAAAGCGTTTTTTGGATCTGTTTCCCGCCTGGCGGCCAGCGCTGGTATTCCGGTTTACGCCCCGGACGAGGTCAATCATCCCCTGTGGATTGAGCGCATTAGCCAACTGGCGCCAGATGTCATCTTCTCATTCTACTATCGTCATTTACTGAGTGATGAGATCCTCAGTCTTGCGCCTAAGGGGGCATTTAATCTGCACGGTTCGCTGCTGCCGAAATACCGTGGTCGCGCGCCTCTGAACTGGGTATTGGTTAATGGCGAAACCGAAACCGGCGTCACGCTTCACCGCATGGTCAAACGCGCGGATGCGGGTGCCATAGTTGCCCAGCAGCGCGTTGCTATTTCGCCGGAAGACGTGGCGTTAACGCTGCACCATAAATTATGCCAGGCTGCGCGTCAGTTGCTGGAACAAACGCTGCCTGCGATTAAAACGGGAGATTATGCAGAACGCCCCCAACAGGAAGCAGAAGCCACCTGCTTTGGTCGCCGTACGCCGGAAGATAGCCTCCTCGACTGGAACAAGCCTGCCGCAGAGCTGCATAACCAGGTTCGCGCCGTCAGCGATCCGTGGCCGGGCGCATTTAGCTACGTCGGCACGCAAAAGTTCACCGTCTGGACATCTCGGGTTTGCACAAACGATTTTGCGGCCCAACCGGGCACCGTCGTCTCCGTATCCCCTTTGCTGATCGCCTGTGCCGATGGCGCACTGGAGATTATTACCGGACAAGCTGGCGATGGTATTGCAATGCAGGGGTCACAACTGGCGCAGGTTCTGGGCCTGGTACCAGGTTCTCGTCTGAACAGCCAGTCAGTTACCGCCAGCAAACGTCGTACTCGTGTGCTAATCCTCGGCGTTAACGGCTTCATTGGTAACCATCTGACCGAGCGCCTGCTGCAAGAAGATAATTATGAAGTATATGGACTCGATATTGGTAGCGACGCCATTGGGCGTTTTCTGCAACATCCGCGATTCCATTTCGTCGAAGGTGACATCAGCATTCACTCCGAATGGATTGAGTATCATGTGAAAAAATGCGACGTCGTGCTGCCGCTGGTGGCGATCGCAACGCCAATCGAATATACCCGCAACCCGCTGCGCGTGTTTGAGCTCGATTTCGAAGAGAACCTGAAAATCATTCGCTACTGCGTGAAATACCATAAGCGCATTATTTTCCCGTCAACCTCCGAAGTCTACGGCATGTGTACCGATAACGTCTTCGATGAGGACAGCTCGAATCTGATCGTCGGTCCGGTGAATAAACCGCGCTGGATCTACTCTGTTTCCAAGCAGTTGCTGGATCGCGTTATCTGGGCGTACGGCGAAAAAGAGGGATTGCGCTTCACCCTGTTCCGCCCGTTTAACTGGATGGGGCCGCGTCTGGACAGCCTTAACGCCGCGCGTATCGGCAGCTCACGCGCCATCACCCAGTTGATCCTCAATCTGGTGGAAGGGTCACCGATCAAGCTGATTGAAGGCGGCAAGCAGAAACGCTGCTTTACCGACATTCGCGATGGTATCGAAGCCCTATACCGCATCATTGAAAACGAAGGCGGACGCTGCGACGGCGAGATTATCAACATCGGTAACCCGGAGAACGAAGCGAGTATTCAGGAACTGGCAGAAATGCTGCTTTCCTGCTTTGAAAAACATCCATTGCGTAACCACTTCCCGCCGTTTGCCGGTTTCCGCGACGTCGAAAGCAGTACCTACTATGGTAAAGGTTATCAGGACGTTGAGCATCGTAAGCCCAATATTCGCAACGCAAAACGCTGCCTGAACTGGGAACCTGGCATTGAGATGCAGGAAACGGTAGAAGAGACGCTGGACTTCTTCTTACGCAGCGTGGATATCACGGAACACACATCATGACCAAAGTCGGCTTGCGCATTGATGTCGATACGTTCAGGGGGACGCGCGAAGGCGTGCCCCGCCTGCTGGAGACATTGAACCGACATCGCGTCCGGGCAAGTTTTTTCTTTAGCGTTGGACCTGACAACATGGGGCGCCATCTCTGGCGTCTTGTGAAACCACAATTTCTGTGGAAGATGCTGCGCTCAAACGCGGCATCACTCTACGGATGGGATATTTTGCTGGCGGGAACCGCATGGCCGGGTAAAGAAATCGGCCAGGCTAATGCGGCGATCATTGCACAAACCGCCCTGCTTCATGAAACCGGTTTGCATGCCTGGGATCACCATGCCTGGCAGGCGCGAAGCGGAAACTGGAATGATAAACAGTTAATTGATGATATTTCACGAGGCATATCCGCCCTTGAAGCCATCATCGGACAGCCTGTCACCTGTTCTGCGGTTGCCGGATGGCGTGCCGACAACCGCGTCATCCATGCCAAAGAAACGTTCCATCTGCGCTATAACAGCGACTGTCGGGGAACATCGTTATTCCGTCCTGTGCTGGCGTCCGGGAAAACAGGTACACCGCAAATTCCCGTCACGTTACCAACATGGGATGAAGTGGTTGGTCAGGAGGTCCAGGCGGTGGACTTCAACTCTTATATTCTCTCCCACATCCAGATGAGCAGAGGAACACCGGTGTACACCATTCATGCGGAAGTTGAAGGCATCGCCTTTCATCAGGATTTTGACGAGTTGCTTACTCGTGCCGCAGACATGGGGATCACATTTTGCCCGCTCGGTGACCTGTTACCAGACGATATTAATACGCTGCCAACAGGACAGATCGTGCGCGGCAAAATTCCCGGCAGAGAGGGGTGGCTCGGCTGCCAACAACCGGTGAGTGTGACACAATGAAATCTGCTGCCCGCTACACTCTGGCGTTCATCGCTTTTATTGCGCTGTATTTTATTCTTCCCATCAACAGTCGCCTGCTCTGGCAGCCAGATGAGACGCGCTATGCCGAAATCAGCCGGGAGATGCTGACCTCTGGCGACTGGATCGTTCCTCACTTTTTAGGGCTGCGTTATTTTGAAAAACCGATTGCCGGATACTGGTTAAACAGCATCGGGCAATGGTTGTTTGGCGCCAATAATTTTGGCGTCAGAGCGGGGGCCATTTTTGCCACCTTGCTGACGGCGCTACTGGTAGCCTGGCTTGCCATGCGGTTATGGCAGGATAAGCGTACCGCCGTACTCTCATCAGTTATCTTTTTAACGTTTTTTTTGGTATACAGCATCGGCACCTACGCGGTACTTGATCCTATCATCGCGCTCTGGCTGATGGCGGGCATGTGTTGTTTTTGGCAGGGGATGCAGGCCACCACCAGAACGCGCAAAATGACTGCCTTTTTGCTGTTAGGGTTAACCTGCGGCATGGGCGTAATGACCAAGGGTTTCCTGGCGCTTGCCGTTCCGGTGCTCAGCGTACTGCCGTGGGTTTTCGCACAAAAGCGCTGGAAAGATCTCATACTCTACGGTCTGCTGGCGGTCGTCGGCTGCGTCGTGATTGTGCTGCCGTGGGGAATAGCGATTGCCCGGCGTGAGCCGGATTTCTGGCATTATTTCTTCTGGGTCGAACACATTCAACGCTTCGCGCAGGATGATGCTCAACACAAGGCTCCAGTCTGGTACTACATCCCGATATTTGTAGCGGGCGCATTACCGTGGCTCGGGCTGCTTCCCGGCGCACTGCGTACGGGCTGGTGTGAGCGAGATGTTCCGCGCAGCACACTGTACCTGCTAAGCTGGATTATCATGCCAATCCTTTTTTTCAGCATCGCGAAAGGAAAATTGCCAACCTATATTCTTTCCTGCTTCGCGCCGCTGGCGATATTGGTGGCGCGTTTCGGCCTACAGGCCGCGGAAAAAGGCTCAGCCGCGCTGCGCGTCAATGGCTGGATCAACGTTCTGTTCGGTGTGACCGGGATTGTCGCCACGTTTATTGTTTCCACGCTGGGCCCGTTAAAGACGCCGGTCTGGTCGCATATCGAAACGTATAAGGTGTTTTGTGCGTGGGGTATTTTTATCGTCTGGACGCTGTTCGGCTGGTATACGCTAAATAACCGCGAGAAGAACTGGCCATTCGCAGCGCTGTGCCCATTGGGACTGGCACTGCTGTTTGGCTTTTCCATTCCTGACCGGGTGATGGAATCTAAACAGCCACAGTTTTTTGTCGAGATGACCAAAGAGTCGCTGGACTCGAGCCGTTATATTCTCACCGATAGCGTTGGCGTCGCCGCGGGGCTGGCCTGGAGCCTGAAGCGTGACGACATCATGATGTACGGACAAACGGGCGAGTTAAAATATGGCCTTAACTACCCGGATGCCCAGGGGCGTTTTGTCAGTCGGGAAGACTTTGCCGACTGGTTAGCGCAACATCGTCAGCAAGGAAACATTACGCTCGTGCTCTCGATTGATAAGGATGAAGATATTAATCAACTTGCCATCCCTCCCGCTGATTACATTGATAATCAGGGGCGTCTGGTCCTGATTCAGTATCGACCCAAATGATCTGGATAGCCTTAGTTCTCGCCAGCATGCTCAGCGTCTGCGGCCAGTTATGCCAGAAGCAGGCGACCCGACCGGTGTCCGCACGAGCGCGAAAACGTCATATTTCGCAATGGATTGGGCTTGCTCTGGCAAGTCTCGGTTTGGCCATGCTGCTCTGGCTCGCGGTACTGCAGAACATTCCTGTCGGCATCGCCTACCCCATGCTGAGTCTTAACTTTGTCTGGGTGACGCTGGCCGCATGGAAAATCTGGCGTGAACCCGTCACCACGCGCCACTGGCTGGGGGTTGGGCTCATCATCACCGGCATCTTTATTCTTGGGAGTGCGGTGTAATGGGCATATTTTGGGGATTATGTAGCGTTATTATCACCTCCGCCGCCCAGTTGAGTCTCGGCTTCGCGATGGATAATCTGCCGCCAATGCTGCGGCCGCAGGAATTCATCACAGCCGTATTTTCTCTTAGCATCGGGGCGTTTGCTCTGTATGCCGGGCTGGCCGGCTATTTACTGTCGGTTATTTGTTGGCATAAAGCCCTGCACCAGCTCGCACTGAGCAAAGCTTATGCTCTGCTCAGCCTGAGCTATGTGCTGGTGTGGGTTGCATCCATGATTCTGCCCGGCTGGCAGGGAACATTTTCATTGAAGGCACTTGCCGGAGTGCTGTGCATCATGGCGGGGCTAATGACGATTTTTCTGCCTTCACATCAGCGCCAGCAGCCCTGAGACTATTTATCTTCGGACAGTCGTAACACGCGTTCCCATTCGTCGCAAATATACTGTCTGGCATCAATTATCTTAATCATCCGGGATAAATCGCGATTAATACAATACTGCGCGTCTTTTAAGGGAGAAAGGAGATCTCCGGGCTTAACCCGCTCAGAAGATTGCGCCTCGGCAAGCATCTTTAACGAACCGCCGCTATCACAAAGCACAACATAGAGCCTCCTTGCTTTTTTGTGACAGCAAGTCTTCTTCACATGCCATTCCATAGCGCACCTTTTGCTAATGAATTTCACACAAGGTTACACATTAGCAGATAAACAAAAGGACAATGGCTACGCAACGGCGAAAGTGAGAAATGTAATTACTGTTTTCTTAATGTTAACAATGAAGCAGTTACCCAATCCGACAGCGCGCGGCGAGAGATTTTAATCCCTCCAGCTTTGAGTTCGGGAGGCAACGTCAACCAACACACCGGTTGTTGAAAGCGAGCCAGCTTATCTTTAACCCACTCTGCCAGATTGGTTTCTCCAGCGTTGGCGTCATACTCAATGACCGCCACCGGGCGATGCCCAAACTCTTTGTCTTCTATCGGCACAATAAAGGCTTGCAGAACATGCGGATGCGCTGCAATTACGCGTTCCACCTCTTCCGGCTGAATGCCTTCCCCGCCGCTAAAGAACAGATTGTCCATACGACCGACAATGGTCAACTTGCCGTCCTTCAACACGCCGCGATCGCGGGTCGCAAACCAGCCTTCCGCGTTCACTAAAGGAATAAGCTTACCGTTACGCCAGTAACCTTGCGCCATGCTGGCGGCACGCAGCCAGACTTCATCATTAACGATTCTGACTTCTCTGCCTACCAGCGGGGAACCCACATCCGCCTGACCATCCGCCTCTTTCGCGCAGACCGTAGAAGCAAACTCCGTCAAACCGTAACCGCACCAGCAGCGAATCCCCTGCTCGCGCGCCTGTTCCGTTAATTCAACAGGAATTGCCGCACCGCCCAGCAGTACCGCTTTGAGCGTGACCGGCCTGTTGTTGACCAGCAAGCGCCACAACTGCGTAGGCACCAGCGAAGCGTGGGTGCACCCAGCCAACATGTGCTCAAGCGGCTGCTTGTCGCGCACGGTCATTCGCGCCCCGGCAAACAACCAGCGCCACAATATGCCCTGACCGGAAACATGAAACAGCGGCAGTGAGAGTAGCCAGTCATCTTCAGCGCCAAACGGCATTAACGACAGCACGCCCTGCGCGCTCGCCAGATGCGCCTGACAGGTATGCACCGCCGCCTTCGGCAATCCGGTAGAACCAGAGGTTAACGTCATCGTGCTCAAACGTTCGGGTAACCACGCGGCGGCATGCGTGCCTGGCACTACCTGCATCTGCAACGGACTGAGCCCTGAAAGTGCGTTAGCGGCTTCCAGATCGAGCGCAAAACGCAGCGTTAAGTCCGGGACCAGCGCATCTAGCAGCGGCTGGGGCAACTGTGGATTCACAGGTAAAACCCGCGCCCCACATTGCAGCAATGCCAGCCAGGCCAGCAAAGCCCGCGGATGGTTCCAGGCACGAAGCAGGACACCATCGCCTTCTTCCACGCCCTGAGCGGCAAAACCGCAGGCCAGATGGTCAACGCGCGTGCAGAGCTCGCTCCAGTTTAATACCTCATCGTTGAGGCGCAGGGCTGGCGCCTTCGCACGCACTTGTCGCCAGTGGCGCCACGGCCAGTCACCCGGTTGTATCAGGCCCGATAAGCTCACGCTATCGGGCATGTCCTGCTGGGTCATAGCAGACGTTCCAGCGCTTCAACGTCAATACACGGCAACGCGCTACCCGGCCAGGTGCGTACCTGCTGGCACTGCATCAGACTCAGGGTATCCAGACCTGGAATGGTCTGCGGCGTCAGCCAGGCGGCAATTCGCGCCAGCTGAGTTAAGCCCAGGCTCGACTCGATCGACGAGCTAATAACAGCGGTGAGACCAAGCGCATGCGCCGCTGCCACCTGTTCGCGTACTTTATCGAGACTGCCCGTCAGCGTAGGTTTGATAACCACAGCCTTGACGCCCTCTTCGGCTTCGAAGGTGAAATCCGCTTCACGCAGACTTTCATCCCAGGCGATGGCAATACCAGTTTCACGCGCAAACGCACGGGAGTCATCGCGGGTTTTGCACGGTTCTTCGAGGAAAGCGATGCGGCCGCGATACTCCGGATTAACGTATTTTGCAAACTGCTGGGCTTTCAACGGCGTCCAGGCTCGGTTGGCGTCAAGACGCAAATGCAGCTCTGGGATAGCCTCAAGCAGCAGGTTGGCTACCATACCGTCGCGAACCGCTTCATACAGTCCGACCTTGATCTTCGCCACTTTTTCACCTGGCATATCCGCCAGTTGCAGTACCAGATCGTCAGGATCGCCCGTACACAGCGGTGCAGCACGGTAATCTGCGTCCTGTGGCAATGCGCCGGCCAGTTCGGCCAACGCACAGCTTGCGCCAAAGGCGACCGAAGGCAGTTGCGGTAAAGAGGCATCGCCTTGCAGCCAGCCTTTGACCCAGACCAGCAGTTCGGTTTGCGCCTCTTCCCAGCTTTCCTGACTAAAGCCCGGCAGTGGGGAGATCTCTCCCCACCCTTCGCGCTCGCCGTCACGAAGACAAACGTACAGCCCGTCACGCGTTTTTAACCGCCTGTCGCGCAGAATCACCCCCGCGTCCATGGGGATCTGCCAGCGGTATACCTGCGCGCTACGCATTACGGATTCCGTTTGAATTTGCTGAAATCAGGCTGACGTTTCTGGTTAAAGGCGTTACGACCTTCCTGACCTTCTTCCGTCATGTAGAACAGCATAGTGGCGTTACCCGCCAGCTCCTGCAGACCAGCCTGACCATCGCAGTCAGCGTTCAGCGCGGCTTTCAGGCAGCGCAGCGCCATTGGGCTGTTTTGCAGCATTTCGCGACACCAGCGTACGGTCTCTTTTTCCAGATCGGCCAGCGGAACCACGGTGTTTACCAGGCCCATATCCAGCGCTTGTTTTGCATCGTACTGACGGCACAGGAACCAGATTTCACGCGCTTTTTTCTGACCGACGATGCGCGCCATGTAGGAAGCGCCCCAACCGCCGTCGAAAGAACCGACTTTCGGACCGGTCTGACCAAAGATGGCGTTTTCAGCCGCAATGGTCAGGTCGCACATCATATGCAGCACATGCCCGCCGCCGATGGAAAAACCGGCAACCATCGCCACTACCGGTTTCGGACAGGTACGAATCTGACGCTGGAAGTCCAGTACGTTCAGGTGATGCACACCGGAATCATCCTGGTATCCGCCGTAGTCGCCACGCACTTTCTGATCACCACCTGCGCAAAACGCTTTGTCGCCCGCACCAGTCAGAATAATCACGCCGATGTTGTCATCATAGCGGGCGTCCGCCAGCGCCTGGATCATCTCTTTCACGGTAACCGGACGGAAGGCATTGCGTACCTGCGGACGATTAATGGTGATTTTTGCGATACCGTCGGTGGATTTCTCATAAAGAATATCGGTGTAGCCTTCAGAGCAATCGTGCCATTCTACCGGTGCGTAAAGCATTGTTTCATCAGGATAGATCATAAAATGTCCTATAGTCAGCGACGCAGAATCTGAGCCAGACAGTCCACCACGCCAGCGGGATTATCCCGATGCGCGTTGTGTCCGGCATTACGAATCACATGGTTTGGTACTGATATTTCCGCCGCTAAAGCGCGGAATTTATCGTCACGTTCACCACATAAATAATAAAACGGAAATGTGCGCGTATGGAGTTGCGCACGTAAATCAGGTTGTACGGCAAGCGAGGTTGCCTCAAGCATTGCCGCCAGCGTATGCCCATTATTCTGGCTACGCAGAGCGACCAGCGCCTCTCTTTGCGCCGCATTCAGCGAGAAAAAAACTGGTTGTTGGTACCAGTCATTAAACACCTCGCGCAGCGGCTCAGCGCGAAAACGCGCGGCCCAGCGACCGTCCGAGAGACGACGCTGCACACGCGCCTCCTCGCTTTGCAAGCCAGGATGTCCACCTTCAACCACCAGACCACACAGTCCCGGCATCTCCTGACAGGCTGCCATCATCGCGACTCTGCCGCCAAGAGAGTATCCTACCAGCCAGTAGTTAAGTATGTTGTAACTAAGAAGAGTATTATGCAGCAAAGCGTTTACGTCATCGAATCCGCTCACGCTAATGTCAGCGGACCCGCCGTGTCCTGGCAGGTCGATGTACAGCCGCGAATAATTCTGAAACGCTTCGCCAACCGTCTGCCATTCGCGATAATCGCCGGAAAAACCGTGCAGGAAAACCAGCCAGGGAAATCCTGGCTGGCCCTCGTTTGCCTGCGCGTGCAGGATCATAGATGGCTTACCTGCGCCAGCAGTTGCTGCAGGGTTTGCGCCCCGTCAGTTTCATTTACCACCAGCTCAATCACCGTTGCCGCCGGAGTACGCCAGGCGTTATTCAACGCGCTCTCCAGTTGCTCCCAGTTTTCCGGACGCTGGTATTTAAGGTCAAACATGGCGGCAGCATGCTCAAAATGCACGTTCTGCGGCATCAGGTAGAACCGTTCGCGTTCGCTTGCCGGCGTCGGCAGCAGGGAGAAGATCTGCCCGCCGTTATTGTTGACCACTATCAGGACAAACGGCGCGGATACCTGGCGCAATAACGCCAGGGCATTGAGGTCATACAACGCAGATAAATCGCCGACGATAGCCAGCGTCGATTTTGCGCTGGCGCGCTGTACGCCTGCAGCCGTTGACAACAGACCGTCGATACCGCTCGCGCCGCGGTTGCTATAGACCGGGAAACCCGCCGGAAGCTGTGACAGCGCATCAATCAGACGCACCACCAGGCTGTTGCCCACGAACAGTTGTCCCTGCTCCGGCAGGTATTCGCGGATACGGTGGGCTAATTGCGCTTCACCAAACGCGTCGCGGCGGGCTTCTACCGCCTGCCAGGCCAGCTGCGCCAGGCGTGGGATTTCTACGCACCAGGGCTGACGTTTCTCCGCCGGATGCAACTCCAGCCAGTCGCCAACCTTTGCTACCAACCTGCGCCCACGATGATGAGCCGGATCGAGGCGGCCTTCGAGATTATCGACAATCCAGTATTCCTGCGGATCACAGCTGGCCTGCCATTGCAGGAGTCGTTTTCCAGTCAGGCTACTGCCAAGCTGCACCACAATCTGCGCCTGCTGTAATTCAGTTACCGCTTTCGCATTCCCGAGCCACAGGTCGGCGCACGGCAACGGCTGTCCGGTTTGCGACAGAACATCGCCAATCAACGGCCAGCCTAGAATCTGCGCCCATTGCGCAACCTTCTTGCCCTCTTCGGCACTCATGCGACCTGCAATCACGACGCCGCGTTTTTGTCGCCAGAAAAACCAGTCACGCTGTTTGTCGCTTTCCAGCCGACGCGCTTCACGCAGCCAGGGTTTATCGTCCTGCCACCAGTCGCCAAGGCGCTGCTGCCAGGCAATCCCCGTTTCGTCCATATCGCCATACAGCGGTTCCGCAAACGGACAATTAATATGAACCGCCCCGCTATGCAGCGCAGCTAAGGCGTTATCAATGGTGGACACCAGCCAGCTCGCCGGGATGTCCTGGGTCGGGCGCGGTAAGGAGAGCGTTTGCGATGGATGCGAGGCAAACATTCCGGCCTGACGAATCGCCTGGTTAGCGCCGCAGTCGATAAGTTCAGGCGGTCGGTCAGCGGTAAGTAAAATCAGTTTTTCACCGGTCAGGCCCGCTTCGATCAACGCGGGATACAAATTCGCCACCGCCGTACCGGACGTCACAATCACGGCGACAGGCTGCCGGCTGACTTTTGCCAGACCTAAAGCCAGATGCCCAAGACCGCGCTCATCAAAATGAGTATGGTGGATAAAAGCCGGGTTTTCCGCTGCCGCCAGCGTCAACGGTGTAGAACGAGAGCCAGGGGCAATGCAGACATGCCTGACGCCGTGGCGAGTGAGTGCTTCCAGAATGACCGCCGCCCAGCGTCGGTTAAATGCGCTTACTGACATGAGATTGTCCGGTATCAATATTGCGACACAGTATAAAGAATCGAATAAATGGATTTTTGATATGAGTCGGTAATATACAACTCATTACCCTTCCATCTGTAATAAAGTGCGCAGTCCTGCCGCTTTATTGTCTATTTCTTGCCATTCCTGCTCAGGATCTGAACCGCGAACGATCCCTGCCCCGGCATACAGGCGCACCACGTTTGCGCTAATTTTCGCCGAACGTAATGACACGCAAAACTCGCTTTGGCGCAGAGAAAGGTAACCCGCAGAACCGGCATACCATTCGCGTTCAAAGGGTTCATTATGTTGGATAAATTCACGCGCCAGCTCACGCGGAATACCTGCCACTGCCGCCGTAGGCTGAAGCTGCATCAGGCAAAGCGTATCGTCGGCCTGATTCAGTTCCGTCCAGATACAGCGACGCAGGTGCTGCACTTTACGCAGTCTGAGCACCTGCGGCGGCAGCACGTCAAGCGTTTGCGTACAGCCCTGCAAACGCTGGCAAATATCTTCGACCACCAGCATATTCTCGCGCTGGTTTTTATCATCTTTCATTAGCCATTCACCCAACTGCCATGCCCGATGATCCTCAGGATGATTAGCAACGGTTCCGGCCAGCGCCTCGGTGCGCAGCGCCGTGTCACGTCGTCGATACAGACGTTCAGGGGAAGAGCCAAGAAACGCGCACTCTGCAGAGAATGCCATAAAGAAATGGTAGCAGTTCAGGTTCAAGCGACGGCTGGAGGCCATCACGGCCGCGGCATTAACCGACTGAGAAAACTGTAAGTCGGTCGCCCGCGCCAGCACCACCTTCTCAAGCGCTTCCGCATTGATTGTTTGCGTGGCGAGTTTTATCAGATCTGTCCAGCCTGCTTTATCCGGCCAGTTCTGTTCTCCCGTCAAATGCAGGCGCAATGCGGGTAGCGGCTTTACGTTGGCGAGCGATGAAATTAACGCCATCGCCTGCGCGGCGTCTTCACGCAGCGACACGTCGCTATAGAGATGTAAGCGTAAGCTCGCCGCCCCGGCGCAACGTCGCCATTCCAGCCGTGGCAATAACAAATTACCGCGCTGGGGCTCAAAGGCATTCAGGCCCCAGATACGCAGGTCGGGATGATTATCATGCTGGCGTAAAAAGTGCTGAGCTGATTCCAGCGAGGAAAATGCGGCGACAGCGCCCAGAACGGCGGCTTCTTCGTCGCCGTTACGCTGCTGCCAGTAAAACTGGGGCCAGACGGGTTGACTGGCCAGCCATCCTAAAGCATCAAACGCATCATTCAGTGGGAAAGGTATATCGTAAATACGAATTCCAGGTGCTGCCGGTATCTCTTGCGACAAATGACGCATCAGACTTTCCAGCGCAGTAGTGATTGAATGCACGCGGACCTCTCCCTGTTAAAAACCTCACATTATACGGGGTACTGAGCAGAAAAAGCAGTACCCCCAGTTAGGGAGTACGTACAAATGCGCTGACGGAATGGAATTTATCGCCGTGCTAACAATAATCCCATCACTAAACCGACCGTGGCACCAACGCCAATTCCGCGCCAGGGTTTTTCATGCACATAGTCATCGGCCCGGCAAACAGCTTTTTTCGCGCGGTAATAGTAGCTGTCAGAGGCGTGGCTGACGCGATTTCTCACCTCTTCTAACGCCCGCTCTGCCCGCGCTTTTAACTCAAGGTATTTTTGATCGGCTGGATCGCCGGAAGAACGCAGCACCTCCTCCAGCGTTTCACTCAACAATTCCAGATCATCATCGATGCGTGATTCATAAGAATGAAAAGACATTTTATTCTCCCTTTCTATTGACGTACCCGCTAACTATAGACAATCAGGCGTGTTTGCGCCTGTTTATGCCTGATGCGCTTCTCGCGCCATGCCGATGTGCGGAATACCGTCTTCGTCATAGATATCCGTGACCGGAACAAAACCAAAGCGCGCATAGAACGATTGCAGATGGGCCTGCGCCCCCAGATACAGCGCCTTATGCGGCCAGTGCTGGGTACAGGATGCCAGCGTTTGGGTCATCAGTTGCTGCCCCAGTTTTTCACCACGCAGCGCTTCGCTTACAATCACCCGGCCAATGACCACCGGCTCCAGCTCGTCATCGCTTTTCAGAATCCTCGCATACGCCACCAGCTCATCGTTATGCCAGCCCAGAATGTGCCGGTTTTCCCCAACCAGGTCATCACCATCCACATCCTGATACGGACACTGTTGTTCAACAACAAACACCGCACAGCGAAGCTGAAGAATGGCGTACAGCTGCTGGGTATTGAGCTTTGCATGGTGGAGATCTTGCCAGTGGATCATTGTCTGCCCCTTTGTTGTGATAACCTGAACACCCTGCCTTGTTGATGGCGAAAAGTGTAACGCGAAGATGGAATTACTATTTTTAGGCACGTCTGCGGGTGTCCCCACGCGCTCCCGCAATGTAACGGCAATTTTACTGAATCTGCAACACCCGACTCAGGCGGGGCTGTGGCTTTTTGATTGTGGTGAAGGAACGCAGCATCAGTTGCTGACCACGCCGTTTAACCCAGGAAAACTCGATCGTATTTTTATCAGTCATCTGCACGGCGATCACCTGTTTGGTTTACCGGGGCTGCTGTGCAGTCGTTCGATGGCCGGCAATGTCCAGCCGCTGACGCTATACGGCCCGAAGGGGTTGCGAGAGTTTACCGAAACCGCTTTGCGCTTAAGCGGCTCGTGGACCGATTATCCGCTGGATATTGTAGAAATCACTGCAGGTGAGATTGTCGATGACGGCCTGCGTAAAGTAACGGCGTACCCGCTGGCGCACCCGCTGGAGTGCTACGGTTTTCGTATTGAAGAGCACGACAAGCCAGGGGCGCTCGACGCCAGCGCCCTAAAGGCCGCAGGCGTTAAATCGGGCCCGTGGTTTCAGGATTTGAAAGCCGGGAAAACCATCGTACTGGAAGATGGTCGCGCGATTAACGGCGCCGAATTTCTCGCTCCGGCCACCAGGGGAAAATCTGTGGCTATTTTCGGCGACACAGGCCCCTGCGCGTCCGCCATTGAACTGGCACGAGGTGTGGATGTAATGGTGCATGAAACCACGCTGGACTCCTCAATGGAGGAAAAAGCCAACAGCCGCGGGCACAGCTCGACCCGACAAGCCGCAAAGCTGGCGCTTGAGGCCGGAGTGGGACGCCTGATCATGACCCACGTTAGCTCACGCTACGATGAAAAAGGCTGTCAGCGGTTACTCGAAGAGTGCAAAGCAATATTTCCAGACACGGAACTGGCTCACGATTTCGCCATTTTCACCGTTTAATGCTCCATTTTTCCGCCTCAGTGCCGATAACAGTGGAAAGGCTGGCTTTCACACTGAGGACAGGATGAACAATTTCCAGAAAGATATTGATGACAGGACAAACCTAACCCTGTCTAACCGTTTTGAACTGCTGCTGTTTCGCCTTGGCAAATCTGTTGAGGAGCAGAAATCAGAGCTGTTTGGCATCAACGTATTCAAGCTGCGTGAAATCGTACCGATGCCGACCTTTACGCGTCCGGCAGGTATGAAGGCCCCGCTGCTGGGTATGGTTAACATTCGCGATCAGGTGATCCCTGTGATTGACCTGCCCGCCGTCGCGGGCTGTAAGCCAGAGACCGGGCTTAACATCCTGTTGATCACGGAGTATGCCCGCAGCGTCCAGGCATTTGCGGTGGAATCAGTGGAAAACATTATGCGTCTGGACTGGCAACAGGTGCATACCGCTGAGAAAGCCGTCAATGGTCGCTATATTACCAGTATCGCCTGTCTGGACGATAACAAAGAGACCAATAACCTGGCGCTGGTGCTCGACGTCGAACAGATTCTGTACGACATTGTACCGTCGAACCATGACCTGCGCGCAACGAACCTGAAAACCAATAAATTCAACATTACGCCGGGTGCGGTGGCGATTGTGGCAGATGATTCCAAAGTGGCCCGCGCGATGCTGGAAAAAGGGCTTACCGCCATGGAGATCCCGCACCTGATGCATGTGACGGGCCAGGATGCGTGGGAGAAGATCCAGCAGTTATCTGAGGAAGCTGAAGCGGAAGGTAAGCCAATCAGCGAGAAAATAGCCCTGGTGCTCACCGATCTGGAAATGCCGGAGATGGACGGTTTTACGCTTACCCGTAAGATAAAAACCGACGAACGCCTGAAGAAAATCCCGGTCGTTATCCACTCTTCACTTTCCGGTAGCGCCAACGAAGATCACGTTCGCCGAGTAAAAGCGGATGGCTACGTGGCCAAATTCGAAGTCAATGAGCTTTCTTCGGTGATCCAGGAAGTGATGGATCGCACAGCGAAAGGCATCAGCGGTCCGCTGGTGAGCAGGCAGCTATTGAACTGACCGTATTGCACGTATAAAAAAACCCGCCTTGGCGGGTTTTTTCGTTTCTGCATTTCGATTACATCAGCGGAGTCGCTAACTGCACAATGCTGATCAGCGGTTGCGGGTAGATACCCAGCACCAGTACCAGCAGAGCTGAAATCAGCACCACGATACCGCCCGCGCTGTACTGCCAGTTGGACGGCGCATCGCGGTTCAACTGCTGCGGTGCGCTCAGGTACAAGCTTACGGCAACGCGCAGGTAGTAGTACAAACCAATCGCAGAACCTACCACCACAGCGGCAACCAGCCACCACAGGTTAGCCTGCACACCGACAGCCAGTACGTAGAACTTACCGATAAAGCCCAGCGTCATCGGAATACCCGCCAGAGACAGCATCATCACCGTCATCACCGCCGCGAGGATCGGACGATGCCAGAACAGACCACGGTAGGAGAACAGAGAGTCTGCATCCGGACCGCGGTACGGGCTGGACATCAGGCTGACCACACCGAACGCGCCGAGGCTGCTGAACAGGTAACCGGCCAGATAAACGCCAACCGCTTCCATCGACATTTCGCCGCTCTGCAGGGCAATCAGCGCCACCAGCAGGTAACCGAGGTGAGAGATAGAAGAGTAACCAAGCAGACGCTTGATGTTGGTCTGGCTCAGCGCCATCAGGTTACCAAAGATGATGGAAGCAAAGGCGATCACGCCCAGCACGATACGTACCGCTTCGCTATCACCTACCGGTGCGTACAGGAACAGACGCATCACCACGCCGAAGATAGCGATTTTGCTCGCCGTCGCCAGGAAGGTGGAAACCGGAGCCGGAGCGCCCTGGTATACGTCTGGCGTCCACAGGTGGAATGGAACCAGCGAGAGTTTAAAGCCGAGGCCAACAATCATCAGACCGAAGCCCGCCAGCAGCAGCGGTTCGTGCAGCATGCCATCGCCAAGGCTCTTACCGAGCGCGACAAATGACAGGTTGCCAGACTGCGCGTACACCAGCGCCATACCGAACAGCAGGAAAGAAGACGCTGCGGCAGACAGAATGGTGTATTTGATACTGGCTTCAAGCGAACGTTTCTGACGGAACGCATAGCCAACCAGACCAAACAGCGGCAGAGAGATAAGCTCAATACCAAGGAACAGCGCCGCCAGATGGTTAGCGTTAGCCAGCAGAATACCGCCGAGCGCGGCAATCAGCACCAGCAGATAGAACTCTTCCCGGTTGTCGTCGTAGCCTTCCAGCCACGGGTAAGCGAAGGTACAGGTGGCAAGACTCGCCAGCAGCACCAGCCCGGTGTAGAGCATAGCGAAACCGTCAACCCGCATCAGCGGGGTGACGTCCATGGCGCCCGCCTGGCCAACAAACCAGAGCGAAACCAACGCGGCGTTAAGCCCAATGACCGACAGCGTGGCATTGAGGAAGTGATTGCGTCGCCACGCAATGGAGAGCATCACAACCACCACCGTCAAGCCGACGATCAGCAGCGGTAGCAGCGCAATCAGGTGTTGTGGAGTTATTGTCATGGCGATTTACGGCCTTGTAGTAGTAACGGAATTAACAAACCACTGCTGGATGTTGCTCATCGCAGAATGCGAGGTATCCAGAATCGGCTGCGGATAGAAGCCAAGCAGTACCAGAAGCACAACCAGCAACAGGATGATAAACAGCTCACGCAGCGACATCCCTGGCAGTTCAACACTGGCAATCTGGCTCTTCGCCTTACCAAAGTAAGCGCGATGCAGCATCGCCAGCGAGTAAACAGAGGCAAACACCAGACCAAAGGTCGAGATCACGGTAATGACCGGAACCACCTGGTAGCTGCCGAACAGAATCATAAATTCGCCAACGAAGTTACCTGTACCCGGCATACCCAGCGTACACACTGCGAAGAACATTGACAGCGCAGGCAACCATTTCATTTTGCCCCACAGGCCGCCCATCATACGCATATCACGCGTGTGCAGACGTTCGTACAGCTGACCACACAGGATGAACAGACCGGCTGCGGACAGACCGTGCGCGATCATCTGAATAACCGCACCCTGGTAAGCCAGCTGGCTGCCGGTGTAGATAGCAATCAGTACGAAGCCCATGTGCGATACGGAGGTGTAAGCAATCAGACGTTTGATATCGTACTGATTAAAGGCCATCCACGCGCCGTAGAAGATGCCGATTACGCCAAGCCACATTGCGATAGACGCAAACTCCGCCGACGCGTTCGGGAACAGCGGCAGGGAGAAGCGCAGCAGACCGTAGGCTGCGGTTTTCAGCAAAATCCCCGCCAGGTCAACGGAACCTGCGGTCGGTGCCTGAGAGTGCGCATCCGGCAACCAGCCGTGCAGCGGAACCACCGGCATTTTCACCGCGAAGGCGATGAAGAAGCCCAGCATCAGCAGGTATTCCACGCCGTGGGACATCGGGGTATTCAGCAGCTCTTCATAGTTGAAGGTCCACACGCCGGTCGCTTTGTAGTGCACAAACACCAGCGCCAGGATGGCAATCAACATCACCAGACCACTGGCCTGGGTATAAATGAAGAACTTGGTTGCCGCCGTGATACGCGTTTTACCGTCAGAGGCTTTATGCCCCCAAAGTGCTATCAGGAAGTACATCGGCACCAGCATCATTTCCCAGAAGAAGAAGAACAGGAACATGTCGATGGCAAGGAATACGCCGATTACGCCGCCTAAGATCCACATCAGGTTCAGGTGGAAGAAGCCCTGGTATTTTTCGATTTCATTCCAGGAGCAAAGGACCGCCAGAACACCGAGCAGACCGGTCAGGACTACCATTAGCAGCGACAAGCCGTCGATGGCTAAATGGATAGAGATGCCAAAACGTGGGATCCACGGCAGGACAAACTCAGACTGCCACTGCGGAATACCCGCGGATTGCGTCAGTGAATAGCCGCCCTGCAACCACAGTTGCAGGCCTAGCGCCAGCGTCAGTCCCATGGTAATCAGCGCTATCCAACGCGGCACCTTCACGCCAAAGCGTTCGGTCTGCCAGCACAGGAAGCCACCGATGAAAGGGATTAATATCAACCAAGGTAATAACATGGTGATCTTTGTTCCTTGTTTAAGTCCCGTTCAGGCTATCTCACTCGTCATAGCGAACCCCGGCTGTGCTCGCAACCCTTACGTACTTCAGTACGCTCCGGTTGCTGTGCGCAGGCGGTGTCCACTCTGACTTCGCCGATAACGCCTGTCCTTTTGGACCTGATTTTCAACGAATTTTAAAAATTCTCTTTGGGTTTGTAGGCCGGATAAGCGAAGCGCCATCCGGCAATCGTTCATCCAGCCAACAAACTCAACGCAGTACCATCAACAGTGCCAGCACAACGACAGCGCCGATGCTCATTGAGGCCACATACCAGCGCAGATAACCGTTCTCGCTTAACAGCAGGCCTTTACCTGCAAAGCGGGAAAGGATGGCCGGAATGTTCATCATTGAGTTAAGCGGATCGCGTTTCAGCAACCAGGCAACGCCCAGGAACGGCTTGACGAACACTTTGTCGTACAGCCAGTCGAAGCCCCAGGCGTTATACCACCAGGTCCCCAGCAGACGACCTGGCGCACTGTTGGCAATCGATGTCACCAGCGTGCGTTTGCCCAGCCACAGCCATGCTGCGATCAGGATGCCCGCAATCGCTACGATACCGGAGGTAATTTCCAGCGTCATGACGCGACCATGTTCAAGCTCGGTCGTCGCAGGCAGTACCCCCTGCAGCGGTGGCACAATCAGCGCGCCAACGAAGGTGGACAGGATCATCAGCACAATCAGCGGCAGATGATGGGTAATCCCCTTCCCTGCGTGAGCGTGAATTTGTTCTTTACCGTGGAACACGATGAAAATCATACGGAAGGTATACAGAGAGGTCATGAACGCACCGACCAGACCTGCAACCATCAGATTGATATGACCGTTCGCCATAGCACCGGCCAGAATCTCATCCTTACTGAAGAAGCCTGCGGTAATCAGCGGCAGAGCCGACAGCGCCGCGCCACCAATCAGGAAGCAGAGATACACCAGCGGAATAGACTTACGCAGGCCGCCCATCTTGAAGATGTTCTGTTCGTGGTGACAAGCCAGGATAACCGAGCCGGATGCCAGGAACAGCAGCGCTTTAAAGAAGGCGTGCGTCATCAGGTGGAAAATCGCCGCATCCCACGCCTGAACACCCAGCGCCAGGAACATATAACCAATCTGGCTCATGGTGGAGTACGCAAGAACGCGCTTAATGTCGGTCTGTACCAGCGCGGCGAAACCCGCCAGCACAAGCGTGATAGCACCGATAATACCCACCAGATGCAGAATTTCCGGGGTCATCAGGAACAGGCCGTGCGTACGTGCAATCAGGTAGACACCGGCGGTAACCATCGTTGCGGCGTGGATCAGCGCGGAGACAGGCGTCGGGCCGGCCATCGCGTCAGCAAGCCAGGTCTGCAACGGCAACTGCGCGGATTTACCCACCGCACCGCCCAGCAGCATCAGGGTTGCCCACATCAGCATGTTGTTACCCGCTTCGAAGTGCGCAGGCGCCAGTTCGACCATTTCGCGGAAATTCAGCGTGCCCAGCTCGTTATAGAGGATGAACAGCGCGAAGGCGAGGAACACGTCACCGACACGGGTTACCACGAAGGCTTTCATTGCCGCAGCGCCATTCTTCGGATCGGTGTAATAGAAACCGATCAGCAGATAGGAGCACAGGCCCACGCCTTCCCAGCCGAGGTACATCAGCAGCAGGTTGTCCGCCAGTACCAGAACTACCATGCTGGCGATAAACAGGTTGGTGTAGGCGAAGAAACGAGAGTATCCCTCTTCACCGCGCATATACCAGGAGGCGAACATGTGGATCAGGAAACCGACGCCGGTCACCACGCTGAGCATGGTCAGCGACAGGCCGTCCAGCACCAGGTTAAAACCGATGTTGAAGTCACCAACGGACATCCACGTCCACAGCGGCTGGCTGTAGGCCTGTTGGCCATTGGCAAAGAAGTCAACGCCAACAAACGCCGTCACCAGCGCCGCCAGGCCAATCGACCCGACGCCCACGGTAGCGGACAGATTTTCTGACCAACGACCGCGAGAGAACGCCAGTAATACAAAGCCAATAAATGGCAGAATAATGGTTAAGGCAAGCATGTTCATCCACGCATCTCACTTACTGAATCGATGTTCAGGTTCTGGCGACGGCGATGAAGTTGCAGCAACAGCGCAAGTCCAATGCTCGCTTCCGCAGCCGCAAGGCTGATGGCGAGAATATACATCACCTGACCATCGGTCTGGCCCCAGTAGCTTCCGGCGACCACAAAGGCCAGCGCGGAGGCGTTAATCATGATTTCCAGCCCGATCAGCATAAACAGCAGATTGCGGCGGATAACCAGACCGGTTAAACCCAGTACGAATAAGACAGCCGCGAGGATCAGTCCATGTTGTAAGGGGATCATGCGTGCTCCTCCGTTTTTCTTTTCGCGCGGTCATCGGCGCGGTTGCTCAGCACTTCACCTGAACGCTCTTCGCGTCCAACGTGGAAGGCCACAACCAGACCCGCCAGCAGCAGCATCGAAGCCAGTTCGACCGCCAGTACATACGGACCAAACAGGGAAATACCGACTGCTTTCGCGCTGATTGGCGTACCGTCAATGCCCTGATCGTTAACGCCCAGAATGGCGTACACAATGACCACCAGCATGATGGCCGACAGAATCGCCGGACCAATCCACACCTGCGGTTTCAGCCACTGGCGTTCCTGTTCAATTTCAGAACCACCGAGGTTGAGCATCATTACCACGAACACGAACAGCACCATGATGGCGCCCGCGTAGACGATAATTTCCAGCGCACCGGCGAAGTAAGCGCCTAACGAGAAGAACACCCCGGAAATCGCCAACAGCGAAATAATCAGATACAGCAACGCGTGTACCGGATTGGTGTGGGTGATCACCCGCAAGGTTGCGAGAATGGCTATCAGGCCACAGATATAAAAAGCGAACTCCATTGCCCCTCTCCTTACGGTAACAGGCTCTTGACGTCGATAGGCTTGGCTTCGTTCTCTGCTTCGCCCTTATCTTTGCCGTCGATTGCCATACCTGCCATCCGGTAGAAGTTATATTCCGGGTATTTGCCCGGACCGGAGATCAGCAGATCCTCTTTCTCGTAAACCAGGTCCTGGCGCTTGTACTCACCCAGCTCGAAATCTGGAGTCAGCTGAATAGCCGTTGTCGGACAGGCTTCTTCGCACAGGCCGCAGAAAATGCAGCGTGAGAAGTTAATGCGGAAAAACTCCGGATACCAGCGGCCATCTTTGGTCTCTGCTTTTTGCAAAGAGATACAGCCTACCGGACACGCTACCGCACACAGGTTACAGGCAACGCAGCGCTCTTCACCGTCCGGATCGCGGGTCAGAACGATACGACCACGAAAACGGGGCGGTAGATAGACCGGCTCTTCCGGGTACATCTGCGTTTCGCGTTTCGCGAACGCATGCAGGCCGATCATCCAGATACTGCGTACCTGGGTGCCGAAACCTACGAACAATTCTTTTAAGGTCATGGTCTTTGTGTCCCTTATTGCGCCTGCCACAGAATGACAGCCGCCGTTACCAGCAAGTTGACGAGCGTCAGCGGCAGACAGACTTTCCAGCCGAAGGACATTACCTGGTCATAACGCGGACGCGGTAACGACGCACGAATCAAAATGAACATCATCATGAAGAACGCGGTTTTCAGCGCGAACCAGACGAATGGCGGTAAGAACGGGCCATGCCAGCCACCGAAGAACAGGGTAACCATCAGTGCAGAAATGGTGACGATACCGATGTACTCACCCACGAAGAACAGACCGAATTTCATACCGGAATATTCAATGTGGTAACCGTCGGCCAGTTCCTGCTCGGCTTCTGGCTGGTCGAACGGATGACGGTGACACACCGCCACGCCCGCGATGGCAAAGGTGACAAAACCAAAGAACTGCGGAATTACGTTCCAGATATCAGCCTGGTTGTTGACGATGTCGGTCATGTTAAATGAGCCGGCCTGCGCCACCACGCCCATCAGGGAAAGTCCGAGGAACACTTCGTAGCTCAGCGTTTGCGCAGACGCACGCATCGCACCGAGCAGGGAGTATTTGTTGTTACTGGACCAGCCGGCGAACAGTACCGCGTATACCGCGAGACCTGCCATCATCAGGAAGAACAGGATCCCGATGTTCAGGTCAGCGACCACCCAGTTCGGACTCACCGGCACGATGGCGAAAGCCAGCAGCAGCGAGGTGAAGGCGATCATTGGTGCCAGGGTAAAGATGACGCGATCCGAGAATTTCGGGATCCAGTCTTCTTTAAAGAACATCTTGATCATGTCCGCAACCAGCTGGAGCGAACCGCCCCAGCCAACACGGTTCGGTCCGTAACGGTTCTGGAACAGACCCAGCAGACGACGTTCGCCAAAGCTCATGAATGCCCCGCAGGTGACCACCACCAGCAGGATCACGACCGCTTTGAGAATGCTCAGCAGGATCTCAATCAGATCGGGTGTAATCCAACTCATTGTTGTGCCTCCTGCAGATCCTCAAGACGCGCACCTGCCAGTACCGGCGCGATGCCAGGCATACCCATCGGCAAACCAACCTGCCCTGCCGCTAATCCTTCAGCGATTTCAACCGGCAGCGTAACCGTGTTGCCATCGTAGCTGAAAGAAACGCGCGTACCGGCATTAACCCCCAACTTCGCGGCATCAGCCGGATTGAGTTTAATGTACGGCTGCGGCATACGGGTCTGGAAGACCGGCGCACGTTGTGACATTTCGTCGCTACCAAACAGATGGTAGTAAGGCGCGATACGCCACTGACCATCCTGAGCCTGGAAGCTCGCCGGAACGGTAGTGAAGTAATCCATCCCATCCGCAGAAGCTTCGATCAGACGCACGCCTGGGTCGCCATGACGCAGTTTACCGCCCACTTCATCCTGGAACTTATTCCACGCCTGTGGGGAGTTCCAGCCTGGTGCCCAGGCAAACGGAATTTGTGAACGCGGCGCAGACGGTTGGTTGTTCCCTTCCATCGAGAAAGCGAACATGGTGTCTTTGTCCTGCGGCTGGCGCGGTTCGTGTACGCTGATGTTGGCGCGCATTGCGGTACGACCGCTGTAGCGGTGCGGTTCACGTGCCAGTTTCTGTCCACGAATACGGAAGGTCGCATCCGGCGCGGCATCTTTAATACCCGCCAGTTGCGGCAGCTTCTCAACGACCGCGTCGATGACGTGGTCAAGCTGCGTCCAGTCCACTTCACGGCTCTGCACGGTGCTGTGCAGCGAGTGCAGCCAGCGCCAGCTTTCCAGCATGACGGTGTTGCTGTCGTAGTAGGACGGGTCGTAGACCTGGAAGAAGCGTTGGGCGCGGCCTTCGTTGTTAATCACCGTACCATCGCTTTCGGCGAAGCTCGCGGCGGAAAGCACCAGATGGGCGTTTTCCATAATTGCCGTACGCTGATGATCAACGACCAGTACCAGTGGCGCTTTCGCCAGCGCGGCGTTCACACGTGTAGCTGAAGCATGGCGATGCAGGTCATTTTCCAGCACCACAACGGCGTCAGCACGACCTGTTTCCAGCTCGGTCAGCGCATCCTCAAGGGAACCACCGCCAATCATACCCAGGCCCATGCTGTTAACAGAGCGAGCAATCATGGTGATGCCGACATCAGCGCCCCGACCTTTCAGCGCCTTCGCCACGTTGGCAGCCGCCTGAATCACCTCGGCGCTACCGGCGTTGGTGCCGGAAATAATCAGTGGTTTCTTAGCACCGGCCAAGGCCTGAACGATAACGTCAATTTTGTTCTGCAGGTCACGATCGATACCGTCAACCGCCGGGGCGTTGTTATCCAGCGCGTGGGCGATAGCGAAACCTAAACGCGCCTGATCTTCAACCGGCGCACGGTAGGTCCATGCGGCGATATCATCCAGACGGGTGTTATCGACGTTGGTGACGAACAGCGGATGCTTGGCGCGCTGGCCGATGTTGAGGATGGCCGCAATCTGCCAGTCGGCCACTTTCTGCGCCGCCGCCATTTCGCGTGCTTTACCTTTCACCGCCTGACGCACTGCCAGCGCAACGCGCGCGCCGGTCTGGGTGACATCTTCGCCCAGCACCAGAACCGCATCGTAGGATTCGATTTCGCGCAGTGCCGGAGTATGAATACCGCCGTCACGCAGTACGCTCAGCGCCAGCTGCAGACGTTCCTGCTCGCCCTGGGCGATACCGGTATAGAAGTTATCCGCACCGACCAGTTCGCGCAGTGCGAAGTTGCTTTCAACGCTGGCGCGCGGGGAGCCGATACCAATCACTTTCTTCGACTGACGCAGAATATCTGCCGCGCCCTGCATCGCCTGTTCGGCGTTCAGCGTGATCAGGTCATCGCCACGACGCTGTACCGGCTGACGCGGACGGTCTTTCAGGTTCACGTAACCATAGCCAAAACGACCACGGTCGCAGAGGAAGTAATGGTTAACGGTACCGTTATAACGGTTTTCGATACGACGCAGTTCACCGTAGCGCTCGCCCGGGCTGGTGTTACAGCCGATGGAACACTGCTGGCAGATGCTCGGCGCAAACTGCATGTCCCATTTACGGTTATAACGCTCGGAGTGCGTTTTATCGGTGAAGACGCCGGTCGGACAAATTTCGACCAGGTTGCCGGAGAATTCGCTTTCGAGCGTACCGTCTTCCGGACGACCGAAGTAGACGTTGTCATGTGCGCCATAGACGCCCAGATCCGCGCCATCGGCGTAATCTTTGTAGTAACGTACGCAGCGATAGCAGGCGATGCAGCGGTTCATTTCATGAGAGATGAACGGCCCCAGGTCCTGGTTGCGGTGCGTACGCTTCGTGAAGCGGTAGCGACGGAAGCTATGACCGGTCATGACGGTCATATCCTGAAGGTGGCAGTTACCGCCCTCTTCACAAACCGGACAGTCGTGCGGGTGGTTAGTCATCAACCACTCCACTACGCTTTCGCGGAACTGCTTCGCTTCTTCGTCATCAATAGAAATAAAGGTGCCTTCGGTGGCCGGTGTCATACAAGACATCACCAGGCGACCACGCGTGTCTTCCGCGTTTTGATATTGCTTCACCGCACACTGGCGGCAAGCACCGACGCTTCCCAGCGCCGGGTGCCAGCAAAAGTACGGAATATCAAGGCCGAGAGACAGACAAGCTTCCAGCAGGTTGTCCGCTCCGTTGACCTCATATTCTTTGCCGTCTACATGAATCGTAGCCATAGTCAGCATGCTTCCAGTTGGCTCGGTCGTAACCGAGCGTTAATCGAATTACTTATCGCGATGCAGGGGTTAACCTGCAATTACCAGCGCTCTTTCAGCAGGTTCGGCTGAATACCACCAATCTGATGGGTATTGCTGAAGGACTGCTTGATGCCAGCTTCGAATTCTTCGCGGAAATATTTAATGGCGCTCTGCAGCGGTTCCACCGCACCCGGTGCGTGTGCACAGAAGGTTTTACCCGGGCCGAGGAAACGACACAGTTGCTCAAGTGTCTCGATATCCCCTGGCTGGCCTTCGCCACGCTCCAGCGCGCGCAGAATTTTCACACTCCACGGCAGACCGTCACGGCACGGCGTACACCAGCCGCAGGACTCGCGGGCAAAGAACTCTTCAAGGTTACGCACCAGTGGAACCATGCCGATCTCGTGATCGACGGCCATTGCCAGCGCGGTACCCAGACGGCTGCCTGCTTTACCGATGCTTTCGAATTCCATTGGCAGGTCAAGGTGCGCCTCGGTCAGGAAGTCAGTACCCGCGCCGCCAGGCTGCCAGGCTTTAAACTTCAGGCCATCGCGCATGCCGCCCGCGTAATCTTCGAGGATCTCACGCGCGGTAGTACCGAAAGGCAGTTCCCACAGGCCAGGATTCTTCACACGACCGGAGAAGCCCATCAGCTTGGTGCCTGCGTCTTTGCTCTTCGAAATGTTCTGGTACCACTCCACGCCGTTCGCGAGGATAGCCGGTACGTTACACAGGGTTTCAACGTTGTTTACGCAGGTCGGCTTACCCCATGCGCCAGAGCTTGCCGGGAACGGCGGCTTGGAACGCGGGTTAGCACGGCGACCTTCGAGGGAGTTAATCAGCGCGGTTTCTTCACCGCAGATATAACGCCCTGCCCCGGTGTGGACAAACAGTTCGAAGTCAAAACCGGTGCCCATGATGTTTTTGCCAAGCAGACCGGCTTCGGTCGCTTCGGCGATCGCGCGACGCAGATGCACGGCCGCTTCGATATATTCACCGCGCAGGAAGATGTAACCACGGTACGCTTTCAGCGCAAACGCGGAGATCAGCATGCCTTCCACCAGCAGGTGCGGCAGCTGCTCCATCAGCAGACGGTCCTTATAGGTGCCCGGTTCCATTTCATCGGCGTTACACAGCAGGTAACGGATGTTCATGGATTCGTCTTTCGGCATCAGGCTCCACTTCAGACCGGTGGAAAAGCCCGCGCCGCCGCGCCCTTTCAGGCCAGCGTCTTTTACCTGATTAACGATTTCATCCGGTGACAGCCCGGTCAGGGCCTTTCGCGCACCTTCGTAGCCGTTCTTGCTACGGTATTCGTCCAGCCATACCGGCTGTTTGTCATCACGCAGACGCCAGGTCAGCGGATGCGTTTCGGGAGTACGGATAATGTCTTTCATTTATACCGCTCCAGCAGTTCGGGAATGCCTTCCGGGGTCAGGTGAGCGTGAGTATCCTCATCGATCATCATGTTTGGCCCTTTATCGCAGTTCCCCAGGCAACAGGTTGGCAGCAGCGTAAAACGACCGTCAAAGGTCGTCTGCCCCGGCTTGATGTTGAGTTTTTTCTCAAGCGCAGCCTGGATCCCCTGGTAGCCGTTGATATGGCACACCACGCTGTCGCAGTAGCGGATCACGTGGCGACCTACCGGCTGGCGGAAGATCTGGCTATAGAACGTGGCAACACCTTCTACGTCGCTTGCCGGGATACCCAGCACATCCGCGATCGCATAGATCGCGCCATCCGGCACCCAGCCACGCTGTTTCTGAACGATTTTCAGCGCTTCAATGGACGCCGCACGCGGGTCTTCGTAGTGGTGCTTCTCGTGCTCAATCGCTTCACGCTCAGCCGCACTCAGCTCAAAAGCCTCGGTTTGTGGTTGTTGATTCTCGTGCATAATTAGCGGTCCACATCTGACATAACAAAATCGATACTACCCAGATGGACGATCAGGTCGGACACCAGGCTGCCACGTACCGCTACCGGGATCTGCTGCAGGTGTGCATAGCTCGGGGTACGGATACGGGTACGATAACTCATGGTGCTGCCATCGCTGGTCAGGTAGTAACTGTTGATACCCTTGGTCGCTTCCACCATCTGGAAGGACTCGTTTGCCGGCATAACCGGTCCCCACGAAACCTGCAGGAAGTGGGTGATCAGGGTTTCGATATGTTGCAGCGTGCGCTCTTTCGGCGGCGGCGTCGTCAGCGGATGATCCGCTTTGAACGGGCCTTCCGGCATGTTATTGAGGCACTGCTCAAGGATGCGCAGACTCTGGCGCAGCTCTTCAACTTTCAGCATCACGCGGGTATAGCAGTCGGACACACCGCCGCCAACCGGAACTTCAAAGTCAAAGTTTTCGTAGCCAGAGTACGGACGCGCTTTACGCACGTCGAAATCAATACCAGTCGCGCGCAACGCAGCACCGGTACAACCCCAGTCCAGCGCTTCTTTCTTGCCGTAAGCGGCAACGCCCTGCGAACGGCCTTTCAGGATGGTGTTACGCAGCGCCGCTTTCTCGTAGGAATCCAGACGTTTTGGCATCCAGTCGAGGAAGTCACGCAGCAGCTTGTCCCAACCGCGCGGCAGATCGTGCGCCACGCCGCCGATACGGAACCAGGCCGGGTGCATACGGAAACCGGTGATCGCTTCCACGACGTCATAGATTTTCTGACGGTCGGTAAAGGCGAAGAATACCGGAGTCATTGCGCCGACGTCCTGAATGAACGTGGAGATATACAGCAGGTGGCTGTTGATACGGAACAGTTCAGACAACATCACGCGAATCACGTTAACGCGATCCGGCGTGGTGATACCAGCCAGTTTCTCAACGGCCAGTACATAAGGCATTTCGTTAACGCAGCCGCCGAGGTACTCGATACGGTCAGTGTACGGAATATAGCTGTGCCAGGACTGACGTTCACCCATCTTTTCAGCGCCACGGTGGTGGTAGCCGATGTCAGGCACGCAGTCGACGATTTCTTCGCCATCAAGCTGCAGCACAATACGGAATGCACCGTGAGAAGACGGGTGGTTAGGACCGAGGTTGAGGAACATGAAGTCCTCGTTTTCGGTACTACGCTTCATGCCCCAGTCTTCTGGTTTGAAGGTCAGCGCTTCCATTTCCAGATCCTGCTTGGCTTTGGTCAGCTCAAACGGATCGAATTCGGTCGCACGCGCCGGGTAGTCTTTACGCAGCGGATGACCTTCCCATGTAGACGGCATCAGCAGACGCGTCAGGTGCGGGTGGCCTTCGATATCGATGCCAAACATTTCCCAGGTTTCACGCTCATACCAGTTGGCGTTCGGGAACAGTTTGGTGAAAGTCGGTACGCGCAGATCGTTTTCAGACAATGCCACCTTGAGCATGATATCGCGATTGCGTTCAATGGAGATCAGGTGATAGAAAACGGAAAAATCCGCGGCGGGTAACCCTTCGCGGTGCGTACGCAGACGTTCGTCCATGCCGTGTAAGTCAAACAGCATGACGTAAGGTTTCGGCAGTCTCTTTAAGAAATCGCCAACTTCCAGTAGTTGTTCACGCTTGACCCAAACAACGGGTACCCCGGTGCGAGTCGCCTGAACGGTAAAGGCATCCGGCCCAAAACGGTTGCGCAGTTCGCCAATGACCGGGTCATCAAGGTGATCCCGTGTTTGCCATGCGGCGTCTTGCGCGGTTAAGTCGGTCATATTGTTCACCATTGCAAATGGTCCGTGGTGGTCGGCAGTGCTTCGCGCTATTTATGTAGTGATAAGCGAAGGAAGTGCTGCTGCCGACAGGCGCAAATTAAATCTCGTCTGGTGTACGAAGATTCGTTACAGCGATACGTTCGCCGCGTTTACGCTCGCGTTCTGACTGCATATTGGCGCGATAAACGCCCTGATCGCCAACCACCCAGGAGAGCGGACGGCGTTCTTTGCCAATCGAATCTTGCAGCAGCATCAGAGCCTGCATATACGCTTCCGGACGCGGCGGACATCCCGGGATGTACACATCAACCGGAATAAATTTATCAACGCCCTGCACCACAGAATAGATGTCGTACATACCGCCGGAGTTGGCGCATGCGCCCATGGAGATAACCCATTTCGGTTCCAGCATCTGATCGTAGAGGCGCTGAATAACCGGTGCCATTTTGGTAAAGCAGGTTCCGGCTACCACCATCAGGTCAGCCTGACGCGGCGATGCACGCAGTACTTCCGCACCAAAACGGGCCACATCGTGCACGGCGGTAAACGAGGTCACCATCTCAACGTAGCAGCAGGAAAGGCCAAAGTTATATGGCCAAATTGAGTTTTTACGGCCCCAGTTAACCATGTCATGCAGCTTGCCCATGAACACGTTTTTGTTAACTTCTTGCTCCAGGGGGTCGGTTACGATCTCCTGTTTTTGCAGGGGGTAACGGTCGTTCTCACCGTTAGGATCTATGCGGGTGAGCGTATAATCCATCTTAATGCCTCGCGGTTAGCGTTGACGATTAGCGATACTGTTCGTTTCCGGGTTCATACGCTCGCGGCGTGAACGCGCGGGCGTCCAGTCCAGCGCGCCAATACGCACCAGATAAACCAGACCTGCCAGTAACACAAAAATAAAAATTGCAGCTTCCACAAAGCCAATCCAGCCGCTTTCACGGATAGAAGTTGACCATGCGAACAGATACAGCGCTTCAACGTCGAAGATAACGAAGAACATGGCTACCAGATAAAACTTGGCAGACAGGCGCAAGCGGGCGGTGCCGACCGAGTCGATACCTGATTCAAACGGCACGTTTTTAGATCTCGCGCGCGCGCGACCACCTAAAAACCAGCCGCCGACGAGCATCAGGCAGCACAGGCCAATGGCAACAATAAGAAAGATAGCGAATGCCCAGTGATGAGCGATGATTTCAGTGGATGTTGACATACTCATTGCTTACTCATCAAAAGTAGCGCCAAATTCTCTGCTCTTTTCGGCAGATGAACGCCACATCGATTCATGGGGAGGAATAAAAAAAACCTTACAATCACTGTGAAAAACCATTTTATACAGCTAATTGATGGGGTTTTTTACTCCTTTCTATAACCTTTTGTCAACTTTAACAAAAGTTTCCTCACATTATTTTACACCAATCCAACTTCATTAACATAAAGTGCTATTTAGACCAATTTCGATCGCATCATCGGTCATTTTTAACGTTGTTGAATCGTGTCCGTAGTGAAGTAAAAAAGATAATACTCGTCTATTTTGACAGGAATTCACCCAGATGCCTCCCCCTAAATGGGAGTATTTTCTTGATCTGTGACACGCTTTTGTTAATTCACCATAAAAAACAGCAACAATTTCTCTAGTTTTTTAACATGGAAACAATTAGCAATGCTGCTGATTATTTTTTAGTCTAACATCAGGCCATTTTTTTACCTTCTGATTTTGTTAAGTTTTAGTATAGCAAATGACATAAAGCGGCAATATTTGCATAAAAAAAGAGCCGCTGGATGTTCTTTCAGCATCAGCGGCTCTTTTTTACACTTACATTTTAAAACTGTTTTTTGTGACGGGTTACTCAAAGTCGCCTTCAACAATCAGCGAGTCATCTCCCCCTTCAGGGGTAAACTGATTGTATTGCCAAGGATTTTGATACGTTTGCATCGACTTAAAGATAACGTCTGCCAGCTCATTTTGCGTGGACGGATCGCAGCACAACAGATACTCAGTATCAGGCAATGGCGGCAATCCGTCGGCGGCACCCAGGACGCGCAAATCCGGACTCATCATTTCGACAGGACGCGCAGTGACGCCGAGCCCTGCTTTTACCGCCGCACGAACCGCGGGTAATGTTGAAGCGACATATGCCAGACGCCATGGGATCTGTGCGGCGTTTAATGTCGCCAGCACGATATCGCGAAACGGACTCGGATCGTCCAGCAGAACCAACGGTACCGGCTCACCCTTTTGCAGAATATATTCGGCAGCGCAGTACCAGTGTGTTGGCGAGGTACGCAGATTCAGACATTCAAAATCGCCTGGTCGGTTGGTGGTAACCACCAAATCCACTTCTTGCGACTTCAGCATATCCACCATATAAGCGTTACGCTTGACTCTCACATCCAGCGCAAGCTTCGGATAAACCGAACTTATACGGTTGAGCAGGAAAGGCAGTATGGTATCGGCGGATTCATCAGAAGCACCGATAGTTAACACTCCCTGAAGATTATTAAACATTAATGATGAGCATGCCTCATCATTAAAACGCAGTATTTTTCTGGCGTAACCCAACAGTTGTATACCATGTTCGGTCAGTAGCTTGTTGCGTCCATGGCGTGCGAACAACTCTTTCCCCACGAGTTGCTCAAGACGCTGCATTTGCTGACTCACCGCAGACTGAGTTCGACATACCGCAGCTGCCGCAGCCGCAAAGGTATTCAGGTCGGCAACAGCAACGAAGGTTCTCAGCAGATCGAGGTCGAGGTTAATTATCGGACGATTTGCATTTATCATAGTTTTTCACTTACTCGCGGGTCATACCGGGTTAATGCTGTGCATTTGGAATCAAACAACTCCATTTGTAATGTGCCTCCCTCGCAGTTTCGCTTAGTGTAACCAAGTGAAAATAAGGATGTATTTGGTTTAACAAACGAAACAATTCTCTTTCTGAGCTATTTTAATACCCGTGATATTCATCGGAATATAGCAACGAGAAAGAGCCGGATTTTTAGCTGCTGGATGATTCTGACTTATGGAAAACATGTAAATTTTGTAAATTTAAAAAAAAGTTAACGAACAATAATTTACACATTAAGAACTATCTTTTCAGTATGTTAGGAACAACCAACCAACATTTGAATTATCTTAAAATTCAGACTACTTACCATTTCATGGGACTTATCTTAACCTAAAACCACTATATTTATAAGTGTTATCGTGAATAATTCCAGGCAAATTCGTGTTATGTCCTGGCAGCAGTTTCCCTATTATTAGCCCACTCAATTTGATGACATTTAAATATTAAATAATAATTAATTAAGAATCCCTCAATTCATTAATTATGCTTAACAATGGATTTACACCGTATCACGGACGGATCAGACCGATAACAACCCCCGCAGCTAAAACCTCAGTATTTTCGAATTGCCTCATCCAGCTTAGACGTCGGTGACATTTCGCTTTACAACCTTAACTTTTTTTGACCAGACAAATCACCACAACCAAACCTTCATAGCAAATCATATAACTAATAAAATACAGTTAACCAGATTATTATTCTATGATAATTGCATCATTTAGTTGTTAACAGTTAATTATAACTTCATGGCTTTTCAAAATGTTCTACTAAAGACCCTTCAAAACTCACCGCCGTGGGAGTACATTGTGCTGGGCTGACTTCCATGGCAGGGAGTGGCATTCACAGCTAAAAAGGTCAACGTTCATGTCCCCCATTGAAAAATCCAGCAAATTAGAAAACGTCTGTTATGACATTCGCGGCCCGGTTCTGAAGGAAGCAAAGCGCCTGGAAGAAGAAGGCAATAAAGTTCTGAAACTGAACATCGGCAACCCGGCGCCATTCGGGTTTGAAGCGCCAGATGAAATTCTGGTGGATGTGATCCGCAATTTGCCAACAGCGCAAGGATATTGCGACTCAAAAGGTCTTTATTCCGCCCGTAAAGCGATTATGCAGCATTACCAGGCCCGTGGTATGCGCGACGTCACCGTGGAAGATATTTATATCGGTAACGGCGTTTCTGAATTAATTGTGCAGGCTATGCAGGCATTGCTGAATAGCGGGGACGAAATGCTGGTTCCTGCCCCTGATTATCCACTGTGGACGGCGGCGGTTTCGCTCTCCGGCGGTAATGCCGTTCACTACCTGTGTGACGAATCATCAGACTGGTTCCCGGACCTCGATGATATCCGCGCCAAAATTACACCGCGTACCCGCGGGATCGTCATCATCAACCCAAACAACCCAACCGGCGCTGTTTATTCTAAAGAGCTGCTGATGGAGATTGTTGAGATTGCTCGCCAGAACAACCTCATCATCTTTGCGGATGAGATTTACGACAAAATTCTCTACGATGACGCTGAACACCACTCCATCGCGGCAATGGCTCCGGACCTGCTGACCATCACCTTCAACGGCCTGTCAAAAACCTATCGCGTCGCTGGTTTCCGTCAGGGCTGGATGGTGCTGAACGGACCGAAAAAACATGCCAAAGGGTATATTGAAGGTCTTGAGATGCTGGCCTCTATGCGCTTATGTGCCAACGTTCCGGCGCAACATGCTATTCAGACCGCGCTGGGCGGATACCAGAGCATCAGCGAATTCATCATGCCTGGTGGGCGTCTGTATGAACAACGCAACCGTGCATGGGAACTGCTCAATGACATTCCCGGCGTCTCTTGCGTAAAACCGCGCGGCGCACTGTATATGTTCCCGAAAATTGATGCTAAACGCTTCAACATTCATGACGACCAGAAGATGGTGCTCGACTTCCTGCTGCAGGAGAAAGTTCTGCTGGTGCAGGGGACGGCGTTCAACTGGCCGTGGCCGGATCATTTCCGCATCGTTACGCTGCCGCGAATTGATGATATCGAAATGTCGTTGAGTAAATTTGAGCGTTTCCTGTCGGGTTATCGCCAGCTGTAACCCCGCAAAGTGCTACCGGGTTTGCATCCGGTAGCACTCTCTGCGCAAAATACCGTTACTGAAGTCACTGAGTAAGGGTCGTTATGAAGCAGAGCCACTTTTTTGCCCACCTCTCCCGTCTGAAACTCATTAATCGCTGGCCGCTGATGCGCAATGTGCGCACCGAAAACGTGTCCGAACACAGTCTGCAGGTTGCCATGGTTGCTCATGCGCTGGCCGCGATCAAAAACCGTAAATTTGGTGGTCAGGTGAATGCTGAGCGTATTGCCCTACTGGCGATGTATCACGATGCGTCAGAGGTGTTGACCGGCGATCTCCCTACCCCGGTGAAATACTTCAACTCGCAGATTGCCCAGGAATATAAAGCGATAGAGAAAATTGCCCAGCAAAAGCTGGTCGATATGGTTCCTGATGAACTGCGCGATATTTTTGCGCCGCTCATTGATGAACATGCCTTGAGTGAAGAAGAGAGATCGATTGTTAAACAGGCCGATGCCCTGTGCGCATATCTGAAGTGTCTGGAGGAACTCTCCGCCGGTAACAACGAGTTTCTGCTGGCTAAAACGCGTCTGGAAAAAACGCTGGAATCGCGACGCAGCGAGGAGATGGACTACTTTATGGACGTATTCGTCCCGAGCTTTCACCTCTCATTAGATGAAATAAGCCAGGATTCACCATTGTAAGTTTGCACCGACATTACCTTTATATGCCGGACAGGATGTTAGCCTCCATCCGGCATATAAAAATCAAAACGGGAACAGCATCGGGATCATCACCACGCACACCACCATCACAATGATGGTAAACGGCACGCCAATCTTCACAAAATCGCTAAAACTGTAGTTGCCAGGCCCGAGCACCAGCGTGTTTACCGGCGAAGAAACCGGCGTCATAAAGGCCGCGGATGCCGCCATCGCAATCACCATCGCAAAAGGATAAGGCGAAACACCCATCGACTTTGCTGCCGCCAGCGCGATTGGCGCCATCAGCACCGCCGTCGCGGTGTTGGAGATAAATAACCCGATGGTCGCGCACAGCACGAACAGGCAGCCCAGCATCATATACGGACCATACCCACCGCCGACGTCCATCAGCCCTTTCACCACCAGATCGACACCGCCGGTTTTTTGTAAGGCCAGCGCGAAGGGCATCATCCCGACAATCAAAATAATGCTCGGCCAGTGAATCGCTTTATAGGCGCTTTCGGCATCGATACAACGAAATTTCCCCATCAGCAGACAGGCGATGATCGCGGCAACCGTATTGGGAATTTCATCAGTGAGCATCAGGGCGACCATCAGCACCAGGCAGAAAATCGCATGCGGCGCCTGGCTGTGCGCCGGAGAAGCTTCACTGACTTCCACGGGCATATTCAGCACCACAAAATCGCGCCCTTTTTGTCCAAGCAGCGTGATAAGCTTCCAGTTTCCCACCACTAAAATGATATCGCCCATCAACAGCGGCTCATCAACCACCGCTCCGGCCAGCGCTGTACCATCACGCTTCAGCCCAACGACATTCAGCCCGTAACGCGTACGAAAAGCGATTTCCCGTACCGTTTTGCCGATCAATTCCGACTCAGGGATCAGAGAGATTTCGGCCATCCCCACGTCAAGCGCCTGCTCGGAGAAGTATTCGCCGCGCAGTACCATCGGCTCCAGCAGTTGCTCACTGCAAAACTCTCGCAGATCGACATCCGCTGCAGACATATCAATCAGCAGTACGTCACGGGCGCGAAACTCAGAAACCCCGTTTACGTCAACGATCACGCGACGAAAACGACGCCAGCGCTCCACGCCAATCACGTTTGCCCCGTAGCGCTCACGCAGTTTCAGGTCGTCCAGACGCTGGCCTATCATAGGAGAACCCGGACGAATCGCCAGGCGACGCGCGCGCCCGGTCAGGCGATATTCTTTAATCAGATCGCGAAAGGTCCGGCGTTTCCAGCCGTCTCCCGGCTGGCCGGAATCTTCCCCCTTGAGCATAAAGCGCATCAGCAGCATATAAATTATGCCGAGCACCAGAACTACCAGCCCCATCGGGGTAACGCTAAAAAAACTGAAACCGTTAAGTCCTTCGCGCAACAATTCACTGTTGACGACCAGGTTGGGCGGCGTCGCCACCAGCGTCATCATGCCGCTGATTAGTCCTGCAAAACTCAGTGGCATCATCAGGCGTGAAGGGGAAATTTCCATGCGCATGGAAACGCTTAGGACCACCGGAATAAAGATGGCGACCACGCCGGTCGAACTCATAAACGCACCAAGCCCGGCGACGGTAATCATCAGCAACACCAGCATTTTGACTTCACTGCTGCCAGCCACCTTCACCAGCCAGGCTCCCATTACCGTCGCCACCCCAGTACGCACCAGGCCATCGCCAATAATGAATAAAGCCGCTATCAAAATAACGTTAGGATCGCTGAATCCGGAAAAGGCTTCTGTGATGCTCAATGTTCCGCTGAGAACAAAGGCAATAATGACCAGCAAAGCGACCGCATCCATACGCACTCTGCCAGTTGCAAACAAAACGACGGCAATCGCCAGCAATGAGAGAACCCATATCAATTCACCGTTCACAACATATCCTTGTTAAATGAGAGGGATGAGTCGATTCTGCCATAAAAAAGCCCCAACAATCTGGGGCTAAATCATGATCAGGTATTTCTTACCACGACCACATTTCCGTTGGGTTGTTTGGTCACAGAAATATGTTCCAGACTGGTCAGCGAAAAATCGACCTCATCCAGACGCGGCGTATCCGCAGGCGCGTTGACCGCTATCACATGACACCCTGCTGCCAGTCCTGAGAGCACTCCGGCAGGCGCATCTTCCACCACCGCGCATTCCTGTGGCGCAAGACCCAGAAGCTGCGCGCCGAGCAGATAGGCGTCTGGCTCTGGCTTCCCTCTTTTTACCCGCTCGGCGGTGACAAACACTTCAGGAGCAGGAAGCCCCGCGACACGGTGGCGCGCCCGCGCGACTGGCATAGATCCAGAGGTCACAATCGCCCATGGAATACCCGCTTTATTGAGGTGGTTGAGTAAATCAACCGCCCCCGGCAGCGCGGTGATCCCAGCGGTTTCCGTCGCTTCGATCTGCTCCAGGCGGGTGAATTCCGCGGCGATCTCAGCCTCAGATTTTCCCACCATAAAGTGTCGCAGGGAGGTAATGGCCTGCTTGCCATGAATAAAGCCGAGCACCTCGGCATGATCGAGGCCAAAACGATCGGCCCAGTTGCACCACGCGCGTTCTACCGCGGGTAAGGAATCGACCAGTGTCCCATCCAGATCAAACAGAAAACCTTTGCACTGCACGCTCGCCCCCTCAGGCATTAATGATTTGGTTAATTTCATTCGCGCTCAGGTGATACTGGCGCGGGCAAGAGTGCCAGACATTCAGCATACGCTGATATTTTTCCCACATCGGGGTCTGGGCGTTGAAGCCATGCGTACCCGCATCGAAGTGGGTATAACGACCTTCCACATTGACCATAAAACGAACGTACCCGAGGAAACGGGCTTCCGTTGCGGCGTCAAAACCGAGGAAGGTCACGCGACGCTCATCAATGGCCTGCGCGTCTTTAAGGTTAGTCCAGGACACATGTAATGCGTGATACATCTCCATAATATCGATAATCGTACGACAGGTTTCTTCCGTCAGCTCACCAAACTCACGATCCAGCTCGCGCATCTGCAAGCCGTAACCGCGTTCAATAATCGTCTGCAAACGACGATAACGCTCGGCGTTAGTGGGATCGAGCATAGTCATCATTTTGTACTGATTCGACAAAATCAGACGTTGAGCGTTGGTCATTTCCATTTGGGACTCCTGTATCACTGCTACTGCGATGAAAAAAAAGAAGGCATCTTGTGCCTTCTTTTATATGCGTAATCAGGGGTCAATTACAAATCATCGAGGAAAGTTTTATCCAGTTGTTTGAAGGCGCGCTTAAGCGTGTCAGCCAGCGCCTGGTAATCAGGCTTTCCTTCTACCGGAGAGAGCGCCTGCCCGGCCTCTTGCAATTTACCCCGAACTTCGTAGAACCAGTTGAGTATTGAAGGAGGCAGCGGCGTTACAGAACGTTTACCCAGCCACCACATGCCCTGCATCGGCAGGCTGAGCGCAAACAGCGCAGTCGCCACGGCCGGTCCCAACTGCCCGCCGAGCGCAATTTGCCAGCATAAGGTGAAGACAGCGATGGGTGGCATAAAACGGATTGCATAACGCGTCATGCGAATCACGCGGTTCTCAACAAACACGGGCGCGAGGCGCTTTTCCATTGGCCACGTCTTCGCATAGTGCTGCCCCCGGCGAAACAAGCTAAAAAAATTGACGGAACGATTATCCGGTGTCGACATGGCGGTTACCTCAACTTCACATATAAAAATTAAAAAATTTGTGCAAAACAACAACTACAAGGGACATCGTTCAAAACATTTTGTCTTTGATACCCACATTCAGGTATCCTGTGCCGGCCTGTAAGGCCTTTAGTCCAAAATCATTGAGTCGTCAAATTGGCATATAGTATGCCATTGCCTGAAAAATACGCAAAATGACATAGACTCAAAGGTATTTATTCCATCGTGCCCAAAAAGACAATGGCGCATGATGTTAATCATAAACGTCGGTGTCATCATGCGCTACGCTCTATGACTCCCTGACGTTTTTTTAGCCACGTATCATAAATAGGTACTTCCATGTCGAGTAAGTTAGTACTGGTTCTGAACTGCGGTAGCTCCTCACTGAAATTTGCCATCATCGATGCAGTAAACGGTGAAGAATACCTCTCTGGTTTAGCCGAATGTTTCCATCTCCCAGAAGCACGTATCAAGTGGAAAATGGACGGCGGTAAACAAGAAGCGGCTTTAGGTGCAGGCGCCGCTCACAGTGAAGCGCTGAACTTTATCGTTAACACTATTCTGGCACAAAAACCAGAATTGTCCGCGCAATTGACCGCTATTGGTCACCGTATCGTACACGGCGGCGAGAAGTACACCAGCTCCGTGGTTATCGATGATTCTGTTATCCAGGGCATCAAAGATTCCGCCTCTTTCGCACCGCTGCATAACCCGGCTCACCTGATCGGTATCGCAGAAGCGCTGAAATCCTTCCCGAATCTGAAAGACAAAAACGTAGCTGTATTCGACACCGCGTTCCATCAGACTATGCCGGAAGAGTCTTACCTCTATGCTCTGCCGTACAGCCTGTACAAAGAACACGGCGTTCGTCGTTACGGCGCGCACGGTACCAGCCACTTCTTCGTCACTCAGGAAGCGGCAAAAGTGCTGAACAAACCGGTTGATGAGCTGAACATCATCACTTGCCACCTGGGCAACGGCGGTTCTGTATCTGCTATCCGTAACGGTAAATGTGTTGATACCTCCATGGGTCTGACCCCGCTGGAAGGTCTGGTGATGGGTACGCGTTCCGGTGACATCGACCCGGCGATCATCTTCCACCTGCACGATACCCTGGGCATGAGCGTTGACCAGATCAACAAAATGCTGACCAAAGAGTCCGGCCTGCTGGGTCTGACCGAAGTCACCAGCGACTGCCGTTATGTTGAAGATAACTACGCCACTAAAGAAGACGCTAAACGTGCAATGGACGTTTACTGCCACCGTCTGGCGAAATACATCGGTGCTTACACCGCGCTGATGGATGGTCGTCTGGATGCCGTTGTCTTCACCGGTGGTATCGGTGAAAACGCAGCGATGGTTCGTGAACTGTCTCTGGGCAAACTGGGCGTTCTGGGCTTTGACGTTGACCACGAACGTAACCTGGCCGCACGTTTCGGCAAATCTGGTTTCATCAACAAAGAAGGTACCCGTCCTGCGCTGGTTATCCCAACCAACGAAGAACTGGTTATCGCGCAAGACGCGAGCCGCCTGACTGCCTGATTTCACACCGCCAGCCTAGCTGGCGGTGCTGTTTTGTAACCCGTCTAAATTGGCGGTAACGAAAGAGGATAAACCGTGTCCCGTATTATTATGCTGATCCCTACCGGAACCAGCGTCGGTCTGACCAGCGTCAGCCTTGGCGTGATCCGCGCAATGGAACGCAAAGGCGTTCGTCTGAGCGTCTTCAAGCCGATCGCTCAACCGCGTGCCGGTGGCGATGCGCCAGACCAGACTACCAGCATCGTCCGTGCTAACTCTTCTCTGCCAGCCGCTGAGCCGCTGAAGATGAGCCACGTTGAGTCTCTGCTGTCCAGCAATCAGAAAGATGTGCTGATGGAAGAGATCATCGCGAACTACCACGCGAACACCAAAGACGCTGAAGTTGTACTGGTTGAAGGCCTGGTCCCAACCCGTAAACATCAGTTCGCACAGTCTCTGAACTACGAAATCGCGAAAACGCTGAACGCGGAAATCGTCTTCGTGATGTCTCAGGGCACCGATACCCCGGAACAGCTGAACGAGCGTATTGAACTGACTCGCAGCAGCTTCGGCGGCGCGAAAAACACCAACATCACCGGCGTAATCGTTAACAAACTGAACGCACCGGTTGATGAGCAGGGCCGTACTCGCCCGGATCTGTCCGAGATTTTCGACGACTCTTCCAAAGCGAAAGTGATCAAAGTTGATCCGGCCAAACTGCAAGAATCCAGCCCGCTGCCGGTTCTGGGCGCGGTGCCATGGAGCTTCGATCTGATTGCTACTCGTGCAATCGATATGGCGCGTCACCTGAACGCCACCATCGTTAACGAAGGCGATATCAATACCCGTCGCGTGAAGTCTGTGACTTTCTGCGCACGTAGCATCCCGCACATGCTGGAGCACTTCCGCGCAGGCTCCCTGCTGGTAACTTCCGCAGATCGTCCTGACGTGCTGGTTGCAGCATGCCTGGCGGCCATGAACGGCGTGGAAATCGGCGCCCTGCTGCTGACTGGCGGCTATGAAATGGACGCGCGCATCACTAAGCTGTGCGAACGTGCATTTGAAACCGGCCTGCCGGTATTCATGGTGAATACCAACACCTGGCAGACCTCTCTGAGCCTGCAGAGCTTCAACCTGGAAGTTCCGGTTGACGATCACGAGCGCATTGAGAAAGTTCAGGAATACGTTGCTAACTACATCAACGCTGACTGGATTGAATCCCTGACCGCGACCTCTGAGCGCAGCCGTCGTCTGTCTCCGCCGGCGTTCCGTTATCAGTTGACTGAGCTGGCACGTAAAGCCGGCAAGCGCGTTGTTCTGCCTGAAGGCGACGAACCGCGTACCGTTAAAGCGGCGGCTATCTGTGCCGAACGTGGTATCGCAACCTGCGTACTGCTGGGTAACCCGGATGAGATCACTCGCGTTGCGGCCTCTCAGGGTGTTGAACTGGGCGCTGGCGTAGAAATCGTTGATCCAGATGTGGTTCGCGAAAGCTACGTTGCTCGTCTGGTCGAACTGCGTAAAAACAAAGGTATGACCGAAACCGTTGCCCGCGAACAGCTGGAAGACAACGTGGTTCTCGGTACCCTGATGCTGGAGCAGGACGACGTTGACGGCCTGGTTTCTGGTGCTGTTCACACTACCGCGAACACCATCCGTCCGCCGCTGCAGCTGATCAAAACTGCGCCGGGTAGCTCCCTGGTGTCTTCCGTGTTCTTCATGCTGCTGCCGGAACAGGTTTACGTTTACGGCGACTGCGCGATCAACCCGGATCCGACTGCAGAGCAACTGGCAGAAATCGCGATTCAGTCCGCAGAATCCGCCATTGCCTTCGGTATCGAACCGCGCGTAGCGATGCTCTCCTACTCCACCGGCACCTCTGGTGCAGGTAGCGACGTAGAGAAAGTGCGTGAAGCGACTCGTCTGGCGCAGGAAAAACGTCCTGACCTGATGATCGATGGTCCGCTGCAGTATGACGCCGCTGTTATGGCTGACGTAGCAAAATCCAAAGCACCGAACTCTCCGGTTGCAGGTCGCGCTACCGTGTTCATCTTCCCGGATCTGAACACCGGTAACACCACCTACAAAGCGGTACAGCGTTCTGCCGACCTGATCTCCATCGGGCCGATGCTGCAGGGTATGCGCAAGCCGGTGAACGACCTGTCTCGTGGCGCGCTGGTAGACGATATCGTCTACACCATCGCTCTGACCGCGATCCAGTCTTCCCAACAGCAGCAGTAATCTGCCGGGTGTGCCGGATGTCTTATCCGGCAACACCTGTGCTTATCAAACCGGAAATAGATGATATTTCCGGTTTTTTTATCTCTGTTTTTCCCTGTGGCATATTCTGAAACATTTGTCAGGATGCGCTGCATCAATGAATAACTATTCTCCTGTTTGCATACTTACTCTCTTTTGCATTGCAACAGGGATAGTCTTTCATGTCAGCAGTAACAGAATCACAGCCAGCCAGAAAATGGGCGATGCCCGATACGCTGGTGATTATTTTTTTCGTCGCCATTTTAACCAGTCTGGCGACATGGGTTGTTCCCGTCGGGATGTTCGACAGTCAGGAAGTACAGTATCAGGTTGATGGACAAACCAAAACCCGTAAGGTGGTCGACCCCCACTCTTTTCGAATTCTGACCAACGACGCGGGTGAAGAGCAGTATCACCGGGTGCAATTTTTCACCACCGGTGATGAACGCCCGGGCCTGATGAATTTTCCATTTGAAGGGTTAACCTCCGGATCGAAATTCGGCACCGCCGTCGGCATTATTATGTTTATGCTGGTGATTGGCGGCGCATTCGGCATCGTTATGCGTACCGGAACCATCGATAACGGCATCCTGGCGCTGATCCGCCATACGCGCGGGAACGAAGTCCTGTTTATCCCGGTGCTGTTTATTCTTTTCTCCTTAGGTGGCGCAGTGTTTGGCATGGGGGAAGAGGCCGTCGCCTTTGCCATTATCATTGCTCCGCTGATGGTGCGCCTGGGTTACGACAGTATCACCACCGTTCTGGTTACCTATATCGCGACTCAGATTGGCTTTGCCAGCTCGTGGATGAACCCGTTCTGCGTGGTGGTCGCGCAGGGTATTGCGGGCGTGCCGGTGCTCTCTGGTTCCGGTCTGCGCATCGTGGTGTGGATCATTGCCACGATGATTGGCCTGACCTTCACGCTGGCCTACGCGGCGCGCATCAAAAAGAATCCGCTATTGTCCCGGGTTCATGAGTCCGACCGCTTCTTTCGCGAGCAGCAGGACGAGGTTGTGGAACGACGCTTCACGCTGGGCGACTGGCTGGTGCTGCTGGTGCTGACAGCGGTGATGATTTGGGTGGTCTGGGGCGTTATCGTCAACGCGTGGTTTATTCCGGAAATCGCCAGCCAGTTCTTCACCATGGGGCTGGTGATTGGCATTATCGGCGTGGTCTTTCGGCTCAACGGCATGACGGTCAACGTCATGGCCTCCTCGTTTACCGAGGGGGCGCGCATGATGATTGCCCCTGCCCTGCTGGTCGGTTTTGCTAAAGGCATATTACTGCTGGTCGGCAACGGTGAGGCGGGCGAAGCCAGCGTGCTAAACACCCTGCTAAACAGCATTGCCAACGGCATTAGCGGGCTGGATAACGCCATCGCGGCGTGGTTTATGCTGCTGTTCCAGGCGGTATTTAATTTCTTTGTGACTTCCGGCTCTGGTCAGGCCGCGTTGACCATGCCGTTATTAGCGCCATTGGGCGATCTGGTTGGCGTAAACCGTCAGGTCACCGTGCTGGCCTTCCAGTTTGGCGACGGTTTCAGTCATATTATCTATCCAACGTCAGCATCGCTGATGGCAACGTTAGGCGTTTGCCGGGTGGATTTTCGAAACTGGCTGAAGGTTGGCGCCACGCTGTTGGGACTGCTGTTTATTATGTCCAGCGTGGTGGTGATCGGCGCACAGATAATGGGCTACCATTAATTTAATCTTTATATATTTAATATCGGAAGCATTCATCACGCTTCCGATATTTATCATTACTTAATAAAAAAACTTCGCTAATAACATTATAAAATACAACCATCAATATATATTAAATTAAAGTATTCACAAAAATTATATTTATAAAATCATAAAATAAGACTTCATCAATAGATTTTTGAAAAACCGCCATGTTACCCTGCTTCCTCAATTCACTCTTATAAAAACATCATGACGCGAAATACATTTATTATGCTAATGCTGCTTATTGCCCCCTTACGTGCGGTATGGGCAGCAGGTTGTACGTTTATGATTGGCAATACTTCCGACCAAAATGCTACTGTCAATGCAGATATTGGCATCGCTGCCAGCGGGCAAAGTTATTTACCCAATACCGCCGACGTCCTGGTAAAAACCAATAACACCGGAATTTCCTACTGGGGAAAAAACGAAAACAAACAAAGCTCTAAAGTCATTTTTACCCGCGTCGACAATACCACTTTCCCGATGGACCCTAACAACAATAAAGGTGCACTGGTAGACAAATCTATTCCCGGTCTCTACTTTACGCTTGCCGCGAATTTAACGCCGCCTGCTGGCTACTGGACCGGCTGGGAAAAAATGCCCATCTACATGTCCAATGACAGCAGCGTAAACCAAACTGACCCACAGTTCATATGGGGTTGTGCAAACAACTCAAGCGCACAGTGGCTGATGAATGCCACCGCGACCTTTACGCTGACATTCTATACCACCGCCGAGTTCGATCCGGCCCAGGCAGCCGGCAAGCAGGTATTTGCCACCCGGCAAAAAGTAGGCGAAGTGGCCAACAGTACCGGGGCCGGAGGACAAATCGATGTCTATTTAAACGGACCGGTCACCATTACTACCGCCGGATGCGGCGCATTTAAAGCAGATGAAGTCGTCAACTTAGGTGAAACAACACTGGATGATTTATATGCCTGGGACACTGTTAATGAAACGCGATTTTCAATAAAGCTGCAAAACTGCTACGGCAACCCGAGTCTGGTGATAAATCTTTCCAGCAACCAGGTAAAAGATAATAAGCTGGTCAATACCAGCGGCAGCGCCAAGGGTGTTGGCGTGGGATTAGGTTATATACTGACATCTGGCGGAGCAGATTACCTTTCTGGCTTAGATTTGACGAAAGCAGTGACGCTTGACTCCCGGTATTTAAATTATGACGCGTCGGGCAACGGAACATTAAATCTATCTGCCCACCTTGCGATTATCGAAAGAAGCGCCTTAACCGGAGGAACGGTTAATATTCCGACGGTCATCACCCTGACTCATCCGTAATAAACATCGCTACCGCAACAAATTTTAGCATTGCGGTAGCGGTTAACGTCTTATTCCGTTTCTTCTTCTTTCAGCGATTCATTCTTGGCGTTGCGGGTCATCCACAGCGCCAGGGCTTTCAGTGAGTCTGGCGTGAACTCGTCGCAGCGCGCGGTAATTTCTTCCGGCGTCAGCCAGCAAACTTCACTCACTTCTTCTTCCTGAAGCGCAAACGGCCCGTGGGAGACGCAGCTAAACAGTCCGCCCCATACGCGACAGTTCTGGTCTTCAAAATAAAACTGCCCATGCTCGGCAAACGGTACGCCCGCAATGCCCAGTTCCTCTTCCGCTTCACGGCGGGCAGATTCTAGCATTTGCTCATCCGACTGAACGACGCCACCCGCGGTGGCATCCAGCATGCCGGGCAAAAAATCTTTTGTCTCAGTGCGACGCTGAACCAGAATTTTGCCCATACCATCGTGCACAACGATATACGTCGCACGATGGCGTAAGCGTTGCGCCCGCATTTGTTCCCGGCTGGATTGTGCAATGACTTCGTTGTCTTCATTCACAATATCCACCCATTCCGTACTTGCCAAACGACGCTGTTCCACCATCAGGAAACCTTCTTTTTTCTGGCGCTCTTACGGCGCGTTTATGTTTGTGGGGTAAATTACGGATTAATCTCGACCTGTGCAATAACACTTTGATCATTGAGTGCCATTACGCTGAGAACATTATCATCCAGAATCCCGTAACTTGCCGCAAAGCCCCCTTTCGGGATGCTTACCGAGCCGGGATTGAAGTGGTAAACATCCCCCTGCCGCTCGGCGACCGGCAGATGAGTATGCCCGTAAACCAGCACATCTCCTGCGTTGAGCGCCGGCATATTTTGCGGACCAAAAAGATGCCCATGCGTCAAAAAGAGCCGCTGATTTTCGGTCAGAATTTGCTGCCACGGCGCGGTCATCGGAAAATGCAGGAGCATCTGATCCACTTCGCTGTCGCAGTTGCCACGCACCGCGATAATTCGCGCGGCCTGCTCATTCAGCCGCTCTGCAACCTGCGCTGGCGCATAGCCCTGGGGTAGCGCATTACGCGGCCCATGGTTTAAAACATCACCCAATATCACCAGCCATTGCGCACCGCTTGCGCTAAACAGTTCGAGTACGCGTTCCGTGGCTGGCAACGAACCATGAATGTCCGATGCGAACATCAGTTTCATCACTCACTCCTCGTTGAAAATTACCTTGTAATGATACTGGATTACGCCCCGTTTTTCAGCAGGAACGCTTCGCCGAAAGCGCGATAAAACGCTGGACAGAAGCGCGCTGCCACTGGAAGGCGGCGTATTCCGCAAGCGCCTGCGGAACCTCATCGCCGTTAAGGACCAGACGATTAAGCATTAGCGCTAAATCGCAGTCAGCGATACACCATTCGCCAAATAAATTCTGCTTACCGTGACTCAGTAAACTGCTCGCAGTAGCGAACAATTTTTCCGCACTGGCTTTTCCCGCGTCGCTTAATGGCCCCTTCTTCACGCCAGCAAAAACCACATCCGTTGATCGTTCTTCACGGATAGGCATTAAATCGCTGCGGATCCACGCCTGAACCTGACGCGCCCGCGCGCGCTTTTGCACATCGTGTGGGTAAATACGCTCCCACTGCGGTGGCGCAAAGCGCTCTTCCAGGAACTCAGTAATCGCTGATGATTCGCTCAGCTCAAAACCGTCGATTTCAAGAACCGGCACGCGGCGCGTCAACGCATAGCCTTGCCATGAAGGTTGCAAGTGTTCACCGCTGTTGAGATCAACGGTTTTCAGCGTAAAAGGCAGCCCTTTCTCTTGCAGAGCGACATAAACAGACAGCACGTAAGGGGAGAAAAAATTGGCATCTGACCACAGCGTAATTGCAGATTTGCTCATAATGTCCTCTGAAGTGTATTGGCTTGCCTTCAAAATATAGAGTCTTTCTCTCGCTGTCACTTGATGAAAACTCACGCACGCCAACAGGCTCTATACTTGTTATGACCCGGTTCATGACAAAACGGACGCTGAAAATGATCGATCTCTATTACACGCCATCGCCAAACGGTCACAAAATCACGCTTTTCCTTGAAGAGGCGCAGCTGCAATACCGTCTGATTCATGTCGATATCAGCAAAGGCAGCCAGTTTCGCCCTGACTTTCTGCAGATCTCGCCGAACAATAAAATCCCGGCCATTATCGACAGCGCCCCGGCGGACGGAGGAAGACCTATCAGCCTGTTTGAGTCCGGAGAAATTTTGCTCTATCTGGCGGAAAAGAGCGGTAAGCTGCTGAGCGGTGAGTTGCGTGAGCGCCACACCACGCTGCAGTGGCTGTTCTGGCAGGTCAGCGGGCTGGGCCCCATGCTGGGCCAGAATCATCATTTCAGCCACTACGCCCCACAAACGATTCCCTACGCCATTGAAAGATACCAGGTAGAAACCCAGCGCCTGTACAACGTGATGAATAAACGCCTGGAAACGTCCCCCTGGCTGGGAGGAGATCACTACAGCATTGCCGACATTGCCTGCTGGCCGTGGATCCACGACCATCAGCGTCAGCGCATCGACCTCGACAACTATCCGGCGGTTAATAACTGGCACGAACGCATCCGTACGCGTCCCGCTACGGAACGCGCCATGCAGCAAGCACAGAGTGAGAAGCGGTGACGCGAATCGGTTCTCGTGTATCATGCAAAGGTTCATACATGGAGGAAACCTGCAATGTCACAACCTGACGCTATTATTCGTATAAAAAACCTTCGTCTGCGCACCTTTATCGGCATCAAAGAAGAGGAGATCCTTAACCGCCAGGATATCGTCATCAACATTGCCATTCACTATCCGGCAGACAAAGCCCGTGCCAGCGAAGATATCAACGACGCGCTGAATTATCGCACTATCACCAAGAGCATCATTGCCCACGTGGAGGGTAACCGCTTCTCATTGTTGGAAAAATTAACTCAAGATGTGCTCGATATCGCACGCGAACATCACTGGGTCACTTATGCTGAAGTGGAGATAGATAAACTTCACGCATTGCGTTACGCCGACTCAGTGTCTATAACGCTGAGCTGGCAGCGCTAAACGTAACCCGGGAGGCGACATGCAGATTCTGATTACCGGCGGTACTGGCCTGATTGGACGTCATCTGATCCCCCGCCTGCTGGAACTGGGGCATCGGATAACCGTAGTGACACGTTCCCCTGATAAGGCGCGTCAGATCCTCGACTCCCGGGTCGCGCTGTCCAAAGGCCTGGCTGAGCGGCAAAACCTCAATGATGTTGATGCCGTGATTAACCTTGCCGGGGAGCCTATCGCAGATAAGCGCTGGAGCGCACAGCAAAAGGAACGCCTGTGCCAGAGCCGTTGGGGTATTACGCAGAAGCTGGTCGATTTAATCAATGCCAGCGAGACGCCGCCCGCGGTGCTCATTTCCGGTTCCGCAACCGGTTACTACGGTGATTTGGGCGAAGTTGTGGTCACGGAAGAAGAGCCGCCGCATAACGAATTTACCCACAAGCTGTGCGCCCGCTGGGAGCAAATTGCCAGCACTGCGCAGAGCGATAAAACTCGCGTGTGTATGCTGCGTACCGGCGTGGTACTGGCCTCTGCTGGCGGTATTCTGGCAAAAATGGTCCCGCCGTTTCGTCTTGGCTTAGGCGGCCCCATTGGCAACGGACGGCAGTATATGGCCTGGATCCATGTTGATGATATGGTCAACGGAATTATCTGGCTGCTGGATAACGATCTGCGCGGTCCCTTCAATATGGTTTCACCCTATCCGGTACACAATGAGCAGTTTGCCCATGCGCTGGGCCACGCGCTGAACCGTCCTGCCATTCTGCGCGTTCCCGCCAGCATAATGCGTCTACTGATGGGTGAGTCTTCAGTGCTGGTTCTCGGCGGGCAGCGGGCGTTGCCAAAACGCCTGGAAGCGTCTGGTTTCGCCTTTCGTTGGTACGATTTAGAAGAAGCGCTGGCGGATGTCATTCGATAACCCTTAAGCGCTATTCACAGTCGCCGTTGCGGTGGTAAGGTTATAGACCAGATATCCGCAATGGCGACGTTATGGCGATAATTTCGACTCCCCGACTTACCCTCTCTTTGTTTCAGTTTTCTGACTGGTCATTTTTCCAGAGACTACGTGAATGTCCTGACGTCATGCGTTATATGGGCGATATCGCCCCAGCGAAAGATACGCGTCTGTTATTCGCCAGACGCCTTGCCGCACAGCACACTTTCGTCATCCGCGAGCATAACAACCCCACGCCGCTCGGCGATATTGGCCTGCAAATCAGTCACCTGTACCCGCACGAGGCCGACCTCGGCTACGCCATTATGCCGCAGGCTCAGGGGAAAGGTATTGCCAGCGAAGCCGTACGCGCGGTGTGCCAGTATGCCTTCGAGCAGACATCCGTCACGGCGATAAATGCTTACGCACTTGCGGAGAATAAGGGCTCAGTGCGGATTCTGGAAAAAACGGGCTTTGTGCGTACGCAGGTGCTGGAAAAAGCATATGAGATTGACGGCATCGCCTACGACGACTGGGTGTTTCGGCTGGAGCGCGACGCGCTAAAATTGTAAGCCCGGAAAGCGTAGCGCCTCCGGGCAGGTGATTTACTTCAACGAACCTTTGAGGAACTGCTGCAAACGTGGGCTTTGCGGATTACCGAATACCTGCTCCGGGTCGCCCTCTTCCTCAATTTTCCCCTGATGCAGGAAAATCACGTGCGTGGAGACATGACGGGCAAAACCCATTTCGTGGGTCACGACCACCATGGTTTTTCCCTCTTCGGCCAGTTGCTGCATAATGCGCAACACTTCGCCCACCAGCTCCGGATCAAGCGCCGACGTGGGTTCATCAAACAGCAACACTTCCGGTTCCATCGCCAGCGCGCGGGCAATGGAGACGCGCTGCTGCTGACCACCGGACAGGTGCACCGGATATTTTCCCTGTGCGCGCTCATCAATGCCCACTTTAGCCAGATACTTCACCGCACGTTCGCGGGCTTCCTGCTTGCTCAGCCCCAGCACCTGGATCGGCGCTTCCATCACGTTTTCCAGCACCGTCATGTGGCTCCACAGATTAAAGTGCTGAAAGACCATCGTCAGTCGCGTACGCAGCAGGCGCAGCTGATTTTTATCTGCAACTTTAAGCTGACCGTCTTTGTCGCGCACCAGACCAATATTCTGGCCACTGACGACAATCGACCCGGCGCTCGGTTTCTCGAGAAAGTTAATGCAGCGCAGGAAGGTACTTTTACCGGAACCTGACGAGCCAATAATACTGATAACATCACCCGCGTTGGCCTGCAGCGATACCCCTTTCAGCACTTCATGTTCGCCGTAGTGCTTATGTAAATCGATAACGTTTAATTTATTTTCAGACATCGTGTTACTCGAATCATTTAGAGGATACATGCTGCAACCAGCGTTTTTCCGCTCTACGGAACAGACTGATCAGGACATACGAAATAATCAAATACAGTACAGCGGCAATACCGAATGCGGTAAACGGCTGATACGTTGCCGAGTTGATATCACGGGCGATTTTCAACAGGTCAGGCACCGTTGCGGTAAACGCCAGCGCCGTGGAGTGCAGCATTAAAATCACTTCATTGCTGTAAGCCGGCAGCGCAATACGCAGCGCGGAAGGCAAAATAATGCAACGATACAGTTTAAACGACGAGAACCCGTAAGCGCGCGCGGCTTCAATCTCACCATGGGGCACGGAACGAATGGCCCCGGCGAAGATCTCCGTCGTATAGGCGCAGGTGTTCAGCGTCAACGCCAGCACGGTGCAATTCAGCCCACTGCGGAAAAACGCGTTGAGGAAATCCGTGCCTTTAACTATCTCCAGCGTATACATCCCGGAATAAAATACCAGTAGCTGTACGTACAGCGGCGTCCCACGAAAAATATAGGTGAATAGCCAGATAGGAAACTGGATAAATTTATTACTGGAAACACGACCAATTGCCAAAAACAGCGCCAGTATCCCGCCCATCACCACTGATGAAATCAGAAGCCACAGGGTGATAGCAACGCCGGTGTAGCGATATCCGTCGGTCCACAGCAGGGACTTCCAGTATTCCTGAATAATCTCGATCACAGGTCAGCCCTCTTCACACCCACGGAATAGCGGCGCTCAAGGTACAGCAGCACACCATTAGATACAGTGGTAAACACCAGATAGATGACCCCGCACACTACGGCAAAATAGAACGGCTCCCAGGTACTCTTCCCGGCAAGCTGAGTGGCTTTCACCACGTCTTCAAGTCCAAGCAACGATACCAGCGCCGTGGCCTTAAGAATGACCTGCCAGTTGTTGCCAATTCCCGGTAAGGCATAGCGCATCATCGCCGGGAACATTATGCGGCGAAATATTTGTGAGCTGGTAAAACCGAATGCCGTCGCGGCTTCAATATGGCCTTTTGGCACGGCCATAAATGCGCCACGAAATGTTTCGGTAAAATAGGCGCCGTAGATAAACCCGAGTGTAATGATACCCGCGACCATTGGATCGATATCAATCTGGCCGATACCGATGGCATCGGTAACGGTGTTCAGCGCGATTTGTAATCCGTAGAAAATGAGCAGCATTAAGACCAGATCGGGCACGCCGCGGATAAGCGTGGTGTACCCTTCGAATATAAGCGCCAGCGCCCGGCTTTGCGACAGCTTTGCTGCCGCGCCGACTAAGCCTATCAGAACCGCCAGTACCACCGAGCTGAGTGCCAGCTCAAGCGTAACAATTGCGCCCTGTAAAATAACACCTGAAAAGCCATACAACATGCTGCCTGTCCTGTCGTGTGTGGTGGAGTAATAAGCCTCTTTTGATTTCAGACTCACCGTTAAATGCCGGATGGCGGCTTTGCCTTATCCGGCCTACAAATCAACGTAGGCCGGATGAGCGCAGCGCCATCAGGCATAAATTCAACGCGTCAAAAATCTACGGGCTTTATCAGCACCTGCGGTGATTAACCGCCGTAAACATCAAAATCGAAGTACTTTTTAGCCAGCTTCTCGTAAGTACCGTCAGCTCGCATTTCGGCAAAGGCTTTGTTCAGCGCTTCGCGCAGCTCGTTGTCGTCTTTGCGCAATCCCATACCGGTACCCACACCGAACAACTTCTCATCTTTCACAGACGGGCCGCCGAATTTGTAATCTTTACCAACTGGCTGCTTCAGGAAGCCTTCGCTGGCTGCGACTTCATCCTGGAATGCGGCATCAATACGCCCGGCAGTCAGGTCAGAATAGATGTTGTCTTGCCCCTGATAGGAGACAATTTCAATGCCTTTTGGCGCCCAGTGTTCGTTGCCGAACGTTTCCTGAGTCGTGCCCTGCAGCACGCCAACACGTTTGCCTTTCAGCGACTCAATGGTCGGCTGAATAGCAGAATCTTTAGCGACAACCAGACGTGAGTCTGCTGCATAAAGCTTGTCAGTAAAGGCAATTTCCTGCTGGCGTTTTTCAGTAATGGAAAGCGAGGACATAATCGCATCGATTTTCTTCGCTTTTAGCGAAGGGATAAGCGCGTCCAGCGGGTTTTCCACGAAGGTACATTGTGTATTGATACGTTTGCAAAGCTCTTTAGCCAGATCGATATCAAAACCGACTAATTCACCCTGCGCATTTTTCGATTCGAACGGCGCATAAGTAGGATCGGTACCGATACGAATTTTTTGCGGAATGGCTGCAAATGCTGCGGTAGCACTGGAGAAAGCCAGGACCAGAGAAAGAGACAACACCAGTTTTTTCATAACTATCCTCAACAGACTGTCTTTTATAGGGGATCTTTACAGGACCAGGTGCAGTTATCGTGCCATTAATCAGGCCGACAAGGCAAAGCATTCTACCCTGTCGGCGGTATTTATTTGCATGAAAAGCGCTTAAGTATGCACTCATGCTTATTAAGTCAGCGATAAAAGCACCAAAACAGTGCACTGAATTTATCATGCACCGTAATGGTTACCCGCAATGGTGCAGTCAATTCCCCGCTGCGGCGTATTAATCGCCGTAGACATTGAAATTAAAATACTTGCTCGCCATTTTGTCGTAGGTGCCGTCTTTGCGCAGTTCGCCCAGCGCTTTATCGAAAGCGGCTTTCAGCTCTGCATCATCTTTGCGTAAGCCAATCCCGGTTCCGTCGCCAAAGTATTTTTTATCTTTCACTGATGGACCGGCAAAGACGTAGTCCTTACCAGCGGGCTGCTTCAGGAAGCCTTCGCTGGCCGCGACTTCATCTTGCAACGCCGCGTCCAGACGGCCCGCCGTCAGGTCAGAATAGATGAGGTCCTGGTTCGCATAGGCCACCACGTCCACGCCTTTGCTGCGCCAGTTGTCATTGGCATAGGCTTCTTGAGTCGAGCCTTGCAGGACGCCAACGTGCTTGCCCTTCAGGGAGTCCAGAGTCGGTTGAATCGGGGAACCTTTCGCGGCGATCAGACGTGAGTCTGCAGCGTAAAGTTTGTCTGAGAATGCAATCTCTTGCTGACGCTTCTCGGTGATAGAAAGCGAGGAGATGATGGCATCGATTTTTTTCGCTTTCAGCGACGGGATCAGCGCATCAAAGTCGCTGGCAACCCAGGTACATTTGATCTGCATGCGCTTACACATCTCATTTCCCAGATCGATATCAAAGCCGACGAAGTCGCCTTTGGCATCTTTAGAGGAAAAAGGTGCGTACGTTGTATCTGTACCAATACGAACCGTCTGCGGAAGTGCTGCGTAGCTGGCCGCGGTGGCGGAGAGTCCTACCAGCAAAGACAAAGCAAGAACCGTCTTCTTCATACATAACCCTCAAGTGGCGTAATTTTATTATGTTTTACGTTGTGTTGTGTGTTTGCAGACTTTTTCATGCAGGTCTTATGCCATTTTCGCGCCGATGAGGATATTCGACGTTAAATATGTTAATAAAACGTTGCAATAATGTCCTGATTTTGAAGATAGCAGGTCTGACGGTTGAACCGCAGCGTTTCGTTGAGTTTTAACGAATTAAATGTTGAGGATATGATCGCGGTTACAAAATTGCCCTGAAACAGGGCAACGGATGTTTCTTTGCACGCTGATGGAACGGCTTACGCCCCTTGCCAGCGGGTGAACAGATCCTGCGGAAGGGAGATATCAAACTGATCAAGTACGCGGTTAACCGTTTGATTAATCACATCATCCAGCGTTTGAGGGCGATGATAGAATGCCGGGACAGGCGGCATAATCACCGCGCCAATTTCAGCCGCCTGCGTCATCAGCCGCAGATGACCCAGATGCAACGGCGTTTCACGCACGCACAGCACCAGCGGGCGACGTTCTTTTAACACCACGTCTGCCGCACGGGTAAGCAGTCCATCGGTGTAGCTGTGAACGATGCCAGAAAGCGTTTTGATTGAACACGGCAGAATAACCATTCCGGCGGTCTGAAAAGAACCGGAGGAGATACTGGCGGCGATATCGCGCGTATCGTGATTCACATTCGCCAGGGCCTGCACGTCGCGTACAGAGAGGTCCGTTTCCAGCGCCAGTGTCTGCCGGGCAGCGGCACTCATCACCAGATGGGTTTCCACATCGCTAACGTCACGCAAAACCTGCAGCAGGCGCACGCCGTAAATTGCCCCGCTTGCGCCAGAAATACCAATGATGAGTCGTTTCACTGTGAGAGCCTTTTCGTCGTAATGGCGAGACTTTGCCGGATTACGGCGTCGGGCGCAACTGTCAATGTGGCGCTGAACTGAGCGAGCTTTCACGAACCACCAGACGAACCGGCTGCAGCAGATTTCGTTCCCCTTGCTCATTGAGTAGCAAACGAAACGCATCCTGTCCAAGCTCGCGCTTATCAACCGCAACGGTGGTTAACGCCGGATGCGCCCAGGCCGCTGCATCAATATCATCGAATCCAACAATGGCGATATCTTCCGGCACCCTGATTCCTTTGCGCGCACAGACCCGCATCGCCACCAGCGCGGCAATATCGTTATAGGCAAAAATCGCGTCTGGCGGCTGGGCCAGCGCCAGCAGTTTGTCCATCCCCTCAATCAGCGCCTGCTCAATATTTTTGACCGGCGGCGCTTCAACCTGATATTCCTCAGGAAGCGAGAGTCCGGCGTCAAACAGCGCCTGCTGATACCCTTCTACACGCTGGCGAATACTGTAATGTCGTTGCGAATGTCCAAGAAATGCAATGCGCTTGCGTCCCTGTTCAAGCAAGTGACGTGTAGCAATAAATCCGCCATGAAAATTATCCGGGTTGACGCAAGGAAAGTCGGCGGCCCACAGATCCACCAGCGCCACAGGCAATGCCAGCTTCCGCAATTCAGCAAGTATTTCAGCTTCCAGATAACCGGCGCAGATAAGCGCATCGGGCTGGTGCAGGTTAATCAGCTCTGCCAACGAGTCTTCCGGTCCGATGGGTAAGAAACTCATCGCAATGTCATTTTCCCGACAAGCTTCAGCCACGCCGAGCATCACCGTGGAATAGAAAGGTAACGCGCTGGCGATATTGTGTTCGCGATGCAGCAAAAAAAGTAAGCGTTTAATACGACCGCTACGCAAACGGCCAAAATCGTAGCCCTCAGCCTGCGCAATCGTCAGTATTCTCTGACGCGTCTCCTCGCTAAGACCGGGTTGCCCTTTCAGCGCCCGGGAAACCGCAGCAATAGAAACGCCGCATGCCGCTGCAATGTCTTTAATTCGGGTCTTTTTCGCCATTCCGTTTGTTTGCACCTGTCACGCGTTCTTCAGTCGACGTCTGATTCCATTAGCCGTAAGAATATCACTCTCACAGCAGACTATTAACAATACGTAATTTCCCCACAGAGTCACTAACAGAACCGCTAATCGTGCTCCTCCACCCTGCATTTGTGATTAAGATCACTATTAATAATATTTTTCTAGTAAAAATAACGATCATTTTCACAGAGAAAGAAACACGCCATATACCAATACTCCATAGCAGATCTATGCTCACCACCGTTACTTGTTTAGTAAAAAATGTCAGAGATAAGCCGTAATGACTCTTTAAATCATCCCCCTGTTCGAGGATTGGTTATGACAATTGCTGATAACCTGAATACTGATGTACAGACAATTGACGCGGGCGAGACGCTTTCGACCCGCGAAAAGATAGGCTATGGATTAGGCGATGCCGGCGGGCACTGCATCTCAGATTTGATAAGCGGCTTTTTGCTCTTTTTCTATACCGATGTTTTTGGCTTAAGCCCGGCCATTGTGGGGGCGATGTTTTTTGTTCTGCGTATTTTCGATGCCGTTTCTGACCCGGTGATGGGCGTGATTGCCGATCGTACCCGCAGCCGCTGGGGCCGTTTTCGTCCGTGGCAACTGTGGACCGCAGTACCGCTCGGCGTAATCGGCATTCTGACTTTCACGGTGCCGGATATGGGGCCAAACGCGAAAATTGCCTGGGCCTTTGGCACCTACTTCCTGCTCTCCATCGGCTATACCGCTAACAACGTTCCATACTGTGCGCTGATTAACGCAGTGACTAATCGACACGATCAGGTGATGTCTTGTCAGTCCTGGCGCTTTGTATTAAGCGGCATTGCGGGTTTCCTGGTCGCGGTAGGATTACCGTGGATGGTGGAGGTCTTTGGGCAGGGCAACCTGGCAAAAGGCTACCAATACGGCGTAACGGTACTGTGTACCGTGGGCGTGGTGATGTTTCTGCTGTGCTTCTTCTGGGTCAAAGAGCGCGTACCGTTATCGCTGGCGGGCAGCTTTACGTTGCGCGAACATCTGGCCGGGCTGCGTAAAAACGATCAGCTCTTGATGATGCTGGTGATGTCCTTCCTGCTGGTAAACATTCTGTGTATTCGCGGCGGCGGCTACATGTACTTTATCTCTTATGTCCTGCAGGGCAGCGCCGGGTTTATGTCGCTGTTTTTTGGCGTAGTGACCGTGGCATCCATTGCCGGGGCGATTATCGTCAATCCCCTCTCCCGCCGCTTTGATATGGTGAAACTGTATTTTTACACCAACCTGGCGCTGGTCGTCTTCGGTATCGCCATGTACTTTCTGCCGACCGGGCCGCAGTACCAGACCCTGTGGCTGGTTTGTATCTTAATCAACAACGTGGTGCTGGGTTTCACCCTGCCGCTGCACTTCTCCATTATGGCCTTTGCCGATGACTACGGTGAATGGAAAAACGGCGTTCGTTCATCCGGCATGAACTTCGCCTTCAACCTCTTTTTTATCAAGCTCTCTTGGGCATCGTCCGGGGGCATTATCAGCCTGATTCTGATTATGGTGGCCTATCGACCGGGGCTGGAAAACCAGACCGCGGCATCGATTCAGGGCATCACCCTGCTGCAAAGCATCGTACCCGCAATTTTCCATCTCGCGCTGGCGCTGTGCCTGCTCAAATGCCGTCTCAACGGCCCGATGATGCAGCAAATCTCAACCGATCTTCACCAACGACATTCACACATTTCCTGAGGTAAACATGATGCAGTCTGATGTGATTGAAGCCGACCTGAATAACATCACCATCACCGACCCGTTTTTAGGAGAGTACCAGCGTCTGATCCGCGACGTGGTTATCCCCTATCAATGGCAAGCGCTGAACGACGAGATCCCTGAAGCGGAGCCAAGCCACGCGCTGATGAACTACCGCATTGCCGCCGGACTTGAGCACGGTGAGTTTTATGGCATGGTATTTCAGGATAGCGATGTGACTAAATGGCTGGAAGCCGTGGCCTGGTCACTCAGTCAAAAGCCGGACGCACAGCTTGAGAAGACCGCCGATGAGGTCATCGAGCTGCTGGCAAAAGCGCAGTGTGAAGATGGTTATCTCAACACCTGGTACACCGTTAAAGAGCCGGGGCTGCGCTGGACCAACGTTGCGGAATGCCATGAGATGTACTGCGCCGGGCATCTGTTTGAAGCCGCAGTGGCCTTTTTTAACGCCACCGGCAAGCGTCGGCTGCTGGAGATAGCCTGCCGCTTCGCCGACCACATCGACACCGTTTTCGGTCCAAACGAAGGCCAGCTGCGCGGCTATCCAGGTCATCCGGAAATTGAGCTGGCGCTGATGCGCCTGTATGAAGTCACACAGGAACCACGCTATCAGGCGCTGGCACGCTTCTTTCTCGAAGAGCGCGGCCAGCAACCGTACTATTACGATATTGAGTTTGCTCAGCGCGGGGGCACCTGGCACTGGGATAACTGGGGCGAGGCATGGATGGTCAAAGATAAAGCCTATACCCACGCCCACAAACCGCTGGCGCAACAGAGCGAAGCCGTCGGCCATGCGGTACGTTCGGTGTATCTGATGACCGGGCTGGCGCATATCGCCCGCATGACGAACGACGAAGAAAAGCGCCAGACCTGCTTGCGCATCTGGAATAACATGGTGCAGCGCCGAATGTACATCACCGGCGGTATTGGCTCGCAAGGGATCGGCGAGGCCTTCACCAGCGATTACGATTTACCGAATGATACCGCCTATGGAGAAAGCTGCGCCTCCATCGGCCTGATGATGTTTGCCCGCCGCATGCTGGAAATGGAAGGCGACGCGCACTATGCCGATGTCATGGAACGCGCGTTTTACAACACGGTGCTGGGTGGGATGGCGCTGGACGGCAAACATTTCTTCTATGTGAACCCGCTGGAAACGCAACCCAAAAGTATTCCGCATAACCATATTTACGACCACATTAAGCCCGTGCGCCAACGCTGGTTCGGCTGCGCCTGCTGCCCACCAAACATCGCCCGTACGCTGGTCGCCATTGGTCACTATATTTTTACCCCACGCCCGGACGCGCTGTTTATTAACTTCTATGCCGGTAGCGAGGCGCAGTTTACGGTTGACGCTCAGACGCTGGCGCTCAAGATTGAGGGTAACTATCCGTGGGACGAGCAGGTCTCGATTCGCTTTAACCAGCCGCAGATAGTCGAGCACACGCTGGCGCTACGCCTGCCAGAGTGGTGCGCGGCACCAACGGTGCAGGTAAACGGCGAAGCGGCTCAGGGCAAAATGGTGAAAGGTTATCTGCACCTGCATCGCCAGTGGCAGGAAGGAGACATCATTACCCTAAATCTGCCGATGCCCGTTCGTCGCGTGTATGCCAATCCGCTGGTGCGCCATGCGGCGGGTAAAGTGGCGATTCAGCGCGGGCCGCTGGTCTACTGTCTGGAAGAGGCGGATAACGGCGCACAGCTGCACAACCTGTCGCTACCGAAGGCGAGCGCGTTTCGTGAGATTCAGGGCGTGGGCGTGCTGAAGGGCAAAGTGCTGCTACAGGCGGAAGGCGTACGCGTGTTGACCGCGCATGAGGATAAGCCGCTATACAGCTTTGATAATCCCCAGACGGCGGTTGAGAAGCAGACGCTGACCTTTATCCCGTGGTTTAGCTGGGCCAACCGCGGCGAAGGCGAAATGCGAATTTGGGTCGACGAGGTGTAGCCATAAAAAAGCCGGATGGAGGCTACGCCTTATCCGGCTTACAACGATGATGGACTGTAGGCCGGATAAGACGCAATGCGTCGCCATCCGGCATGTCCAGTTTTAACCTTCGTTGTGCATCTCAAGGTTTTCCGCTTCGTTCTGACGCAACACCGCTTTGGCATCGTCATTACGCAGGGAGTCGAGGAAATCGAGATATTGCTGGTCGACGTCTTTAGTAACGTACACGCCGTTAAACACTGAACATTCAAACTGCTGGATATCCGGGTTTTCCGCGCGGACCGCTTCAATCAGATCGTTCAGATCCTGGAAGATGAGCCCATCTGCGCCGATTATCTGGCGAATCTCATCCACTTCACGACCATGAGCAATCAGCTCCGTCGCCGTCGGCATATCGATACCATAAACGTTCGGGAAGCGAATTTCCGGGGCAGCAGAAGCCAGATACACCTTCTTCGCTCCGGCTTCACGCGCCATCTCGATAATCTGTTCTGAGGTCGTACCGCGCACGATGGAGTCATCCACCAGCAGCACGTTTTTATCACGGAATTCCGCACGGTTGGCGTTCAGCTTACGGCGCACGGATTTACGGCGCAGCTGCTGGCCCGGCATGATAAAGGTACGCCCTACGTAGCGGTTTTTCACAAACCCCTGACGGTACGGCTTCCCGAGGATACGAGCAATTTCCAGCGCGATATCACAGGAGGTTTCCGGAATCGGGATCACCACGTCAATGTCCAGATCTTCCCACTCACGAGCAATTTTTTCGCCAAGCTTAGTACCCATGTTTACGCGGGCACTGTAGACGGAAATCTTGTCGATAAAGGAGTCAGGACGTGCGAAGTAAACATATTCAAACAGGCACGGATTGCTGACCGGGTTATCGGCACACTGGCGGGTAAACAACTGACCTTTTTCGGTGATATACACCGCTTCGCCGGGTGCCACGTCGCGCAGGAATTCAAAGCCCAGCGTATCCAGCGCTACGCTCTCGGACGCCACCATGTACTCGGTACGACCATCGCCGATATCGCGTTTACCCAATACCAACGGGCGGATACCGTTAGGATCGCGGAAGGCAACCATACCGTGGCCGATAATCATCGCCACGCAGGCATAGGCGCCGCGGATCTGGCGGTTGGTTGCGGCAATAGCAGCAAAAATATTGTCGGCTTCCAGCGGATAGTGGCGGAAGTTATCCAGCTCGCTGGCGAAAATATTCAGCAGAATTTCAGAATCTGAAGTGGTATTGATGTGGCGGCGCTTTTCTTCGAACAGCTTTTTACGTAGCTCATGCGCGTTGGTCAGGTTGCCATTATGGGCAAGCGTGATGCCATACGGTGAGTTGACGTAAAAAGGTTGAGCTTCGGAGGCGCTGGAGCTGCCAGCCGTTGGGTAACGCACATGACCGATGCCCATATTGCCCTGCAAACGCTGCATATGGCGCGCTTCAAAAATATCGCTCACCATTCCGTTTGCTTTACGCAAGCGGAAGCAGTTGTTGGCATCAATGGTGATGATGCCTGCGGCATCCTGACCACGATGCTGGAGCACCGTTAACGCGTCATAAATCGACTGGTTTACCGGCATAACACCGGCGATACCGACAATACCGCACATACGTCTTTTCCTCGTTCAGCAACAACCCAAAGTTTATACTTTGGGCAAGAAACTTGACGAGCTTTGCAGATAGTCAAAGAACCATCTGATGATGAAACTGAACTGCGGGATCAGCTGCGACTTACTCCAGTCTTCACTTTTCGACAGACCGGTAAAGGTATCGAGAAAGAACAGTATGGCGGCGACGATCAGCGCTCCTCGCAGAGCACCAAAGCAGATCCCCAACACCCTGTCGGTACCCGACAAGCCTGTTTTCTCTACCAGTTGGCCTATCACAAAGTTAACGATAGCGCCGACGATAAGTGTCGCGATAAACAGTATCGCGATAGCAATCCCATTTCGAACCAGTTCGTCTTCAAAGCCCGTAAACCAGACAGACAGGTAAGTGTAGTAATGGCTGGCGACAAAGAAAGCACAACCCCAAGTCACCAACGATAATGCTTCACGAACAAAGCCACGGATCAGGCTAACCAGACAGGAAAAACCAATCACCGCGATAATGGCGTAATCAATCCAGACCATAAGTGTCCCACGATTTTACGCCCTGTCGTCCTGTTCGGGGCGCATTCTAACAGAAAAAGAAAACGTTTGCGTAGGGATTTCCTTTCCACGCGTAAATAAAAATGGCGCTGAAAAAATCTTCAACGCCATACCGTTTTATGCCTCTTCGGGCACTGCCGGATAGCGGTGAAAACACCCTATCCGGCCTGAATAAGAGCAGCGCCGAGAACAGCGCAATCCCTTAATTAGGGGTGTACCCCATCACGACGCCACTCAGACCAGAGATCTTCTGCAGCTCGCCCAGCGAGTTCTTTAGCTTATCTTTGGAGGCGTCAGGCCCTACGAGAATACGGGTTATTTTACCCTGCACCGGCGTCGACGGGGAAGTATATACCCGGAAGCCCGCGCCACGAAGTTTACCCACGATCTCATTGACCTTATCCGCATTTTTCAGCGCACCAAGCTGTACAACGTACGCTTTACCAGTCGGCGCTGGCGGTTCCTCAACAGCCGGTTTAGGCGCTGGGGTCGGTGCAGGCGTCGGAGCGACGGCAACAGGCTGCGGCTTCGGTTTGGGCTTCGGCTGCTCTACGGGCGCAGGGACAGGATCTAACTCCGCGCTGTTTGCCGTCGTCAAACGTGACGGATCCAACGATGGCGCGGCAGCATCACCCGCCCGCACCTCTTCTGCCGCCCCTTCCGGCGGCTGGGTCGGCAGCGCCTGCGTTGCCGCAGGCATCATGTCTGGTTCATCGCGATCGCCGGGTTTCGGCACCAGAGGGATCGCCGCAAACTCATCCTGATAATGCTTTTTCTGCCCGTCAAGCAGCCCGGGGAGCACAATCACCCCCAGCGCGACCAGCACAATTGTGCCGACTAATCGATTCTGAAACTTACTCGCCACCGCTTCTCCCCACGTCTATCACTTCCATGACATGTGCGACAGTGTGAAACGATCCACACACCAACACGGTATCTTCTGGCTTCGCCTCAGCGAGTGCTGCAGACCATGCCTGCGCCACGCTGTCATAGGCGTTGCCTTTGCCCAGGTGCTCCAGCAGTTGTTCTGCCGTTGCACCACGCGGCCCTTCCAGGGGCGCACAGTACCAGGCGTCAACCACGCTTTTTAACCAGGCTAACGTACCGGCAATATCTTTATCATGTAGCATACCGATAACCGCAAGTACACGCCCGCTTTTCACTAACTTTTTCAGACGTCCGGTCAAATACTCCGCCGCATGCGGGTTATGGGCGACATCAAAAATCACCCGCGGCGACTCGCTCACAATCTGAAAACGCCCCGGTAAAATCGCTTTTTCGATACCCTCACGAATCGCGTGCTCGCTGACGTTAAGCCCGCTTGCGCGAAGCGCGGCCAGTGCGGTAGCGGCGTTAGGTTGTGGAACCTGCGGCAACGGCAGGTGCGACAACGTTCCATGAGCGTCCGTAAACGACCAGTCATTCTCCGTGACCGCATAGCGCCAGTCCACGCCGCAGCGTTGCAAAATCGCCCCGCTCTCTTGCGCGACATCGGCGATGGTGTAAGGCATTTCCGGTTCGCCGACGATAGCCGGTTTCTCTGCGCGGAAAATTCCCGCCTTCTCACGACCGATGCTTTCGCGATCCGGGCCCAGCCAGTCAGTATGGTCGAGTGCAATGCTGGTCACCACAGCGACATCGGCATCAACGATATTGGTCGCATCAAGGCGGCCGCCTAACCCCACTTCCAGAATGACGACATCCAGTTGAGCCTGTTTAAACAGCCAGAGCGCTGATAACGTACCGTATTCAAAGTAGGTCAGAGAAATGTCGCCACGCGCATCTTCAATCTCAGCAAATGAGGCGGTATGCGCGGATTCCGGCAGTTCACGTCCCTGCACGCGCACGCGTTCCGTGTAGCGCACCAGATGGGGTGAACTGTAAACGCCAACTTTATAACCTGCTGCGGTCAGCACAGATTCCAGCGTACGGCAGGTTGTGCCTTTCCCGTTGGTTCCCGCCACTGTAAAAACAAATGGCGCGGGTTTCAACACACCGAGTTTGCGCGCCACCTGACTGACGCGTTCAAGGCCAAGATCGATGGTTTTACTGTGCAGGTTTTCCAGATAAGAAAGCCACGATGCCAGGGGCGACGCGGCTTGAGGAATACGTTTATTGTCCATGATGGCTGTAGATTCTTTACGTTGAGGAAAGCAAAAGGGCAGCGCCAACCGGCCTGCCCTTTTTTACACGTCGTTTTTCACGTTGCAGATGCGTTGGCTGTACTCGCTCTCCCGAATCACTTACCGGTGTAAGCTCATCGGGATCAACGCTTTTATCGCCTGCCTGCAACCCGAAACCCATAGAGTAAACTATCAGGCCTCTGGTTCCTGCTCGGGAACCGGAGGTACCACCTCGCCTTCACGCGGCTCATCCGGATTCGGCGCAGGCAGATTCATCAGCTTCGCCAGAATGCTTGCCAGTTTCAGGCGCATTTCCGGACGGCGGACGATCATATCGATAGCGCCTTTTTCAATCAGGAACTCGCTGCGCTGGAATCCCGGCGGCAGTTTCTCACGTACGGTTTGCTCGATAACACGCGGACCCGCGAAGCCGATCAGTGCTTTCGGTTCTGCAATGTTAAGATCGCCCAGCATCGCGAAGCTCGCGGAAACACCGCCCATCGTTGGGTCGGTCAGTACAGAAATATACGGTAAACCGCGTTCCTGCATTTTCGCCAGCGCGGCAGAGGTTTTCGCCATCTGCATCAGAGACATCAGCGCTTCCTGCATACGCGCCCCGCCAGAAGCGGAGAAGCAGATCAGCGGACAGTTATCTTCCAGCGCCTGCTCAACGGCGCGGACAAAACGCGCACCGACCACAGAGCCCATGGAGCCGCCCATAAACGCGAACTCGAATGCAGCAGCAACGACCGGCATACCGTGGAGCGTGCCTTTCATCACCACCAGCGCATCTTTCTCGCCGGTTTCTTTCTGCGCAGAAGCCAGTCTGTCTTTGTATTTTTTGGAGTCACGAAACTTCAGCACGTCTTTCGGCTCAAGCTCGCTACCCAGTTCCACAAGAGAACCTTCATCTAACAGGCTATGCAGGCGATTGCGCGCCGACATGCGCATATGATGGTCACACTTCGGACAGACCTCAAGATTACGTTCCAGCTCAGCACGGTATAAAACCTGACCGCAGCTATCACACTTGGTCCACACCCCTTCAGGAATGCTTGCCTTGCGGGTGGGAGTAATGTTGCTTTTAATTCGTTCAATCCAGCTCATTGGTGACCTTTCTGCCTGAACCCTAGTCAGCTTTGTTATAAGGGGCGCATAATGCCATTTTTGCCCCTAACAGACCATGAATGTTGCACATTAAAACATAACAGCCCGAAACTTTGGATAAAAAAGTGGTCGAACCGCTGAGTTACTTTCTATTTTGCAGCCCGTGACGCAGCACGTTTATGGCGAATCACTTCAATTACGCCCGGCAATACGGAAAGGACGATAATCGCCACAATCAGTAATTTCAGGTTTTCCTGAACGATCGGCAGATCGCCGAACAGATAGCCTGCATAGGTGAACAGCAATACCCACAGCAGCGCGCCTGCGACGTTATACATCGCAAAATGACGGTAGGACATGTGCCCCATCCCGGCAACAAACGGCGCGAATGTACGCACGATAGGCACGAAACGCGCCAGGATAATCGTTTTGCCGCCATGACGCTCGTAGAACGCATGGGTTTTATCCAGGTAACTGCGACGGAAAATTTTAGAGTTCGGGTTACTGAAAAGTTTTTCACCGAACAACCGGCCAATCGTGTAGTTCACCGCATCGCCGATAATCGCCGCCACAATCATCAACATCACCATCAGATGAACGTTGAGATCGTTAGTTGGCAGCGCAGAAAGCGCACCAGCGACAAACAACAGCGAGTCTCCCGGCAGGAACGGCGTTACCACCAGTCCGGTTTCGCAGAACAGGATCAGAAACAGAATCGCGTATACCCAGATACCGTATTCCGCAACCAGCTCCGCCAGATGCACATCAATGTGCAAGATAAAATCGATAAGAAAGTAAATCAGGTCCATAGTTTTGCCTTTATACGACTCAAATTAGTCCGCCAGAAATAGCGGGCCCATAGGCGGTTTTGGCAGGTCGAACCGTTCCGGGTAATCTACCGCAACCAGATACAGCCCTTCCGCTTTCGCCGTTGCCGCTGCCAGCGTTCTGTCCTTCGCCGCTAACAGTTCTGCTATCCAGCTCTCCGGCTGGTTGTGGGCGCCTACTTCCATCAGGCTGCCGACAATATTCCTGACCATATGATGTACAAAGGCATTCGCTTTAATATCCACCACCACATATGCACCGAAACGTTCGACGTTAATGTGCATCACGTTGCGCCACGGTGTGCGCGACTGACACTGCACCGCCCGAAACGAGGTAAAATCATTTTCGCCAATCAGACACTGGGCAGCACGATGCATACGCTCAGCGTCCAGCGGTTCATAGTAATGGGTTACCCCTTTACCCAAAACCGCAGGGCGCAACCGATGATTGTAGATGATGTAGCGATAACGGCGAGCCGTGGCGCTAAATCGGGCATGAAAATCATCGGGTACAGCTTTCACCCAGCGTACAGCGATGTCACCAGGTAAATTCGCATTTACCCCCAGTGTCCAGGCCGCATCTTTACGCTGGGCGGTCGTTTCAAAGTGCACAACCTGCCCCGTGCCATGAACGCCCGCATCCGTGCGTCCCGCACAAAAGACATTGATGCGTTCATTCGCCACCTGAGAGAGCGCTTTTTCCAGTTTTTCCTGAACGCTACGCACTTCGTTCTGGCGCTGCCAGCCATAATATTTGCTGCCGTCATACTCAATGCCCAGCGCAATTTTATGGGTTGCAGGCTGTTGCTGGTCAGACATTAGTACAGGTACTCCTGTACCAGTTTTTCCGCAATTTTCACCGCCATCAACGCGCCGCCGAAGCGTACGTTGTCTGCCACAGACCAGAACTGAACCTGCTCCGGCATACCGTAATCGTTATGCACACAGCCAATTGACAGGTGCGGAGTGCCCGAGGCATCGCCAACCTGGGTCGGGAAATCAGTCTCTTCCGACAACACCACGTCCTCACCGCGTGAAAACGCATCACGTGCTTCTTCCGCCGCCAGCGGACGCAGAGCTTCAAAATTCACCATCTGCGCATGGCCATAAAACACGGGCGACTGTACGATGCTGGCGGAGATCAGTAGTCCGTCGTCCTGCATAATTTTGCGCACTTCATCGACAATACGACGCTCTTCCCGCACGCTACCTTCGCGATCTGGCAGCAGCGGCAGCATGTTGAACGCCAACTGACGGCCAAAGAAATCATCTTCGTCAATCGGGATGCCGTTAAGCAGTTTCGCACTCTGTCCGGCCAACGCATCGACGGCTTTTTTACCGTGAGCGGAAGCCGAAATAATATTGGTCACCGTAATACGTGACAGACCGCCGTCATCAATCAGCGGCTTCAGCGCAGACAGCAGTTGGCTGGTCAGGCTGTCAGGAACCGCAATCACATTACGGTTACGGTAATCCGCCAGCACGAACGGGTTAACGTCCGGAACCACCAGCGGAACGTCCGGCTCAAGCGCGAACAGGCCACTGCTGTCGATAACCAGACAACCGGCATTGGTCGCTTCTTCGACCCATGCGGCGGTGGCTTCTGCGCCCGCAACGAAAAATGCTAACTGCGCCTGCGTCCAGTCAAAGTCTGCAACGTCCTGCACAATGACCGATTTACCGTTAAAACGCAGATGCTCGCCGGCGCTTTCATTACGCGCCAGCGCATAAATTTCACCGACCGGGAACTGGCGTTCAGCCAGCGTATCGAGCAGGGCTTCGCCTACGGCGCCCGTAGCGCCAAGAATGGCAATATTCCAGCCTTCAGACATGGTGATTTACTCCAGAAATACGTAAGCGTCCCTGTCGTATTATTCGACAGGGAGCATTAAGAAGACATTAATGTGCCGGGTGGTGAACCGCGTTAAAACCCAGCTTACACAGCAAGGCCGCAGCCGTTGCGTCGTCACACATCACGTATAAAGACGACCATTCACGGCGCTCAAGATAATTTTTACGCAGTTTATCAAACTCACCCGGAATTCCAGCGACTTTACGCAGCGGCGCATCATCGCGGCGCACATCATACACTAAATGCGCCAGCCTTTTCAGCGTTGGCTGATCTAACGGGCCATGCAGAGTGATACGACCAAATTCAGGCGCCGGTAACAGGGTATTCAGCGCCACGTGCTGTTCGCGACCAATAAACTTGCTATAGGCCTCAAAGACCTGCGTGGTGCCACGCGCTTTTCCTTCCAGGGTGTACCCGGCAATGTGCGCTGTGCCGATATCGGCTTTCTCCAGCAATGCCACATTGAGATCCGGCTCCCCTTCCCAGACATCCAGTACGACGCTCAGCGACTGACCGGCATTCAATCGGTTCAGCAATGCCGTATTGTCGATAACTGGCCCGCGGCAGGCGTTGATCAGAATGGTGCCCGGCTTCAGTCGGCTAATCAGCGCGTCATCCGCGAGGTGCAACGTCTTGTACGGTCCGTCTTTGAACAGCGGCGTATGGAAAGTCAGCACATCGGCTTGCTCTACCATTTCATCCAGCGAGCAGAAATTGCCTTCGTCACCGCGATCGGCTCGCGGTGGATCGCACAGCAGCGTACGGATCCCCAGCGCTTCCAGGCGCGTCTGCAAACGTCCGCCCACGTTACCCACGCCCACGATGCCCACTGTACGATCGCGTAGCGCAAACCCGTCACGCTCCGCCAGCATCAGCAGTGCGGAAAAGACATACTCAACCACCGCAATCGCGTTACAGCCGGGGGCGGCGGAAAAACCGATCTTCGACTGCGCAAGCCAGGCTTCATCCACATGGTCCGTGCCTGCGGTTGCCGTACCGACAAATTTAACCGGTTTTCCGCTAAGCAGTGATTCATTTACTTTCGTCACCGAGCGCACCATTAAGGCATCCGCATCATCCAGTTCGGCAACGGGAATCGGGCGACCGGGAACCGCTTTGACCTCCCCCAAACGACTGAACAGTTCGCGGGCATAGGGCATATTTTCATCAACGAGGATTTTCACGTCTTTCGCACCTGTTTGAGAACGAGAGTTAACCGGGCAAGTGTGCCATAATCTCGCCGCCAGGCATACTGCGAGACCTGGTCAGCACAGATTTAAGGAACAGAGATGATGCAGCCCATTTCAGGTACGCCCGCTCGCCCTCCCGGCGAAGGCCAAAATGCCCCTTCCGCGGCGGGTGAACAACCGTTATCCACACAACAACGTACCGTGCTGGAGCGACTGATTACCCGTCTGATTTCACTCACCCAACAGCAAAGCGCCGAGGTGTGGGCCGGAATGAAGCACGATCTGGGCGTTAAAAGTGATACGCCATTGCAGTCACGTCACTTTCCTGCCGCTGAGCAAAACCTTAACCAACGGCTGGGGGTTGCTCAGCAAAATCATGCTAATCGTCAGGTACTGTCGCAGCTCACTGAATTACTGAGTCAGGGAAATAACCGCCAGGCGGTAAGTGATTTTATCCGTCAGCAGTATGGGCAAACGGCGCTTAGCCAGCTCACGCCTGAGCAGTTGAAGAACGTGCTCACGCTGCTGCAGCAAGGGCAACTTTCGATACCGCAACCGCAGCAGCGCCCGGCCACCGATCGTCCGTTGCTCCCCGCTGAGCACAATACGCTGAACCAGTTGGTTACCAAACTGGCGGCGGCCACGGGAGAATCCGGGAAGATGATCTGGCAGTCGATGCTGGAGCTGTCTGGCGTAAAAAGCGGAGAGCTGATCCCCGCCAAACAATTTACGCATCTGGTCACCTGGCTGCAGGCGCGCCAGACGCTCAGCCTGCAAAGCGCCCCAACACTGCAAACGCTCCAGGCGGCGCTAAAGCTGCCATTAGAGCCGAATGAGCTGACGGCAATAAAAGAGTACGCGCAGCAGACGTATCAGATCCAACCACAAACGATTCTGACCACGGTGCAGGTGCAGGACTTGCTGAATCAAATCTTCCTGCGCCGCGTGGAACGAGAACGCGAGCTCAGCGATCCGCGTCATCTGCAGCCCATTTACAGCCCGTTCGCGCCGATGATTGAAACGGTTAAATCTCTGTCGGCACGACCGGGACTGCTGTTTATTGCGTTGATGATTGCGTTAGCCATTTTCTGGCTGGTCGCTTAACCTTTACGCAGCGTTAGCAGCGTTACAATAATGCCCACCACGGCGGATATCGCCCCGGCAAGGAATACCGAGGGATAACCGTATGCGGTGGCCAGCACCCCCGCGACCGGACCACTTATGCCGTAGGAGATATCCTGAAACGCGGCATAACCGCCCAGCGCTGTACCGCGAACCTGCGCGGGCACTCGCTTCACGACCTCGACGCCCAATGCCGGGAAGATAAGCGAACACCCGGCCCCGGTTAATGCCGCCCCGAGCAGCGCAATCCAGGCCGATGGGGCCTGCCACAGCAGAATCAGTCCTGCGGTTTCCACCAGCAAGGAGACAACGGCGACCTTCACGCCGCCGAACCGGTCTGGCATCCAGCCAAACAGAATGCGCATCAGCACAAACGCCCCACCAAACGCGGTCAGGGTGAACCCCGCCATCGTCCAGCCGTTGCTGACAAAATAGAGTGAAATAAACGTACCGATCACCGCAAAGCCAACGCCCTGCAGCGCCAGGCCCAGGCCCGGTTTCCAGATAAGCCCTACCACGCTCCATAACGAAGGACGTTCTCCTGCATGAGCAGGCACTTTGCGCACGGTGCCGTTGAATGCCCAGGCCAGCAGCGGTAAAACCATCGTCGTCCCCGCCAGCGCCGCAAAACCAAAGTGGCTGTGGATCAACAGGCCCAGCGGCGCACCGGCAGCCAGTGCGCCGTAAATCGCCATCCCGTTCCACGACATCACCTTACCCGAACGTGTTGGCCCGACCAGCCCAAGTCCCCAGGTCAGCGTCCCGGTGAGCAACTGGCTTTCGCCAAAACCGAGGATCAAACGACCGACGATTAACAACGCAAATTTTACGGGGACAGAAACAGGCAATAGCGCGGCTAAAAGCCACGCCGCGCCCGCCAGCCCACAGGCAAACATCCCCTGTAGCGCCGAACGTTTAGCGCCATATTGATCGGCCAGGCGCCCGGCGTAGCCGCGCGTTAATACCGTTGCCAGAAACTGTACGCCTACGGCGATACCGACCATGGTATTGCCATAGCCGAGCTCCTGGTGCACAAACAGAGGAATGACGGGCAAAGGTAAACCGACCGTCATATAGGTCAGGAAAACCGCAAAAGCGATGCGAAACAGCGAAAAGTTCGCCGAAGGTGTTTTTTCTTGTTGGGTTACAGCTGTCATGCGTTACTCCAAAATGCAGAGTAAGGCGAGGAATGCCCACGCCCCCTCTACCTGACTATCAGGATTAAGGTGCGTTGGATAACGTTAAACGCTTACGCATTATCAAGAGGATAATGTTGAAGCTGGAGTCTGCCTGCGAGGGGCTAAACTTGTCAACCTTGAAATCACTGAACACCACACAAAACAAATGGTTATTCTCTCTAAGAAAAGCACAAACAATGAGGAAAAAGTTGTCAATAAGGAAGACACTCAACGATCAGTTTTGCCAGAATATTTTATGGACACGGAAATGAAAGCATTTTCGCTTATTGCTCTCATCCTGGTGCTTTGCGGCTGCTCTGCGCCTCATCGGGACAGCACACAAGATGTAAAACAGTTCTATCTCGCGTGGATGTCCGCATACACACAAGATCGGGATACGTCCGCACTCATGCAACTTTATGTGGCGAAAGACGTTATCGACCGTCTGGCGCTGATTGACAGCCTTTACGAGCAGGAAATAATAAATTCTGACTATTTTATGTACGTGCAGGATTACGACCCTGAATGGATCCCGCGGCTACGGGTTGGAGCAGCGCAACACTTTCTCGGTGGCGAAAAGGTGGAAGTACAATTAGGTGGACCGACAGGCGAAGCGCCCATGCAGTTGGAAGTGTATACCCGTTGGGAAGAAGGTCGCTGGAAAATTTATCGCGTGCGGGATCTGGGCAATCAATTTGAACAGCCAATCTACAGCGCCGGTGATATTGCGCAAGCCAGGGCATGGTCTGCGGAGATCGCACCGGAGTACGAAAAGATGAAAAAATAAAAAAGGGAGCCATCAGGCTCCCCTTTGCATCTCATTTTGTAGACTTACACTTACAGCTTACGCATGACCAGCGTTGCGTTGGTGCCGCCAAAGCCGAAGCTGTTGGACATCACAGTGGTCAGCGCCTGCTCGGTCGGTTTGGTCACGATGTTCAGACCTGCCGCCTGCTCATCCAGCTCTTCAATGTTGATGCTTGGCGCGATAAAGCCGTGTTCCAGCATCAGCAGAGAGTAGATAGCTTCCTGTACGCCAGCCGCGCCCAGGGAGTGGCCGGTCATCGCTTTGGTCGCAGAGATTGCCGGGCTGTTGTCGCCAAACACTTCACGAATTGCGCCAAGCTCTTTCACGTCGCCTACCGGAGTAGAGGTACCGTGGGAGTTCAGGTAGTCGATCGGCGTGTCTACGCCGTGCATCGCCATCTGCATGCAACGTACTGCGCCTTCGCCAGACGGAGCAACCATGTCAGCACCATCGGACGTTGCGCCGTAACCGACGATTTCCGCATAGATATGCGCGCCACGGGCCAGAGCATGTTCCAGTTCTTCGACGACAACCATACCGCCGCCGCCTGCAATAACGAAACCATCACGGTTTGCGTCATAGGTACGGGAAGCTTTGGATGGATCGTCGTTATATTTGGTAGACAGCGCGCCCATTGCGTCGAATTCACACGCCATTTCCCAGCACAGCTCTTCGCCGCCGCCAGCAAAAACGATGTCTTGTTTGCCCAGTTGAATTTGTTCTACCGCATTGCCGATGCAGTGCGCAGATGTCGCACAGGCAGAGCTGATGGAGTAGTTTACGCCGTGGATTTTGAACGGCGTTGCGAGGCAGGCTGAAACGCCGGACGCCATCGCTTTGGTGACCACATACGGGCCAACCGCTTTCAGGCCACGCGGGCTACGCATTGCGTCAGCGCCGAATACCTGAAAACGTGGGGAGCCGCCGCCGGAACCTGCAATCAGGCCAACGCGCGGATTATTCTGGTAATCTTCTGCAGCAAGGCCAGCATCAGCCACAGCCTGCTCCATTGAAAGGAATGCATAAATGGATGCGTCGCTCATGAAGCGCACTACTTTGCGGTCAATGAGGCCAGTGGTATCCAGTTTTACGTTGCCCCAAACGTGGCTACGCATGCCGGAGTCCTTCAGCTCCTGAGAGAAAGTGATCCCTGAACGTCCTTCACGCAGAGATGCCAGGACTTCCTGCTGGTTATTACCGATGCTGGAAACGATGCCCAAGCCAGTAATCACTGCACGTTTCATTCAATACCTCTGTAAGTCGCACTATTTTAAAGTTTCGAGTGGCACAATAGCGTACACTTGTACGCCGAACAAGTCCGATCAGCCAATTTATGTGGAAATTTGCGCAGCCAGGCACTCATCGCTAAGATCGGGGCACAGCCTGCCAGACGAGTAACTTACGTGAAACAATACGCTATACAACCTGCCAACCTTGAATTCAACTCTGAGGGTACACCTGTTTCCCGAGATTTTGACGATGTCTATTTTTCTAATGATAACGGGCTGGAGGAGACACGTTACGTCTTTCTCGGCGGTAACCATCTCGCACAGCGATTCCCTTCACATTCACGCCCCCTCTTCGTGGTAGCAGAAAGTGGGTTTGGCACCGGACTTAACTTCCTCACGCTCTGGCAGGCATTTTCCGAGTTTCGCGATACTCACCCTGACGCTACCCTGGAAAGATTACATTTCATCAGTTTCGAAAAATATCCGCTAACGCGTGAAGATCTTACTTTAGCCCACCAGCACTGGTCAGAACTTGCGCCGTGGGCCTCGGCGCTGCAAGAGCAATGGCCGCTGCCGCTGGCGGGATGTCATCGTCTGCTGCTTGATGAAGGGCGTGTCACACTGGATCTGTGGTTTGGCGATATTAACGAGCTGACCTGCAAACTGGATGATTCTCTTAATCAAAAGGTGGACGCCTGGTTCCTGGACGGTTTCGCGCCGGCAAAAAACCCGGATATGTGGACGCCAACACTCTTTAACGCGATGGCCCGACTGGCTCGTCCCGGCGGTACATTAGCGACCTTCACATCGGCAGGCTTTGTACGTCGGGGGTTGCAGGAAGCCGGGTTTACAATGCAAAAATGCAAAGGCTTTGGCCGCAAGCGCGAAATGCTCTGTGGCGTAATGGAACAGACTCAGGCGCTCCCTTCCTCAGCGCCATGGTTTGCACGTACGGGAACAGATAAACGTGAAGCCGCCATTATTGGCGGGGGGATTGCCAGCGCATTGTTGTCTCTGGCGTTACTGCGCCGTGGCTGGCAAGTCACGCTGTATTGCGCAGACGAAAAACCCGCCGGGGGCGCATCCGGCAATCGCCAGGGCGCGCTCTATCCGCTACTCAGCAAGCATGACGCGGCCATTAATCTGTTTTTCCCCACCGCGTTTACCTTCGCCCGTCGACTGTATGACGCCCTCCCCGTTGAGTTCGCGCATGACTGGTGCGGCGTGACGCAACTGGCATGGGATGAGAAAAGCCAGCAAAAAATCGCGCAGATGCTGTCCCTTGAACTGCCCGATGCGCTCGCCATCGGGGTTGACGCACAGCAGGTTTTACAAACGACAGGCGTGGAAACCCGATGCGGCGGGATTCAGTATCCGAGCGGAGGATGGTTATACCCGGCGCAGTTAACCGCCGCCGTACTGGACTATGCCGCAACGCTGGGATTACGCACCCGCTATCAACATACGCTGACCTCACTGACACGCCACACGGCAAGCTGGCAATTGCAGTTTGCCAGTGGTGAAACCGCCACTCACGCAGCTGTCGTTCTGGCTAACGGTCATCGAATTAACAGCATTGAGCAGACGCAGTCGCTCCCGGTGTACTCCGTGGGCGGTCAGGTGAGTCATATTCCCACCACGCCTGCGCTTTCAGCGTTGCGTCAGGTGCTGTGCTATGACGGCTACCTCACGCCGCATAACCCGCAAAATCAGCAGCACTGCATTGGTGCCAGCTATCATCGAGGGAGCGAGGAAACCGCATATCGCGAGGACGATCAGCAGCAAAACCGTCAACGCTTAATCGACTGCTTGCCTAACGCTGCATGGGCAAAAGAGGTGGACGTCAGTGCGCATGCCGCCCGCTGTGGAGTGCGCTGCGCCACGCGCGATCACATGCCGATGGTCGGCAACGTCGCGGACTATGACGCCACGCTCAGCCAGTATGCCACTCTTGCCGAAGACAAAGAGCACGCCGTAAACGCCCCGGTGTATTCCGATTTGTTTATGCTGGGCGCGCTGGGCTCGCGCGGGTTGTGTACTGCCCCGCTATGTGCAGAAATTCTGGCATCACAAATGAGCGATGAACCTATCCCTATGGATGCCAGCACGCTGGCGGCGCTGAATCCGAATCGGTTGTGGGTCAGGAAGTTATTGAAGGGAAAAGCGGTGAAATAAGATACCCTCTCATCATTGCCTGATGCACTGCGCTTATCAGGCCTACAACTCCCGTCCTTGTAGGCCGGATAAGACGCCTTAGCGTCGCCATCCGGCACAATCCACTGCAATTATTGTTTTGTCGCCTTCTGGAACAGCGTGTCCCACATCTCTTTCACTAACGCCTGGTCACGCGGCGAGAGTTCGCCTGCGCTGATGGCTTTTGCCAGGCTGCTGGTCACATTGGCGTACAATGCCTCAGCGGAATGGTCCTCGCCAGCGTCCAGTTCAGCCACGGCCAGCGTCAGGTGCCCACGCAAATAGCCACTGGCAAACAACTCATCATCGCTGGCGTGCTCTACCATATCGTCGATTAATGCCAGAATGCGTGATTCAAACTCCGCGATCATCTTCTTTCCTCATTGTAAACGTGGTAGCGGCTTCAGTTGAGCGCTTCGGGCCACGGGAATTGTTCCGCCTTAAGTTCAGGCGTGTGATAATAATTTTGTAACGCGTTAATGAAGCGTGCCGGACGTTCGGGGATGCCCTTATCCAGATACTCCATCACCTGGGCATGAACACGGCGCTGGAATACCACGCGATCCGGTTCAAAGTCCCCTTCCAGGTTGTCGCAACTGACGTTAAACGGATATCCCGCCGCCATGCAAAACAGCCAGTCAAACGCCTGCGGCTTCACTTCCACATCTTCAAACTGGCATTGCGTCTTCGCATCGCGTCCATCAGGGCAGTACCAGTAACCAAAATCGACCAGCTCACGACGGGCCTTACCGGCGATGCACCAGTGTGAGATTTCGTGTAGCGCGCTGGCATAATAACCATGCGCAAAAACGATACGGTGATACGGTAATTCCGCATCAGCAGGAAGATAGATCGGTTCGTCGTCGCCTTTAATCAGACGGGTATTAAATTCATCGGCAAAGCAGCCGTTAAAAATCTCAATTAACTGTTCATAGTGATGGGTATTATTCATTAGTTCATCCCCAGCCAGTGGAGAATCTCCTGTCCATGATTATCATAAAGTAGCTTGGCGCTCATCACGGCGGAGACAATAACAATCATTGGCCGTATGAGTTTTTGTCCTTTGCTGAGCACCAGCCGCGAGCCCATCCGTGCGCCAATAAACTGGCCAATGAGCATCACAAATCCGGTCGCCCAAATCACTTTGCCGCCGAGGGCAAACAGCAACAGCCCACCGATATTCGATGTGGCATTTAATACTTTGGCGTGGGCCGTCGATTTCGCCAGGTTATAGCCGCATAACATGACAAAGGCCAGCGCGTAGAACGATCCCGCCGCCGGACCAAAAAAGCCATCGTAAAAGCCAACGCAGCCACCGGCCACCAGCGCGAAAGGCAACCCGTGCAATCGACGCTGACGATCTTCTTCGCCCACTTTCGGCATTAACAGAAAGTAAAGGCCAATACAGATAACCAGAACCGGCAGGATCTGGCGCAGAATATCTGACTGCACGTGCTGAACCAATAGCGCGCCGCTCATTGACCCGATAAACGTCATGAAGATATTGAGCTTCTGATCCGCCAGGTTAACCACGCCCCGACGAATAAAATAGAGGGAAGAAGAGATAGATCCGCCACAGGCCTGCAACTTATTGGTAGCCAGCGCTTGCGCGGGTGGCATGCCGGCCGCCATCAATGCCGGGATGGTGAGTAAACCACCGCCTCCGGCCAGAGAATCAATAAAACCTGCCAGCATCGCCACGAAAAAAAGCACGCCTAACAGCAGTGGCGACACCATAAACACAGAGGCAAAATGATCCATTAGAGTACATGCTCGTCCAGTAGCGCCTGGCAGGAAGGCGGCAACGGGGGCGGTGTCTTCTTCTCAGGCTTGGTGGTTCCAGGTTTTGGAGGTTCGAACCAGCTTTGCAGCTCCGCGCCACAGCCGTCACCCGGTGGCGGTAACGGTTGATCTTCGCACTCAAGACTGTCGGCAGGACAACGTAACCGTACATGCATATGCGCACGATGCTGGAACCATGGCCGCACTTTACGCAACCAGTCCCTGTCGGTACCCGCATCCAGACAAAGTTGCTGCTTAATCGCCGGGTTCACAAAAATACGCGTGACTTCATTATCTTTTGCCGCCAGCCTTATCAGGCTGAAAATCTCCGGCTTCCACAGTGACGGCACGACACGTTTACCGTCCTGTGAGACCAAATCTAACGCCTGCGGTCGCAGCAGTTGCGACTGGGTCCAGCGCGTTTTTGGCAGTTGCAGGAAAATATCGACATCCAGTCCCGTCTGGTGGCTGGCGTGACCGCCATTGAACCGCCCACCGGCTGGCATGCCCATATCGCCGATTAACACCGTGCCCAGCCCCAGATTATTAGCCTGATTACTCAGACGCTGGATAAACATCACCAGGTCCGGATGACCAAAGTAACGACGCTGATCGGTGCGCATCACCTGATAGTGTTCTGACTGTACAGGCAGCGTATCTGCACCAACAATGCAGCCATTGGAAAACGCGCCGATAGACTGCGCGCTACCTGCAACCGGATGGGTAATTTTCTGCCAGGGCGTCGCCGCCAGACAGGCGGTGCTGGCAAACAGAGCCAGCGCCACAAGTGCCGTTTTTTTCATCTCTTACCAGCGTGGAATATCGGTCTTCACGTCCGCATTCTGCGCCCGCTGACGCAGCAGGTGATCCATCAATACGATCGCCAGCATCGCCTCGGCGATCGGCACTGCGCGGATCCCAACACATGGATCGTGACGACCTTTAGTGATCATGTCGACTTCTTCACCGAAGCGGTTAATGGTACGACCTGGAACGGTAATACTGGACGTCGGTTTCAGCGCCATATGAGCAATGATTTGTTGCCCGCTGCTGATCCCACCCAGAATGCCGCCCGCATGGTTACTCTGGAAACCTTCTTTGGTGATTTCATCTCGGTTCTGGCTGCCGCGCAGCGCAACAACGTCAAATCCGTCGCCAATCTCAACGCCCTTAACGGCGTTAATGCTCATTAGCGCATGGGCGATGTCGGCATCCAGGCGGTCGAATACCGGTTCGCCGAGACCCGCAGGAACGCCGCTTGCAACAACGGTCACCTTCGCTCCGATGGAGTCACCCTCTTTCTTCAGCCCACGCATCAGTTCGTCCAGCGCGTCGAGTTTATCCGGGTCCGGACAAAAGAACGGGTTAAGTTCCACCTGGGACCAGTCTTTGATCTCCAGCGGAATATCACCCATCTGCGTCAGGCAGCCGCGAATTTCAACGCCGAATTTTTCTGCCAGATACTTTTTGGCAATAGCTCCGGCCGCCACGCGCATCGCCGTTTCACGTGCGGATGAGCGTCCGCCACCACGGTAGTCGCGCAGGCCATATTTCTGCTCATAGGTATAGTCGGCGTGTCCTGGACGAAAAACGTCCTTAATCGCGCCGTAATCCTGTGAACGCTGATCGGTATTTTCAATCAACAGCCCAATGCTGGTGCCGGTGGTAACGCCCTCAAACACGCCGGAGAGGATTTTCACCTGATCCGGCTCACGACGCTGCGTAGTGTAGCGCGATGTGCCCGGACGGCGTCTGTCGAGATCGTGCTGCAGGTCAGCTTCTGTCAGAGAAATGCCCGGCGGAACACCATCGACAATACAACCGAGCGCCAGCCCGTGTGATTCGCCGAAAGTGGTTACGCGAAAGAGTTGCCCAATTGTGTTTCCTGCCATCACGGCTCCGTTATGAGTGTTGTGTATGTGCGCGTGTATTTAGTCTTTATAAATGCTGAAGTGCTCGCGAGCAGCGATTAACTGCTCTTTGGTCAGCATGAATACGCCGTCACCGCCGTTGTCGAACTCCAGCCAGGTGAACGGTACATCCGGATACTGCTCTATCAGATGTACCATGCTGTTTCCGACTTCACAAATCAGAATACCGTTATCTGACAGGTAGTCCGGGGCGTTCCCCAAAATGCGGCGGGTCAGTTTCAGCCCATCGCTGCCGGACGCCAGACCCAGCTCAGGTTCGTGGCGATATTCGTTTGGCAGGTCTGACATATCTTCCGCATCGACATACGGCGGGTTGGTCACAATCAGGTCATACTGGACTTTCAGCAGGTCGCGGAACAGATCGGAGCGGATCGGCGTTACGTGATGGATCAGGCCGTGCTCTTCAATGTTGTGTTCTGTCACCGCCAGCGCGTCCGTGGAAATGTCCACCGCATCGACTTCGGCTTCCGGGAACGCATAGGCGCAGGCAATGGCAATACAGCCGCTGCCGGTACACATATCGAGGATATGCTGCGGCTGCTCATTGATAAGACCCGCAAAGCGATTATTAATAAGTTCGCCAATTGGTGAACGCGGAACCAGCACGCGTTCATCTACATAAAACTCATGCCCGCAGAACCAGGCTTTGTTGGTCAGATAAGCAACGGGAATGCGCTCATTGACGCGGCGAATCACGCGTTCAACAATACGATGGCGCTCGCTGGAAGTCAGACGCGCGGTACGCATATCTTCTGGAATATCCAGCGGCAGATAAAGTGACGGCAGCACCAGCTGTACAGCTTCGTCCCATGGGTTATCCGTGCCATGGCCATACCAGATGTTCGCCGCGCTAAAACGGCTGACCGCCCAACGCAACATGTCCTGAATGGTATGCAGTTCACTCACTGCTTCATCGACGAAAATTTTATCCACGTATTCCTCCAGGGCATGCTCGTATTAAATTCGGCGGCTAGTTTGCCACGAAGACGGCGATAAATCAGCATTCACACAGGGCCTGAGAGCGAAAATTGCGTTTTAAGCGATCGGATGCCCGCCGAGTCGGGTTAAACTAGCGGAAAATAAAAGTTGAGACTCTCGAATGAAAAAGAAAACATCGCTCAGCGAGGAGGATCAGACGCTGTTTCGCCAGCTGATGACCGGTACGCGTAAAATTAAACAGGACACCATTGTTCACCGCCCCCCACGTAAAAAAATTGCCGAGGTTCCGGTTAAAAGGCTGCTACAAGAGCAGGCTGATGCCAGCCACTATTTCTCGGACGAGTTTCAGCCGCTGCTGAATACGGACGGCCCGGTAAGATACCTGCGTGCCGACGTGAGCCATTTCGAACTGAAAAAAATGCGCCGTGGCGATTACTCCCCGGAGCTGTTTCTCGATCTGCACGGACTGACCCAGCAGCAGGCCAAACAGGAGTTAGGCGCGCTGATTGCCGCCTGTCGTCGCGAACATGTGTTTTGTGCCTGCGTGATGCATGGCCACGGAAAGCATATTCTTAAGCAGCAAACGCCGCTCTGGCTGGCGCAGCATCCGCACGTGATGGCGTTTCATCAGGCGCCGAAAGAGTACGGTGGTGACGCCGCGCTGCTGGTGCTGATTGAAGTGGAAGAGTGGCTACCGCCTGAACTTCCGTGATGCAAAAAAACAGAAAGAGCCGCATTTGCGGCTCTTTGATTTTTCGAATGACGGCTACGCCTTATCCGATTCCAGACTTTTTAAATCGCTTTTGCCATTTTCAGGTTACACGGGCTCATCTGCCAGTTAAAAGTCCCCTTCCCGCTCTCATCAAGCGTAACGCTGGCAATCGCTGATGTGGTAAACATCGGCGGTGTTTCGCCCGGGCAAAGCTCAGACACCAGATATCCCACTAAAGGCAAGTGAGAGATTACCAGTGCCGTGGCGATACCTTCATTGGCCAGAGCCTGTAAATAGGCGCTGACCAGACCGACATCGCCGCAGGGAGTCAACTCCGGCAAAACATCCACACCGGTTGGCAGGTTCATACACTCCCCCACCACATCCAGCGTTTGTTCGGCTCGTAGGAACGGGCTCACCAGAACACGTTCGATATCCACTTTTTGACCTTTCAGCCAGTTCGCCATCAGGCGAGATTCGTCACAACCACAAGAGGTTAAGGGACGAACCGAATCACTGGCGGCATCGAGGGCTGCGTCGCCGTGACGCATGATAAAAACTTGCATATTGCACCGCTTTTGTTAACCAGAATCACCGACACCTTTATCCGCAGCCCCTATTGACCGTGGTAACGATGTGGTGGCCGGCATTGTGCCTTATCCATTCACCGAATGAAACGCTGTTTTTTACCTCAACGACGTAAGTATAGTCAATCTCTGTTTACATTTTGAGCGAGACCCATACATTCAGTGCGGATTCATCCTACGTTTGACCTCATGAATTCAGGTCAGTTTCCCCAGTATTCCAGAATTTTTCACCGCGTTCCGCCATCTGCAATAACTGCTCACACGGTGTAAACCGCGAGCCGTATTGCGTGGTCAGTCGTTGCAGAGTCGCAACCACTTCACCCGCGCCGAGAGAATCCATATACCGGAACGGGCCGCCGAGGAATGGCGGAAAACCAATACCAAATACAGCGCCGATGTCGCCATCACGCGCGCTGCGGACTATCTTCTCGTCGAAACAGCGTGCTGCTTCATTGAGCATTAACATGACGCACCGCTCAGCTATCTGCACGGCGGTAAGCCGGCCCTGACCCTGGACGCCAATAAGCGTATAAATTGCAGGGTCGACCTGTTTTTTGCTTTTACGCCCTTTCACTCCATAAAGATAGAAACCCCGACCATTTTTTCTACCTTTGCGATCGTCATTCAAAATTGAAGCAACAACATTTGCAGGCGCGCTAAAACGTTCTCCATATGCAGCCTCAAGCACTGGTATAATTTTAGTGCCCGTATCAATTCCGACCTCATCCAAAAGTTGGATTGGCCCGACCGGAAAACCAAACTTAACCAGCGCGGCGTCAATGGTTTCAACCCGCTCGCCTTCGGTTAGCATACGTATAGCTTCGTTGATGTAAGGCGCTAAAATGCGGTTAACATAAAATCCAGCCTTATCCCTGACCACTATCGGTGTTTTACCCTGTTTTTTCGCCAGCTTAACGGTTGTCGCAATGGTCTGCTCAGAGGTCGTGGCATGCGGGATAACCTCGACCAGCGGCATCTTTTCCACCGGGCTAAAGAAGTGTAAACCAATGACTTGTTCAGGCCTGGCAGCGTTCGCTGCAATATCGCCAATCGGCAAAGAAGAGGTGTTTGAGGCAAAAATGGTATGAGATGCGCAATTCTGCTCAACTTCTGCCACCATCTGTTGTTTTAAGGCCAGATCTTCAAAAACGGCTTCAATAATCAGGTCGCGATGCGCAAAGCCACGGTAGTCGGTTGATCCCGAAATCAGCGCCAGCTGTTTATCACGCTCGCTGCCTTTGATATGACGGCGGCGAACCTTCGTTTCAAGCTGTTCCCAGCTGTACTTCAGCGCGTGGTTGATTCCCTTAGCGTTTATGTCTTTGATACGCACCGGTACGCCGCCTTTACAGGCCGTCACGTAAGCAATACCGCCGCCCATCAGACCACCGCCCAAAATGCCTACGCTGTTAAGCGGGCCGGGTTTCGCATCACTTCCCGGATCCTTTTTCACATCGGTGTTGGCAAAAAAGATGTGCCGCAGCGCCTGAGACTGAGATGTCATCGCCAGTTCACCAAACGCGCGGGCTTCTGCGTCGTAACCGCTGCTGCTACCTTGCGCCAGACCGGTTTCGATGACCTCAAGGATACGTTCTGTTGCAGGGTAGTTACCTTGCGTTTTTTGCGCCGTCTTTTTACTGGCCATGCGGAATAACAGCGCCCGCCCCAGCGGCCCCGCTAACACACGCTCTCGCACCGGCAGAGTTCGATGAGCGGAACTGTCCTTTTTAGCCAGTTCCACGGCGGCTTCCAGTAAAATGGTATGCGGTACAACTTCGTCCACTAAGCCAACTTTCAGCGCCTGTTTTGCGCGTAATTGTTTTCCGGAGAGGATCATATCCAGCGCGGTACTGACGCCAATCAGACGGGGCAGCCGCTGCGTACCGCCGGAGCCAGGCAGCAGACCAAGCTGCACTTCCGGCAAACCCAGTACGGTTTTAGCATCATCGGTACAAATACGGTTATGGCACGCCAGCGCCATTTCCAGGCCACCGCCGAGGCATGCGCCATGAATCGCGGCGATAACCGGGATCGGCAAGGCATTAATTTCCGCCATAATCTGTTGCCCCTGACGGGCCAGCGTTTCGGCTTCCTCTGCGCTGCGACAGCTACCGATCATGTTGATATCCGCCCCGGCGATGAAGTTATCGGGTTTAGCCGAAATGAACACTACGCCACGCAATGCTTTGTTATCACGAATTTGTTTCAGAATGGCCCGCACCTGAGAAGCAAACTCCGCCTTCAGGGTATTCATTTTTTCTCCGGGCACATCAATGGTGACAACAGCAACGTTATCCAGACGTACGTTTAGCGTAAAAGCCGATGTCATTTCCATTATTCCGCCTCCAGAACCATTGCCGCACCCAAACCACCTGCCGCACAGGCTGTCACTAAACCAAAACCGCCGCCACGACGTCGTAACTCATGAAGGGTTTGGGTGATCATCCGCGCGCCGGTCGCCGCAAAAGGATGTCCATAGGCAATCGATCCGCCCAGCACGTTAAATTTGCTGTCATCAACCTCGCCAGTGGCATGCGCCCTGCCCAGTACGTCGCGGGCGAAACGTTCGCTGCCCAGCAGTTGAAGATTCGCCAGCGTTTGTGCGGCAAAGGCTTCATGCATATCGATCAGGGTTAAATCTGCCATCGTCAGACCCGCTCTTTCCAGAGCAAGCGGCGTTGACCACGCCGGTCCCAGCAGCATGTCCTGCCAGACATCAATGGCGGTAAAGGCAAAACTACGCAAGTATCCCAGCGGCACCAGTCCCAGCTCTTTCGCACGCGACTCCGTCATCATAATCACGGCGGCTGCGCCGTCAGTTAGCGGGGTACTGTTCGCCGCGGTCACTGTGCCATGCTTGCGGTCAAAGGCCGGACGCAATTTTGCGTAATCGGCCAGCGTAGAGTTGCCGCGAATATTGTTATCTTCTGCAAAAGGATCTTTAAACGGCGGTGCGTAGGTCGTCATCACCTCATCTGCCAGTTTTCCTTCAGCCCACGCCTGAGCGGCACGCTGATGAGAACGATGCGCCAGGGCATCCTGTTGCTCTCGCGTAATACCATAAGTTTTGGCCATTTGCTCGGCCGTATCCCCCATGCGTAAACCAGTAGAATACTCAGCGACGGCTGGCGGCACAGGCATCAGGTCACGTAAGCGCAGTCGGGAGAAAAGTTTAAGACGCTGACCGGTGGTCCGGGCCTTATTGACATCCACCAGCACCCGCGCCAGCTTTTTGCTGACGCCAATCGGCAGAACTGACGACGAGTCCGCACCGCCGGCAATTCCTGCGCGAATCGTCCCCGCCATCAGGCTTTCCGCGACATTCGCCACTGCCTGAAAGCTGGTGGCACAGGCCCGGCTTACGCTGTAGGCATCCGTGTGCACATTCATCCCGGTCCCCAGCACAATTTCACGAGCAATATTGGGGGCTTCAGGCATTTGCACCACCTGGCCAAAAACCAGTTGTTCAATCACATCTGCGGGTATTTCGCTGCGCGCCAACAGTTCGCCAACAACCATTTTCCCCAAATCTACGGCGGGAATGCCATGAAATGCGGTTGCCTGACGGGCAAATGGCGTACGCAATCCGCTTACGATGGCGATGCGATCGCCCTGGCGGGTAACCAGCGGTAAAGCCTGACTCATAACACTCCCCTGTAAAAAATAAAAATAAGTGGTCTGACCTGATCACAGTCTTAACCAATTTTTTACATTTAGCCAAGCGGAGAGAAAAGAAAGTGGGAGCTAAGACACAGTGAATAATCACTGACAGTTACGAAAAAGCCCTTGCTACCAGGCAGCAAGGGCATTTTTTGAAGGGATTAACGCAGGCCCAACTGGAAAATCAGCGTTTCAGCTTCACAGGCAAAAACAAAGTCGATATCCAGACGCACACCTTCAGACACTTCAGTAAAGGTCGAGGTGATTTGGCAAGGCTCAGATTCCACGCCACGCGCCTTTTCAGTCAGAGCAGCCAGCGTTTCTTCTGCCTCTGCGCGATTCGCGAACACACGGCTGTATGACGCGGTGCAATCGGAGTTGTCCATGATGGTGCCAACATCCATACAGCAGCAAACCGGGGTTTCATCAGCACTGCATTTACTCATTGTAGATTTCCTCTGTATTCGCACCTGAGGTGCCAGATAAACGATGGGGATATTTTACGCTCCCATTATTCGCCTCTCCAGTCGTTAATTGTATGAAATGAGATAAGTGACCGAAATCACACTTAAAAATGATCTAAAACAAAAATCACCCAAACAGGTGAGTGCGCATACCCGCAATTTTGCCAGCTGGATCGCGTTTCCGAGATCAGAATTGAAAATATTTATAAACATACTTGCAACATTTCAGCTGGTCCGACCTATACTCTCGGCACTGGTCTGATTTCTAAGTCGTACCTCAGACCCTACACTTCGCGCTCCTGTTACGGTATGTAACATTGTTTGTATAAAAATAAATCAATGAGGTTATGGTCATGAGCCAGAAAACCCTGTTTACAAAGTCTGCTCTCGCAGTCGCAGTGGCAATTATCTCCACACAGGCCTGGTCTGCAGGCTTTCAGTTAAACGAATTTTCTTCCTCTGGCCTTGGCCGGGCATATTCGGGTGAAGGCGCTATTGCAGATGATGCAGGTAACGCCAGTCGTAACCCGGCACTGATTATGATGTTCGACCGCCCTACTTTTTCTGCGGGTGCGGTGTATATCGATCCAGACGTTAATATTTCCGGTAGATCGCCATACACCGGACGCAGCACCGATGCGGACAACATCGCCCCTACGGCGTGGGTTCCCAATGCTCACTTCGTGATGCCTATTAACGACCAGTTTGGTTGGGGTGCTTCTGTCACGTCAAACTATGGCCTGGCAACCGAATTTAACGACAGCTACATCGTCGGCGAATACGGCGGTAAAACCGACCTTAAAACGGTCAACCTGAACCTGAGCGGAGCCTATCGACTGAATGATAGCTGGAGCTTTGGTGTTGGTTTTAATGCCGTTTACGCCGATGCAAAAATTGAACGTTATTCCGGCGAACAAACTGCTGCATTGCCGAAAGTGGACCAGAAAATTGCCAGCCTGAAGGGTGATGAATGGGGCTACGGGTGGAACGCCGGTATTTTGTATGAGCTGGATAAAAATAACCGTTATGGCTTAACGTACCGCTCTGAAGTCAAAATCGACTTTGATGGCGATTATAAAAGTGGTATCCGTACTCAGGCCAACGCGTTACCTGGCGCAGGCACGGCGTTCCCGTGGGGAACAACCAATGCCACAGTCCCAGGTTCTCTGACGCTTAACCTGCCGGAAATGTGGGAACTGTCAGGCTACAACCGTGTAGACCCGCAGTGGGCGATTCACTACAGCATCGCATACACCAGCTGGAGCCAGTTCCAGGAGCTGAAAGCAACCGGCACCAACGGACAAACGCTGTTCTATAAAGAAGAAGGCTTCAAGGATTCTTACCGCATCGCGCTGGGTACGACTTATTACATGGATAAAAGCTGGACCTTCCGTACCGGTATCGCCTATGACGATAGCCCGGTTCCTGCGAGCAAGCGTTCCATCTCCATTCCTGACCAGGACCGCCTGTGGCTGAGTGCGGGTACGACTTACGCATTCAATGATGATGCGTCCATCGACGTTGGCGTCTCTTATATGCACGGTCAGAAAGTGACCGTCAAAGAAGGCCCGTATACTTTCGACTCTGAAGGTAAAGCCTGGTTGTTCGGTACCAACTTCAACTACGCATTCTGATTTTCTTCAGATATAAAAAAGGTGAGCTTTTTAGCTCACCTTTTTATTTTCATCAGTCCTTACTCGGAATCGATCTCTTTTAAATCGTCCTGAATGTCTTTCGCGTTCGGGTTTTCTTCTGGTTTGAGTTTCCCACCGTTCGCAATAAAGTCATGACGCTGGAAGTAAGCCTCACGCACCATGATGTAAGGATCGGAAGACTGACGCAGCAGACCGTCGGAATCGAGCAGCTGCGCGCGGGTTTCAATCCCTTCAACCGTCCATTTGCCTATCGACAACGGCCATGTCAGCCAGGACAGTACCGGATACAGCGTATCCACCATGTCGCCGCCATCATCACGCAACGTGAAGCTGCCATAGAATGGAAGCTGCATATACGGTCCGTAACCAACGTCATAATGGCCTAACGTACTACCAAAACGGTGCGGTTCAACGCGCTGTAACTTCGGATTAGCCATACCTGCCACGTCAATAAGGCCGCCCATACCTAACAGAGTATTCAGGAAGAAACGGGTAAAGTGCACCATTCCCTGATAAGGGTCACCTTGCAGGAAGTAGTTAACCATGACGGCCGGCTCTTCAAGGTTGCCGGTAAAGTTACTTAAACCATTACGTGCCGGCTGCGGGACATAATCACGCCAGGCTACGGCTACCGGTCGAACAACGTATGGATCTAAAACATTAAAGTTGAAGTTGTACATGGTGCGGTTGAACCCTTCAAATGGATCCGAACGCCCCTGCTGTTCAGTACCGGAGCTCGCACACCCCACCAAAAGTGTGGTTCCCAGCGCAAGCGCCGACAGGCGAAGCTTCATAAGTGTCTCCCTGTGTATTATGGCTATCGCTGATTGCCATCCATGACGGAACGAGGACGTATCCGCCTGTTTAGATGTGAGCGATTGTAACAGCACGTCAAATGATGTCTATATACCCTGTCTTACTGATTTGATCATAGCCTGGTAATACGCACTCCGCGGCGGTTCTATTCTAGCTAACCCGATAAAAACAAACGTTACCATTTTTGCTATCTCAGACTTTCTCCCGCTGATTTTCGGACAAAAGCCGCTACGCTTTAGCAATACGTGCTAATTCGGGATTCGGCTATGAATGACATTGAGAAAGAAAAGATTGATCGGCACAGCGACGAGCTTCAGGTCGAAAGTGATGAAAAGTTAGAGGGTAAAAAGATTGAGGTCGACGAGGACAGGCTCCCCTCCCGCGCCATGGCGATCCATGAACATATCCGCCAGGATGGGGAGAAAGAGATGGAGCGCGACGCGATGGCGCTATTATGGTCAGCCATCGCTGCAGGGCTGTCGATGGGCGCCTCGCTACTGGCTAAAGGGATTTTTCACGTACAACTGGAAGGCGTACCAGGGGGATTTTTACTGGAGAACCTCGGTTATACCTTCGGCTTTATTATTGTCATTATGGCCCGCCAGCAACTCTTTACCGAAAATACCGTCACCGCCGTACTGCCGGTGATGCAAAACCCAACCCTCGGCAATTTTGGCTTGTTGATGCGCCTGTGGAGCGTGGTTCTGCTGGGTAATATTATTGGCACCGGGGTTGCAGCATGGGCGTTTGAGCATATGCCGATTTTTGATGAAGAGACCCGCGATGCTTTCGTCAAAATTGGTATGGACGTGATGAAAAACAGCCCAACAGAGATGTTTTCTAACGCGATTATTTCTGGCTGGTTAATTGCCACGATGGTGTGGATGTTTCCTGCTGCCGGGGCAGCAAAAATTGTGGTCATTATTCTGATGACCTGGCTGATTGCGTTAGGCGATACCACGCACATCGTGGTCGGTTCGGTGGAAATTCTCTATCTGGTCTTTAATGGCACGCTGCACTGGAGTGATTTTTTCTGGCCCTTCGCGCTACCAACGCTCGCCGGAAATATCTGTGGCGGAACATTTATCTTCGCGCTGATGAGCCATGCGCAGATCCGCAATGATATGAGTAACAAACGCAAGGAAGAAGCCAGGTTGCAAGCAAAGCGTGATGAGCAAAAGCAGAAAAACCAGAAAAAACAGGACTAAATGGTGACTGTTTGAGCAGTCGGGCGGCTTGAGACTTACCGTTGTGAGGAAAAAACGCTATACTCGTGCCGCTTCGTCCCCTTAGTTAAATGGATATAACGAGCCCCTCCTAAGGGCTAGTTGCAGGTTCGATTCCTGCAGGGGACACTCTGAAATTAATGCTTCCTGCTTAAATCCAATCATTTACCGGTCAGTTCATCACAGGGCCTGGCGATAAAACGGCACATTCCTCACTGTTGCAGTCAGATTGTCGGACACTATCGTCTGCTCTGTAGCTATCCGCATCCCCGATTTTCTCAGCCTCAGTACGTCAGCAGCTATACGTTGGCTGCCAAACCAGAAAAGCCCGTCCAGAGCCGTGACATCAAGACCAGATTCCAGAGCCAGCTTCAGTCGTTCACGCGGCGCTTTTACCGCTTTAGCAATCTGCTGATATGGCGCTTCGCTTGAACCTGCAGGGCCAATGCGTCGGATACGATGCGACAGACGGTATTGAAATTCATCCGGGATCCCGTCGAGATTCGCTTTCAGGCTGTAAACACAACCAAAGCGTTTGCCGTTAAAGATGACGTTTTTCTGACTAAGCTGCAGCTCTTCACGCACGCTGGCAATCAGTTGTGGAGTACGGAGTAATAACAAGCGGAAAGGCAGCTCAAAACTGGTCACATAGTCTACATTCAATAAAGCAATACGCAGACGTTCTTGCGGCCCCGCCTTCAATTCGCGACATTCAGTAATAACATCAGCCCACTGGCCCCTAAGGCGGGAACTCTCAGTCGCCTCAGTAAAACTGTATTTTTCAGTCTCATAATCAATACGTTCAGTCACACGGAATTCCCTTCTGGCCACATCTCGGTATCGGTTGCTCACTTTACCAGCGACAAGATTGCTATGTCAGGAATCTTTTCTTAACCCGCCCAATATTTGCTTCATATCATCACACAAAGATGAAGACAACTGACCGATCCGACGCGATTACCGGATCGGTACAGCGGCGTCATGTCAGACAACAAAACGATTGACCAGCCCCTTCATGGTGACCGACAGATTGTCCAGCCGCTGGCTGTCGCTCGCAGCCTGAGAAACCAGCGCCGCATTTTGCTGAGTAACCTGCTCCATCGGTCGCAGCGCCAGGTTTATTTGGGTTACCCCTTGCGACTGTTCCGTCGCCACACGCGCGATATCCGCAATATATTGCTTCATACTGGTGGTATTGTCCGCCGCCGCTTCCAGCGCGGTAGCAGACGCCGTGACACGCTCAACGCCCTCACTAATTTTGATCATATTCTGCGCAACCAGCTCGCGGATCTGGTTAGCTTCTTTGGCGCAACGTTGCGAAAGATTCCGCACTTCACTGGCCACAACCGCAAATCCCCGGCCCATCTCTCCCGCCCGCGCTGCTTCCACTGCCGCATTCAGCGCCAGCAAATTGGTCTGAAACGAGATATCATCAATTGAGGTGACAATATTCGATATTTTCTCACTGGAAGCGCGAATATCCCCCATACTCTGGTTCGCCGCACTGGCAACGTTGCTCGCCTGCCGAACTTCTTTTTCCAGCCTGATTGTCAGATGCTCCGCTTCACGGGCATTATCCGCCGTTTGCGTAATCGTCGTTGATAGCTGCTCCATACTGGCCACGGCTTGTACTATTGATGCTGCCTGTTCATCCGTGCGTTGGGCCAGATCCTGATTACCCGCCGTAATACTGCTGCTGGCATCGGACAAAACCACGGAGCCTTGTTTAATCTCCTGTACGATATGCTGAATACTTTCCAGCATGGTGTTATAGGCACGATTAAGTGAGGAAAGCTCATCTTTACCCGGCGTCGCCAGACGTTGAGTCAGATCGCCATTCATACCCGCAATCTTGCGCAGCGTGTCGCTGAATTGGCGATGCATATTGACTGCGATGGCTCCGGCAAAGGTCAATGATGCCAGTAGCGCTAACAAGCTGACGACCATATATATTTGCCAGTTTTTTCGTGCATCCTGTGCAAGTTTTTCCGCATTCGCCAACAGAAGATTCGCCGTCACATTTTCTATCTGCCGCATCACTTCAATACGCTGGGTTTGTACTTTAAACCAGACAGTTGGATCGACATCAAATCCACCGTTGGCGGCATGGCTAAACGCGGTTTCACGAAATGAGAGGGCTTTTGACGCTTCTGCAGATTGTAAGCGATTTTTCAACATGGCCGCCTGTTCCGGCGAGCTCAGGCGCAACGATTGTGCCAGCCAGACGTTCTGTTTACTGACGACATCACTGAGCTGATGTAACTGTCCTTCGGCGAAATGACCGGAGGAAAAAATATTTGATAACAGTGCTCGTTCAATACCTGCTTGTTCTTTCAAATTCAGCAGGTTGTAGTAGGCGGCGAATGCGTTTGCCATTTCGCCAGAATCCGTCAACTGTCCCAACTTGCCGACAAAACTCAGCACATCAGCAATGACGTTGGTGTAAAACTTCACCACATCTGCGGCTGGAAGCCCCAACTGCGTGACATTTTCCCGGATGGTGGCAAGCGAAAGAATGTTTTTCTTAAACGCAGCGACAGAGGTAGCAACATCCCCTTCCGGTAATGCAGTATCGGACAACGAGCGCACGAAAACCTCAATCTCGCGATCGGTCAAAGCCCGTTGTGCATTTAACTCATCTTTGAACGTTTTCCCTGCAGCGCCCAGAAATCCGACACTCATTCCCCGTTCTTTTTGCAGTTCATGCACCACATTTCCGGCACTGCGAGCGAGCGCTGTCAACTGGGCAATATTCTCCATCTGCCGTTCTGTCTCAATGCGCGTCAATATTCCTGAACCTGCAAACCAACATAACGCCAATAATAGTGGTTGTAGCGCGATTATTAACTTCATTTTCATCGGCATTCGATAAACCCACCACATGCTACTCCCCTCCATTATCCATATTTTCATTATGGTTATCGGCGTGAAGAGGCTGCACTTTAAATTTTATCAAGAAGCAAGTGGTTGTTTTATAGATTGAATATCTGCCAAAATAACTCTATTTGATTATAATCGGCAATACAAACATCTGTAACACAAAGCCTCATTGAATCTTTATCTCATTTTTTCAATTTATTTAGCATATTATTAAATTTTGAGAAATTGGGTAACTATCAACACGATTCATAAAAAAGAGTCAGCCCCATAACAGTTACAATTGCTGGAGGTAACTGTTGTCACACGGCCATTATCTGGCATCCCGCCGAACGTTGAGGTTATAATCCTTACAACGATTTTTTTGGATTAGAAGCGACAATGACAAAACTTACCCTACAAGAACAGATGCTTAAAGCAGGTCTGGTCAGCAGCAAAAAAATGGCGAAAGTGCAGAGAACGGCTAAGAAATCGCGCGTTCAGGCTCGTGAAGCCAGAGAAGCGGTTGAAGAGAATAAAAAAGCGCAGATCGAGCGTGATAAGCAACTCAGCGAACAACAAAAGCAGGCCGCGTTGTCTAAAGAGTATAAAGCGCAGATCAAACAACTGATTGAAATGAATAAAATCACCATTACCCGTGGCGATATTGGTTACAACTTTACTGACAATAATCTGATCAAAAAAGTCTATGTTGATAAGGTGACCCAGTCTCAGTTGATCAAGGGCCGTCTGGCCATTGCCCGTCTGACGGCTGAAAGTGGTAGCGAGAGCGAATACGCCATCATTCCGGCAGTCGTCGCCGACAAGATTGCCCAGCGCGATGCAAGCTATATCGTGCTTAATTGCGAACTGAGCCAGGAAGCGAAGGATGAAGACGATCCGTATGCTGATTTTGTCATTCCTGATGATCTGATGTGGTAAGCGAAACATCCCAATAATCACCCGGAATTTCATCGCATATTTCGGTGAACGCTAACGCCGCCACCGAAATACTGTCAACGTCTCCTCCTCCCCGATCCTGGCCACTAAAACTTATAGTGTTCTTTGCTCAACCCGTATTTTCTCATGCGTAAATAGAGTTTTTTACGCGGGATTTGTAAATACTCCGCGACTTCATTAATACGTCCCTGATGGATATTTAGCGCTTCAGTAATGATCTGCCGCTCGTACTCTTCAACCCGACGGTCAAGCGGTGTCGGTTCGGGCAGATGCAGCTGCGGATTCGCTGTTTCAGCCAGTGGAAGCAGACCAACGGCAAAAAGCTCGGCGGCATTCGCCAGTTCACGGACATTGCTTAACCACACACGACGCCGCATGCCTTTCAGTAAATCTCCTTCAACTTCGGGCACGGGATGGTTCAGGCGCAGACAGGCTTTCTGCAGATAATGTCGAAACAGCGGCTCAATATCATCCGGGCGCTGTGACAGAGGTTGGCAGCCGATTTGCGTCATCGCAAAACAGTAGTAGAGTTCGGCCACAATCTGATTGGTTGCCGCCAGTTCCACCAGCGATGTAGCGCCAATACCTATCAGGCGAAACGGACGCCGTTCCTGGCTTTGCAGATGTACCAGATGGTGCTGTTGTTCACGCGTCAGGCACTCAATATGGCTCAGGACCAGCGTTCCCCCTTGCGCTTGAGTAATAAGGTCATTCAGTTGCCCCGCATTCTCTAACGTCAATTCCCCACGGATAAACGGCCCTTCGGTATTACGCCCAAGCTGGTGTAAATAACGAGCGCCAGTCATACGCCCCGTTCCCGGCTCGCCATAAAACCAGACGGCAATGTCCGTTTCAGCCAGGTGCTGGAGGCGCTGGCGATACTGATTGACCCAGTCACTGTAGCCAAGCAGTTCAACCTGGAGCTTTTGCTGGCAATAGTGGCGACGAGCAATCACGGATTTTCTTTGGCGCAGCGCATCTTCTACCAACGACAGCAGTTTGCCGGGATCGATCGGCTTTTGCAGAAAATCCCATGCGCCTTTCTTCACGGCCTCTACCGCCATAGGGACGTCGCCATGTCCGGTGATCAATAGGATCGGCAGCTGATTATCATCCTGATGAAACAACGTCATCAAATCAATTCCATTGCAGCCAGGCATGCACACGTCGCTCAGCACAATTCCCGGCCAGTCGGCCTGCAGCCAGTTTCGGGCGTCAAAAGGGTTACTGCATGCGCAGACACGATACCCCTCCTGTTCAAGCAACAGGGTGTAAGCGTCGAGAACATCGGCATCATCATCAATCAGCAGAACAGAATATTCATCACTCAACATCGTTTACATCCGTCAGATTAAATTGCAAAACGACGCAGGCATTATGACCCGGCGTCGAGGCCAGGCGCAGTTCGCCGTCCATTTGCGTCATTAACGATACACAAATCGATAAGCCAATACCGAGACCCACATCCTTACTGGTGGTAAACGGTTTTAACAGTGATGGCAATAACGCCTCTGGCCAGCCGGGACCGTTATCACAGACAAAGACGCACAACTGGCTGCCCTCAGCCTGCCAGTGAACGTCTATGCGCGCGGCAGTCGGACATGCATCCAGTGCATTTGCCAGGACGTTTACCAACACCTGCTGAATACGCACTTCATCACCTGCCACCCACACGCTCCGGTCTGGAAGCGTCAGCGTGCCCTGCTGCGGCTTATGCCGCATAGCCAACAGTTCCCAGGCAGCGCTGAACGTTTGTCGTAGGTCGACCGGATGCAAAGGCGCGCCCGGTTCGGCCCGACGCGCAAACTGACGCAGTGAACGAATAATGGCATCGATGCGGGTAATCAGCCCCTCTGCTTTAGCCAACGTACTTCTGGCCTGAGCGGATTGGCCCTGCTCAATTGCCCTTCCCGCCGTAAACAAGTACATCGACAGCGCATTTAGCGGTTGGTTAATTTCATGCGCCAGCGTGGTCATCGTCTGACCAACCACCGCCAGCTTTGCCGTCTGGATCAGTTCATCCTGCATCGCCCGGAGATCGGACTCAATCTCCTTACGCTCCGTCACTTCTTGCTCCAACTGATTTTTTTGCGCACTCAACTGACCCAGAGTATGGCGCAGCAAGCCTGCAATACGCCCCAGCTCATCGCGCCCATAAACCGGGATAGTAGCATCCGTTCTGCCAAGACCAATTTGCACCACGGCCTGGTTGAGCGCGGTAAAACGCTTCACCAGCCGCGAACGAATGAAGTAGTGGTTAAGCCCCCAGGCAAGAAGTAGCGCGAGCAGCGTAGCCAGCAAAATAAGTCCGCCGCTGACGCGAACAATCTGTTCCAGCCGCTGGTTAAACATCTGCATTTGCTGATGGCTACTTCCCAACTGCGCTTCCAGCAGCGTTCGAAAGCGCCCGAGCGTTGCCTCTCGGGTATGGTTGGCATCAACCAGCGCTTTTTGCGCGGCGACATAATCGCGCATGGTATCGGGCATTTTATTTTTCATCATGCCGATTTCCAGCAGCTCGTCGATAGTTTGCCGCAGGGTTATCGTACTGGGCCAGTCATCGAGGGTACGGATATTTTCATCCGCCGTTTTTTTCAGGTTCTCCAGATAGCGGATGTGATTTTCCACCAACATGCCGTCGTCACTACCCGACTTCAGTTCATTGAGCCTGTCGCGTAAATCATCAACGATCTGATTTTCAATTCTTGCCAGGGTGTAGACCTGCTGCTGCTCGTTTTGCACCTCTCTGGCACGTTTGAGATACAGCGCAGCATCACCATTCTTGGCCTCGATCTGATCCAGCAACGTCCCCTGCTGCCAGGTAAAATCCTGCACCAGTGAATTCAGCTCAGTAGTAAAATCATCATGAAGCCAGTCGATGCGCGCGGAAAGTTCGCTCACTTTTTCACGCACAAGGAACAGGTTGTAGAGCACCCGATCCAGTTCCGCCATCAGCGCCCGGCTGTCTTGCAAAAGCACTGCCAGTTGCTGCTGCTCTGTCGGTTGCAAGCCCCGGCTCAGCACCTCAATCTTATCCAGATGGGAGATTATTTGATTGCGTAGCTGCAACCTTACCGTGGTGTTGGGGGCCAGCAGGAACTCATTCAGTTGATCCACAACCAGGTTGAGATTCCCTTCAATCAAAAAAGCGGAATGCACGCGCGGGAAGTAATCATCAAGCGAATAACGTATCTGCGAGCTTTGCTCATGCCAGGAGTACAAACTGACGCAGCTTACGCTCAGCGTCAGTAATGCGCCGGTAAGGAAAGCGCCCCGCAGGCTGCTGCTGATGCTGAGCTGACGCAGGCGTTGCAGTATCGATCCACCTTTCATTTTAACTCTTCCAGTTTGGAAATCGCCTGACGCTGATTTTTAAGAAACCACAACTGCCACTCCATCATCTGCTGTTCGGCCACGCTTTTATTATCAAATTGCGCAAGCCAGGCCTCATCTTCACTGTTCCTGGCATCTATCGGAACGCTGGTCAGTAACGCTCTGATTTCAGGTAGCGGGCGTTTCAGGCGCGCTTCGGCACTATAAAGCGCCCGCCATGCATCTTTCAGTTGCGCGAGTCGAAAACTGATCGCGGTATCAAACATCCGCTGTACCAGCCGTTGTCGCTTAAGGATCAGGCGATAATTAAGCGCTGGCTGGCTCATCAAAATTGCCTGCTGAGCCGCGCGTGGGTTATCAGCCGCGAGCTGAGTAACCGGATATTTTCCCGTGTTCGCATCGGCAAGGATCCGCTGCCCTTCAGGGCTTAACAGATAACGGATAAATCGACGCGCTTCATTGGGGTGCTGGCTGTTCTTAAGAACGGCAACATAAGTAGGCGAAACCGCCGAGCGAGGAAAATAGGTAAAAGCCAGGTGCGGATCGTTTAGCAACAGGTTGGCATAGTTATCAATGACCGGCCCCGCCACGCCCAGACCGCTCTTAATTTTGTCGGCCACACCAAAACTGCGAGATGAAATAGTGACCAGATTACCGGCACTGGCCAACAGCGTCGCCCAGCCCTCTTCCCATCCTTTTTGCTGCAGCAGCGACTCAACCATCAGGTGGTTGGTATCGGAACGCGACGGGCTACTCATTAACAACGCGTTCTGATATTTAGGTTGCGTTAAATCCCCCCAGTCAGCAGGAGGCGACAAATGACGCGCCGCCAGCGCAGAACGGTTAATTAGCAGACCAAAACCAGATATCGCAACGGCCACGGAGGTAGAACGAATCGAGTCAGGCACCAGCCGCTGGCTTTCCGGCAGTACATTATCGAAGGGCGCCAGCTTCTGATGCTCCTGAAGATGCTGCAACAGCATGGGCGACGAGGTCAGAATCAGATCGACGTTTTCCGCATTGGCAGTATCAAGCAGTTGCTCCAGTGAACTGCTGGTCCGGTTTAACGTGCGAATCATCACTGACCCTGGCTCCGTCTGCCAGCGCTGGATAATCCAGGCCGTTGCCCCTGGGGAAAAAGTAGTCGCCATCACCAGTTCTTTCCCCAAAGCCAGACTACTCACCGACAGCGACATAAAACAGAGCAAGATCGCCCAAAAGCGCCCCCGACCCAAAAGTCTGTTTGTGATCCCGTTCATAAATACCAACATGTGCAAAAAATAATATTGAGACAAAACTTACCCGTTTATCACCGCAGGGGGAGAAGAATAAGGTTATTCGTACAATAACCAAACGGAAAGTGACGACATCAGTAAAGAATACCCGAAAATGCGGTCTGAATTTGTTAATATCCGCACACACCGAAGATAAAAATGCCCGTAAAAGAATAGATTCTAAAATCCTTTATTTAAAAAGAGTCAAAATCAGCTACGCAATACACAATTTGTGTCAATAGTGACTCATTTCATCAACTTGAGTTTCCCTGCCTTCTATTTCACTCTTCACTGCGAAAAATCCTGATATTCACATCAATATAAATTTAGGTGATGATATGTTATCAATATTTAAGGCAGGGCCAGCGGCAAATAAAGTCCCGGCGGAGAAAGTCCAGGCTACTTATAGCCGATACCGCATGCAGGCATTACTCAGCGTATTTCTTGGCTATCTTGCGTACTATATTGTGCGCAATAACTTCACGCTCTCAACTCCATACCTGAAAGAGCATCTGGATCTCAGTGCTACGCAGATTGGCTTACTTAGCAGTTGCATGCTTATTGCCTATGGGATCAGTAAAGGCATAATGAGCAGTCTGGCAGATAAGGCCAGCCCAAAAGTCTTCATGGCATGCGGCCTGATCCTGTGTGCTATCGTCAACGTAGGCCTGGGGTTCAGTACCGGATTCTGGATTTTTGCCGCTCTGGTCGTTTTCAACGGTTTGTTCCAGGGGATGGGCGTCGGCCCTTCATTTATTACCATCGCTAACTGGTTTCCACGTAAAGAGCGTGGACGCGTTGGCGCATTCTGGAATATCTCACATAACGTTGGCGGAGGTATTGTCGCGCCGATTGTTGGTGCCGCCTTTGCCATTTTGGGGAGCGAACACTGGCAAAGCGCCAGCTATATTGTCCCAGCCGGCGTTGCCGTACTGTTTGCTTTTATTGTACTGCTGCTGGGGAAAGGCTCACCGCGTCAGGAAGGCTTACCGGCACTAGAGCAAATGATGCCGGAAGAAAAAGTCGTATTAAATACCCGACACGTTGTCGAAGCGCCAGAAAATATGAGCGCCTTCCAGATCTTCTGCACCTATGTCCTGCGCAATAAGAATGCCTGGTATGTTTCACTGGTAGACGTCTTTGTTTATATGGTGCGTTTTGGCATGATTAGCTGGCTGCCAATTTATTTATTAACCGAAAAACATTTCTCGAAAGAACAAATGAGCGTAGCGTTCCTGTTTTTCGAATGGGCGGCAATTCCATCCACATTACTGGCGGGTTGGCTCACTGATAAACTGTTTAAAGGCCGCCGCATGCCGCTGGCTATGATCTGTATGGCGCTGATTTTCGTCTGCCTGATCGGCTACTGGAAAAGTGAATCGTTAGTGATGGTCACTATTTTTGCCGCCATCGTGGGTTGCCTGATTTATGTTCCGCAGTTCCTCGCGTCCGTTCAGACGATGGAAATTGTCCCCAGTTTCGCGGTAGGTTCTGCGGTCGGGTTACGCGGATTCATGAGCTACATTTTTGGCGCATCCCTGGGAACCAGTCTGTTTGGCGTGATGGTCGACAAAATGGGATGGCATGGCGGATTCTATCTGTTGATGGGTGGGATTGTCTGCTGCATCCTGTTCTGCTACCTCTCTCATCGTGGCGCGCTGGAGCTCGAACAACAGCGAAAAAATGCTCAGCAAGAGGAAGCCTCACTCCAGTTGGCAGATGCCCGGTAATCGATGTAGGTTTCGCAAAAAAGTGCCAGCGATGCTGGCACTTCAATAACTCAGATAAATATAAGTCGCTCTGTGTGATAATGTATTGCTAATAGTAACATTCCTAATTATCGCTTACCGTAGCCAACCATAAAGCGAATAATCAAACCGCATGCAGGGGCAAGAAAAAGGAATAATCCGGTTACCATTTCGTTACCATTGGTCAACCGCATAGTAAAAACGTAAATTAATGCCGTAAGGATGGCCATACCGAGAAAAGCGCTGATTGACGCCGCAGCGCCCATAACCTGCCAGATATAGCAACTGACACACAAAATGCTCAGTGCAAGAAAGATCCAGAAATAGAACATAGCGATACCTCCTGTCTGCCATAAACTTAACCTAAGTCCTTACACTCCCTTAACTTTATATTCTAAGATAGTTCCTATCTTCACGCAATTTAAGCAACATCTTAGTTACATATGTCATTCGCCTGCGTACTGTTAACTCTTCAACAGACTGTTATTTAATCTGCATAAAAACAACGAATTATATATAGGTTAATTTTTGTTCTTAATCGCCCTAAAAACATTTACGAATCTTGAGTAATTATTTCTGGCTGACATTAATCTTCGGGTGTACATTGTGCGTCCGATCATTCATGCCCCCTCGTGGTTTTGTCCTGACTCAGTTTTACACTCTTTACAGGAACCAATGTCGTTCATGGCGGCCTAACGATCAGTGCAGAGTGTAAAGCGACTGACAAAGAATCTTCGCGATACATCTATTTCGTATCAACAACAGGTGCTTATGTTCCCCCAATGTAAATTTTCACGCGCGTTTTTGCATCCGCGCTACTGGCTCACATGGTTTGGTGTTGGCGTGCTCTGGTTACTGGTACAACTTCCCTATCCCGTATTGTGTTTTCTTGGTACCCGTACAGGAACGCTTGCTCGTCCATTTTTGAAACGCCGTGAATCTATTGCACGTAAAAATCTCGAACTCTGTTTCCCGAATCTGTCGCAAGATGAAAGAGACAAGCTGGTCGATGAGAACTTTCGTTCACTCGGCATGGGACTGCTTGAAACAGGTATGGCCTGGTTCTGGCCGGACCGCCGGGTGCGTAAATGGTTTGACGTAGAAGGGCTCGACAACCTGAAACGCGCCCAATTGCAAAACCGTGGCGTGATGGTTGTAGGCGTACACTTTATGTCACTCGAGTTAGGTGGTCGCGTAATGGGGCTTTGCCAACCGATGATGGCAACCTATCGCCCGCACAACAATAAGTTGATGGAATGGATCCAAACCCGCGGTCGTATGCGCTCTAACAAGGCCATGATCGGCAGAAATAATCTGCGTGGTATTGTCGGTGCCCTGAAAAAAGGCGAGGCCGTATGGTTTGCCCCCGATCAGGACTACGGTCGCAAAGGGAGTTCATTCGCCCCGTTCTTCGCAGTCAAAAACGTTGCGACCACTAACGGCACTTACGTATTGTCACGGTTATCGGGCGCAGCAATGCTGACGGTAACCATGGTGAGAAAAGCAGATAACTCCGGTTACCGCCTGTTCATCACCCCGCAAATGGAAGGTTACCCGGCAGATGAAAGCCAGGCTGCAGCGTATATGAACAAAATTATCGAAAAAGAGATCATGCGCGCACCCGAGCAGTATCTCTGGATCCACCGCCGCTTCAAAACTCGCCCGATGGGTGAAGCCTCGTTATATATCTAAAAAGAAAGGCCGTAAGGCCTTTCTTTTTTTCTGCGTCTGAATTACTTAACTCCCCACTTGTTCTGGAGTTCAGTCATTCGCTCATTATAGTTACGGGCAATACAGGCTGGCTTGTCCTGCTCTTTCCAGCACTCGTTACGCCCTTTCACCCAACCGCGCTGCTCTGCTTTGAGCGTCGGGTTATTACCCGATTTCACCAGCGCCTGCTTGTAGGCCCCATTTAGCGCCATATCCATAGCTGAGAGCGTAGGGCTCTGGCAGATAACCTCTTCGATACTGCCTTTTGCTACCGCAGCACAGGAAAAAGAAGGCCCGCTGCTGGTCGGTTTTTTTGCCCCGGAAAAGTCAATATTGTCTTCAGGCAGGCATACCCCGTGCTTTCGATTCGGCCCGCTCCAGGAAACATCCGGATTCCCGTCATCTTTGCGGGAGATAGAAACGGTATTGTTACCGCTTTTTGCTTCCCAATAGTTTTCATTAAAGGCCTTCACCGTCGCCTTCGTGCCATCAATCCAGACATTGCCTTTACCATCACTATTCACACCACCAATACTTGCGCAGCTGAAATTGAATGCCAACGGCGAGGCCGCCATCGACGTCAATGGCGTAAGAACGAGTGCTAACATCATTAATCTGGTCATTTTTAACCTTTTCATTATCTAATTCCGCGAAAAATTAACCGCATTAACATCATGGCGATATGAGAATTCTCCGAGTAACCATTACGTCGCTCAATAGCAATTTATTACCGGCAGAAATTAAACTGTCGCCGAATCACGACACTTGTAAGTTATTAAAATCAAATAAAAAAATGCCTCTTGTCTCGCCTCATTTTTAGGCGTACATTAGCGCCGTCTGGAGCATGAAAGCTCAGAATTCTGAGGTGATGCAGCCAAGCAAACGAGGGGAATTCTCCCTTTCGTTTACGCGTGCATCAGCTCTCTGTCAGGTAAGCATATGTTCATTTAGACGTACCTCAGGTACGCGGAGAGATGAAAAGTGAAATATTTCTTTATGGGCATTTCTTTTATGGTCATCGTTTGGGCCGGTACTTTCGCCCTGATGATCTAAATTAAAAGACGCAGCAAAAAAAACAGGAGCCATCAGGCTCCTGTTTGCTTTTGGGGAATCGGATTGTTAGTCGGTACTTTCAGTAGCCGATTTTGCACTGGCAGGCAGTAAGCCATCGGCACGAAACATCGCTTTAATACCGCGAATCGCCTGGCGAGTACGGTCGCGGTTTTCAATTAGCGCAAAGCGCACGTGCGTATCGCCATAATCACCAAATCCAATCCCCGGAGAAACGCAGACCTTCGCTTCGTTCAGCAGCTTCTTGGCAAATTCAAGTGACCCCATCCCGGCGTAATGCTCTGGAATTTTCGCCCAAACGTACATCGAGGCTTTTGGCATCTCGACCATCCAACCGGCTTCATGCAGCCCTTTTACCAGTACGTCTCGACGGCGTTTATATTGCTCCGCAATATCCCGTACGCACTGCTGATCGCCTTCCAGAGCGGCGATAGCTGCAACCTGCAACGGCGTAAAGGTTCCGTAATCGTGATAGCTCTTAATTCGTGCCAGCGCGTTGACCAGCGTTTTATTACCCACCATAAAACCGATACGCCAGCCCGCCATGTTGTAGCTTTTCGACAGGGTGAAAAATTCAACCGCAACATCGCGAGCACCCGGTACCTGCATAATCGACGGCGCTTTCCAGCCATCGTAGACAATATCGGCATAGGCCAGGTCATGAACCACCAGCACGTCATAGCGTTTCGCCAGGGCCACGACTTTTTCGAAGAACTCCAGCTCGACGCACTGCGCAGTCGGGTTAGAAGGGAAACCTAAGATCATCATCTTCGGTTTAGGATAGCTTTCGCGAATCGCGCGCTCCAGCTCATTAAAGAAATCGACGCCGTCGACCAGCGGCACTGAACGTACCTGCGCGCCAGCAATCACCGCACCATAAATATGGATCGGATAGCTCGGGTTCGGTACAAGGACGGTATCACCGTGATCCAGCGTTGCCAGCATCAGGTGCGCCAGTCCTTCTTTAGAACCAATCGTCACAATCGCTTCGGATTCCGGATCGATCTCAACGTCATAGCGTTCCTGGTACCAGCGGGAAATCGCCCGACGCAGACGCGGAATGCCGCGCGAGGTGGAATAACCGTGAGTATCCGGGCGCTGCGCCACGGTACACAGTTTTTCAACAATATGAGGAGGCGTGGCCCCATCCGGGTTCCCCATGCTGAAATCGATAATATCTTCGCCGCGCCGACGCGCAGCCATCTTCAGCTCAGCAGTGATGTTAAAAACGTAAGGGGGAAGGCGATCAATACGCGTAAAGCGACGTTCAGGGCGGGAGTCAGCCATAATATCCTCAGATTAACGTTAGCGCCCGGACCGTCCGAGCGACGCTGCCACGATGGTGGCACGTTTAGAAAATAGCCTGAATAATTTCCTTCTGTCGAGAGGCAAAGCAAAATATTTTTTATTAACGAAAAAGAGGAACAACAAGAAAAAATAGGGAAATAACCATTTTCACAGCCCGCTTAAAATTACCATCATTTAACATTTTGTTGTTAACTACATTACTTTGAACGCGGCACTGACAGGACAGGTATTGTAAATACAACAATCATGCAACAATCCCCTTTTAATGTTAAGGTTTTTCCTCATTAGACCCAGGTTGCGGGGGTGCTGGTCATCCAGCCTCAGGTTACCTATCATAGAGGTTTAACCCTTGCGCAAGAGTCACCCGTGCACGAAATATTCAATATGCTGCTGGCGGTATTTGACCGGGCAGCGCTGATGCTGTTCTGTCTGTTTTTCCTGATTCGTATCCGTCTGTTTCGCGAACTGTTGCACAAGTCAGCCCACTCCCCAAAAGAGCTGCTCGCCGTTACCGCGATTTTCTCAATGTTTGCCCTGTTCAGTACCTGGTCCGGCGTACCGGTTGAAGGCTCACTGGTTAACGTACGTATTATTGCGGTCATGTCAGGAGGAATTCTGTTCGGTCCGTGGGTCGGCATCATTACGGGCCTCATCGCGGGCACCCATCGCTACCTGATCGACATCGGCGGCGTAACCGCTGTGCCCTGCTTTATCACCAGCATTCTGGCAGGCTGTATTGCCGGGTGGATCAACCGTAAGATCCCCAAAGCGCAGCACTGGCGCGCAGGTATTTTAGGCGGAATGCTGTGCGAATCCCTGACCATGATCCTCGTCGTCGCATGGGCGCCCACCACTGAGCTGGGGCTGGATATTGTCTCGAAAATCGGCATCCCTATGATCCTGGGCAGCGTCTGCATTGGCTTTATCGTCATGCTGGTTCAAAGCGTGGAGGGTGAGAAAGAGGCCAGCGCCGCGAAGCAGGCCAAGCTGGCGCTGGATATCGCCAACAAAACCCTGCCGCTTTTCCGTCAGGTTAACAGCGAGTCGCTCCGCCAGGTGTGCGAAATTATTCGCCATGACATACATGCAGACGCCGTCGCGATTACCAACACCCAGCACGTACTGGCGTACGTTGGCGTGGGTGAACTTAACTACCGCGATAACGATGACTTCGTCAGCCCGACAACCCAGCAGGCGATCAATTACGGAAAAATCATCATTAAAAACAATGATGAAGCGCACCGCACGCCCGAAATACACTCCATGTTGGTGATCCCGCTCTGGGAGAAAGGCGTTGTCACCGGTACGCTAAAAATCTACTACTGCCATGCCCACCAGATAACCTCCTCACTGCAGGAAATGGCGATTGGTCTGTCGCAAATTATCTCGACACAGCTTGAAGTTTCCAGGGCTGAGCAGCTTCGTGAAATGGCAAATAAGGCAGAACTGCGCGCACTGCAAAGTAAAATAAATCCCCATTTCCTGTTTAACGCCCTGAATGCGATTTCATCGTCGGTGCGGCTTAATCCGGACACCGCACGCCAGCTCATTTTTAATTTGTCGCGCTATCTTCGCTATAATATTGAATTAAAAGACGATGAGCAGATAGATATCAAAAAGGAGCTGTATCAAATCAAGGATTACATCGCCATCGAGCAGGCTCGTTTTGGCGACAAGCTGACGGTTATTTATGATATCGACGAAGAGGTAAGCTGTTATATCCCCAGCCTGCTGATTCAGCCGCTGGTAGAGAACGCGATTGTCCATGGGATTCAACCCTGCAAAGGAAAAGGCGTGGTCACTATCAGCGTGGCAGAATGCGGTAACCGGGTAAGGATTGCCGTGCGGGATACGGGCCACGGTATCGATCCAAAAGTCATTGAACGGGTCGAATCCAATGAAATGCCGGGTAACAAAATTGGCCTATTGAATGTGCATCATCGCGTTAAGCTGCTCTACGGCGAGGGCTTACATATCCGCCGTCTGGAGCCAGGCACTGAGATTGCCTTTTACGTGCCTAATCAGCACTCGCCCGCAGCCGCACCGGCCACATTGTTGCTTTAACCAGGAGCGAAGTCGTGAAAGTCATCATTGTTGAAGATGAATTCCTGGCCCAACAGGAACTTAGCTGGCTGATAAAAGAGCACAGCCAGATGGAAATTGTCGGCACATTCGACGACGGCCTGGACGTGCTGAAATATCTCCAGCACAACCGCGTTGACGCCATTTTTTTGGATATCAATATTCCCTCGCTGGATGGCGTGCTGTTGGCGCAAAACATCAGCCAGTTTGCGCACAAGCCTTTTATTGTCTTTATTACCGCGTGGAAAGAGCACGCCGTTGAAGCCTTTGAACTGGAGGCCTTCGACTACATCCTGAAGCCGTATCAGGAATCGCGGATCGTCGGCATGCTGCAAAAGCTGGAAGCCGCCTGGCAACAACAGCAAACGGGAACTTCGCCCATCAGTCCGGTAGCACGCGAAAACGACACGATCAATCTGATCAAAGATGAGCGAATCATCGTGACCCCGATCAACGACATCTACTACGCAGAAGCCCATGAAAAGATGACGTTTGTCTACACCCGACGCGAATCGTACGTGATGCCGATGAACATCACCGAATTTTGCAGCAAATTGCCGGCTTCGCATTTCTTCCGCTGCCACCGCTCGTTCTGCGTGAATCTGAATAAAATTCGCGAGATCGAACCCTGGTTTAACAACACCTACATTTTGCGCTTAAAAGATCTGGAATTTGAAATCCCGGTTAGTCGGAGTAAAGTGAAAGAGTTCAGACAGTTAATGCACTTATAGCGCAGAGAAAGAGCGATGAAAGAACCAGGCCTACCCGCAGACCAACAGTTTTTCGCCGATCTGTTCAGCGGCCTGGTATTAAACCCGCAGCATCTGGGGCGCGTGTGGTTCGCGACCCAACCCACCACATTACCAACCGGAAGTTTATGTATTGACCTTCCGCGCCTCGATATCGTGCTGCGTGGTGAATACAGCAACCTCCTGGAAAAACAGCAGCACAGCCTGCCAGAAGGCGACATGCTGTTTATCCCGACGAAAGCGGCAAATCTGCCCGGCAGCGACAAGCCCGTGATGCTGTTGAGCCTGGTGTTTTCTCCGGCCTGGCTGGGACTCTCTTTTTACGATAACCGAACCGCATCGCTGTTACGTCCGCTCCGCCGTATTGAGTTACCCCATCCGCAGCGCGGCGAAGGCGAGGCAATGCTGACCGCATTAACCCATTTAAGCCGCACTCCTCAGGCCCAGGATATCATTCAGCCGCTGGTGCTTAGCCTGCTGCATCTGTGTCGTAGCGTGGTGAATAGCCGCCCTGACACAGAGCGTCCTCGCGCTGAATTTCTCTATCACAGTATGTGTAATTGGGTACAAGATAACTATGCCCAACCGCTGACCCGGGAAAGCGTGGCGCAGTTTTTTAATATCACGCCCAATCACCTGTCAAAAGTGTTTACCCAGCACGGCACCATGGGATTTGTCGAGTATCTGCGGTGGGTCAGAATGGCGAAGGCGCGCATCATCTTACAGAAATACCATCTGTCGATTAGCGAAGTCGCACAGCGGTGTGGATATCAGGACAGCGATTATTTCTGCCGCCTGTTCCGACGTCAGTTTGGCCTGACGCCGGGAGAGTACGGCGCGCGCTTTCAGTCAGCGCGTTAAGTGAGACAACACCAACGGTGTTAGTCATATCCGTTTGCCTCGTTGTAAAATAGCGGCCTTTAGCCCAATCCTACTGGCTTACTCAATAAAGTGAATATGCGATGAAAAACAGACGTGCACTCTCCCTGATGTGTTTTCAGATGCTGGAATCAGGTGCGGATCGTCAAACCGTGAAAAGAGCCCTTACCTCCCGCCGAGTTAAAGGTCGTCAAGCGGTGGTTCTGCTCTGCAAGCAAGAGATGAAACTGTTAAGAGCCGGGAAACTACCGGGGCACAACGCGCCGCATTGATGATTTCGCTTTCCAGGAGCGTTTTATCCCGCCTGCAACCACAGCGCCACAGGCAGGATAGCGCTCTTTCAGTGAAGCTTAAAATGTCAGTTCCGCCTCCAGCAGCGCCAGAATGCTCTCGGCATTTTCAGCGGCGAACAACGACTGGCGGAACTGCTTGTTAACGAGCTTACGCGCCAGCTGCGAGAAGACCTTCACGTGGTTAATGCCTTCGTCGGCACCCAGCGTCAGCATGATCACCAGCTCTACTTCGCCCATCTCAGACTGCCAGTCAACGGGCTGTGCAAGCCGGGCAATGCTGATGCTGGAATGGCGGATCCACTGGGATTTCGTGTGTGGGATAGCCACCCCAAAACCAACGGCGGTAGTGACTATCTCTTCGCGCTGCCAGACATCCTCTTCCAGCTCAAACGGATGTTCAGTTCGCCCGTTAACGCCAAGGTTGCCGCACAGAAACTGAATCACCTGCTCTTTGTTGCTCAGAGATTCACCAACAAAGATATTCTCCAGCGCCAGCAGCGGACGTACATCTTTCTGCGGTGCAAACTGGTTGAGCAGATCTTCAATCTCCTGAGCGCTACGGCACTCGCAGGCCTGCAAAGCGAGTTCGCGGCATGCCTGACCGTCCAACTGACGAAGCTGGCTTTTTACCGCCGGAATACGAGGACTGCTCATACTCAGTTCATCGAGCCCTAAACCCAACAGCAACGGTAAATAACGCCCTTCGCCACCCAGTTCGCCGCAAATGCCGACCCATTTTCCGCGCTCGTGCGCCACGCGAACAATTTGCTGCAGCATACGCAGGAACGACGGCGTAATCGGGTTGTACAGCGGCGAAACGCGCGGATTATTACGATCGACGGCATACAGGTACTGGGTCATGTCGTTTGAACCAATACTGAAGAAATCCACCTCATCGCAGAAATGGTCGATGATGTAACACACCGACGGCACTTCAACCATAATCCCCAATGAAATCGTCGGGGCATGGCGTAAACCGTCCGCTTTCAGCGCCGCCAGCGCTTTTTGCAGTTCACTTTTTACCCATAAAATCTGGTCGAGGCTGTGCACCATCGGGATCATCAGTTGTGCGTTACCGAAGGTCGCCGCCCGTAAAATAGCGCGCAGTTGGGTGCGAAACAGTCCGGCAAACTCTGGATAAATCCGCACCGCGCGATAGCCCAGGAACGGATTCTCTTCCTGCGGAATATTGAGATAGCGGATATTCTTATCACCACCAATATCCATGGTACGAAAGATAACCGGCTTATCACCCGCAGCCAATAAGACCTGCTGGTAGGCTTCAAACTGTTCCTGCTCGTCGGGAGCGCTGTCGCGGTCCATAAACAGCATTTCAGTGCGAAACAGCCCAATTCCTTCCGCGCCGTTGGCAAACGCTCCCGGCGCTTCCAGCGCGGTACCGATATTCGCCGCAACGTCAATACGCTGATTATCTTTGGTCAGCGCGGGCTGGGCGGCATCAAGCGCCTGTCGACGCTGGCATTCATCGGCCAGCTTCTGCGCAATCGCGTAATAACCGCGAACCGCTTCGTCTGGGTTGATGGCCAGCACCCCACAGCGGGCATCCAGTACCGCATATTGCCCGGTATAGCGGCTAATGGCCTCCAGCGGCAAGCCGCTAAGCACCGGAATCGCGGACGCGCGAGCGAGGATCAGGGTATGCGAGGTGCGCCCCGTTTTTTCCAGGATCATGCCAGACAGATGCTGCAAATCGAGGCTTAAAAACTGGCTGGGCGTCAGATCTTCAGCGACCAGAATCGTCGGTTTTTCCAGTACCAGCGCATTGCGCGGGCGTCTTTCAGGCCAGGTGATGTGCAACAACTGTTCGCTGATATCACGGATGTCGCTGACGCGTTCGCGCAGATAATCGCTACCGGAGGCCGATAGCCTGGCGCATACCTGTTCCATATTGACGATAATCGCCGCCCCCAGCCCCAGATGCTGACCCTGCATTAAACGGCGAATATTCCCGGCAAACTCATCATCCTGAATCAGAGACAGATGCGCGCTGAGAATGGTTTTACTCTCGCCGTCGCGCTCGCGCAGCTGTTGATTGAGCTGCTCGGCAAGCGTCGCCAGGCTGTGCTCCAGCCGGGCGTTATCTTCCGCACTCGCCGCTATCGTGCGATAACTTTCCAGATTATCGCTTTGCCAAAGCGTGAGCAAACCGGTCCCCACGCCTCCTGCCAGCACGGTACCGTACAGCAGGTCCGGGTTGAGGCGAATCAGCGAACGCGGCAATGGATGTGCCGCCAGTTCCGCCGGCGTCGGCTGAACGCTGTCGCTGTCAATAAACCGGTGCTGGAGATACTCCTCCAGTGTTCGCCGGGCCTGTTCTTCATCGCGACCGGTAATGGTCAGGCTACAACTGTCGTTAAACAGCGTCCCGGTGCCAATCAGCGCCAGCGAGCTTTTCGCATCCGCCCTCGCATTCTGGCGATGATTAATAAATGTCACCTCACTTTGCCACTGGCTGCACTGCTCTTTCAGCTCCCACGCCGGACGCGCATGCAGGCCATTGGGTAACGGGCAAAGAAATTGAATCGTTAACATAACAACTCCTGATTAGCGCGAAATCAGCACCTGAAATCCGTCAGATGAGCCACGGTTTCGCACGTTAGATGTGAAATAAGAGCTGACAACAACTGCTGTGTCTGGATGATGTCACGACAGTCGGCAATCGATGCCGCGCAGTGTCCATGCCGTGTGGCAGGCCCTATGACAACCGTTGGGATCCCCGTGCCGCTGACGTGCACCGCACCGCCGTCGGTGCCGCCGTTACTGAACATGTCGAGCTGCAGGGTAATACCCGCATCAGCGGCCACGTTTTCAACCCACGTCGTCAGCTTCGGCGGCGCAATCAGTGATTTATCGCTCAACACCAGCATCGGGCCTTTACCGAGCTGTCGGTGGTTGGCCGCACTGTAATCAAAGTTTTTGGCCCAGCAGGCCGTATCCAGCACAAACGCCACATCCGGTGCGATCGCGCGTGCTGCGGTTTGTCCTCCGCGCAATCCCACTTCTTCACTGGAACTGGCCACCAGCCAGACCTCGCAAGGGAGAATGGCGTCATGCCATTCACGCAGCAGCGCCACCAGCAAATAACATCCAAGTCGGTCATCAAAGGCTTTTCCCATGACTCGCTGGTGCGGCAAAACCTGAAAGGTTGTGTCAAAGGTGACGCGATCGCCCGGGCGCACACCTGCCTGCAGTACCTCTTCATAGGACCGCGCGCCAATGTCCACCCGCAGCGCACTGACTTCATTACCGCTGCGCTCTCCGTCAAGCAGACCAGGGATCTTGCTCTCTTCACGGGTGGTGATCCGCACCGGCTGCAATTGCCTGGCCGCCATACGCACATTTCCCACCGGCAATACATCGATCGCCCCTTCGCTGGAAATACTGCGCACAATAAATCCTACTTCATCCATATGCGCGCAGATCATCACCTTCGGACCGGTTGATTCATTGAGCCGGATCAGCACCGATCCCAGTCCATCGAAGCGCACCTCTTTATTGAGACGATCCGCCTCTTCAAGCAGGATCTGACGCACTTCCTGTTCAGAAGAGGCGATCGCGTCCGCCTCGCTCAGCGCCTTCAGTAGCGACAAATCCATTACGCCTCTCCCGTGTGTAACAATGTTTTCGCCATGGTATAGAGCACCTCGCCGCCGTCTGGCGTAACCAGCACCACATCCTCAATACGCACTCCGCCCTGGCCCGGCAGATAAATACCCGGCTCAACGGTGAGCAACATGCCAGCCGCCAGAGGTGTTGTATCTGTGGGGGAAAAACGTGGGTTTTCATGCACCTCAATACCGATAGCGTGTCCGGTATTGTGACCAAACGCATCGCCATAGCCCGCCTGCATAATGACCCGCCTGGCTGCAGTGTCTACCTCATTGCAACGCGCGCCTGGTCGAATTGCCGCCACCGCGGCACGTTGCGCCGCCAGGACAATCTGATACACGGCAAACAGCGCGCTTTCTTCCGCTGGCTGGTTGGCGTCGGGGATGCGAAAGGTTCGCGTCATATCAGAACAATAGCCCTGATACTGTGCGCCAAAATCCAGCGTAATGAACTCACCTGCCTCGACACGCTTGTCGCTGGCTTTACCGTGTGGCAGAGCGCCGCGCCAGCCGCTGGCGACAATGGTGTCAAAAGAGGCTTTATCTGCGCCGAGCGTACGCATATACCACTCCAGTTCGGCGGCAATTTCGCGCTCACTAAGACCGGGTTGAATAAAGCGGCGTATATGTTCTGCGCTCAGGTCAGCTATCCGGCAGGCTTCGCGGATGCAGGCTATCTCCTGCGCGGTTTTCACCTGTCGAAGCACGTCCGGCACAGCGCTCACAAGTCGGGCATGCAGTTTGCCCGACCAGACCTGCGCGGTGTCCCAGCTTACCTGCTCACCTTCGAATCCCACCGTCTGCAGCTTTTCGAGCGCAATAATGTGATTCACCTGCGAATACAGCGTCTGCGTTCCATCGAGTCGATGGATTTGGTAGCCCTGAGTGCGCGTGGCGACATCGGTGTAGTAACGGCCGTCGACCAGGATATGCGCGCTTTCATGGCTGATAAACACAAACCCTGAACTGCTGGAGATCCCCATATGCGGCTGTTTATTCTGCCGCGATGACAGCAGCATCGCGTCGAGATGTTGCTCCGTCAGCCAGTCGCGCAGCGAGACGAGTAAGCTCATGGTTACAATCCTTTTAATCAGAGGCTTTCAATCAGCAACTTGCCTTTGCGGTACATAAGATGGCGCAGGAACACCACCATCAGCGCCGTAATCACCGCGCCTAACAGGATCCCCGCCATATAGACGCCGAGGTTAGTGACCAACGGCCATGCCCAGATAGCCGATTCCGGGAACCACTGCACCGCCCCCAGCCAGACGGCAGCCGTCGACCCGACAATGGCGCCAACCATATAGGAAGGAATTGCCGTGATGGGGCTTTCCAGCGCAAACGGGATCGCTCCTTCGCTGATACCCATAAACGCGAGGAACATTGCCGTTTTACCCTGCGGGTAGAGCTGTGCGCTGAACAAGCGTTTGCCGGTTAAGCGACGGTCAATAAGTGTGGCCAGCCCAAGGCCAATCGGGGGAATGACAATAGCAATAGAGCGCGCGGTTACCGGCAAAACGTGATCGGTGGTAAAGCTGAAGGCGACAAATCCTGCGGCTTTATTAATCGGACCGCCGAGGTCAATCGCCGTTGCCGCGGAAATCCCCATCGCGTACATCAGCGTGCCTTTCTCTCCGGCTGCCGTCAGCAGTGTACGAATTCCGCCGTTAATCCAACCGCCAAACGGCGTAATCACGTAATACATCGCCAACATGACGAATATCGCGGAAAGAATGGGCAGTAAAAAAGTGGTTTTGAACGCCAGCAGGAAATCCGGCAACTGGATTTTTTGATTCATCCACTTCACCAGATACCCGGCGACAATCGAGATAATCAGCGCGCCAATAAAGGTTGACGGAACGGGAGCACTGGTAACCCATTGCAGCGTTGCGGGGTCAAAATTCAGTATCTGCGTGGGCTGAGTGGACATCAACCCACCGATAAACCCCGCCGGAAACGCCAGCTTGCCGCCGATAGAGTTGGCGACAAATGCGGCAAACATCGGGATAGCAAATCCAAACAGCACGCCGCCAAAAGATTGCGACAGCCAGGCAAACTTCAGTAATGAGAGATTAAAACCGGTGAATTTTCCGCTGTTCAGCGCATCCATGATGCCGGTGTCAGCAGGAATATCGAGCCAGCTATAGGCGATCAGTTGCGAGAAGGCGAGAATGACCCCGCCCATAATTAACGTCGGCACCATGCGCGAAATACCCGACATCACATGTTGCGGAAGTTCGCCCCAGAAGCTATTGCGGGAGGCCGGTGGATTTTTTATTGCCGCTGCCGCACCAGATGCGCCAGGCACAACGGTTGCACTGCGTTTTTTAATGGCCATAAGTAATTCCCTGTCGATGATTATTGTTGTTCAGCGGCAACCATCTCTTCGATCTCTTTAATGATGCCGGCCGCATTTTTTATCGCGTCCTGTAACGTAATTTCGTAGACGTCACGCGACTCAAAACGCTCGTTATCCTCCGGGGTAACGGCAACAGAGTGGATGATTAACGTTGCCTCTGCGATATCCTGCGCCGTCAGTCGATTTTGAATTCCGTCCGCGCCCTGGGTTTCAATTTTTACTTCATAACCCGCTTCAACTGCGGCTTCTTCCAGCGCCTGAGCCGCCATAAAGGTGTGGGCCAGACCCATTGGGCACGCGCAAACGGCAATCAGTTTTTTGCTCATAATCATTTCCTCTTAATCGTTGACGAGTGAAATTATGGTCCGGGGAAAGTAACGACCGTTATCAGACAAATAATGCTTTTACTGGACAAATAATTCCGTCACTCGGAAATGTGACGAAGGTCGGAAAGGCGGTTAACAGGCATAAAAAAACCGCGTCAGGAGCGCGGTTTTGTGGGAATGCAGGCCGGATGACCGCTAAATGCCATCCGGCATTGGTCTTACAAAATATGGCCCAGCGTCTGGCGCAGATGGGCACCAGAACCAAGCAGGCCCGGGTTATCATGCACGATCAGATACACAGGAATATCCTGTACATAGGCTTTAAAACGCCCTTTATCTTCAAAACCACCGCGGAAGCCGGAAGCTTTAAAGAATTCGAGGAAGCGCGGTACGATGCCGCCTGCGATGTACACACCGCCAAACGTGCCCAGCGTCAACGCCAGATCGCCGCCAAAACGCCCCATGATGACGCAAAACAGCGACAGCGCCCGACGACAGTCGATACAGGAATCAGCCAGCGCACGGGCGGTGATATCCTTTGGCTGCAGATTTTCCGGCAGGCGCCCGTCTGACTTGACGATGGCGCGATACAGGTTCACCAGCCCCGGGCCGGACAGCACGCGCTCTGCAGAAACGTGACCAATTTCCGCGCGCAGAACCTCAAGGATAATCCCCTCTTCTTCGCTGTTAGGCGCAAAATCCACGTGGCCGCCTTCACCTGGGAGGCTTACCCAGCGTTTATCCACGTGCACCAGATGCGCCACACCGAGCCCGGTTCCTGCGCCATACACAGCAATAGGTTTGCCTTCCACAGGTTCCGCGCCGCCAAACTGGATCAAATGCTCTTTTTTCAGCATCGGGATCGCCATCGACACGGCGGTGAAATCATTAATGATTTCCAGATGGCTGAAGCCCAGATTTTTTTTCATCTCAGCAATAGAGAATGCCCAGGTATGGTTAGTCATTGCCACCCAGTCGCCGGTGATCGGGCAGGCAATGGCAATGCAGCCATCTTCAACGCTGACGCTATGCTCATCCAGGTACACGCGCACCACTGCCTCGAGGCTTGGGTAATCCAGCCCGGAATAGGTTTTTGCCTGCGAAATCTCGCCGCTGGCAATGTCGCACAGAGCAAGACGCGCGTTGGTGCCGCCAACATCACCTACTAAAGCATATTTTGTCATTCTTCCACTGCTCCGCTAAAGTCAGAATAAATCTTTGCCACACTGTAAATTCATGGGGGCATAACAACAACGGCCTGAAGGCTGATGCCCGTGGAAAATCGATCCAGATCACATAATTACTTTATCGTTTCAGCACCATTTGCAGCGATGCGGTTACGCAGGCTGTGCAAACTATGTCTATGACTCTGTTTTAAGGAATAGAAAATGCTCCATCCGCGCGCCAGAACGATGCTCTTGCTATCAACTCCAGCGCTAATCATTGGCATAGCGTCGAGCCTGGTGTTGATCGTTGTGATGAAAGTGGCTTCCGTTTTACAGCAATTTTTGTGGGAGCGCCTACCCGTTAGCATTGGTATTGCCCAGGACTCTGCGCTGTGGATTATCGGTATGCTGACGCTCACGGGGATCATGGTCGGGTTAGTTATTCGCTACAGCCAGGGCCACGCGGGACCGGATCCTGCCTGTGAACCGTTAATTGGTATGCCGGTGCCAACATCAGCAATACCGGGCCTGCTGGCCGCGCTCATCCTTGGCCTCGCGGGAGGCGTCAGTCTGGGTCCGGAACACCCGATTATGACCGTGAACATCGCACTGGCTGTGGCACTCGGCAGCCGCATGTTTCCGCGCATTGCGAAGCTGGACTGGACTATCCTTGCCTCTGCCGGCACCATCGGCGCGCTATTTGGCACCCCCGTTGCCGCCGCACTGGTATTTTCGCAAACGCTGAATAGCTCGAACGAAGTGCCCTTGTGGGATCGCCTGTTTGCACCGTTAATGGCCGCCGCCGCGGGTTCACTGACCACCAGCCTGTTTTTTCACCCCCATTTTTCATTACCCATTGCACACTACACGCAGATGCACTTGATCGATATCCTCAGCGGTGCGGTCGTTGCCGCCATCGCCATTGCCGCCGGGATGGTGGCCGTCTGGTGTCTGCCGCGTTTACACCGTTTAATGCATCGATTAAAACACCCGGTTCTGATCCTTGGCGTTGGCGGCTTTATCCTCGGTATTCTGGGCGTTATTGGTGGACCGCTCACCTTGTTTAAAGGGCTGGACGAAATGCAGCAAATGGCGTTCAGCCAGACGCTGGGGACATCGGATTATTTCATGCTCGCCGTGATCAAACTGGCGGCATTGGTGGTTGCAGCTGCGAGCGGTTTTCGCGGCGGGCGAATTTTCCCGGCAGTGTTCGTTGGCGTCGCGCTTGGCCTGATGCTGCACGCCCACGTTGAAGCGGTGCCAGCGGCCATCACGGTCTCCTGCGCGATCCTTGGACTGGTGCTGGTCGTTACCCGTGACGCCTGGCTGAGCCTGTTTATGGCAGCAGTGGTGGTGCCAGACTCCACCCTGCTGCCGCTACTGTGTATCGTCATGCTACCCGCCTGGCTACTGCTGGCGGGCAAACCGATGATGGTCGCCGAGCGTCCGGATAAATAACTATCCTCCGTTACGCGTTTCCAGCGCACGGGTTACCGTGCGCAATAACTCAGGAAGATCGGCTTTCGGTAGCACTACCTCAATTAACGACAATCGTTGCGGACGGGCCAACCGTGCCAGCACTTCTTCCAGCTGTACCGCCTGCTTTACCCGCCAGCATTCGGCCTGACATTCACGACTAAACGCCTGCGGCACCTGCGTCCAGCTCCAGGCGGCGATATCGTTATAACGCTGATTTTCCCCATGTATGGCCCGCTCCACGGTATAGCCATCATTATTGAGCAGCAGAATAACGGGAGACTGGCCGTCCCTGACCATAGAGCCCAGTTCCTGAATGGTGAGCTGCGCCGCGCCATCACCAATAATCAGGATCACCCGGCGCTCGGGGCAGGCAGTTTGCGCACCGAATGCCGCCGGGAGCGCGTAGCCGATAGACCCCCACAGCGGCTGAACCAGCACTTCCGCTCCGCCGGGTAGCGTGAGCGCAGCCGCGCCAAAGGCGGCGGTTCCCTGGTCGACGAGGATAATGTCATTGGGCGCCAGAAACTGCTGCACCGTATGCCAGAAATTTTCCTGCGTCAGAGCCCCCTTCTCAATCTGAATACGTCCTGTGGGCGGGCGTTCTGGCGGTAGTGAAAAGGACATTTCCAGACACAGTTCCCGCAAGGTGGTGACTGCCTGCTCCATTGGGATGTTAAACCATCTGGTTCCAATCCGTGAGGCATGTGGCTGCACCTCAATCGTGCGTTCCTGCGGTAGTTGTTGCGTAAAGCCGGCGGTGAGGGTGTCGACAAATTGTGTGCCGACACACATTATCGTGTCGGCATCTTCTATCGCCTGACGCACATAGTCGCTGCTGGCTCCAGCGCTGTACGTGCCAACAAACGCCGGATGACGCTCATCGAACAGCCCTTTGCCCATCAACAGCGTGGCGTGAGCCATCGGCGTTTCCGCCATCCAGCGTTGCAAAACTGGCTGCAGGCCAAAGCGCAACGCAAGAAAGTCTGCCAGGAGCGCTACGCGCGGGCTATCCAGCAATCGCTCGCGGGCATGATAGCGAAACGCTTCTGCCACACTGCTTTCCGGCTCGCTCAGAGGAACAATCAGAATGTCATCCGGCGGCGTAGCGGGCTGTTTTGCCACATCCGCAGGTAACATCAGATAGCCCGGCCTGCGTTCGATAAGCATTGTTCGCAGCACACGGTCAATCTCATAACAGGCGTTTTGTTCATCCAGCACCGCGCTGGCCGTCGTCACCGCCTGCTGCATACGATAAAAATGCAGAAAATCACCGTCACCCAGAGTGTGATGCATTAACTCCCCACGACGTTGCGCTCCGCGACAGGGCGCGCCAACAATATGCAAAACTGGAACATATTCCGCATAGCTTCCAGCGATACCATTAATTGCGCTTAACTCCCCAACGCCAAACGTAGTGAGCAGCGCCCCCACCCCGGATACCCGAGCATAGCCATCCGCAGCATAAGCCGCATTCAACTCGTTCGCACACCCGACCCAACGTACGCTGGGATGTTCAATCACATGGTCAAGAAACTGCAAATTATAATCGCCAGGCACACCAAAGAGATGGCCGACGCCACAGCCTGCCAGCCTGTCCAGCAGATAATCAGCAACGGAATACGGGGTTTGCATGACAGCTATCCTTCTGACGGTAACCTCATGTTGAGTATCGAAGAACTGTGATGACTGTCCAGGAAAGTCGCAGTGAAGGGGTGGAAAGCAAGATGTACAGTTTTCACCCGAAAATTTCATTGTTACCCACCTTGTGTAAACGTATACACTCAGAGATACACGTTATCCGACAGGAGGCTACATGGCTTATCAGGCTGATGAAAATCGTTATCAAACAATGGAGTATCGCCGTTGCGGTCAGAGCGGTCTTAAACTGCCGATTATCTCTCTGGGCTTGTGGCACAATTTTGGTGATACCACGCAGGTCGAGAACAGTCGGGCGTTGTTACAGCGCGCGTTCGATTTGGGGATCAGTCATTTTGATTTGGCGAATAACTATGGTCCGCCGCCAGGTTCAGCGGAACGGAATTTTGGTCGCATCCTGCAGGAAGATTTTTTACCGTGGCGGGATGAGCTTATTATATCCACCAAAGCGGGTTACACCATGTGGGAAGGCCCTTACGGGGACTGGGGCTCACGCAAATACCTGATTGCCAGCCTCGACCAAAGCCTGAAGCGTCTGGGACTGGAGTATGTCGATATCTTCTACCACCATCGCCCCGACCCTGAAACGCCGCTCAGAGAAACCATGCGCGCGTTGGATCATATCGTCCGTCAGGGCAAAGCGCTGTACGTCGGACTGTCTAACTATCCGGCCGATCTTGCAAAGCAAGCGATTGAAATACTAGATGATTTAGGTACGCCCTGCCTCATCCACCAGCCCAAATATTCTATGTTTGAACGTTGGGTCGAAGAGGGATTGCTGTCGCTATTAAAAGAAAAAGGCGTCGGCAGTATCGCCTTTTCACCGCTGGCTGGCGGGCAGTTAACCGACCGCTATCTGAACGGTATTCCTGCGGATTCTCGCGCGGCAAGCACCAGCCGTTTTCTGAACCCAGACCAGTTAACCCCACAAAAACTGGAAAAGGTGCGGGCGCTGAACGCGCTGGCAGAGCGACGCGGACAAAAGCTTTCTCAAATGGCGCTCGCGTGGGTGCTCCGGGATGACAACGTCACGTCGGTGCTGATTGGCGCCAGTAAACCGGCGCAAATTGAAGATGCTGTTGGGATGCTGGCAAACCGTCACTTTACGCCTGCAGAGTGCGCGGAGATCGATGCCATCCTGAGTTGATTGAAATAAAGACACATTTATTAACAAAAAGTGCTCTCACTTGCGATTTAAGAGTTGTGGCGATGAAACGGGGCTTTACTGCCCCGTAATATTACCTTAACAGGCCGGCTACGGCTCGATCGTGAAGGAGAGAAAACATGTTCAGGTCACTGATTCTGGCGGCAGTCTTATTGGCTTTTACACCGCTGGCCGCGAACGCCGGCGAAATCACCCTGCTGCCATCCATAAAATTACAAATTGGCGATCGCGATAATTACGGTAACTACTGGGATGGCGGCCGCTGGCGCGACCGGGATTACTGGCACCATAACTATGAGTGGCGCAAAAATCGCTGGTGGCGTCATGACAACGGCTACCATCGTGGCTGGGACAAACGCAAAGCTTATGAGCGCGGTTATCGTGAAGGCTGGAACGATCGCGATGACCACCGCGGTCGTGGGCGCGGCCACAAGCATCATCATTAATGTAACAAAAAGCCAGTATGTAATCCCCTTCCTACAAGGGAGCAATCCCATACTTTGTTGGCAGGTTTAAAAAAAGGGTCCATGTCTTTACAGGGACCCTTTTGCGTCATTCTTACCCAAAAGCCAGTCTTCGCTCACTCGCAGCAAAGCCGCCCAGATTTTCTCAACTTTCCTCATCATTTCACTAATTCGCAAAATCGGAAAAAAAAATTCCGATTTATGGTGCTTTTTTTGAGCTTTACGCCATAAATATTAACATAAATTTAATACTATAAAAGTTGGGGGTGGGCGCTAATGAAAAAACAAGAACGACATAAAGCCATTCGCGTTAAGCTGGTAACGGATAAAAAAGTTTATGTTAGCGAATTAGCAAAGGAATTATCGGTAACAACTCGAACTATTCGTAATGATCTAAACGAGTTATGCCAAAATACTCTATTCTCATTATTTCATGGTGGCGCACAATTAAAAAACACACCTGATGATGAATCCTTATTTGAACAATCGTTTACAAAAACGATATTGAATGGATTTAAAAGCGACAAAGATATTGCGCCTGCGGCAACCCGTTCTACACAAAACAACTATATTGATGAAAGCATTTACATCCTCGGTTCGTTTAACGTTGATATTGTCTCTGAAACAACAACACTACCCCAGGTAGGGCAAACAATACGCGCATCAGCAACCCATTTTTATGCCGGGGGAAAAGGTACAAATCAGGCCGTGGCTGCGGCAAAAATCAATAACAATGTTCACTTAACGGTAAAGTTAGGTGCCGATGAGTTTTCCAAAAAAGCTAAGCGATATTTAACAAACACTGAAATCTCATCATTTTCTTTTTTTGAAAATGAAATGTCATCAACTGGGATTGCTATCGTATGGGTTTCTGGTGCCACCGGAGACAACATGATCAGCATCGATCTTGGGGCCAATGAAACATTTACCCAAGAGGATATTTTGTTGGATATTGATACCATTCGCAATTGCAAGGTATTTTTAACTCAATTAGAAAACAATTTCCCTATAACCCGTTATGCTGTAATGCAGGCAAAAATTGGAAAATCTCTCGTTGTGTTAAACCCAGCGCCGTATGTTTCAGAAATAAAAGAAATATTACATCTAATAGATATTATTACCCCAAATAAAATTGAAGCTGAAGCACTGTCTGGCATCACCATTGTCGATATTTATTCGGCAAAAAATGCTGCCAAAAACATTCATGTTCAAGGCGCAAAATGCGTCATTATCACGTTAGGTAGCGAAGGTTGTCTGATCTTTGATGGCAAAGTTTTTACCCATATACCTGCCTATAAATCAGCTGTCGTCGATACCAGTGGAGCAGGTGATGCCTTTACCGGAGCACTGGCTGCATGTATTGCAAATGGCAAAGGACTCATCCATGCAGCGCAGTATGCTTCTGCGTTTGCCTCGTTGAAAGTTGAACGTAAAGGTGCATCAAACATGCCCAGTAACTCGCTCGTTTATCACCGAATGCAGTAACTATTTAGAGCATCATACCCCCCTACACCTATAGGATAATTAGATGAAAAATAAATTGTTTTATCATGTTATCGGTGCAACTGTCGGATTAACGCTTTCCGCCGCCTTCGCCGCGCCTGCTTTTGCCGCTGATACCCAGACGCATAAACCTAAAGTCGCGCTGGTCATGAAATCGCTAGCAAACGAGTTTTTCCTGACAATGGAGACTGGAGCAAAGGATTATCAGAAAAAAAATGCAGACAAATTTGACTTGATTTCTAACGGAATCAAGAACGAAACGGATACGGCAAATCAAATCCAGATTGTAGAGCAAATGATCGTCTCTAAAGCCGATGCTATCATTATTGCACCATCAGATTCAAAAGCACTCCTGCCGGTAATTAAGAAAGCGATTGATGCAGGAATAATTGTTATTAACATTGATAATAAATTTGATGATGGCGTACTCAAAGATAAAAAATTAAACATTCCTTTTGTTGGTCCAGATAACCAAAAAGGTGCTAAAGATATTGGTGATTATTTAGCGAAACACCTCAAACCGGGCGATCAGGTTGGTATTATCGAAGGTATTCCAACCTCCAGCAATTCTCAGCAACGAACTCTGGGTTTCCAGAATGCAATGGCGCAGGGTGGAATGAAGGTGGTCTCCGTTCAATCCGGTCAATGGGAAATTAACAACGCTAATGCGGTAGCCGCTGCAATGTTAAGCGAATATCCCGATATCAAAGCGTTGCTAGCAGATAACGATAATATGGCATTAGGCGCCGTTTCTGCGATTCGTTCAGCCGGAAAAAAAGGACAGGTTATGGTGGTTGGCTATGACAATATCGAAGCGATTAAACCTATGCTGAATGATGGTCGCGTCTTAGCAACAGCCGATCAATTTGCGTCCCAGCAGGCGGTATTCGGCATTGATGCCGCACTCGACGCGCTAAAAAATGGCAAAAAGCAGAGTGAGTTGTCCAGCAACGTTGAAACGCCAATAAAACTTATTGTTAAACAATAAGCTAATAACAGTACGCCGCTGTGATATTGCAACGACTCAGGTATCACAGCGGCTTACCGGATAGGGTCAGAATATGAAAAGTGGACAAGAGATCCTCGCAATACAGGGAATAGGTAAAACCTATAGTGAACCTGTCCTGGTGGATGTAACGCTAGCATTATATCCAGGAAAAGTATTAGCGTTGACGGGGGAAAACGGTGCTGGAAAAAGTACCTTATCCAAAATCATTGGGGGACTCACCAGCGCAACCGCCGGACAGATGATTTATCAGGGACAACCTTACGCACCAACAAGCAGAAAAGATGCGGAAAAATTGGGTATTCGCATGGTTATGCAGGAACTCAATTTACTGCCTACGCTGTCGGTGGCAGAGAATCTGTTTCTCGAACAACTCCCTCACCGATTTGGCTGGATTGATCGTAAAAAGTTAGAGCAAATGGCTCGCCCCGTCATGGCAATGGTCGGACTACAATCAATCGCCCCGAATACTCTGGTGGGTGAATTAGGCATCGGCCATCAACAAATGATTGAAATTGCGAGGAACTTAATTGGTGAAAGCCGGGTGCTTATTCTGGATGAACCGACAGCCATGCTCAGTAGCCGCGAAGTTGAATTATTGTTTAAACAAATAGCGTTATTCAAAGCCCGCGGGGTTTCAATAATTTACATCTCTCACCGGCTGGATGAGTTAGCCATAATTGCAGATGATATTGCTGTTCTGCGAGATGGTCATTTAGTTTGCGTAGACGAGATCAAGCATTTTACCAGCGATCAGATTGTTTCCCTGATGGTCGGACGTGATTTGGAAAGTTCATTTGATTTAAGTGGACGTCGGGCTGGCCGCCCCATAATGAAGGTGGAAAATTTCAAGCGTGGGAAAATCATTCGGGATACTTCGTTTACGTTGCACAGTGGTGAAGTGTTAGGTATTAGCGGTCTGGTTGGCTCTGGTCGAACCGAACTTCTGCGCGCTATTTTTGGCGCAGATAAAATTGACAGCGGTACATTACAGACTGGCGATCCATTAAAACCTATAGCGATTCGCTCTCCAGCAGACGCCATACGGCACGGTATTGCGTTAGTCACAGAAGACCGTAAAGGTGAAGGTCTTTTATTACCTCAATCGGTCGCAGCCAATATTTCGCTGGGCAACAGCGACAAAATAAGTCATCTGTCGGTTGTTAACTCTTTAAGCGAAACGACGTTAGCGAACAAACACATTAAAAGTTTAGGTGTCCGTACGACCAACACTTTACAGGCGGTGGAGAGTTTATCGGGTGGCAACCAGCAAAAAGTGCTGATTAGCCGTTGGCTGGAACGAGATTGCGACGTTGTATTATTTGATGAACCCACTCGCGGTATCGATGTCGGCGCAAAACAAGATATTTACCAATTAATGAATACGCTGACGGCAAAGGGGAAAGGCGTGGTTGTCGTTTCCAGTGACCTTCGCGAACTGATGCTCGTTTGTGATCGTATTGCGGTAATTTCCGATGGAAAGTTAGTGAACACATTTTCGCGGGATGACTGGAGCCAGGATCGAATTTTAGCAGCAGCATTTTCTGCATATCAGCACGCAGAAAAGACTTCCACCGAATAGCCGGGGATAAAAAATGAAGAATAACTTAGCGACAAAACAAACGGCAGCAGAGAAGGGAAACGCCCAGACGTCATGGACAGGGTTAAGTAGCTACATCGGGCTACTCGGAGCATTATTAGCGATGATCGTGCTCTTTTCATGCCTCAGTACGCATTTCCTGAGCATGAATACTTTTAGTACTATTGCGAATCAAATCCCTGACTTAATCGTTATGTCGGTGGGGATGACATTTATATTAATTATTGCCGGTATCGACCTTTCCGTGGGGTCGCTACTGGCTCTTGCCGCCGCAGTAGTAAGCGTTACTTATTTAAATTTCCAGTGGTCGCCATGGCTAGCTGCCCTCTCTGGTATAGCGCTCGCAACACTGGTTGGGGCGTTAACAGGCTTGATTACTGTAGCCTGGCGTATTCCGGCATTTATCGTCTCTCTCGGGGTGCTGGAAATGGCTCGTGGAGCAGCATACCAGTTGACTGATTCGCGAACGGCTTATATCGGTTCGATTTATGACTACCTGGCCGACCCCATTTTCTTCGGCGTCTCCCCGTCTTTTATTATTGCTATTGTAGTCATTATTGTCGGGCATCTGGTATTAACCCGAACCGTATTTGGCCGCCATTTAATTGGTATTGGTACCAATGAAGAAGCAGTTCGATTATCAGGCATTAATCCTGGACCTTATAAGATCGCTGTATTTGCGCTTATGGGGGGATTATCCGGTCTGGCTTCACTGTTTCAGGTGGCACGTCTTGAGGCCGCTGACCCGAATAGTGGTGTTGGCATGGAGCTACAGGTTATTGCTGCTGTCGTGATTGGTGGCACAAGCTTGATGGGAGGACGAGGTTCAATTATCTGCACTTTTCTTGGCGCCTTAATTATTTCCGTTCTGGCTGCAGGGCTGGCGCAAGTTGGGGCAAGCGAGCCTACAAAACGCTTTATCACAGGAGCGGTTATTATCGTTGCAGTGGTACTGGATACCTACCGTAGCCACCTGAATAAAAAATAAATGCCATGGTTACCCGGTACATCCGGGTAACCATAAGCAAAAGCAAACCCTACTACAAACCGAGCGCGGTTCCCACCAGTAGCCAGATATTGAGTGCCACCACCAACACAACAATCACCCAGCCCAGTTGTTTTACCCAGCGGGTATTTACCAAATCGCCCATCAGTTGACTGTTGCTGGTGAAGATCAGCAGCGGCACCAGTGCCAGCGCAATACCGAAACTAAGCAATACCTGGCTCATCACCAGAATGCGGGTCGGATCCAATCCCATCAAAATCACAATAAATGATGGCATCATGGTAACGGTGCGGCGTACCCATAGCGGAATGTGAAAGCGGATAAATCCTTGCATCACCACCTGCCCCGCCAGCGTACCGACCACGGTAGAAGAGAGCCCCGCAGCCACCAGGCTTAAACCAAACACCGTCGCCGCAGCGTGACTCAACAGCGGTTCAAGGGTCAGATACGCCTGATCGAGATCGGCAATACCGGTATGTCCGCTAAAATGAAATGCCGCGGCAGCCGTCGCCATCATCGCCAGATTGACAAATCCGGCAATCGTCATGGCGATAGCCACATCCCATTTCGTGGCCGCATAGCGCTGTTGACGCGTTCCGCCGTGCAGATGTTGGGTTAAGGAAGAGTGCAGATAAATGACGTGTGGCATGATAGTCGCGCCGAGCACCCCGGCTGCCAGGAACACCGCCTCGGAATTAGGCAGGCTTGGGATCACCATTCCCTTACTAAGCTGCGCGAAGTTCGGTTGCGAAAAAACCAGCTCCACAATGTAAGCCGCAGCCACAAACAGCAGCAGGCCGCCGATGACTTTTTCCAGCGGCTTTTGCCCGCGACGCTGCAGCATCAGAATTAAGAACGTCGCAATCCCGGTGAGCACGGCCCCTTGTAATAAGGAAACGCCGAGGATCAGCTTGAAGCCAATCGCGGCGCCAATAAATTCAGCAAGGTCCGTCGCCATGGCGATAATTTCGGCTTGCACCCAGTAGAACCACACCACCGGGCGAGGATAATGATCGCGAATTTGCTCCGCCAGGTTTTTACCCGTAGCAATACCCAGTTTTGCCGACAGCACCTGGATCAACATCGCCATCAGGTTTGCCCAGACCACTACCCACAGCAGTTTGTAGCCAAAGCTGGCCCCGGCCTGGATATTGGTGGCAAAGTTACCTGGATCGATATAGCCGATCGCCGCGATGAACGCAGGTCCCATTAATGCGAGCTTCAACTTGCGCGCTGCCCGTCCACTGCTACTCTCAACGCGATCGTTAGTCATTTTAGTGCCTCAGAAACATAGCCTTTGCTATGTTTCAAGCTACGCCTGTTGAGAATGATTATCAAATTCATTTTAATGGGTGAAGTTGATTTCTCTGATAGCGTTTGTCTATGGATCGATAAGGATTCTGGAAAAACTGGTGAAATGTTTAATTATTGTTATGAGATTAGCACAATGACATAACTTTTCACTTCCATACTAAACATAACAGAAGTGTATCACCGATCACTAATTTTGAATCTCGTCACAGGTCCTTATTATAGTGTGTGTTTGATCTCGTTTTCTTTATGGTTGTTACATAGAATGTGCACGAAAACTAAACCTGCCTCATATTTGGAGCAAATATGGACCGTGTTCTTCATTTTGTCCTGGCCCTTGCCGTGGTTGCGGTACTCGCACTGCTGGTAAGCAGTGACCGTAAAAAAATCCGCATTCGTTATGTTATTCAGTTGCTTGTTATTGAAGTGTTACTGGCATGGTTCTTCCTGAACTCTGATGTTGGTCTGGGCTTCGTGAGAGGCTTCTCCGAGATGTTTGAGAAACTTCTCGGATTCGCTAATGAAGGAACAAACTTTGTCTTCGGCAGCATGAACGATAAAGGCCTGGCATTCTTCTTCCTGAAAGTGCTTTGCCCGATCGTCTTCATTTCCGCGTTGATCGGTATTTTGCAGCATATCCGTGTTCTGCCGGTTGTCATCCGCGCAATTGGTTTCCTGTTATCCAAAGTGAACGGTATGGGCAAGCTGGAATCCTTCAACGCCGTCAGCTCGCTGATCCTGGGTCAGTCCGAGAACTTTATCGCCTATAAAGATATTCTCGGCAAAATGTCTCGCAACCGTATGTACACCATGGCTGCAACAGCGATGTCGACCGTTTCCATGTCTATCGTCGGCGCGTACATGACCATGCTGGAGCCGAAGTACGTTGTTGCGGCGCTGGTTCTGAACATGTTCAGCACCTTTATCGTACTGTCGCTTATCAATCCGTACACCGTTGATGCCAGCGAAGAAAATATCCAGATGTCTAACCTGCACGAAGGCCAGAGCTTCTTCGAAATGCTGGGTGAATACATCCTGGCGGGTTTCAAAGTGGCAATTATCGTTGCGGCGATGCTGATTGGTTTCATCGCGCTGATCGCTGCCCTGAACGCCCTGTTCGCGACCGTGACCGGTTGGTTTGGCTACAGCATATCCTTCCAGGGCATCCTGGGTTACATCTTCTACCCGGTTGCATGGGTAATGGGTGTGCCGTCCAGCGAAGCGCTGCAGGTGGGCAGTATCATGGCAACTAAACTGGTTTCCAACGAATTCGTTGCGATGATGGACCTGCAGAAAATCGCCTCCACGCTCTCTCCGCGCGCAGAAGGCATCATCTCTGTATTCCTGGTCTCCTTCGCTAACTTCTCTTCTATCGGTATTATCGCCGGTGCGATTAAAGGCCTGAACGAAGAGCAAGGTAACGTGGTTTCCCGCTTTGGTCTGAAGCTGGTGTATGGCTCTACGCTGGTGAGCGTACTGTCTGCATCTATCGCAGCACTGGTGCTGTAAGCGTAAGACAACGTCGTAGTGAAAAGGCCGGGGATTCCCCGGCTTTTTTATGCCTGCTATTTAGCAATCCAAAGAGATACAGGCACAGACTGTGCAAGATACAGAAACAAAAAACCCCCGCTTTTCAGCGAGGGTTTCAATTTTGGTGGAGCTAAGCGGGATCGAACCGCTGACCTCTTGCATGCCATGCAAGCGCTCTCCCAGCTGAGCTATAGCCCCACGATGCTTTTACGTATGTACCAAATTTATTGGGATTAAATTTGGTGGAGCTAAGCGGGATCGAACCGCTGACCTCTTGCATGCCATGCAAGCGCTCTCCCAGCTGAGCTATAGCCCCACAACGTAAAGCTTGTCGAGTTGACGGGCGGCATCATATGAATTCCCTTCGCGTGTGTCAACGGCAAAATTAACTCAAAGAATTCAATCGCTGAAAAAGCAGTCAAATGAAGAACATTGCGTAACAACTCGCATTCAGTAGTTAAACGCGTCACGGTTTCTACTAAAATGGTGCTATAAAATGAGCCACTAATTAACCCCACGACTATTCAGGGAATCGTTATGTTCAAGGAACGGATGACGCCAGAAGAACTTGCTAATCTGACCGGATACAGCCGACAGACCATCAATAAATGGGTGCGCAAGGAGGGTTGGGCTACATCACCAAAACCTGGCGTACAGGGCGGTAAAGCCCGACTGGTTCACGTCACCGAACAAGTTCGTGAATACATTCGCAGCGCTGAGCGTTCAGCCGAAGGTTTATCAGATAACTTATCGTTATCCGGCGATACTTCTATTGAGGCACTGCTGATTAGACTCGCCAAAGAGATGACGCCGTCAGAACAGAAAATGTTTACGTCTCTGATCCTGCGTGAAGGCATTACGGGTTTATTACAACGCTTAGGGATCCGCGAAAACAAATAATATGAAAAAATTACGCAGCAAAATGACGACCGAAGAACTGGCGGAATGTCTCGGGGTTGCCAAACAAACCGTCAATCGTTGGATCAGGGAACAAAACTGGACCACCGAAAAATTTCCCGGCGTTAAAGGTGGTCGTGCAAGGCTGATTCATATCGACTCCAGCGTCCGCACGTTTCTGCTCAATATTCCGGCTTTTCGCAAAGTCCCTGAGGTTTATCAGGCTGAAGAATCGCTGGCAGAATACACCCCCGTGGTGCGCAGCCACGCCTGTCGCCAGATAATTAGCTCTTTGGACAACATGTCCCCTACGGAACAAGAAAAGTTGTGGCAGTTTATCTCGCGCGAAGGTATTCGTAATTTTCTTGCCCGGTTGGATATTGATGAGTCTGAATAACAGGCAAAAAAAACGGCAGGATGCACTCCTGCCGTTTTTTCATCGGTCTATCGGTCTTACTGCTGGCTTTCACGCTCAGCAATAAATGCCAGCGCTTTATTAATACGCTCAATGCTGCGGGATTTACCAATCGCATGCACCGTGACGTCTAATCCCGGAGACTGACCTGCCCCGGTAACGGCTACGCGCAGCGGCATCCCAACTTTACCCATACCCACTTCCAGCTCATCAGCGGTTGCCTGAATCGCGTGGTGCACGTTTTCTGCCGTCCACTCGCTAATCGCAGCCAGCTTGTCGCGAACCACTTCCAGCGGCTGACGCGCTACCGGACGCAGGTGTTTCTTCGCCGCGTCAGCATCGAACTCAGCAAAGTCTTCGTAGAAATAGCGGCAGCTCTGCGCCATTTCTTTCAGCGTTTTGCAACGCTCGCCCAGCAGTTTAACCAGCTCTGACAGCTGCGGACCAACGCGGGTATCGATATTTTCCTGCTCAATGTGCCATTGCAGATGCGTTGCCACATATTCCGGCGCCAGCGCATTAATGTAGTGATGGTTCAACCACTGCAATTTTTCGGTGTTGAACGCACTGGCAGATTTGCTCACTGCACCAAGGGAGAACAGTTTGATCATCTCTTCACGAGTGAAGATTTCCTGATCGCCGCTGGACCAGCCCAAACGCACCAAATAGTTCAGCAGCGCTTCCGGCAGGTAACCGTCGTCGCGATACTGCATAACGCTGACCGCACCGTGACGTTTGGAGAGTTTTTTACCATCGTCGCCGTTGATCATCGACACGTGCGCGTAAACCGGTACCGGCGCATTCAGCGCTTTCAGGATGTTGATCTGACGTGGAGTATTGTTGATATGGTCTTCACCACGAATGACGTGAGTGATTTCCATATCCCAGTCGTCAACCACAACGCAGAAGTTGTAGGTCGGGGAACCGTCGGTACGGCGGATGATCAGATCGTCCAGCTCCTGGTTGCTGAATTCGATCGGCCCACGGATCTGGTCGTCAAAAATAACGGAACCTTCCTGCGGGTTGGCAAAACGCACCACGCAAGGTTCATCAGCAGCGTGATGTTCGTGGCCGTGGCGGCAGCGGCCGTCGTAACGCGGTTTTTCACCGTTCGCCATTTGCTCTTCGCGCAGCGCGTCCAGACGCTCTTTGGAGCAGTAGCATTTATATGCAGTACCTGCTTCCAGCATCTCATCAATCACAGCGTTGTAGCGATCAAAACGTTTGGTCTGGAAGTACGGGCCTTCATCCCATTCCAGATTCAGCCAGTTCATGCCATCCATAATGGCTTCAATAGCTTCCGGCGTGGAGCGTTCGAGATCGGTGTCTTCAATACGCAGCACAAACTCACCGCCATGGTTACGTGCAAAAAGCCAGGAATAAAGAGCAGTACGCGCACCGCCGACGTGCAGGTAACCTGTCGGGCTTGGCGCGAAGCGAGTTTTGATTTTCATGAAATGGCCTTACGTTTATAAAGATGCCGACAACCGGCAAATCCAGGGAAGATTATCAGGCTCGTATTCTATCACTGTGGTCTGATTCCTCAATGTTGATCGGGTTGGAACATCACGCTTTGCCATTTTCGTATACAAATCATGCCGCATGGATTGTTTTGCGATCGTTTTGTTTAAATTTACGACGAACGAACAATTTCTTTAGAAAATGCGTTGACTCATTTTCAACTCTCCCTATAATGCGACTCCACACAGCGGGGGTGATTAGCTCAGCTGGGAGAGCACCTCCCTTACAAGGAGGGGGTCGGCGGTTCGATCCCGTCATCACCCACCACTTCGGGGCGTTAGCTCAGTTGGTAGAGCAGTTGACTTTTAATCAATTGGTCGCAGGTTCGAATCCTGCACGCCCCACCAATGTAAAAAGGCGCCCTAAAGGCGCCTTTTTACTATCTGCGATTTATAAGATTCGAACCTGCAGCAGGTTCGGGCCTTGCCTGATGCGCTGCGCTTATCAGGCCTACAGACAATACCGCACGCGTAGGCCGGATAAGACGTTAGTCGCCATCCGGCACAGATATCATACCGTCAATGCTGCCACCAGTTTCTCCAGCGCGGGCGTCGCCTGCTGTTGGTCATACACAATATACAAATCCGCCGGAATACGTTCCTCTAACGGTCGGAATACCACACCCGGCCAGCTCATCTGCGCATAACTGTCAGCAATCAACGTAATACCAATCCCCATGCTGATCATCGCCAGCACCGTTTGCGGCTCCCTCACCTCACGAATAATCATCGGTGAAAATCCAGCGCTCAGGCATACGCGCTGCAAAAATGCCCAGTCGGTATGAATGGAGGGCATCGTGACAAAATATTCATTTCTCAACGCCTCCAGAGGAACGAATTCACTGGCGGTAAGAGGATGTTCTTCAGGCATAGCAACCAGAAAAGAGGACTCATGCAAACGCAAACTGGTAAACCCGGGAGAAAGCTCCGTAGCCATCCGCCAAATTCCCGCATCCAGTTCACGGCGTTCCAGCATCGTCATCTGCATCGCGGGCATGTTCTCGCGAAAAAGCACCTCCACGTTGGGATTATCTTTCAGAAAACGCCGCATTACCGGGCGCATTTTTCCCCACATCGCAGTACCGATGACCCCGAGTTCAATTCGCCCTGCCTCACCGCGACCAATCTGCTCCACTCTCGCCAGCGCCTGATTGGCGCTGGATAACAGTCGGCGCGACTCTTCCATCAATATCTTTCCAGCGTGGGTTAACGCTACGCTGCGGGAATGACGGATAAATAGCAAAGTCCCGAGCTGCTGTTCCAGCTCTTTAACATGGGTACTGAGCGGCGGTTGCGACATATTCAGGCGAGCAGCAGCGCGTCCAAAATGCAGTTCTTCTGCAACAGCAAGAAAATAACGCAGTAACTTCAGATCGATGCGGTGCGTGCGTTCCATGGATAATGCGCTCCTGAAATAAGGGTAATGCGCAAAGTTACCATATTGGCTCGCAGAAAATGAAACGACGGGTATCGGAACCCGCCGCTAATGGGACGTTAATGTGCCGGTGATTTCTGTACCCGTCGTTCAGGCTCATGATTGTATTTAAAGAACAATGCAAAGATAACTGCCAGGGCCAGCGCATAGGCGGCAAAGACCAGCCAGATTGTCTGCCAATCTTTAACACCATCAACAGAAAAATAGTCCACCGCTATACCGCTCAGGATTGAACCCACCCATGCGCCAACGCCGTTTACCATCGTCATAAACAGCCCCTGCGCACTGGCGCGAATAGTTGAGCTAACCTCCTGCTCAACAAATACCGACCCTGAAATATTGAAGAAATCAAACGCGCAGCCGTAGACAATCATCGACATCAGCAGCAGCACAAAACCAAACGGTGACGGATCGCCAAAGGCAAAAAAGCCAAAGCGCAGCGTCCATGCCAGCATGCTCATCAGCATCACCGTCTTAATGCCAAAGCGTTTGAGGAAGAACGGGATTGTGAGAATAAAGCCTACCTCAGCCATTTGCGAAACCGAAAGCAAAATGGAGGGGTACTTCACCACAAAACTGTCGGCGAATTCTGGGTTACGGGCAAAATCATGCAGGAACGGATTACCAAAGACATTGGTAATTTGCAGCACCGCCCCCAGCATCATCGCAAACAAAAAGAAGATTGCCATCTGCGGTTTTTTAAACAGGACAAAGGCGTCCAGCCCCAGTTTGCTGGCAAGCGTGGCGGACTCTTTTTTCTCGGCAACCGGAATTTTGGGTAATGTAAGAGCATATAACGCCAGTAGCAATGAAGCACCTGACGCGATATACAGCTGCGCGCTACTCAACTCCAATCCCATCAGGCTGACCGTCCACATCGCCACAATAAAACCTATCGTGCCGAACACACGAATTGGCGGGAACGCAATGACCGGATCCTGACCCGATTGCGCCAGGCACGAGTATGAAACGCTGTTCGATAACGCTATTGTCGGCATATACGCCATCGCGTTAACCAACATCACCCAGAACATTGTCTGGGGATCGGTAACGGTTGTGGCGTATAGCAACACGCCAGCACACACCAGATGGCAGAGCATGTAAGCGCGCTCGGCACGTAGCCATTTATCGGCAATGATGCCCATAATGCCCGGCATGATAATCGCCGCCAGCCCTTTCGAACTGTAAACCATACCGACGTTCGCACCGGTAAAATCCAGAGTGTTAATCATGTAAGAACCCAGGGTTACCAGCCAGCTTCCCCAGATGAAATATTGCAAAAACGACATGAGCTTTAAGCGAGATGCGATACCCATTTTTCCGTTCCTTGCCAAAAAAGTAAGACCCCGCAAGCGGGGTCATTTTTTAATTATTCAGGCCAGTTTGCGCAAGAAGCCGCAGATCAGATTGATGAAATTCTGCCGGGACAGTTCCGCTGCCGCCAGCGTCTGTGCGTGAGATAATTTCACATCACCCAGACCTTCCGCCAAATTCGTGATGGCTGCCACCGCAACGACTTTCAGACCGCAGTGGCGCGCAGAGATAACTTCCGGCACCACCGACATCCCCACCACATCACCACCGATAATTTGCATCATGCGGATTTCTGCCGCGGTTTCAAAGTTCGGTCCCGGATAAGAGACAAAAACCCCTTCACTCAGTGGGAACCCTTCCTCAGCGGCAACGGTTTGCAGGACCGCGCGGTAGTCAGCATCATAGGCATTCGCCAGTGAAAAGAATCGCTCACCAAAACGCTCATCGTTTGGCCCTACCATCGGCGTACCCGGCATCGTATTGATGTGATCGCTAAGCGCAACGAGACTACCTGGTCCGACTTCGGGACGCAAAGAACCTGCGGCATTCGTGCAAAACAGCAGCTCACAGCCCAGCAGCTTCAGCGTACGAATGGCATCCGTCATCACCGTCATGCCCCGCCCTTCATAGAAATGTCCACGTCCTTTCATACAGGCCACCGGTACGCCTGACAGATTTCCCAGCACCAGTTCACCGGCATGACCGTGTACGGTACTCACCGGGAAACCCGGTAGTTTCTCGTAAGAGATGGCCACCGCATCCTCAATTTGATCCGCCAGCGCGCCCAGACCAGAACCAAGGATAAACGCTACACGCGGCGTGAAATCCGGTTTGTAACCACGAATAATATCGGCGCTGTACCATGGGTTTTGCGAGAAAAGAGAGTGGCTCATAAGATGTCCTTAACACTGAGTAATCGAAAATGACGTAGCGTACAGCACAGTTATAGCGAGACTACGCAATCGATTACCAATACCGTTTATCCCGACAACCGATAGTAAATCGGTATCGATGAGGTGCGCTAAATCAGCCTGAAATCACATTATTTTCGAGCCAGAAATGGCACAGGAAAACAGATACATTAAGGTTTGGGATTTTTATGATTAAACTCCACTCGGCCGTATTATTGCTGAAGTTCTGTTCGCTGATGCCGATACTCATGTTTTATGACACGAGGGATCCGTATGACAACTATCAACGTTTCCACCCCAACTGTTCAAAGCAGTAGCGGCGGTGGAAAAGCATCAGCCGGGAATGATATCTCCGCACAGATTGCACAAATCACCCATAAGATAACCAAGCTAACCCAGCAGCTCAAAGATATCCCCAATAGCAGTGGCAGTGTTGAGCAGAAGCGCGAGCAGCAGGAGCTTATTCAGACTCAAATCAAGATGTTACAAGCACAGCTGGCTCAATTGTTGCGCCAGCAGGCCGAGGAGTCACAGCAAAAGCAAAGCGCCGATCAAAGAAAAGCTAGCGGCGTCAACAATGCTACCGACCCACATCGGGTCGATATTTATATCTGATACAAAGGATCGCTAGCACGACCGGCGGTTAATTCACTGGCCTGCATCCGCACCACGTCCCATAACGCCTGAGCCGCGGTCGATAAAGAACGATTTTTACGTCGCGCCAGCATCAGTTGCCGTTCAACCACCGGTGTCAGACGCTTCACCTTCAGATGACTGCCCTGCGGTAAAGGGAGCGCCAGCGCGGGGAGTACGCTAATACCAATTCCCGCCTCAACCATCGGGAACAGCGTGGCCGGGTGACCAATCTCCTGAACAATATTGGCATCAATGGAAAAGTGGGCCAGCGCCGCATCGATCAGCGGCCGACTGCCGGAAGCATAATCCTGTAGCACCAGACGCTCATGGTAGAGATCCTGCCAGTTTACCCATTCCCGCTGGGCTAAAGGATGGTCCTGCCGACACAGCAACAAGAAAGGTTCGGACAGCACGGCTTCACACTGCAAATCAGTCACGGCGCCGGGATCAATCACAATGCCAAAATCGACTTCTCCCTGGCGAATACTTTCCAGTACCCATTGCTGTGGCCGGTCGTGCAGCACAAAATCGATCGCCGGATAAAGCTGATTGCTCTGGGCAATACACTGGGGAATAAGGTGCGCCGAGATAGTCTGACTGGCAGCCACTCTGACCGTCCCGGTTAACTGCGTCCCTACCTGGCCTGCTTCACGCAAGGTGCTGTGCAGTTCGTCCAGAATGCGTTCCAGACGCGCCGCCAGCTGATGGCCAGCTTCCGTCAGCACCACTTCCCGCGTCGTTCTGTCCAACAGGCGCACACCCGTCTGCGCTTCAAGCTCTTTAACGCTATGGCTGACCGCCGACTGGCTTAAGCCAATGATATCCCCCGCCCGGCTAAAACTTTTGGCCTGAGCGACGGTAACAAAGATACGCAGCTGACGCAGAGAGTAATTCATCTATTCGATTCATATATGGATGCAATAAATCAATTTTATTTCTCAAACGGAAAAACGCAAAATGTTACTACCGAATTTCAGGAGCTTTTATGAAACTTTTTCGTATCCTTGATCCGTTCACGATAACGCTGATTACGGTTGTTTTGCTAGCGTCCTTTTTCCCGGCCGAGGGTGGCTTTGTGCCTTTCTTTGAAGGCTTAACCACCGCCGCCATTGCCCTGCTGTTTTTTATGCACGGGGCGAAGCTCTCTCGTGAGGCCATTATTGCTGGTGGTAGCCACTGGCGTTTGCATCTGTGGGTAATGTGCAGCACGTTTGTTGTCTTCCCGGTTCTGGGCGTTCTTTTCGCCTGGTGGGCGCCAGTCAACGTTGACCCAATGCTCTACACCGGTTTCCTGTACCTGTGTATTTTGCCCGCCACGGTGCAGTCAGCCATCGCCTTTACGTCGCTGGCAGGCGGTAACGTTGCCGCCGCCGTATGTTCTGCTTCTGCTTCCAGCCTGTTGGGTATTTTTCTTTCGCCGCTTCTGGTCGGGCTGGTGATGAATATGCACGGCGCAGAAGGCAGTCTGGAGCAGGTAGGAAAAATCATGCTGCAGCTGCTGCTGCCGTTTGTGCTAGGTCACCTTTCGCGTCCGTGGATTGGAAACTGGGTAGCACGACATAAAAAATGGATCGCGAAAACGGATCAATCCTCTATTTTGCTGGTGGTGTACTCCGCCTTCAGTGAAGCCGTGGTTAACGGGATCTGGCATAAAGTGGGGGTGGGTTCATTGCTGTTTATCGTGGTGGTCAGCATCATCCTGCTGGCCGTCGTGATTGGTATAAACGTCTTTGTTGCGCGTAAATGCGGCTTCAACAAAGCCGATGAAATCACCATTGTGTTCTGCGGTTCGAAAAAGAGCCTGGCGAACGGGATCCCAATGGCAAATATTCTGTTCCCGACGTCGGTGATTGGGATGATGGTGCTGCCGTTGATGATCTTCCACCAGATACAGCTGATGGCGTGCGCCGTGCTGGCGCGTCGCTACAAGCAGCAGACGGATGCATTACAGGCGCAGCAGAAAAGCCGCGCCGCGAAGGCTTAAAGCGGGCGTTTCAGGGGCTGCACCAGTTGCGTCAGCCCCTCAGTTTTAATCAGCAGCGTGATTTGCATCAGTTCGCCGAGCTTGCCCGGCGGGAACTCATCCTTTCGGGCAAACCACAGCAGATACTCTTCCGGTACATCAATCAGCCGACGACCTTTATACTTGCCAAAGGGCATCACGGTATTGGCGATTTCAACCAGCTGCTCTTTTTCCATCTCAGGCACCCAGCAAGCGGATCATTTCAGCTTCATCGATCACGGCAATCCCAAGCTCCTGCGCTTTCGCCAGTTTCGAGCCCGCCGCTTCACCGGCAATCACCAGATCGGTTTTCTTCGATACGCTGCCCGCCACTTTTGCGCCCAGCTCGGTGAGTCGCGCTTTGGCGTCATCGCGTGACATCAGGCTCAGACTCCCGGTCAGCACCACTGTTTTACCCGCGAAGGGACTGTCGATTTCTTCAGCGTTAATGACCACCGGCGCTGGCCAGTTAATCCCCTGCGCCAGCAGTTGCACGATCACCTCGCGGTTGCTCTCTTCGGCAAAGAAATTAAATACGTGGGTCGCTACCACAATGCCGACATCCGGCACTTTTTGCAGCTCTTCAATAGAGGCTGCTTCCAGCGCCTCGAGGGTGCCGAAATGCGCCGCCAGACCTGCCGCCGTGGCTTCGCCGACTTCGCGAATTCCCAGCGCGTAGAGGAAACGGGCAAACGTCGTTGCCTTCGCTTTTTCCAACGCATTCACCACGTTTTGTGCCGATTTCGGCCCCATACGATCAAGACCAGTCAGTTTACCTGCGGTCAGGGTGAAGAGATCCGCTGGCGTATGGACATACTCTTTTTCGACCAGTTGATCGATTATTTTGTCGCCCATACCGTCAACGTCGAGCGCGCGGCGGGAAACAAAGTGTTTCAGCGACTCCTTCCGCTGAGCCCCACAGATTAAACCACCGGTGCAGCGAGTGACCGCTTCGCCTTCGACACGTTCAACGTCAGAGTGACAAACCGGACAATGCTCTGGGAACACAATTTCGCGAGTATCTTCCGGGCGTTCGGAAAGCACGACGTTCACCACCTGCGGGATAACATCACCCGCGCGGCGAATGACGACTTTATCGCCGATACGCAAACCTAACCGCTCGATTTCGTCAGCGTTGTGCAGCGTTGCGTTACTGACGAGCACCCCGGCAACCTGGACCGGCTCAAGGCGGGCAACGGGCGTAATCGCCCCGGTACGTCCGACCTGAAACTCAACATCACGCACAAAGGTCATCTGCTCCTGCGCCGGGAACTTAAAGGCCACCGCCCAACGCGGTGCGCGGGCAACAAAGCCCAGTTGTTCCTGCAACGCCATAGAATTGACTTTGACAACCACGCCGTCGATATCAAATCCCAGCGTTGGTCGGTCTTCTTCAACTTTATGATAGTAAGCGAGTACTTCCTCCGGAGAGTCGCAAAGCATGACTCTGTCGCTTACCGGCAATCCCCACTCTTTAAATTGCAGCAGGCGGCCCAGGTGAGTATCAGGCAGTACGCCGCCTTCCAGCACACCCACGCCATAGCAGAAGAAAGTAAGCGGTCGCTTCGCTGTGATACGCGGATCAAGCTGACGCAATGACCCGGCCGCCGCGTTACGCGGGTTAGCAAAAACTTTGTTACCCGTGCGACGGGCCTCTGCGTTAATTTTTTCAAATCCGGCCTGCGGCAGGAACACTTCACCGCGCACTTCCAGACGCGTCGGAATGTTATCGCCACGCAGTTTTAACGGGATCGCGCGAATGGTGCGCACGTTAGAAGTAATGTCCTCACCCGTGGTGCCATCACCACGCGTTGCGGCACTAACCAGCACACCGTTTTCATACAGGATACTGACCGCCAGCCCGTCCAGCTTCAGCTCACAGCACCAGGTCAGTTTATCGGTACTCTTCAGCCTGTCCTGAACGCGCTTGTTGAAGGCCAGAAAACTCTCTTCATCAAAAACGTTATCCAGCGACAGCATTGGCACTTCATGGCGAATCTGGCTAAACGCCGTTAACGGAGCGGCGCCAACGCGCTGGGTTGGCGAGTCGGGGGTAATAAGGTCCGGATGCTGTGCTTCCAGCTCGCGCAGTTCACGCAGCAGGCGATCGTACTCCGCATCAGGAATTTCCGGCGCGTCCATCACATGGTAGAGATACTCATGATGGCGAAGCGTGGTTCGCAGTTCTGTCAGTTGTTGTTCGATTGATTCCATATCGCACCATCAATGATAAAAAACCCCCGACAGGCGGGGGTTTAGCAAGGAGATGTCACGCCAGAGGAAAATCAGGCGTGAGATTCTTTAACTTCGCGGATGCGGTCCTGATACTCGCGCAGTTTCTGCGGCGTCATCATGCGACGTTGATCGTCGAGCACCACACCGCCCACTTCATCGGCAATGTGCTGTGCGGACTGCAGCATCAGCTTAAAGTTTTGCAGCTCGTCCCCGTAGGACGGAACCTGCATAAAAATGGTCACGCCAGGAGTGCTGAAGTCGCCCGTCATTTCTGGGTCAAACGTTCCCGGGTTAACCATATTGGCAAGGCTGAACAGCGACGGACCGCTGCCATCCGGGCTCAAATGGCGATGGAAGATATTCATATCACCAAATTTGAAACCGGCCTGCTGAATGCTGTTGAGCAGCACTTCACCGTTAAGCTCGCTACCGTGATGCGCAGCAACGTTCATAATGATGACCGCTTCTTTACGCTGCGGTTTTTCAGCAACAGGCGCTTCTTCTACTACTGGCTCAGGCTGCGGTTGATGTTCAACGACAGGCTCAGCTGGCTGGAAGGTCTGCGGCGCAGGTTGCGGGGCTTGCTGCACGGGTTGCTGAACCTGCGGCGCAGCGGGTTGATGCTGCATCGGCTGTTGCGCAGGTTGCTGCTGAACAGGCTGATGTTGCACCGGCTGCTGCGGTTGTACAGGCTGCGGCGGCTGCTGAACATGCGGCGGCGGTACCGGCGCTTGTGCAGGCTGCTGCGCGGATTGACGCGGCTGAGCAGACGCATAAGGCGGCTGGTACTGGTGTTGCGGCGACTGAGGAGGAACCCCATGTTCCTGCGCATTACCGGGAGCATGATTCACACGATGAACGCGAACTTCGCCCACGCCTTCGTCTTCCTCGACGTTGTCGTCGAACGAATCCTCGTCTTCACGTTTAGACTTCATGCGTTTCAGTGGGCGATCGCGGAATATAGAAGACCGCTCTTTACGGCTAGTCCAAAAACCATGTACCAGTAAAGCGATTATGGCGATCGCGCCAACAATGATTAATATCAGACGCAAATCCTGCATCATTATATTCTCTGTTGTTCTAACACCTTGCCACCACGGCAAACATTTACTCACTAAGAGTATTTGTCGATTACGCCAAGTGCAAGTGTACTCTTGGCTTTCACAGCATAAAGATGAACAAAATTGTGCTTTTTGCTGTTTTTTCGAACATTTCCGAACAGCTTAACGCTCAACAACCCGGTAAGATACGCAAAGTTTACCAGAGCTTATATAACAAGGAGTATGTCCTGACCATGGTTTCATCATCTGCAGTTGTACCTCGCAGCGGCCTATATTACTTTTCTCAGGGATGGAAGCTCATCACTCAACCGGGCATTCGTCGGTTTGTTATCCTGCCTTTACTGGTGAATATCCTGCTGATGGGCGGCGCGTTCTGGTGGTTATTTGCACAACTCGATAGCTGGATCCCCGCGCTGATGAGCCACGTCCCTGACTGGCTTCAGTGGCTCAGCTATTTACTGTGGCCGATTGTGACTGTCTCCGTGCTGTTGGTATTCGGCTATCTGTTCTCGACTATTGCTAACTGGATTGCCGCACCGTTTAACGGTCTGCTGGCGGAACAGCTGGAAGCACGCTTAACGGGCGCCACGCCGCCTGACACCGGCGTTCTCGGCATCATGAAAGACGTTCCGCGCATTATGAAACGCGAATGGCAAAAGCTGGCGTGGTATCTCCCGCGCGCCTTCGTGTTGCTGATCCTCTATTTTATTCCAGGCATTGGGCAGACCGTTGCCCCAGTGCTGTGGTTCCTGTTCAGCGCGTGGATGCTGGCCATTCAGTACTGCGATTATCCGTTTGATAACCATAAGGTGCCTTTTAAAGAGATGCGCGTTGCGCTGCGCACACGCAAGGTAACCAATATGCAATTTGGCGCGTTAACCAGTCTGTTCACCATGATTCCGGTGCTCAACCTGTTCATCATGCCGGTCGCGGTTTGTGGTGCCACGGCGATGTGGGTAGACTGCTATCGTGCTAAGCACGCGTTATGGAAGTAATGCAAAAATGTGTAAAAGCGGGCTGGCTTATGCCCGCTCTTATTCCATACTGCTACGCATTATTTCTCATCAGCATATAGATATGCGAATTCCTTACTTCCCCATACTTTCTCAACAGGTATGCTGAAGCGGTATCCCAATTTCATACAGTTAAGGACAGGCCATGAGTAAGATTTTTGAAGATAACTCGCTGACTATCGGTCATACGCCGCTGGTTCGACTGAACCGTATCGGTAACGGACGCATTCTGGCGAAGGTGGAATCACGCAACCCGAGCTTCAGCGTCAAATGCCGTATCGGTGCCAATATGATTTGGGATGCCGAAAAACGTGGTGTGCTGAAACCGGGCGTTGAGCTGGTAGAACCGACCAGCGGTAACACCGGTATTGCACTGGCTTACGTCGCCGCCGCTCGCGGTTACAAACTGACGCTGACCATGCCGGAAACCATGAGCATTGAGCGCCGCAAGCTCTTAAAAGCGCTGGGCGCGAACCTGGTACTGACCGAAGGCGCAAAAGGCATGAAGGGCGCAATCCAGAAAGCGGAAGAAATCGTCGCCAGCGATCCGGAAAAATTCTTGTTGCTGCAGCAGTTCAGCAACCCGGCGAACCCGGAAATCCATGAAAAAACCACCGGCCCGGAAATCTGGGAAGATACCGATGGCCAGGTTGATGTCTTTATTTCCGGCGTAGGTACCGGCGGTACGTTGACTGGCGTGACCCGTTACATTAAAGGCACCAAAGGTAAAACCGACCTGATCACCGTTGCGGTTGAACCTACCGACTCCCCTGTTATCGCCCAGGCCCTGGCGGGTGAAGAACTTAAACCAGGCCCGCATAAAATTCAGGGCATCGGCGCAGGCTTCATTCCTGGCAACCTTGATCTGAAGCTTATCGATAAAGTCGTTGCCATCACCAATGATGAAGCGATTTCTACTGCACGTCGCCTGATGGAAGAAGAAGGTATTCTGGCGGGGATCTCTTCCGGCGCAGCGGTTGCTGCCGCGCTTAAGCTCCAGGAAGATGAAACCTTTACCAATAAGAATATTGTGGTTATCCTACCGTCATCGGGTGAGCGTTATCTGAGCACTGCACTGTTTGCCGATCTCTTCACAGAGAAAGAACTGCAACAGTAATGCCAGCATGTTAAAAACGCGTAAAAAAGCACCCTTTTGGGTGCTTTTTTGTGGCCTGCTTCAAAGTTTCACCCCTCCTGGCATTGATTCAACCCGCCGGAACTGGTATTTAACCAAACTAATTATTTTGATGCGCGAAATTAATCGTTACAGGAAAAGCGCTAGCTGAATCGATTTTATGATTTGGTTCAACTCTTCCTTTCGCGGCATAATGTTTAATGACGAACGAAACGTCAGCGGCAAGAAGTTGCCAGCAACGGATTGCACCGAACTCCTTTTGTGTCGCGTCCAGTTTACGCCGATGCTAACAATACAGGCTAAAGTTGAGCCGCCAGGCTAGACTTTAGTTCCACAACACTAAACCTATAAGTTGGGGAAATATAATGTTCCAGCAAGAAGTTACCATTACCGCTCCGAACGGTCTGCATACTCGCCCTGCTGCTCAGTTTGTTAAAGAAGCAAAAGGCTTTTCTTCTGAAATTACTGTGACTTCCAACGGCAAAAGCGCTAGCGCCAAAAGCCTGTTTAAACTGCAGACTCTGGGCCTGACTCAGGGTACCGTTGTCACCCTGTCCGCAGAAGGTGAAGACGAGCAGAAAGCAGTTGAGCATCTGGTTAAACTGATGGCTGAACTCGAGTAAGTTCAACGAGTTCTTTTAAATATCAGTCACAAGTAAGGTAGGGTTATGATTTCAGGCATTTTAGCATCCCCGGGTATCGCTTTCGGTAAAGCATTGCTGCTGAAAGAAGACGAGATCGTCATTGACCGGAAAAAAATTTCTGCCGACAAGGTTGATCAGGAAGTTGAACGTTTTCTGAGCGGTCGTGCCAAGGCATCTGCGCAACTGGAAGCGATCAAAACTAAAGCTGGTGAAACGTTCGGTGAAGAAAAAGAAGCCATCTTTGAAGGGCATATTATGCTGCTCGAAGATGAGGAGCTGGAGCAGGAAATCATAGCCCTGATTAAAGATAAGCACATGACGGCTGATGCAGCTGCGCATGAAGTTATCGAAGGTCAGGCCACAGCCCTGGAAGAGCTGGATGATGAATACCTGAAAGAACGTGCGGCTGACGTACGTGATATCGGTAAACGCCTGCTGCGTAATATCCTGGGTCTGGCAATTATCGACCTGAGCGCGATTCAGGACGAAGTTATCCTGGTAGCCGCTGACCTGACCCCGTCAGAAACCGCACAGCTGAACCTGAACAAGGTGCTGGGTTTCATTACTGACGCGGGCGGACGTACTTCCCATACCTCTATCATGGCGCGTTCTCTGGAACTGCCTGCCATCGTAGGTACGGGTAGCGTCACCTCTCAGGTGAAAAACGACGACTATCTGATTCTGGATGCCGTAAACAACCAGGTTTACGTCAATCCGACCAACGACGTTATTGAGCAACTGCGTGCCGTTCAGGAGCAGGTTGCTACCGAGAAAGCGGAACTCGCTAAGCTGAAAGATCTGCCGGCTATCACGCTGGACGGACATCAGGTTGAAGTTTGCGCCAACATCGGTACCGTTCGTGACGTTGAAGGCGCTGAGCGTAACGGCGCTGAAGGTGTGGGTCTGTACCGTACCGAATTCCTGTTCATGGACCGTGAATCGCTGCCAACTGAAGAAGAACAGTTTGCTGCGTATAAAGCCGTTGCTGAAGCCTGTGGCTCTCAGGCGGTCATCGTCCGTACCATGGACATCGGCGGCGATAAAGAGCTGCCGTACATGAACTTCCCGAAAGAAGAGAACCCGTTCCTGGGCTGGCGTGCTGTGCGTATCGCCATGGATCGTAAAGAGATCCTGCGTGACCAGGTTCGCGCTATTCTGCGCGCCTCTGCTTTCGGCAAACTGCGCATCATGTTCCCAATGATCATCTCTGTTGAAGAAGTGCGTGCACTGCGCAAAGAGATCGAAATCTACAAACAGGAACTGCGCGACGAAGGTAAAGCATTTGACGAAAGCATTGAGATTGGCGTGATGGTGGAAACACCGGCAGCGGCAACAATTGCGCGTCATTTAGCCAAAGAAGTTGATTTCTTTAGTATCGGCACCAATGATTTAACGCAGTACACCCTGGCAGTTGACCGTGGTAATGATATGATTTCACACCTTTACCAACCGATGTCACCATCTGTACTGACGCTGATCAAGCAAGTTATTGATGCTTCTCATGCGGAAGGCAAATGGACTGGCATGTGTGGTGAGCTTGCAGGCGACGAACGTGCTACACTTCTGTTGCTGGGGATGGGTCTGGACGAATTCTCTATGAGCGCCATTTCTATCCCGCGCATTAAGAAGATTATCCGTAACACGAACTTCGAAGATGCGAAGGTGTTAGCAGAGCAGGCTCTTGCTCAACCGACAACGGACGAGTTAATGACGCTGGTTAACAAGTTCATTGAAGAAAAAACAATCTGCTAATCCACGAGATGCGGCCCAATTTACTGCTTAGGAGAAGATCATGGGTTTGTTCGATAAACTGAAATCTCTGGTTTCTGATGATAAGAAAGACACCGGAACTATTGAGATTGTTGCTCCGCTCTCTGGCGAGATCGTCAACATCGAAGACGTGCCGGATGTAGTTTTTGCTGAAAAAATCGTTGGTGATGGCATCGCTATCAAACCAACCGGTAACAAAATGGTCGCCCCTGTTGATGGCACCATCGGCAAAATCTTTGAAACCAACCACGCTTTCTCTATCGAATCCGACAGCGGCATTGAGCTGTTTGTTCACTTCGGTATTGATACCGTTGAACTGAAAGGCGAAGGCTTTAAACGCATCGCTGAAGAAGGTCAACGCGTGAAAGTGGGCGACCCGGTTATTGAATTCGATCTGCCGCTGCTGGAAGAAAAAGCCAAGTCTACCCTGACTCCGGTTGTTATCTCCAACATGGACGAAATCAAAGAGCTGATCAAACTGTCCGGTAGCGTGACGGTGGGTGAAACTCCGGTTATCCGCATCAAGAAGTAATTCTTGTTGCAGAGAAGAATGGCGCCTGATGGCGCCATTCTTTTATATATACTTCATCCTTCAGATTGCCTCTGTGTTGGCTGCAGTCGCTCACCCCAGTCACGTACTCATGTACGCTCCCGGGGATTCTCTCCTTTGCCGCCTTGATGCAACCTGAATGATTTTGTATATACCCCGACAACGATTTTTTGTAGGTCGGAAAGCGTTAAATTTGTGAGATGACCGGTCGGTAACACGCTTCGCGCATCAGGATTTTCATTCCTTCCGGCCCGCTTTCCAACATCCGTCGTTCCGAATCCGCCACTAACAGTTCACAATCGTAGCCACCCGTAATACCAAACATCGCCCGCGCCACGCAGATATCTTCCAGCGCTGCAGCCCCGCTGGTGTCAAAATGTCCAACCATACGCCCATTCTGGCGAACCACCAGCCGGTAACTTTTCATCGCGCCTCCCCTGCCGGTGGCAGAATTAATTCATCACAACCGCACAGGTTGGTCCACGTCATCACGTCCAGCACCCGCTGTGCGGCGTCGTGCGTCGCGGTCGTCAGCGCTTTACCCAACACAATACCGCTCACCAGCTCAGCACAGAACAAATCGCCAGTCCCCTTCAGATCCGTTTTCACCCGCGGGTGGGCCAGCACCTCAACCGTTTCAGCCGTCACCACCGCAACGTTAATAATCTCTTCGCTATCCCCCGGCGCGCTGGTAATCACCACCCATTTCAGCGTGTCGGTGAGCAGCGATTGTGCCGCCGCGATAGCTTCATCAAGCGTACGACACGGTTTTCCGCTCAGCATTTGTAGCTCAAACACGTTCGGCGTCAGCCCCTGAGCCAGCGGCAACAGGTGCTTGCGATAAGCTTGCGGAATTTCAGCTTTCACATACATGCCGCTGTCCGTATCGCCAATAACCGGATCGACCAAAATGCACAGTGCCGGATGCGTAGCCCGCACCGTTTCCAGCCACTGCGCCAGCAAGGCGATTTGCTCCGCGCTCCCCATATAGCCCGTGGTCACCGCCTTTAGCTCGCGTAAAGCATCACGCTCATTTAAGGCGCGGAGATAACCGCTAAACCAGTCGGGCGGAATAACGCCGCCGTAAAAGGTTTCATAATGCGGGGTATTACTGAACAGCACCGTAGGGACTGCCGTCACGCGTAATCCCTGCGCCTTAATGGCCGGAACAGCGATGCTGTTGCCTACGCTGCCATACACCACCTGTGACTGGACGGCGACGATATCGGTCTGTAACGCCCGATGCTTGTCGTCGAAGAGCACCGACTGAATATCACTCCCCTGCTCCATAAATTTCTCCTCTCGCTGGACAGCGGGCTTACGCCTCACTATTATCGTCATATGCTAAAATTCATTTTGTCATAGGTCAATAATGATCGACGGAAAAACCGCTAGCGAAATTTTTGACAGTATTCGTCAACATGTCGCTACAGGCACGCTGGCAGCGGGCGAAACGTTACCGCCAGTACGTGAACTGGCAACGGCATTAAACGTCAACCGCAATACTGTCGCAGCGGCTTATAAACGCCTGGTCACCTCCGGGTTGGCACAAAGTCTGGGACGCAATGGCACGGTGATCAAAGAAATTTCTGCCCCCGTTGCGCTGGAAGGCGGTGATCCGGATACCCCGCTTATCGATCTTTCCGGCGGTAATCCTGCGCCCTCGCGTCTTCCCGATCTGAGTAGTTATTTCGCGAAGATAAATAAGAATCCGCGGTTGTATGGTGATGCTGCCGTGTCGCCAGGACTTAAAGCATGGGCCGCGCAGTGGATGCAGGATGTAATGCCTTGCAAGGGTGAAATTGATATCACCAGTGGCGCCATTGATGCCATTGAGCGGCTGCTGTGCGCCCATTTACTGCCTGGCGACAGCGTTGCCGTAGAAGATCCGTGCTTTTTGAGTAGCATAAACATGCTGCGCTATGCCGGTTTCTCCGCCAGTCCGGTCAGCGTTGACCGCGAAGGCATGCAGCCAGACATGCTGGAAACCGCGCTTCAGAAAGGCGCGCGGGCGGTGATTCTGACGCCGCGCGCGCACAACCCCACAGGATGCAGTCTGAGCGCATCCCGCGCGGTGCAATTGCAGGAAATCCTGGCTCGCTATCCGCAAACGCTGGTGATTGTCGACGACCACTTTGCGCTGCTGTCCGCTTGCCGCTGGTATCCGGTGATAGCTAAGGAAACCACACACTGGGCGGTTGTCCGCTCGATGTCAAAAACGTTAGGCCCGGATTTACGCCTGGCCATTGTGACCAGCGATCCGCTCACTTCCGGAAAACTGCGTTTACGGCTCAACTCCGGCAGTCAGTGGGTCAGCCATCTGCTCCAGGATTTAGCCTGCGCCTGCCTGAGTGACGAGACGTATCAATATACGCTGGCGCAAACTCAGCAGTTTTACGCTGCCCAGCAACAAAAACTGGCAGCGGCTCTGCGCCAACATGGCATTGATCTGCCCGCCGGTGACGGGCTGAATCTATGGCTACCGCTGGAAAATAACAGCCAGGCGACCGCTTTTGCGTTGGCAAAATCTGGCTGGCTGGTACGTGAAGGCGAAGTGTTTGGCGTCAATACGCCTGCGCACGGCCTGCGCATTACGCTGTCAACCTTAACTGACAGCGACATTAACAAGCTGGCGGCTGATATTCATCAGGCGCTAAAGCGCTAACAGGAGAGAAAAAGTGCGAGTTCATTTTGTTATTCATGAGTCTTTCGAATCTGCTGGCGCGTACCTGCCGTGGGCCGAATCACGCGGCTATACCATCACCTGGTCACGCGTTTACGCCGGAGAAACGGTCCCCGCTAATGCCGATGGCTTCGATATGCTGGTGGTATTTGGCGGCCCGCAGTCACCCCGCACCACGCTGGCAGAGTGCCCATACTTTGACTCTCAGGCCGAGCAGCATCTGATTAACCAGGCGATTTCGGCACGAAAAATCGTGGTGGGGATCTGTTTGGGGTCGCAGTTAATCGGTGAAGCGCTGGGCGCGAAGGTGTGCCAAAGTCCGGAAAAAGAGATAGGTCACTACCCGATCGTCCTCACCGAGGCAGGCCAACAGCATCCGTTATTTAACCATTTCGGCTCACCGCTCACCGTCGGTCACTGGCACAATGACATGCCAGGGTTAACCGACCAGGCGACAATTCTTGCCGCAAGCGAGGGCTGCCCGCGACAAATCGTGCAATACGGTAATTTCATCTATGGTTTTCAGTGCCATATGGAGTTTAACGCCGAAGCGGTAGAAGGATTAATTCAGCACTCTGAGCAAGAACTTGCCGAAGCCAAAGGGAAACGCTTCATCCGCTCTGTGGAAGAGATGCGCGCCTGTGATTACCAGCAGATGAATGAGAAGCTGTGGCAATTCCTTGATAAGCTGGTAGAAAAACGTAACGATTGAACATGGCAGGCCGGATAATACGCTTTGCGTCATCATCCGGCATAGTGTCGTACCTTTGCCTGATAGCGCTACGCTTATCAGGCCGACAAATTAAATCCCTGCGCCCTGGTTGAAATGCTCCTCACCAAAAACGCCGGTCGAAAGGTAGCGATCGCCGCGATCGCAGATGATCGCTACCACCACTGCCCCCGGTGTCGCGCGTGCCACGCGTAACGCGCCCGCTACCGCGCCGCCAGAACTGACACCGCAAAAAATACCTTCACGCACGGCCAGTTCACGCATGGTGTTTTCCGCATCGTTCTGATGAATATCCAGCACCTCATCCACCAGCGAAGCGTTAAAAATACCCGGCATATATTCTACTGGCCAGCGGCGAATGCCTGGAATGCTGCTGCCCTCTTCCGGCTGCAGACCGACGATGGTGACCGGTTTTTCCTGCTCGCGCAGAAAACGCGACACGCCGGTAATCGTGCCTGTCGTTCCCATACTGGAAACGAAATGCGTGATACGGCCTGATGTCTGCTGCCAGATTTCGGGTCCGGTGGTGGTGTAGTGCGCGTACGGGTTATCAGGATTATTGAACTGATCGAGCAGTTTACCTTCTCCACGCTGCGCCATCTCAAGGGCTAAGTCGCGCGCCCCTTCCATCCCCTGCTCTTTGGTCACCAGAACCAGTTCAGCCCCATAAGCACGCATCGCCGCACGGCGTTCCTGACTCATGTTGTCTGGCATCAGCAGCTTCATGCGGTAACCCTTCAACGCGGCGATCATTGCCAGCGCAATTCCGGTATTACCGCTGGTCGCCTCAATCAGCACGTCGCCAGGCTTAATTTCTCCGCGTTTTTCCGCTTCGACGATCATCGACAACGCGGCACGGTCTTTCACCGAACCCGCGGGATTATTGCCTTCCAGCTTGACCCAAATTTCACTGCCGTTATCCGGCACCAGACGTTGTAATTTCACCAGAGGCGTATTGCCAATTGTTTGTTCTAATGTGTTCACGTTTTCAGCTCATAAAAAAGCCCGGTAAGCGTAGCGCCACCGGGCGATAACTATGCAAATTAACCTATCAGGCAGATTGCGCCAGGGCAAGTTCCTCTTCACGCGTTTCAATACGCTGGTCGCCGTTATACAGACGCGCATTTTGCAGTCCAACGAACAAACGTTCGCCGCGGCTCGGGGAATTATCGCCCTGCATGACCACCGTCAACGGTTCGTTATACCACCCCAGTGGTTGCACAACTAATTGGGTGTAGTGTCCTTTCGGGCTGGCTTCCAGCACCTGAACCGGCAATGGCGAATCCAGGCTGGTACGACGGCTGACATCCACTTCCCACGGGCGCAGGAACAGATCCACCGGTCCCTGATAGCCTGGCGTGTAGCCCAACGGCCAGCGATGTGCGCCCACGTGGAACTGTCCACCGCGAATCGTCCCCTGCAGGCGGTTAACCTCACCCATAAATTCCAGGACGAAACGAGTAGCCGGTTCGCGCCATACCTGATCCGGCGCATCGGCCTGTTCGATATGGCCCTGACTCATCACCACCACGCGGTCTGCAACTTCCGTCGCTTCTTCCTGATCGTGGGTCACAAACACGCTGGTAAACTTCAGCTCTTCATGCAACTGGCGCAGCCAGCGACGCAGCTCTTTACGCACCTGAGCATCGAGCGCGCCAAACGGCTCGTCGAGCAGCAGGATCTGTGGCTCTACCGCCAGCGCACGCGCCAACGCCACACGCTGCTTTTGCCCGCCGGAAAGCTGTGCCGGGAAACGGTCCGCCAGATGAGCCAACTGAACCATTTCCAGCAGTTTGGTCACTTTTGCTTTGATGGCCGCCGCATTCGGGCGCTCACGCCGTGGCAGGACCGTCAGGCCAAAAGCGATGTTGTCGAAAACGGTCATATGACGAAACAGCGCATAGTGCTGGAACACGAACCCCACCTTACGGTCGCGGGCGTGCAATCGGCTGACGTCGGTACCGTGAAAACGGATATGCCCGCTGGACTGATGCTCCAGTCCGGCAATAATGCGCAGCAGCGTGGTTTTGCCCGAGCCGGATGGCCCCAGCAGCGCGACCATCTGACCTGAAGGAATATCCAGCGAGATATCGTTCAGCACCTGGGTGCGACCAAAAGACTTCTTAATATTGGCAATCTCAATGCTCATGGTTTTCCTCCTGCTGCGCGCGTTTCTCCTGGTTCTCCAGACGCCATTGCAACATGCTCTTCAAAAACAGGGTAATAATCGCCATCAGCGTTAATAGCGCCGCGGCGGTAAAGGAGCCGACCGTGTTGTAGTCCTGCTCCAGTAATTCAATCTGTAGCGGCAGCGACAAGGTTTCGCCCCGAATCGAGCCGGAAACCACCGACACCGCGCCAAACTCGCCAATCGCACGCGCGTTGGTCAACACCACGCCGTACAGCAATGCCCAACGAATATTTGGCAGCGTAACGCGTCGGAACATCTGCCAGCCGGACGCGCCCAGCAACACAGCCGCTTCATCTTCATTGCTGCCCTGGCTTAACATCACCGGCACCAGTTCGCGCACCACAAACGGACAGGTCACGAATACCGTCACCAGTACCATCCCCGGCCAGGCAAACATAATTTGCAGGTTGTGCTCATCCAGCCATCCACCAAGCGGACCGTTAGAGCCGTAAAACAGCAGATAGACCAGACCGGCGACCACCGGCGAAACGGCAAATGGAATGTCCAGTAGCGTCAGCAACAGCTGACGGCCGGGGAAGTTAAAGCGAGTCACCAGCCAGGCCAGCAACACACCAAACACCAGGTTCACCGGCACCGCAATCAGCGCAATCAGTACCGTCAGCCAGATGGCATGCAGCATGTCCGGGTCAGCCAGGTTATTTAATACCGGCATCAACCCCTTGCTGAACGCCTGAACGAAGATATAAATCATCGGCACCAGCAAAATAAAGGCGGAGACCAGCATGCCCGTGCCGATCAAAAACCATTTACCCCAGTTGATGCGGGGTGCGCCATAGCGTTTCAATTGGGTAATGTCTGCCATCAGTGACCTACCACGCGTCGACCAAAGCGACTTTGCAGGGTGTTAATTGAAAACAGCAGCAGCAACGACGCCCCGAGGATCACAGAAGCAATCGCGCTGGCGGCTGGGTAGTCAAACTCCTGCAAGCGAACAAAAATCATCAGCGAGGTCACTTCCGTTTTCCATGCGATGTTCCCGGCGATAAAGATAACCGCGCCAAACTCACCGAGGCTTCGGGTAAACGACAGCGCAACGCCCGCCACCAGCGCGGGAGACAACTCCGGCAGCACCACTTTACGAAAGCTCTGCCAGCGGGTGGCGCCGAGCGTTTCCGCCGCCTCTTCATATTCCGGGCCTAACTCTTCCAGAACCGGCTGTACAGTACGCACCACGAACGGAATGCTGGTAAACGCCATCGCCACTGCGATGCCGAGCCAGGTGTAGGTCACCTTAATATCCAGCTTCGCCAGCCACTCGCCGTAGAAACCGTTGACTGAAAACAGCGATGCCAGCGTCAGGCCTGCCACAGCCGTAGGCAGCGCAAACGGCAGATCCATTAACGCATCCAGCAGCGTACGGCCCGGAAAGCGATAGCGGGTTAAGATCCACGCCATCAGCAAACCAAACACGCCGTTAAAAATCGATGCCACAAACGCTGACAGCAGCGTCACTTTATAAGCCGCTACCACCTGCGGATTGGTAATTACATCCCAGTATTGCGCCCAGCTCATTTGCGCCAATTGCATCACCAGCGCGCTGAGCGGCAGCAGCAATATCAGGCAGACAAACAGTAAGCTGGTGCCCAGGCTTAAGGTAAAGCCGGGCAGCACGCGTCGGGAAGAAACAGCAAACATTTACTTACGCCCCGCCGCCAACAGTTTGTCCAGCTCACCGCCGCTGACAAAGTGCGTTTTCATTACCTCAGGCCACGAGCCAAACTTGTCTTCCACGCGGAACAACTCGGTCTGCGGGAATTTGTCTTTCAGCTTGTCCATCACCTGCGGGTTATTCACCCGGTAGTAGTAATCCGTGATGATGGTCTGCGCCTGCGGGCTGTACAGCCAGTTCAGGTACGCCTTTGCCGCTTTTTCAGTACCGTTGGCCTGCACATTTTTATCTACCCAGGCCACCGGGAACTCCGCCAGAATGTTGACCTTCGGCACCACGACTTCGAAGCCCTGGTCTTCATACTGTTTACGGATGTTATTCACTTCCGATTCAAACGTGATCAGCACATCACCCAGACCGCGTTCAACAAAGGTGGTCGTTGCACCGCGACCACCGGTATCAAACACTTCCACGTTCTTCAGAAACTGGGTCATAAACTGTTCGGTTTTGGCTTTATCGCCCCCATCCGCTTTATCTGCCGCGCCCCACGCTGCCAGATAGGTATAACGCGCGTTCCCGGAGGTTTTCGGATTCGGGAAAATCAGCTTCACGTCCGGGCGAACAAGGTCGTTCCATTCGTGGATATTTTTTGGGTTACCCTTACGCACCAAAAACGCCATGGTGGAATAGAATGGCGAACTGTTATTCGGTAGACGGCTTTGCCAGTTGGCGGGGATCAGTTTGCCCTTGTCATGCAGGATCTGTACGTCGGTCACCTGGTTATAGGTCACCACATCGGCTTTCAGTCCCTGCAGAATCGCCAGCGCCTGTTTTGATGACCCGGCATGAGATTGTTTAATCGTCAGTTTGTCACCGCCGTTATCCTTCGCCCATTGCTGTTCGAACGGCGGGTTAAGGGCGGCAAACAGTTCGCGGGAAACATCGTATGAACTGTTCAGCAGTTCCGTTGCCTGCGCCTGACCCACCAGCAACAGCATTGCTGCCAGCGTCAGGGTTCTTTTTTTCAGTAAGTTAACGGCCATTGCGCACCCTTATAAATTAAATGACTTTCTTATGGTCATCATATTTATAACCAGTGCTAAAGGAGTAACGGTTTTATATACCGTTTGATGATTTGAAAGTTGAAAAGAGAATAAGGGGGGCACCTCCCCAGGTTCACCAGGGAGGAGACCGGCATCAATCAGACGCCAACGCTAACGCTTTCAGGCAGGGTGCTGCCGCCATCAATCACATTTTGCGTGCCAGTTAAGTAACTGGACTCATCCGACGCCAGGAATGCCGCCAGTTCACCGACCTCAAGCGGGCAGGCCAAACGGCGCATCGGAATAGCTTTCGCCATTTCGACTAATACGGATTCCGGATCCTGCGGATTAGACTGACGAGCGATGTTTTCCGCCATCGGCGTACGAACGTAGCCCGGGCAAATGGCATTCACGCGAATGCCGGACTGCGCGTATTCGACCGCCAGGGATTTGGTCAAACCGATAATTGCGGCTTTCGACAACGCATAAGCCGTTTCGCCCGGATCGGCAACCATATCTCCAGTCACAGATGACATCATCACGATGCGCCCGTCTTTGCGCGCAATCATCTCCGGCAGAACGGCTTTCGTCACGTTCCAGACGCCTTTAATGTTAATATCAATGTGGAAATCGCGATCTTCATCGCTCATATCAAGGAAGTTGCCGAGGCGACAGACGCCCGCATTGTTGACCAGAATATCGATTTTGCCTTCGATTTTCTTCGCGCGTTTTACCGCTTCCGCTACCGACGCAAAATCTCTGACGTCAGCATGAACGGCTGTGCAACGGTGTCCACGCCCAGCCAGTTCATCCGCCAGTTTTTCAATCTCATCGGAGATATCCAGCAGGATTAAGTTCGCGCCATGGCGGGCAAACGTTCTGGCAATCCCTTCGCCAATACCCTGAGATGCGCCCGTAATCAATGCTGTTTTGCCCGTGAGTTTTCCCATTTCAATATTCTCCTTTTGAATATGAAGCATTCACTTCATTCACGCAGAAGATACAGCAATAACAAATTAGTGCTGAGGAATAGCTCACTAAATCAGGTTAATCTCAGGTAAAAAAATCCCCGACGATGCGGGGACCCAACAGCAAACATGTTCTGACTACGTTATCAGAAGATTTACAGCCGTTTTTCCAGCAAATGTGCTCTCATCAACTCCGACGCCATCTGCGCGTCCCCTTTCTTAATATGAAGCAGTATTTCCCTCTGCTTTGTCGCCGTATCAAGAAAATACTGACGATCGTTCGCAGGTAACGACTCCCTTGTTTTCTCAAAATAAGTAATCAGGACATCTGAGAAAACCTGCAGCACTCGATTGCCACTCGCCTGTAGCAAGAGCAAATGAAAATCTCTATCGTGACGATCGGCCACCAGGGGGTTATCCGCATTTTCTTCAATAAGCCTTAGCTCATTTTCAAGTTTGGAGAGCATTGCCGGGAAGATTCTACGCGTTGCCAGAGGGATAATCGCACACTCAATCAGGATCCTTGCCTCTGTAAATTCCGTGATATCAAACCCGGACAAATCAAACTGCATTAATAACTGGTGATTTATATTGTGCTGTTCCAAATTTTTCAAGACGCTACCACGACGGGGAGAACGTTCAAGCATTCCCATCTGTACCAGCGTACTGAGCGCCTGACGAACTTTATATCTTGATGTATTAAAACGAACAGCAAGTTCAGTTTCAGTTTCAATGCGCCCATCAGCATTGCGGTTAGCATCATCAAGCAGATAATTTTTAATACTTTCAAACAGTTCGTTTTTGTTATCCATAAACACTCTCTGATTAAAGTGCTGTAAAAATCATGAGTATAAATAATCTAATAAGTTAGATTGATTAATATACTGTTATGGTAAGATTATAGCCCCTATTATTCAAATTATATCAGGTCATTTGTTAATAAAAAGGAATTAATTATGGTGTTATTCGTAACTCAGTTTGCGATAGTACTGATATGTATCGGTATAGGCGGGCGTTTTGGCGGGATTGGCCTCGGGGCTGCTGGCGGGTTGGGACTCGCTATCCTGACTTTTGGTTTTGGGCTCCCCCCCGACTCACCTCCTATTACTGTTATTTCTATTATCCTTGCGGTTATCACATGCATCACAATCCTCCAGGCGGCTGGTGGGCTTGATTTATTCGTTACGATGGCAGAACGGATCCTCAGAAAGTGGCCAGGCGCTATCACTTTTCTCGGCCCAGCTGTCGCTTACCTTTTTACTGCTATCTGCGGAACAGGGTATGTTGCCTTTTCCGTTTATCCAGTAATTGCTGAAATTGCAGCAGATGCCAGGGTACGGCCAGAAAGGGCCATGTCTATGTCAGTAATCGCTGCCAATTTTGGGCTCATTGCCAGCCCAGTCAGTGCGGTCGTTACAGGGACAATTGCTGTCCTTGCTGGCTTACATGTCTCTGCTTTAGATATCTTGTTGGTCACCGTTCCCGGAACGTTCCTGGGCTGTATTGTCGGCTGCCTTTTCGTCTTTAAAAGAGGTCATGAGCTTAAAAACGATCCGGAATTCCAACGCAGGGTTGCTGAAGGTGAGTTTGAATCAGTAAAAGCTGAAGAGCGAACCGCCAATATAGTGACAAAAGAAGCGAAGAGAGGATTGCTGATTTTCCTTACCGGTATCATTCTGGTGGTGCTTATGGGTTCAATTCCTGAGTTACGTCCACAGTGGAATAACGGTAGCGGAATGGAACGTATGAGTATCCCAACCACACTGCAAATAGTTATGCTGACAACAGCATGTATTATTATGATGGTGTGCCGAATTTCTCCATCAAAACTAGATTCAGGTTCAGTTTTTAAAGCAGGTCTTGTAGGTGTCGTCGCCATATTTGGTCTGTCATGGATGATGAACTCCTTCTTTGAGGCATGGCACGAATTATTTAATACTGCCTTCCACGGTTTTCAGAATCCCGTATTGTTTGGCATTATTGTTTTTGGCCTTTCTGCCGTAATTTATAGCCCAGCTGCAACTGCTGTAGCGCTACTCCCCGCTGGCGTGTTAATGGGATATCCGGCAGAAACCCTGGTCGCCCTGCTCCCGCTTACTTGTGGATCGTTCATTATTCCTGGAGGGGCACAGATCGGCTGTGTGGCGTTTGATCGAACCGGGACAACTCGAATTGGCAAGTATGTGGTTAATCACAGCTACATGCTACCAGGCCTTGTTACTGTTGTAGCATCAACCCTTTTTTGCTTCCTTTTTTCCAGAATGCTGATGTAGAGCGAGAGAGCTCGTTAATTGTGGTAATACCTTTTCTTCATGGCATCCCCCCTGAACGAGCTCAGAGAGGATGCCCATTACTCATTATTGAATATCGCCACTGCAGTTTTCCACAGAACGTACTTTACAGAACAACCTGAGCAATTAGATAAGCAAAAATTACCTGAGAGATGACCATGACAAAGCCCGGACGAATATAGCTATGGTTGACAACAAAGCGTCCAATCTTTGTGGTACCTGTTCGGTCAAATGCAACACAACCGATTTGATTTGCTCCCGGTATAATGAAGTCACCACAGGTACAGGCAAAAATAGCAATAAGAAACGGGGCTGGTATACCCAAGGTAACACCAAGTGGCATGATGGCAGCTACCGTCGCCGCAGGACTCATAATGACCAGAGAGAACAAGAATACAACCACACCAAATAGCATTGGAGCGCCATTTACAATGCCACCAAAGACCTTAATCAATTCTGGCTGATAGGCATCAAAAAACGTCGCAGTCATCCATGAAACGCCAAGGATTGCCACCACCCCCATTAAACCAGCACGGAAGACTGAGCCGCTATTCAAGCTACTGCGTGGTACTTTACTGACGATCATAATAAACAAAGCTGCTGTCAACATAATCATCTGAATAACCATTGGGGTTGACAGTCTTTTTCCATCCCAGGAAGGGAGTAACCCTGTAAAAGAACCTAAAATAAGCACCAGTACTACGCCAATCGCAAAGATCACAACGCCTTTTTTAGCGCCGGCCGAAGCAACATATTCTTTTTTCTGCTCAGTATGCATGAACTCATATTCGCCAGCGGCTACTCTCCTCTGAAATTCCGGATCGTCCTCCAGCTCTTTTCCGCGTTTATAAACCGAAAAGCTGGTAACAATGGCAGCCAAAAAGAATGAAGGGAGAGCAATTGTCAGTATTTGCCCAAGAGTAATCCCAGCATATTCATGCAGGATTGCCAGCATCCCCGCGGTTGCCGCACTCATCGGACTGGCTGCAACCGCGACACTGGCCGCAATAACCGTTGCGGACAACGCTCGCTCCGGACGGACCTTTGCTTCAGCAGCAACCTCAGCGACAACCGGATACAAAGAGAAAGCAACGTAAGTAGTGCCACAGAATAGTGTAAATATGGAAGTTAATATTGGGGCAACAAAAGTAATAGCCTGTGGTTTTTTACGCAGTAATTTTTCAGCCACACGCACAAGATAATCAAGTCCTCCAGCGGCCTGTAATACGCTGACAGCGCCAATCACGCAAATAATAATTAACATTGCAGTAATAGATGGTGTGGAGGGTTTAAGTCCAAAGCCCAGAACTAATATTGCAACGCCAAGTCCTCCACCAGCACCAAGCCCCATTCCGCCATAACGCCCGCCTATACCAATACAGGCGAGTACAATTAATAATTGTATAAAAAATAAAGCATCCATTTTTCACCTCTAAGCATCTCCCGGATATTGCATCCGGGAGATATTAATTATTATGCTCAGGATTAGTTTAAATATGATTTAGCAACTTCGATCTGTTTTTTAACAGCGTCAGTGCCAGTTCCACCATAAGACATTCTTGATTTAATACATGCTTCGAGAGATATACTCTCATAAATATCATTATCAATCTTATCATCAAATGAATGGAATTCATTCAGGGTAAGTTCTTCCAACATTTTTCTATGTTTTATACAGTAATTAACAGCACTGCCAACAATATGGTGAGCTTCCCTGAAAGGGATTCCTTTTCGAACCAGGTAGTCAGCCATATCGGTCGCGTTTGAAAAACCTCTCGCTGCTGCGCTGCGAGTATTCTCTGAGAGAATAACCATTTTCTCGAGCATCGGCGCCATAATTTTCAGACTGGTCTGTAAGGTATCCATAGAGTCATAGACCTGTTCTTTATCCTCACTCATATCAGTATTGTAGGCGAGAGGAATACCTTTCATGATGGTCAGCATCGCCATTAGATTTCCGTACATACGCCCACCTTTACCACGCATTTTTTCGGCCACATCGGGATTTTTCTTCTGTGGCATAATGCTGGAGCCGGTACAGAAATCATCTGAAAGCTCAATAAATTTAAAATCCTGACTTGAGAATAAAACCAGCTCTTCAGACAAACGGGTAAGATGCATAAAACACATAGCCGCTGCAGCAGTGAATTCAACCATATGGTCGCGATCGCTGACAGAATCAATACTATTCTCAGTCGGCTTGTCAAAACCAAGCTCTTGAGCCGTGAAATCACGATCAATGGGGAAAGTTGTACCAGCAAGGGCCGCTGAACCTAAAGGGCATTCCCCCATGCGTTGATAAAGGTCTTCAAAACGGGTCCAGTCACGGCGTAACATCCAGTAATATGCCATTATCCAGTGCGACAGAAGAATGGGCTGCCCGGTCTGCAAATGAGTATAACCGGGCATAATCGCATTAATGTTATTTTCAGCTTTGCTGATAATAACTTTTTGCAGATTAACGATATCCTGCTGAATTTCCCGAATAGTTGATCTCATATGCATTTTAGAATCAACAGTCGTTTGGTCATTACGACTTCGGCCTGTATGTAACTTCCCGCCAACAGGACCAATTATTTCTGTCATACGTCTCTCAATCGCCATATGAATATCTTCATCAACGGTATCAAAAACGAACTGCCCTTCCTTAATCTCTTTATCTACTTGCCTTAAGCCAGCAATAATCTTATTCGCTTCATCCTGCGTAATAATTCCCTGACGGCCCAACATAGTGGCATGAGCAATACTCCCCTGAATATCGAAAGGGCAGAGACGTTGTTCCAACATAATTGTCGCGTTATAGGATTCAACCAGTTTATTTGTAGGCATATCAAAGCGCCCACCCCATAATTTTGTAGACATAAAACCTCCAGGGAGTTTTTGTTGCAAAATAGTTAAATAAAAATTCCGTTATTTTTCGGTCATTTTCAGATTACAAGACTGTCATTTTAATTGTCAACAAATGAAGCCATTAAATCAATTTATATAGTAATTAATTACACTTATTGGCGGGTTTATTTTTTATGAATCACGCAAAAAAAATCAGATCTTTATCACATTTAAATCATGTTTTATTTCAGATATATTCAGAATTTTTAAAGTAATAAATTGTTATTAATAGCTTATTGACTCTAAATAGTGGCATTTAATACTGTTGTTATACGAATAAACTGGCAGGTTAATAGCACTGAACTTGGGGAGAGATTCTCCAGGGAGAGCATCAATGCGGGTGCATTATCGACATGGCAGATGTTGTGTGGCTTGGGGGATAGCTATTTTTTACCAGATGGCGCTGACGCCGCCATCTGGCACAAAAATTACAGGCTCAATAAACGATCCAGCGATGGGGCAAAGTAATAGCCGCCGGTCACTGGTTTGGTGAAACGCAGCATCGCGTCGCGCTTACCGTCTGTGTCGCCAAACATGCTCAACAGCTGTTGTTCAATGTTGTGCAGGCGGGCGCAATAGGCGCAGAAGTAAAGACCGTGCGTACCGCTGGCGGTGCCGTATGGCAGGCTCTGGCGCACAATTTTCAGTCCTTTACCGTCTTCCTTCAGATCGACACGGCTCAGGTGAGAGGTGACCGGACGGTCATCACCGTCGATCTCTTCGTTGGCTTCTTTAGTACGACCAATCATCATTTCCTGGTCATGGATACTCATGCGATTAAGCTGCTTCAGGTTATGTTCCCAACGCTGCACAAACACATAGCTGCCGCCAGCATCCACGCCATCTTTGATAACGGCAACTTCACGGCGCGTTTCTTCGCCTGCCGGGTTTTCCGTACCGTCAACAAAGCCGCTGAGATCGCGTTCTTCAACCCAACGGAAACCGTGGATCTCTTCTTTGACTTCAATACAGTCGCCAAATGCTTCCATTGCCGCCTGCGCGACGGAGAAATTCACATCATGACGCAAAGAGAGAATATGGATCAGCACATCATACTGGGTGGCTGGCGCCAGGCCTTTACCGTAAGGGATAAAGTCTTTTAACTCTTCTGCGCCAACGCCGCCGCTCAGCGTACGCCAGGTATTGTTGCCGAAAGCGACAACCGCGCCCAGATGCGCGTCCGGGAACTTAGCTTCGAAGGTCGCCAGCTTATCGGCGAAGATTTTGCTGGCCGCTCGCAGGGCCTCAACGTCGCCTTTAACATTGGCTTCAATCCAAATCGCCGCACGGCAATGTTCTGGCAAAATGCCACTCTGAACCTGAGACATTGTTCCTCCTGAAAAAAAGATGCCACGACATCGTGGCATTGTTGGGCGCTATTCTACCTGTTTTTTTAACAAGCTGATTTGTTCAGACGCAAATTAACGCCGCCAGATAATTTTGCTTACTTTCCATGCTTTCAACGTGTCGTCAGACGGCATTAAGCCTTCAGGCCCGCTCCACTCACCGGAAAAGACATAGCTAATATGTTGACTTCCTTCAGCTTTACACTCTACGCCCGCGCTGTCATCTCCGGTTGCTTTCTGACAATTACCGAAAGCTTTAGTATAAAGGTCACTAAACGGTGTACCCATTTCAACACCCGCGGAGGACGAGATAGCGCTGTCCAATACATCAATTCTGCTGATGGTTCCCTGGCTGCCATTGATGACCATCGCCAGCTTGTCATCTTTCATCGCTTCATAGAAGCGCACCACATTACCGTTATCGGTCTTCATCCCGCTACGCAGGCGGTAATCACCGTCCAGCGCATCAGCAATGGCTTTTTCATCCAACGGCGTCGCGCCCGTTAACGCGCCGACGCCCTGCTCAGTGACCTGCGTTGAAGAACCAAACCAGTTCCACGGATTGGCGGCAGACCAGTTTACCGACGACAACGTTGAACACCCGGTCAGTAGCAGCGGCATCGCGCATAAAGTCAAACGCAGTGATTTCATTTCACTTCCTTCCTTATTTATCAACGTTGCTTGGAGTCCGGTTTCAAAGAAAAGTGCCGTCATTCTTTCTCAAAGGAAAAACAGGCGCGCAGGCGTTGATTGGTTAATAGCCAGATCAGCGCGACAATATCCGCCACCAGCAGCGCCAGCCCGACGCCGTTGACCGGATCGCCTGCCAGCCACATCGCCGGCTGCCAGCACAACAGCACCAACTGAGCGAGGATCAGTAATCCGCGCAGCCAGCGCCATATCACCGGAAACGCAAAGCGTCGCCCGCTGATTAAAAACGCCAGCACCGCGGGAACGCCGGGAAGCAATCCCAACCAGAATGCGTCATGATCGGGATAAAACAGATTCAGCAACGTGTTGCCTTGTTCACGTGAAGAACCGGCAATCACGAACAGAACCCAGGTGCGCGCCTGCAACAGCAGTACGCACCAGAACAGAAAAGGCAGGCGCAGACGCCCATGACCGTCATAGTCGGCCGGATGAAACTCAGTACTCTTCATCTTCGATCAAGCGCTTACCCAGATTGAGTACATCCGCATGCTCATAACCCAGACGCTCATACATGCCCTGTACAACGTCGTTATCGTCACGCACCATGATTTGAATCTCCGGACAACCGCGGGCAATGAGCTTTTTCTCCAGCCGGTTCAGTAGCGCATTGGCGATGCCGCGGCCGCGAAACTCAGGATGCACGCCCAGGTAATAGGCCGAGCCGCGATGTCCGTCGTATCCGCCCATCACCGTACCGACCACCTCGCCGTTCACTTCAGCAACCAGGAACAAACTGACGTCATGATTTACTTTACGTTCGATGTCCATTTCAGGGTCGTTCCATGGACGCAGCAAATCACAGCGCTCCCAGAGGGTGATCACCTCTTCGAAATCTTCCTGGCGAAAAACGCGTATTTCCATGGTATTGGTTACCTTTTCAGGACGTTAAAAAGCGATTATGGCGCGAACGGCTGATTTAGCCAATATCTGACGCGAAGCGGCGGAAAAAATGGCATAATACGGAATTGTCACGTATTGAAATGAAAAGTAAAACAATTCTTATCCCGATCCGTCGCAACGGACAACGCGATACGATATAACGTTTAGAACCTTTTTTTTACAACTCAGGCCGTATGAGCACTTTTAAACCACTAAAAACACTCACATCGCGCCGCCAGGTGTTGAAAGCCGGGCTGGCCGCCCTGACGCTGTCAGGCATGTCGCAAGCCATCGCTAAAGAAGAAGCGCTTAAGACCAGCAATGGCCACAGCAAACCGAAAGCGAAAAAATCCGGCGCTAAGCGCGTTGTTGTTCTTGATCCGGGTCACGGAGGAATTGATACCGGCGCAATTGGTCGCAATGGCTCGAAGGAAAAGCATGTGGTACTGGCAATTGCCAAAAACGTGCGCTCGATTCTACGCAACCAGGGGATTGATGCACGCCTGACCCGCTCCGGCGATACGTTTATTCCGCTTTACGATCGCGTCGAGATCGCCCATAAACATGGTGCCGATCTGTTCATGTCGATCCACGCCGACGGATTTACCAACCCAAGCGCGGCAGGTGCTTCAGTCTTTGCGTTATCCAATCGCGGCGCCAGTAGCGCCATGGCGAAGTATCTGTCCGATCGTGAGAACCGGGCCGATGAAGTGGCCGGAAAGAAGGCCACCGACAAAGACCATTTGCTGCAGCAGGTGCTGTTCGATCTGGTGCAAACTGACACCATTAAAAACAGCCTGACGTTAGGTTCGCATATTCTTAAGAAGATCAAGCCGGTACACCGTCTGCACAGTCGCAGCACCGAACAGGCCGCCTTCGTGGTGTTAAAATCACCATCAATTCCGTCGGTACTGGTCGAAACCTCGTTCATTACCAACCCGGAAGAAGAACGTCTGCTGGGTACGGCGGCATTTCGCCAGAAAATCGCCACCGCTATCGCCAATGGCATCATCAGCTATTTCCACTGGTTTGATAACCAGAAAGCACACTCGAAGAAACGTTAACCATGAAGCCCGATGCACAGCGCGTAAAACAGTTCCTGCTCAGCCTGCAGGATAATATTTGCCAGCAGTTATCCGCCGTAGATGGCGCTGAGTTTGTTGAAGATAACTGGCAGCGCGAAGCGGGCGGCGGCGGTCGCAGTCGGGTGCTACGTAACGGCGGTATTTTCGAGCAAGCGGGCGTTAACTTCTCCCATGTCCACGGCGAGGCAATGCCGGCCTCGGCTACCGCGCATCGCCCGGAGCTTGCCGGGCGCAGCTTTGAAGCCATGGGCGTCTCACTGGTGGTGCATCCGCAGAATCCCTACATTCCGACCAGTCATGCCAATGTACGGTTTTTTATCGCGGAAAAACCGGGCGCTGATCCGGTCTGGTGGTTTGGCGGCGGCTTTGACTTAACGCCCTACTACGGCTTTGATGAGGATGCAGTTCACTGGCACCGCACGGCGCGGGATCTGTGCCAACCGTTCGGTGATGACGTTTATCCCCGTTACAAGAAGTGGTGCGACGACTACTTCTTCCTCAAGCATCGTAACGAACAGCGTGGCATCGGCGGGTTGTTTTTTGACGATTTGAATACGCCGGATTTCGACCACTGTTTCGCCTTTATGCAGGCGGTAGGACAAGGTTACACCGAGGCGTATCTACCGATCGTCGAACGCCGCAAAGCGATGAGCTGGAGCGAGCGCGAGCGCGATTTCCAGCTCTATCGTCGCGGGCGCTATGTGGAATTTAATCTGGTGTGGGATCGCGGCACGTTATTTGGTTTACAGACCGGCGGGCGTACGGAATCGATTCTGATGTCGATGCCGCCGCTGGTGCGCTGGGAGTATGACTGGCAGCCGGAAACGAACAGCCCGGAAGCCGCCCTTAGCGAGTTTATACAGGTCCGCGACTGGGTGTAATTGCCTGATGGCCCTACGCTTTTCAGGCTTACAACTACAACGGCACAGCCCCGTAGGCCGGATAAGACGCAAAGCGTCGCATCCGGCACAATAGTGTCATCACGCCCACTGGCGCATACGCTGATGTAGCGTTAACGACGGTTTCTCCGCAAACAATTGCTGGTAGTCGGTGGCAAACTGCCCCAAATGCCAGAATCCCCACTGCATGGCGGCATCTTTTACCGTCGCGCTTTGCGACCATGGGCTTATCAGCTCGCGACGCACGGCGTTCAAACGAATACGTTTTAACCATGCGTTCGGACCAATTCCGAGTATCGTATGAAAAGCGTTTTGCAGCGTCCGACGGCTGACGTGAAGTTGATTACACAAGTCGAGTACCGTCAGCGGCTCTGACATATTTTCCAGCACATACTCGCGCGCACGCGACAGCAGGCGACGATAGCTCTGATGGCTGATGCTCTCGGCCGTGATTATCGGCTGCGCTTCTTCCAGCATTGTGCCCATCGCCAGCAACAGGTTATCGCCCAGCACTTTGCGTACCGCAGGTTGATGGAGGTTTTCCGGATTCTCGCTAAATGTCGCCAGCGCCTGCTGCACAAAGCCCCATAGCGCAGCTTTATGTTGCTCTTTTACCTCCAGCGCCGACTGGTTACGCAGCATATGCAGCACCCTTTCCGGGTTGTGGAGGAAGTTGGCCTGGCGGGCAATCGCCTCTTGCGAAATTACGACACCCAAAATGGTGTAGTCATCCGGTGTACTCAGTTCAAATTCCGTCCCGCCAGGTCGGGTGGCAATTTCAGCGTTACCGAGACACTGGGTGCCAATAAATCCCTGTTCGCCGCGCGTGGCCGGAATACCAAACCAGAAGGAGTTCGGCCAGACAAGACACGACTGACGTAGTGCCAGTCCGGTGTATTCACGGAACACCTGAATATCGTCGAGCAGGATTTCCGTGAACTCGCCATGAAATTTTCCCGGATGCAGCTGGTCGTAGATCTGCTGCCATGCGGTAATCGTCAGCGCATGCTCATACACATCCGTTGTTCGCCGTTGGTGAACGTTGTCCACCTCCACTTTCGGCGTAAGTTTAACGTCTTCGGGTAATGCTTCATGATAAAGATGGTGCAGGTTTGCAGTACGTTTCTTTTTCATGATCTTTTAAGCCGGAAGCTTCAACGAAGCCCCCGGCCCTCCGACAGGTTAGTTTTTTAAGCGATAGCGACTACTGCGTTTACGCAACGCTCCGCCAGAAAAGAGCTGTTCCAGCGCCCTTCTGGCTTCATCAAGTGACCAGCCAAAATGGGCAGCCACTTCCCCTGCCGTCATTCCTTGACGGACCGATGCCAACAGCGTCAGAAGTTGCTCAGAGGACTCAGGCGTCAACGGGGCGTCCTGCGTCTTCTCTGCCTTTACGTCTGCTTTCACTTCTGGCTTCTGTTCTGGTTTCTTCGGCTGGCGCTTAAAACCGCCGATCAGCCACTGGGTGTCATCGTCCGGCCGGCCTATTTCCTTACGGCTGATAACACGGCCCGTACGCGCTGCGGCGGCGCTGCCGGCATCAAGCGCTGCGCGGCACGCCGCCAGATCGCCTTCCACCACCAGCGTCAACCGGCCAGGATCGAGCACTTCGTGGCTAAGCAGACGCACATTCGCGGCTTTCAGCATGGCATCTGCCGCATCCACGGCAGCCACCATGCCATCCACTTCCAGTAATCCCAGTGCATTGATCATCACAACCTCTCTTACGCGCGCTGGACTGGATTACGGGCAATATCCAGAACGGCATCGGCAAAGGCGTTACATGCAGCTTTACAAGCGGCCTGGCTCCCGGTCAAAAACGCGGCCGAGTAGTTAGTTTCTGACGGCGGTGGGACGTAGGTCACCAGTTGTACATCGGCAGATTTCAGCGCAGCATCAATGCCAAATGTCGCTTCCAGCGGCGGCGCCACCAGATACGCCATCGGATCGCCAAGTCGGCATCCTGCGGTAGCCGAAAGATACGACCCGGTACGCGAAACCACGTGCGCCAGGAAAGCGGTATCTTCTGCGTCATTCGCCCACTGGAACGCCGCGCCGCTTTCAATATTGGCCACCATCGCGTCCAGACCTGCGCGAACTTCGGCCGGGTTTGGCCCTCCGAGCATAATCAGTACTTCGCCCGAGGTTGGAGAGGGACTGTGCGCCGCGCCGGCATACAGCGAGCGGCCATAAACCACTTCGACCATTGCCTGTTTTGTCGCTTCGTCTGCAGCAATATACGCCACGTCATCAGAATCTGCTGTGATGAGTCCGAGGCTACGTATATGTGGCGGTAATTTAAGTTCACGGGCAAAACCGTCATTTATCGAGGCAATCACGCGCATTGCGGTGACTGAAGGTCTAATCAAATCTAATGCTGGCATGATGCCTCCTTAACGGGTCATATTGATGCCGGATGCTTTTTGCTCCAGCATGCGCTTGGCCAAATCCACAATCACCGCCGCCGCTTCAACCGGTGGCGTACCGCCCTGGTGAATGTTCGAGATACAGGTACGGTCAGCTTCAACGGTCGTCGCCACACGCGGCGAATAGACGGCGTAGCAGGAAAGGCTTTCAGACTGGCCAAGGCCCGGACGTTCCCCAACCAGCAGGATCACCGCTTTCGCGCCCAGCAGTTCGCCGATCTGATCTTCGATTTTCACGCGACCATAGCGAACAAAGAATGGCGTCCCAACCTTCAATCCGGCCTGTTTTAAGCCCGACAACAGCGGCGGCAGGATCTCTTCGTAGTTGGCGGTGATAGCATCAGTCGACAGGCCATCAGAGATAATTACCTGTACATCCGGATTCATTACACACTGTGATTTCAGCGCTTCAATGGCTTCCGCACTCAGACGACGCCCCAGATCCGGACGCGTCAGATACAGATTTTTGTCACTGATTTCCGAGCGCACTTCCAGCAGCCCCTGAGCTTTTACCCACTCTTCCGGCACTTCTTTTAAGACCGTATCTTTCGAACGCGAATGGTCGGCAAGGAAACGCAACAACGCCTGAGTACGCGGGCGAGGACCGGCACGGCCGGTACATACGCGCGCTGCGGTGCTACGACGCAGTTCGGTCAACACATCTGCACGATGCGGATCCTCAACGCCAATCCACGCTTTGGCTTCGGCGGAGCCTAAATCCATCGCACAGCTTTCACCAGTCGGCGCGGCGCACTGCGTGGTGCTGCATTTTGCTTGTGCTGACGGCGTCTGAGCCTGAGCCTGCGGCTGCGACTCCCCCATTGATGCCATCACGCTACGTACAATTTCTTCAATCTGCTTTTGATCCATCATGTGTCATCCCCGCGTCATCAAAAGAACAGTGACGGATCGCCCGCCCGTTTGGTCAGGCGACCGTTTGCCATAATGCCCATGGTTTCCAGCCAGCGTTCAAACTCCGGCGACGGCCGTAAATTCAGCAACTGACGGACGGTGGCGGTATCGTGAAACGCGGTGGTCTGATAGTTGAGCATGATGTCGTCACCGAGCGGCATGCCCATGATGTAGTTGCAGCCAGCGGTGGCGAGCAAAATCATCAGGTTTTCGTTGAGGTTCTGGTCAGCATCAGCATGGTTGGTGTAGCAGCAGTCACAGCCCATTGAGATGCCGCTCAGCTTGCCCATAAAATGGTCTTCCAGACCCGCGCGAATAATCTGACGGTCGTTGTACAGATATTCCGGCCCGATAAAGCCCACCACGGTGTTCACCAGGAACGGATCGTAGTGGCGCGCCAGCCCGTAGTTACGTGCTTCCATCGTCACCTGATCGGCACCAAAGTTAGCGCCAGCAGAGAGCGCAGACCCTTGCCCGGTTTCGAAGTACAGGCAGTTTTCCCCGGCGATGCGGTTAAACTCAGCCCCCACTGCACGTGCTTCATCCAGCATAGCCAGCTCAACGCCGAACTCTTTTAAGCCTTTCTCGCTGCCGCAGATACTCTGGAAAATCAGCCCGCCCGGCGCGCCGCGGCGAATCGCTTCGATCTGGGTGGTAACGTGCGCCAGTACGCAGCCCTGGGTCGGAATGTTGAATTTGTCGATGACGCCGTACACGGTATCCAGTACGCGGCTTAAGTTTTCCACGTCATCCGTTACCGGGTTAACGCCGATCACCGCATCCCCCGCGCCGAATGACAGCCCTTCGTAGATTTGCGCGGCAATACTCTGCACGTCATCACGGGTATCGTTCGGCTGCAAACGGCAGCTAAAGGTGCCCGGCAAACCAATGGTAGTGTTGGCCTTTTTGATCACCGGCATTTTCTTACCGCCGTAGATCAGATCCGCGTTGGAGCAAATTTTTGCCACGCCTGCGACCACTTCTGACGTTAACCCTTTGCGCATAAACGCAATGTCATCCACGGAGGTTTCATCGCTCAGCACGTACTCGCGCAGTTCGCTGATGCTCCAGTTTTTGATGCGGTTATAGGCCGTTTCGTTGACGTCATCCTGAATCAGACGCGTCACGCAGTCTTCTTCATAGGAAATCACCGGGTTATTGCGGATATCCGCCACCGTCATTTCCGACAGCACCTGCTTGGCCGCCACGCGCTCCTGTGAACTGGTTGCAGCTACCCCTGCCAGCACATCCCCCGAACGCAGTTCGTTGGCTTTTGCCAGCACCTCTTTAACATCCTTAAACTGATAAACATTGCCGAACAATGTGGTCTTTAGTTTCATAAGTCGTTCCCTCAGGAAGGAAATGCGAGTGATTTCACCGTCACCGGCACAACCGATCCGCCAAAAAGAGGCGTACCAATGTCGATATAGTCCCCCGCCCGGACAACCACCTCATCGATGACCGCCAGCGGGTGTTGCTGTAACTGTGGGCGTAACAGCATGCCCAGGGCTTTACCAAAATCCTGCTCGGCTACCACCAGCAGGGGATGCGGATTCGGATAGCGCGCGACAAAAGCCAGCAGCGCATCAATAACCGTTAACAGCGCGGCGTAGCGCACCGGCAGCGAACTGGGCAGCGCCAGCACGTAGGCGTCCGTTTGCGGATCCAGATCGAGTTGCATCAGCGCTTGCTGCCAGGCGGCTACCAAATCAGCCTCATCAACCGGAATCGCCACCGGCAGATTGCGCAGCGGAAGCGCCACACCTTCCAGCCAGATAGTGCTGCCCGAAAGCGACAGCGTATGCGCCCCGGCGCCAATCACCGTGGCACGCACGGTTTGCGCCGGAAACTGCACGTTCATCTCACGCAGGCGCGGATGTTCATGCAGCGCCGTGGCGAGCAGCGGCCCGATGTCGGAAAAACAGAACGGATCGGCAGGTTGGTTGCGGTAGCACTCGCCCACCCCGCCGGACAACGTAATCACTTCCGGTTTCACGCCCGCAGGCAGCAGACCGGTTTGCATCAGTGCCTGCGCCAGCGGTGAAAGCGTGCCGTCAATCACTTCCACAATCAGCGCCGCCATCCGTCGCGCCACCTGAACCAGTTGCGTGGCGTTAAGCGAACGAGCGTCGGTACCAGGGCCAAATACGTCATCAACAATCATTTGCCCCGGCTGATGCGCATGCACCACTCGCCCCTGGCCATCAGTTTCCAGCAATCGTCCGCCGACGTTCAGGCAAGCCGAACCGCTGACCTTTCCGGCATCGAACAAGACGTAGTTCGACGTACCGCCACCGATGTCGATATTCAGTACGCGGCACAACTTCTGCTCTGACAGGGTTTGAGCCCCCGCGCCGTGACCGGCAATCACCGATTCCAGATGCGGACCGGCGCTGGCAACCACGAAGTCCCCCAGCGACTGGGAGAGCGCCATCACCGCCGGTCGCGCATTGCGGGTTTTGGCACTTTCTCCAGTAATGATGATCGCACCGGAATCGACGGCCTCAGGCTTGATACCCGCTGCCTGATACTGGGCGAGGATCAGCGCCTTAAGTTCGGCCTCTTTCAACCCGCCCTGCTTATCAACGGGGGTAAAGAAAACCGGGCTTTGCCAGCTAATTTCGCGTTTGATGAATTCGTAGCGCGGCACCTGCGACACTGCCGCACGGTTAACCAGCTCAAGGCGCGAGAAGATCACCTGAGTGGTGGTGGTGCCGATATCGATACCGACGCTCAGTAGCTGGCGAGTATTCACGATTGCGCCTCCGGGTTGGTTTCTACTTCTGCTGGCACATCTTCATCTTTCGGTACCAACAGCATAGCCACACCAATCGCCGTCACGCCGCCAATCAACTTGCCGACAATCATCGGGAAGATCATCGCGTTCATGTTGGCAGCGGCGAAGCCTAAGTGGTCACCCAATGCAAAGGCCGCGGAGACCGCAAAGGCGCAGTTGATCACTTTGCCGCGGGTATCCATATTCTTCATCATGCCGAACATTGGGATGTTGTTCGCCAGCGTCGCGACCATGCCTGCAGCCGCAATATTATTGATTTTTAACAGATTACCGACGCTCATCAGCGGTTTTTCAAACCAGCGGGTCAGCAGCAGAACCATTGGGTACGCACCGAGCAGTACGCAAGAGATAGACCCGATAACTTCGATGGCGCGCATCACTTCACCCGGCTTGTCGCCCGGTGCCATGAAGATGGGATCAAGACCCGGGATCAGCTCCCAGCCGAGCAGGAACTTAATTACCGCTGCCGCCAGGCCGATGGTGATCAGCGCCACGAGGAATTTCGCGAAGATCTGAAAACCGTTGATCATTTTTTCCGGGATGAATTTCAGTCCCAACGCCACCAGCACGGCCACGATCAGCACCGGGATCATATTCATCAGGATCAGCGCGAAGGTGAACTCCACCGGCTGCCCGTTGATTTCGACGCCGGAGTACATCGCTATCAAACCACCCGCAATACAACCAATCGGAATGGTGACGATACCGGCCAGCACACCCAGCGCCAGATAACGACGGTCAGATGGTTCAATAATCCCCAGCGCAACCGGAATGGAGAACACCAGCGTCGGCCCCATCATCGCCCCGAGGATCAGGCCTGAGTACAGCCACGCCGCAACGTCGCCGCCCGCCAGTTCTTTCGCCAGGAAGAAGCCGCCCATATCGCACGCCAGCAGCGTTCCGGCAAACATCGACGGGTTCGCGCCAAGCATTTCGTACAGCGGAATAATCACCGGCCCGAGCACATGCGCCAGTACCGGCGCCAGAGCGGTCATACCGACCATCGCCAGGCCCAGCGCGCCCATCGCCATAAAACCTTCTTCAAACTGGCCGCCCGACCCCTCAATACTCTTACCGAACTTACCGAGGAAGCGCGCCGAACCGCCGAACTGCGACAGGATCCTGTCCACGGCGGCAATCAGCATAAAGAACATCATGATGTACATGATGATTTCGTTAATTCCCATAGCCCCTACTCCCTGTCATTTGTGATTTGTAGGCCGGATAAGACGTTTACGTCGCCTCCGGCATTAACGCCGTGTTATTGCCGGATGGCGGTGCGAGCACCTTATCCGGCCTACAGGCATTACCCGGCAGCCGCGTACAGGTCGATAATCTGTGCCTGCGTGGCGGTGCGTGGGTTACTGCGAATACAAATATCCTCCAGCGCGGCGTGAGCCCATGCGCTGTAATGCTCGGGTTTTGCTCCCACGTCGGAGAGTCGTTTGGTTTGGCCCACTTCGCTAATCAGCTCGCTGACAGCGTTGATGGCATCGCGATCGTCCGACTTCTTGTTGGTTAACGCCCGTCCGATATGGCTGAAGCGCTCACGACACACCAGGCGGTTGAACCCCATTACCGTCGGCAGCAGCATGGCGTTAGCCTGTCCATGCGGGATGTGCAGCGCAGCGCCCGGCTGGTGCGCCATCGCGTGACACAGACCCAGCCCCGCACTGGAAAACGCCATCCCGGCCATACAGGAAGCCAGCAGCATACTTTCCCGCGCCGCCAGATCCTGACCGTAGCCGACGGCCTTCGGCAGCGATTTACCGATCATCGCAATCGCGCCAATCGCCAGGCTGTCGGTAAACGGCGTCGCGTTCAGAGCGCTATACGCTTCAACAGCGTGCGTCAGCGCATCGATCCCGGTCATCGCCGTGACGTGTGCGGGCACACCTTCCGTCAGCGCGGCGTCAAGGATCGCCACATCCGGCATCAGTGTTGCGTGGGCCAGCACTTGTTTGAGTCCAGTCGCGGCGTCGATAATCACCGTGACGTTAGTGGTTTCTGAGCCCGTTCCGGCGGTAGTCGGTACGGCAATCAGCGGCAGACGTGGGCGTAACGTGCTGCGCTCGTCCATGTCAGCCAGCGTCTGGGTGGGGTTGGTCACCAGCAACGCCACTGCCTTTGCGGCATCCAGTACGGAACCGCCGCCGAAGGCCACTACGCCATCGCACTTCGATTCACGCAATTGCGCGACCGCTGCGCAGACGTCCGTAATGCACGGCTCGCCCACCGGACATGGCCACAGCGTCATCGCCACGCCCTTCATCGCCAGACTACGCTCCAGTGCGGCGGTCATCCCTGCCTGATGCAGGAAGCTGTCAACCATGACGAACATATGCGTCAGTCCGCGCGTTTGTGCTTCCTGTCCGCAGGTACTGAGCGCTCCCAGTCCACATAACGTAACCGGTGGAACGCTAAACGTTTTTACGCGTTGCAGATTCAGGGTATCGAATGCCTGAAAGAGCGCGGTCTGCAATTCAGCTTGCATAGATTCCTTCCGCTTTTTCTTTTCCGCTATTTGCAATCGCCAGCGGGGTCATAAACAGGCTGTGCTGGGGTAAATGCACCTGCAGTTCCGGGAAACGCTTACGAAACAGTTCATCAACGCCCGGCTGCATACAGGAGCCACCGGCCAACCACAAGTCAGCGATGCCCTGTCCTGCTATATGGTGAGCCACGATCTCCGCCATCTTTTCGTAGACCGGCTTAACCACTGGCCAGATTTCTTTGCCGTTGCTGCGCTTGTACTGCTCGGCTTCCTCCAACTGGATGCGGCGGTTCCCGGCCAGCGTCAGAGAAATATGGTGCCCACCGGTCGCTTCATCGGCGGAATAAGTCACTTTGCCCTGCTTCACAATGGCTATCCCGGTGGTGCCGCCACCGATATCCACCACGCCAGCGTTATCGAGCTGCAACAGGTCCGCCACGGCGGTCGGTTCGTCGAGCACATGACTTACTTCAAGCCCGGCAGACTCCAGCACGTTGATCGAAATTCGCGGGTCCGTTCCCGGTGGAAACGAGGTTGCCGCATGGGTAAAACGGCAACCCAGCTGTTGTTCGAGCGTATCGAGATGGCGACGAACGATGGTCACCGCACCGAAGAAATCCCAGACGATGCCATCGCGCACGACATCGGCCCAGTCCAGGCAAACCGCAACCGGCTGCCCGTCGCTGTCGACAACCATCGACACCACATCACACGTTCCCAAATCCACGCCCAGCCACAGCGGTGAATCGCTCGCAGCAGGCGTCTGGTTACATAGCGTTGCCGCTTTGAGCAGCCTGGGTGTCAGCCAACGTTGTTCGTCGTGCGCCATCTCTTTTACTCCTTATACAATTCTGAAGGCGTCCACCAACACGCAGCGACGCAGACGCACAAACGTACGCGCGCTGGTCACCCCTTCCCCGGTTGGCGTGGTAATGGTCATCGTGGTCCAGCCTTCGCCGCCGAGCCCAAGACCGGCTATACACGGTCCGTTCTTGACGAAAATGCTGGTATCAATGGCGTTTGCCATACGGTTCATGTTGTCGATATTGCGCGAGTGCATCGCCGCTGTATGGTGGCAGCCGCCTTCAAGCTTGACCGCCAGTTCGATGGCTTCATCAACGTTGGCGACCCGCACAACCGGCAGAACCGGCATCATCAGTTCGGTGACGGCAAACGGATGCGTCGCTGAGGTTTCGACGAATAACAGCCGGGTTTGATCCGGTACGTTCAGACCAATCGCCGCAGCGATTTTTCCTGCATCGCGGCCTACCCAGTCACGACTGACCGTGCCTTTACCGCGCTCATCGATATTTTTCAGCAGCACCGGCTGCAACTGGTCGGCCTGAGCCGCAGTCAGTTTCACCGCATGCTGGCTTTCCATCAGACGCATCAGTTCATCAGCGACGCTATCGACCACGATCAGCACTTTTTCGTCGGCGCAGATGATGTTGTTGTCAAACGAAGCGCCTTTAACGATCGACTGCGCCGCGCGCGCCAGGTCGGCCGTTTCATCAACCACCACCGGCGGATTACCTGCGCCGGCGGCAATCAGACGTTTGTTGGTGTGCTTACGCGCGGCATCCACTACGGCTTCACCGCCGGTCACGACCAGCAGGCCGATACCTGGGTACTTAAACAGACGTTGGGCGGTTTCGATATCCGGGTTGGCAACGGTAACCAGCAGGTTTGCCGGACCGCCTGCGGCAACCACCGCCTGGTTAAGCAGAGTGATAGCGCGCTGAGAGACTTTTTTCGCCGCCGGATGCGGTGCGAAGACCACGCTGTTGCCAGCGGCAATCAGGCTGATGGCATTGTTAATGACGGTAGCGGCCGGGTTGGTGGACGGCGTCACCGAGGCCACCACGCCCCACGGCGCATTCTCAATCAGCGTCAGGCCGTTATCGCCGGTCAGGACCTGTGGAGACAGGCATTCCACCCCCGGCGTGCCGCGCGCCTGCGCCACGTTTTTGGCAAATTTATCTTCAACGCGTCCCATGCCGGTTTCTGTGACGGCAAGTTCCGCTAATTCTCTGGCGTGCTTTTCGCCCGCCTCACGTAGAGCCGTGATAGCCAGTTGGCGCATGGCAACGCTTTTCAGCCCCTGCTGGGCCAGTTTTGCTGCCGCCACTGCGTCATCCAGGGAGGCAAAAACGCCCATTTCTTGAACGGCACTGACCGGTTGGCTGCTGTCTTTCATTTTCAGCAGCACCGCTTTCACGACCTGTTCAATATCCTGTTGATTCATGATTTTCTGCCTTATTTATGGAAGATCACCTGACCACCTGCCACCACTTCATCGACAATGCCAATCACGCACAGATCGACAGGTGATGATTCATTCCGGTGCGCCTGACGGGCTGAGCTTCCGCTGACCAGCAGCACCCACTCTCCGGTTCCCGCCCCGATGCTGTCGATCGCAACAGCACATTGCCCGTCGGGATTTCCCTGGGCGTCAATCATTTCCACCATCAGCAACTTGTCGTGCGCGAGCCCCTGATGGCGTACGGTACAAACAATTTGTCCTGTGACGATTGCCAGTTTCATACGCGCCTCCGTGGCATATTTCAGGTAAAACCTCCCCCTACCCTCCGCAGAAGGTAATGTGAAAAGGAGAGAGGGTGACGCCAGCAATGAAGTCTGTGGCGTCACATGGACGACTTACATGTCGTTGCTGTCGCCTTTAAAGCTGATCGGGAACACTTCTTCCAGATCGCCGTGTGGACGCGGGATCACGTGTACGGAAACCAGCTCACCAATACGCTGTGCAGCTGCAGCACCAGCATCCGTTGCCGCTTTACATGCCGCTACGTCGCCACGGACCATGGCAGTGACCAGACCGCCACCGATCTGCTTCACGCCAACCAGTTTCACGCGTGCCGCTTTAACCATTGCGTCAGAAGCCTCAATCAGTGCAACCAGGCCCCGGGTTTCAATCATTCCTAATGCTTCCATTGTGTTTTCCTCTCATTAAGGGGTCCAGAACGGGACCTATACATACACTTCATCCTTCACACAGCCTCTTTGTTGGCTGCGTTTGCTCACCTCAGTCACTTACTTAAGTAAGCTCCTGAGGTTCCCGCACTTGCCGCCTCGACGCTGCGCGAATGATTTTGTGTATTAACCAGTGTGTGCGAGGCGTTTTCACGACTCACGTCAGTCTGGCGCGGCACTGCTGCCACCAACGCCAGTTCGATAATTTCCTGTACGCTACAGCCGCGAGAAAGGTCATGAAGCGGTGCGGCCAGCCCTTGAATCAACGGACCAACTGCGCGATACCCTCCCAGACGCTGAGCGATTTTGTAGCCAATATTGCCTGCCTCCAGCGACGGGAAGACCATCACATTGGCATTGCCCTTTAACGGACTGGCGGGCGCTTTTTGCGCGGCGACCTCCGGAACAAAGGCGGCATCAAATTGCAGTTCCCCATCCACAATAAGCTGTGGAGCACGCTCACGGACGATCTCGGTCGCCTGCTGCACGTTAGCGACGTTGGGATGGCGAGCGCTGCCATTACTTGAAAACGACAGCATGGCCACGCGCGGCTCTTCACCTGTGATCGCCTGCCATGTCTGCGCGCTGGCAATCGCAATATCCGCAAGCTGTGCGGCGGTGGGCTGCGGCACGACGCTGCAATCGGCAAACCCTAATGACGGCCCGAGGTACTGCGGCAGCATCAGGAAGATTGACGACAGCGTTTTACAGCCCGGTTGTAGCCCAATAATGCGTAACCCGGCGCGCAGCACGTTTGCCGTCGATGACAGATTGCCCGCAATACAGACGTCTGCTTTGCCCGCGCTGACCATTGCCGCGGCGAACATCAGCGGATCGTTGAGTTTTTCCAGCGCATCCGCAGGCGTTTTATCTCCCGCGCGGGCCAGCCAGCGCAGCGCAAATTCTTCGCGCATTGGCAGGTTGCTTTGCGGATCGATAACCTGAATGCCATCCATTGCCACCCGATGACTGAGGGCAAACTGACGCAGCGCAAACGGGCTGGCGACGAGAATGGGATGTGCCAGACCATGCTGGTGCAGGTAATTAGCAGCCTTCAGCACCCGAACATCCAGCGCATCCGGGAACACCACCCGTGCAGGTGAGCGCTGGGCGAGTTGACGAGCACGTTCAATGATCATGGCTTCTCCCCCAGTCGCTGTTGAATTTGGCTAACCGTTAGCGGATGCTTCGCCACGCTCAGAATCATCATCACGTAGACCGTACTGGAAAGGCGGTTGAGCGCCTGCATGATGTCCGGTCGCATAACTTCAAAACTACGAGTGATGAAAACCTGGGCCGCCACCGTCTCCGTTTCTCGGACTTTAGTACGTAGCAGATTAAGCAACGCGCAATCACGTCCGTGGCTGGCCTCAGGCACCAGATGGTCGTGGTCCAGATAGCGCAGCGGCTGATGCGAAAGCCGGTGTAAATCTTCGTCACTTAAACCGACGATAGCTTGTGCTGCCAGCGGCTCATCCATAGCGTCGGCGCGCATAATGTTGCCCAGGCGCGAACGGATATCCGCCAGCCACGGCTGCCACGGTTGCGCCAGCTCTATCTGCAACCACACGGCCAGCGCGATGGTGCTGTCCAGCGCGGCGCGAAATCCCAGGCGCGGATCGCTTTTGGCGACCATCTTGTCCGCCGTCAGATGCGTCAGCGTGTCTGGTTTCTTCACCACCGGTTGATGACACAGTTCGCAGCTGGCCTGCGGATGCGTATCGCTGCTGGTTAAGCCATGCACCGGCTGCGGCTGCTGTTCTTCGTCATCAATAAACAAGCTACCCTGCTCGTCAATAAACTTAATGCGCAGATGTCGGCTTTCCAGTAATTCCCGGGCAGACGGCGTCAGGCGAGCGTCAGCGGGGAGATGAATTTCAGCCCCTTCGCTGAGCGTATGATTCGCTCTGAGCCATGCTTCGGTAATGAAATCCTTCATACATCCGCCTTAGCAGGACTGCCAGTTCGCAGGCCAGGCCACATACAGAAACTTCACCGTTGATGGCGTGCCAAATTCGATACTGGAACCTTTCGGGATAAACATCACATCCCCGGCTTTAGCAATCATGGTTTCGCCTTCGTGACGAACGTGCAGCTCGCCTTCCAGAATCATGTCGATTTCGTCGTAGTTCAGCGTCCATGGGAAAAAAGCGTTATCCCACTGCATGAACCCGGCTGCCATACTGCTACCATCCTGGTCGGTCACCAGGTCGGTTAAACCTACGCAGTGCGGCTGTGCGCCGTCAAAACGACCAAACTTCACGCTGCTGCCGTCGATGACTTTGACACCGCCTTTGCCGGTTACCGAGTTAAAGCTCGGCTGCATTCCGCCTTGCTCCAGCGACTGTTTCTCCTTCATGACTTTATCCATCAGTTGGGCGACCAGGCTTTCGGTAAACTGCCCTTCCGGTAACTGCGCAATGATGGTTTCGCGAATACGTTGGCTTTCCGTTTTGCCATCATCCACCGCCGCCGGTGCAGCAGCGGCTGCAGTTGGCGCGGATTCATCGCATTCGCTGATGGTGACGCCCAGCAGCTCCGCAACTTCGCGCGCCTCCGGGGTGATGATGCTGGCGCGCAGAACAACCGACATTTCCTGTTCGCCGCGTGCGTGGGCCGCACGAATATCGTTAGCTGTGATGAGTTTTTTCACCTGCCCTTTCCTCCTTTTGGCTGAGCTCAGTCAGATAATCCACCAGGTGCTGCACGCTGCGCGGGTCATGGCTATTGAGCTCAAAAATCGGCTCCTGAAACCCCATCCCGCGAAGTAGTTGTCGCGTTGCGGCGACGTCGGCATCCGGCATGTCCGTTTTGCTGATAACGGCGATTTGTCGTTTACTGGCGCCGATATCCAACAGCCCGGCAGGTAAGCGACTTTCTTTATCATTTGCCGCGTGTATATAAATCAACGTATCGACATCCTGCAGCGTGGTAATTAAGGCGTGATACCAGCGCGGATGGCTGAAATATTCCCCTGGCGTGTCGATATCGCCATTTTCATTAAACTCCACGGCCTGAGTTTTTCTGGCGAGGGAATAATTCCCCTGTAGCGCATTAAAGAGCGTTGTTTTCCCCGCCCCCACCGTACCGACAAACGCAATACGTTTCATCGCCGCCTCTGATTAACTTTTTGTCAGATTGCACAAAGTGAAATTTAATAACCGACCCAGACCGCTTACCGTCTGTAATAACGCTTCCTCTACCGCGCCTACTGAGCCGTAGATAACCAGCGCACCGCTGAATCTATCGAGAAAGCCGATATGTACATCTGCCGCCTTCATGGCTAAATCACCGGCAATCATCGCGGTTTCACCTGGCGTCAGCGTCATGATGCCGATGGCACCCGCTTCGGGAACGCCGATCTTTTTCGCCAGTTCTTCGCCGGGGTGCGCAATGAGATGCGCCAGCGTGACCTGTTTCCCCGGCACAAATTCCTGAATAATGCGTTCTTTTTCCATTGCTCACCGCCTCCTCTAAAACTGCCCTCATCGTGGCAATTTTTTGTCAGAGTAAATAACAAAATTCGGCAACCAGGTTTAAAAGGTGAAGTGGATCACTAAGAAAGGGAAAATAAAAAGGCGCGAGAGAAACCCGCGCCGGAAATAAATTAAAGTGAAATTACAGCGGCTGCGTTTGGGCTTCTACGACCGCCAGCGCCACCATATTAACGATACGACGAACAGAGGCGATCGGCGTTAATACGTGAACCGGTTTTGCAACCCCCATCAGCACGGGGCCAACCGTAACGCCTTCAGAACTGGAAACGCGTAGTAAGTTGTAACTAATACGGGCAGCTTCCATATTCGGCATCACCAGAATATTCGCTGAGCCTTTCAGCGGACTGTCCGGCATACGGTCATTACGGATGCTTTCCACCAGCGCGGCGTCGCCGTGCATTTCGCCGTCAATCATCAACTCTGGCGCACGCGCCTTAATCAGCTCCAGCGCATCGCGCATTTTGCTGGCCGATGGACAGTCAGATGAACCAAAGTTGGAGTGGGACAGCAGCGCCACCCTCGGTTCGATACCAAAGCGACGTACGGTTTCTGCCGCCATCACGGCGATTTCAGCCAGTTGCTCCGGCGTAGGGTCATCGTTGACGTAGGTATCGGCGATAAAGGTGTTACCGCTTGGCAGCAGCAAGGCGTTCATCGCCCCGGCAGTATGCACGCCATCGCGATGACCAAACACCTCTTTCACCACGCTGAAGTGTTCATGGTAGTCGCCAATCGTACCGCAGATCATCGCATCCGCTTCGCCGCGCTGCACCATGATCGCGCCGATCACCGTAGTATTGGCAATCACCGCGCGCTGCGCCTGCTCCTGGGTAATCCCACGGCGTTTCATAATCTGATAGTACTCGCTCCAGTACTCTTTGAAGCGCGGATCGGACTCGTTGTTGACGATTTCAAAATCGACGCCCGCTTTGATCTGCAAACCCAGTTTCTGGATACGCATTTCGATAACGCTCGGACGACCGATCAGGATCGGCTTCGCCAGACCTAACGTGATCAGCTCCTGGGTGGCATGCAGCACACGCGCCTCTTCCCCTTCCGTCAGCACCACGCGCTTCGGCGCTTTGCGTGCCAGGGAGAAAATCGGCTTCATAAACAAGTTGGTTTTGTAGACGAATTCGCTCAGCTTATCGATGTACGCATCAAAGTCGGCAATCGGACGCGTTGCCACACCGGAGTCCATCGCAGCCTTCGCCACCGCAGGGGCTATTTTGACGATCAGACGCGGGTCGAAAGGTTTCGGAATGATGTATTCCGGGCCGAAGCTCAGGTCCTGATCGCCATAAGCAGAGGCCACCACTTCGCTCTGTTCGGCGTGCGCCAACTCAGCAATGGCATGTACCGCAGCCAGTTTCATCTCTTCGTTGATGGCGGTAGCGCCGACATCCAGCGCGCCGCGGAAGATGAACGGGAAGCACAGGACGTTGTTAACCTGGTTCGGGTAGTCAGAACGACCGGTGCAAATGATGGCGTCGGAACGCACCTCTTTTGCCAGCGGCGGCAGGATTTCCGGTTCCGGGTTGGCGAGCGCCAGGATCATTGGCGCACGCGCCATCTTCTTAACCATTTCCTGGGTCAGCACTTTCGGACCGGAGCAACCGAGGAAAATATCTGCGCCGTCAATCACATCATCCAGCGTACGCTTACCGTCATCTACCACCGCATAAGCCGCTTTGGTTTCCGCCATGTTCGGTTCGCGGTCTTTGTAAATCACGCCTTTGGAGTCGCAGACCACAATATTGTGCTTCTGCATCCCGAGCGCCACCAGCAGATTCATACAGGCAATCGCCGCTGCGCCTGCGCCAGACACCACCATGCGCACGTCAGAGATATTTTTCTCAACCACCCGCAGACCGTTCAGAATAGCGGCAGTACTGATGATTGCCGTACCGTGTTGATCATCGTGGAAGACCGGAATATTCATGCGCTCGCGCAGTTTTTGCTCAATGTAGAAGCACTCCGGGGCTTTAATATCTTCGAGGTTAATGCCGCCAAACGTGGGTTCCAGGGCCGCAACCACATTGATAAATTTATCCGGATCGAGTTCATCCACTTCGATGTCGAAAACATCAATCCCGGCGAATTTCTTAAACAGAACGCCTTTGCCTTCCATTACCGGCTTACCGGCCAGCGCGCCAATGTTGCCGAGGCCCAGCACCGCTGTACCGTTGGAAATAACCGCAACCAGGTTGCCGCGCGCGGTATATTTGTAGGCGGCCAGCGGGTCTTTCTCAATTTCCAGACACGGTGCAGCCACGCCCGGCGAGTAGGCCAGCGCCAGATCGCGCTGCGTTGCCAGAGGCTTGGTCGGAGAAACCTGGATTTTACCGGGTACCGGAAACTCGTGGAAATCGAGGGCGCTTTGTTTTAACTGGTCATCCATCTTGTTGTTCCTTTCACGTATCTATCAAAAAAAGTGGCGCGGGTAACCATTCTACTGAGCCGCACATTATCACCCCAGTCAACGGCACAAACTTTGAAGGTCCCCAAACTCTCACCATTCAAAGAAAGAATTTGTTATCAATTTATAACAGCCATGTTACCTGCTTAATCCAGCAATACCATGCTTGTCTGCTATGCTTTTTGCTGACAACGCCCGCAATTTTCCCAAAAGTGTGAATCACAACACGCATCTAACACTTTACTTTTCAAGGAGTATTTCCTATGACCCGTAAAGAGCTTGCCAATGCCATTCGTGCGCTAAGTATGGATGCCGTCCAAAAAGCTAACTCCGGCCACCCTGGAGCACCAATGGGGATGGCCGATATCGCTGAAGTGCTATGGAACGATTTTCTGCGCCATAACCCGACCGATCCTACCTGGTACGATCGTGACCGGTTTATTTTGTCTAATGGCCACGCCTCAATGCTGCTTTACAGCCTGCTGCATCTTTCCGGCTATGACCTGCCGCTCGACGAGTTAAAGAATTTCCGCCAGCTCCATTCGAAGACGCCAGGACACCCGGAAATTGGCTACACGCCGGGAGTGGAAACCACCACCGGCCCGCTGGGCCAGGGTTTAGCCAACGCAGTCGGGATGGCAATTGCCGAACGCACGCTGGCAGCGCAGTTTAACCAGCCGGATCATGAAATTGTCAGCCATTTTACCTACGTATTCATGGGCGATGGCTGTCTGATGGAGGGCATTTCTCACGAAGCGTGCTCGCTGGCGGGCACCCTGGGACTGGGTAAACTCATTGGCTTTTACGATCACAACGGCATCTCGATTGATGGCGAAACCGACGGCTGGTTTACCGACGATACCGCGAAACGCTTTGAGGCCTATCACTGGCATGTGGTGCATGAGATTGACGGTCATGACCCTGAGGCGGTGAAAAAAGCGATTCAGGAAGCGCAGTCTGTTACCGATAAGCCGTCGCTGATTATCTGCCGCACGGTAATTGGTTTTGGTTCACCGAACAAAGCCGGGAAAGAGGAAGCGCACGGCGCAGCGCTGGGCGAAGAAGAAGTGGCGCTGACCCGGCAGAAGCTGGGATGGCATCATCCTGCTTTTGAAATCCCCAAAGAGATTTACCGGGCGTGGGACGCACGCGAGAAAGGCGAAAAAGCGCAACAGGGCTGGAATGAGAAATTCGCGGGGTATCGACAAGCGCATCCGGAGCTAGCGGCAGAGTTTACCCGCCGGATGAGCGGCGGACTGCCGAAGGAGTGGGAAGCAACAACGCAGAAATATATTACCGAGCTGCAGGCCAATCCGGCCAAAATCGCCACCCGTAAGGCCTCGCAAAATACCCTTAACGCCTACGGGCCGATACTACCTGAGCTGCTTGGCGGCTCTGCGGATCTGGCGCCCAGCAATCTGACTATCTGGAAAGGCTCCACTTCTCTTAAAGAGGATCATGCAGGAAATTACATTCACTACGGCGTGCGGGAATTTGGCATGACCGCGATTGCCAACGGTATCGCACACCACGGGGGCTTCGTACCGTACACCGCAACGTTCCTGATGTTTGTTGAATACGCCCGTAATGCTGCGCGCATGGCGGCGCTGATGAAAGCCCGACAAATTATGGTTTATACCCACGACTCGATTGGTCTGGGGGAAGATGGTCCTACGCACCAGGCCGTTGAACAGCTCGCCAGCCTGCGTCTGACGCCTAATTTCAGCACCTGGCGGCCGTGCGATCAGGTTGAGGCGGCGGTAGGCTGGAAGCTGGCGGTCGAACGCCATGACGGGCCAACGGCGCTGATCCTCTCGAGGCAGAATCTGGCGCAGGTTGAACGCACGCCTGAGCAGGTACAGCAAATTGCCCGCGGTGGCTATGTGCTGAAGGATGGCGGTGGTAAGCCGGATGTTATTCTCATTGCTACCGGTTCAGAAATGGAAATCACGCTGCTGGCGGCGGAAAAACTGACCGGCGAAGGTCGTAACGTGCGGGTGGTTTCTCTGCCCTCAACCGATATCTTCGACGCCCAGGATGAGGCGTACCGGGAGTCGGTCTTGCCGGCAAACGTCAGCGCGCGCGTGGCGGTAGAGGCTGGCATTGCCGACTACTGGTACAAATATGTTGGACTGAAAGGGGCGATTGTCGGCATGACGGGTTATGGGGAGTCAGCACCGGCGGACAAGTTGTTCCCATTCTTCGGCTTTACGGTGGATAACATCGTCGACAAAGCGCACAAAGTGCTTAACGCGTGATCCACAGCGTGGGCCAGGCATCTGGCCCATGCCAGTTATCACAGCTAGGCTCCTGGGCGTAGCGCACCAGGCGAAACCGCTGTCCATCATAGCGCCAGCGGGTCTGGATACCGCAATCTGCCATCCCTCGTCCTTTGGCGAGGGTTACCAGCTCCCGCGACTTCTCGTCAAACGTGGCGTTGGTCAACTCCATATCGCGACTTTCCGCATCCGTTTTAAAAGGCAGGCTCAGGCGTACCGCGCGTGAAGTCATAGGGTTAGTGCGTGAAACCACCCACGCCAGATCGATGGTGTTATACGCCCCGGCCTCACAGCCAATCATCAGCAGCGCTTTATCATCCGTCAGGGCCGTAACGCGCATCTCGCGCCGCAGCGGATCGATCGAGCAGCGAATACCGTTGATCCGCCAGTTACCGTAGTCCAGCAGTTCACTGCGCTCCTGCTGTGTGAGAGGCGTTGGCGTTGGATTAATGACCGCCACGCCTTTCAGTGCGGGAGCCGGAGGAACGCTGAGCGGAGGCTCGTCGCCTTTTTCGATCCATGCGGTTTCGCTACCGACCCGTTTTTGTTGGGCGTCGATAAACAGCAGCGCGGCTTTTAGCCCATCCAGTGACAGGGTTTGCGACCCTTTTTGCAGGGTTATCGCCTTCGCGTCCTGTACGGTTTGTAAAAAGGCGCTGATGGTCGCCGGATCGTCGGTCATCAGTTGCCGGGGAGTAATACGCCAGTGTTCGCCGCGAAGCGAGAGCGGCGCGCCATCCAGGAGCAGACGCGGCGCAATATCGCTCTCTTTGACAGTGGATGTTTCCAACCCACCCAGTTCAATACGCAACACGGCGTCGGTATGCGCCCCGGCACTGCGGCTTAAGGTCATGACCAGGCCGTGATGTTCACCGGTATTGCGCGCCACGCAAAAGTTTTGGTTATTGCACGTTACCTGCCAGTCAGAAAACGCTTGCTGAGCGGGTGCAGCCCACAGCAAACGGACGGGTAGCAACCCGAGCAGGAAAAGCAAAATAACGCGATAGCGCATGGACGGTACAACCCCGAAGTCAAAACACACAGCCTAAGCGGTATCTTCCTTGCGCGACTGATGTGGCTCAATAAGAATCGTCGGATTGGCCGAAAATTTGTAAAGAAATATAAATTCCGCGCATTAATCCATGAGATGCGACGACTGCAAATAGTTCAGTAAAAGCACCGTTTTACCGTCACGGATCTCACCCGTTTTAATCATTTCCAGCGCCTGTGTGAACGGCAGTTCCAGAACCTCAATATCTTCATCTTCCACACCGCCGCCGGCGTTTGCTCGCTGGCTGTCACTGTATTGCGCGATGAAGAAGTGGATTATCTCCGTCACGCCGCCCGGCGACATATATAACTCAAACAGCTTACGTACTTCACCCACTTCAAAGCCGGTCTCTTCAATAGCTTCTTTGCGAATGCACGCTTCCGGTTCGTCGTTATCCAGCAGCCCGGCGCAGGTTTCAATCAGTTGACCATCTTCGTTACCGTTGACCCAGGTGGCGACACGAAACTGGCGGATTAACACCACCGTTTTCTTCTCCGGGTTATACAGCAGGATAGTGGCGCCGTTACCGCGATCGTAAACCTCGCGCTTATGACGAATCACCTCCCCAGTGCTACGGGTCAGGTCATAGGTGATATTGCGCAGGATGAAGTAGTTATCGGAGAGGACTTTATCTTTGATGAGGGTAATTTTTTGCGACATACCGGCTCCACAGCAAGAAGTGAGAAATAATACTACGCCGTGAAACCGGGTTTGTCTTGGAACAATGTAGGCCTGATAAGCAAAGCGCCATCAGGTATGCATGCGGCACATTGCCGGATGGCAACGCTAACGCGTTTTATCCGGCCTACTCGCCGATTAATGAGATTTGACTGATTTTACGCCCAGCCAGTCGACTATCCCCTGGGCAGCATGCCGCCCTTCGGCCATCGCCGTCACCACCAGGTCCGCACCGCGTACCGCGTCGCCACCGGCAAAGATTTTCGGATTACTGGTTTGATATCGGTATGCGCTTTCAACATCGGCAGCAATGCGCCCCCAGTTATCGACCTTAACGCCATGCGCCTCCAGCCACGGCATGCCGTGCGGGTGAAAGCCAAACGCCATGATCACCGCATCTGCGGGCATGACAAACTCACTCCCGGCGATGGGAACCGGGCGTCGGCGGCCCTGCGCATCCGGCTCGCCAAGCTGTGTACGTAAAAAACGCACGCCGCTGACTCGCCCATCGGCATGCAACACCAGCTCAACCGGCTGGACGTTAAACTCGAAGTTTGCTCCTTCTTCCCGAGCGTTCTTCACCTCTTTTTTCGAACCGGGCATATTGGCTTCATCACGACGATAGGCGCAGGTCACCTGGCTTGCGCCATGGCGCAATGCGGTACGCACGCAGTCCATTGCCGTATCGCCTCCGCCCAGTACAACCACGTTTAGTCCGGCAGTGTCGATATACGGCTCGTCAGGCAGCTCTTCCAGCCCCATCACCTGCTTAGTGTTGGCGATCAGGAACGGCAGCGCATCATATACGCCAGGCGCGTCTTCATTCGGCAGATCCGCCTTCATGGAACGATAGGTTCCTACGCCCACGAACACGGCATCGTAATCCTCCAGCAGCGTTTCAAGCGCGACATCCTTACCTACTTCACAGTTCAGTTCGAAATGAATACCCATGGCGCTGAAGATTTCACGGCGGCGCGCCAGCAGCGATTTGTCCAGCTTGAAGGCCGGAATGCCGAACGTCAGCAAACCGCCGATTTCAGGATGGCGATCGTACACGGTGGCGCTGATACCGCTGCGCGCCAGCACATCGGCGCAGGCCAGACCCGCCGGGCCTGCGCCGATGATAGCAACCCGCTTGTCCACTTTCTGCACGTGGCTTAAGTCCGGTCGCCATCCTTTGCTCAGGGCACGATCGGAGATGTAACGCTCAATATTACCGATAGTCACCGCGCCCTGTTCGCTACGTACCGTGCATGCTCCTTCGCAAAGCCGGTCCTGTGGACACACGCGCCCGGTCACTTCCGGCAGGCAGTTAGTCTGGTGAGAAAGCTCAACCGCCGCATCGATGTTCCCGGCTTTGACCAGTTCAATCCACTGAGGAATATGGTTATGCAGTGGGCAGGTCCATTCGCAAATACTGTGGTCGCCGCATTTCAGGCAGCGGGATGCTTCCCGTTCCGCCTGCGCCGTACGAAACGGCAAATAGATCTCTTCAAAGCTGGTTTTACGGGCCTCAATCGCCAGCTTATCCGGCTCGCCCCGCGCAGGCGTCGCCTGCATTTGCTCACGTTTGGTGATGACATGTGGAACAAAATCGGTAGCGCTGGCATGCCATGGCTGGCTTTCCAGACTGGCGGTACGCAGCCTGCGCGCTTTTGACAGGCCGGTAAGCGAATTTTCCGTCACCAGCTGTAACGCCTGTGCCGGACAGTTCTCGACGCAGGCAGGTCCCTGTTCGCGTCCCTGACACAAATCACATTTGTGCGCGGTGGCTTTCACCTTCCCTTTGGCTACGGGAGTGAGTACGATCTGCATCGTGCCGAAAGGACAGGCTACAACGCACGATTTACAGCCAATGCACTTTTGCGGATTCACCTGCACGCTGTCGTTATCCTGGCTGATTGCCCCGTTCGGGCAACTTCTGGCGCAGGGCGCATCTTCACAGTGGTGGCAGGTCACTGCGCTACGCTGCTGCTGATGTTTAATAACGGTAATTCGGGGCTGGAAATGCCTCTGGCTCAGGACATGCTGCTCGTCGTTGTGAGCCATGACGCAGGCGACCTCACAGGCATGGCATCCCAGGCACTGCTGGCTATTGACCATAATAAAACGATTCATGGCTTCCTTCTTTTTTGGTTGCAAAAACCTTATTCTTTATAAGAGTGTTATTAACCGACACGGAAGGAAGCGGCAATGTTCATTTGCCCAGGAAGCACAACTATTTATCCAGAACCTGTGGCAGATCAATTTATTTCATCGCATATGAAATTGTGTTTCAGTTACCATCCAGTTTCATGGCGTTTTATTAACATTTATCAAATACACTGCATCGTTCAGGCTGTTTTAAGGCGCGACGTGTATTGTGTGAGGATGCACAAGTGACGGTAAAGCGTCCGGTCTCGGCCAGTCTGGCTAAAGCTTTTTTTTACATCGTGCTGTTGTCGATTCTCTCAACGGGTATTGCGTTGCTCACGCTGACCAGCAGCTTGCGCGATGCCGAAGCCATCAACGTTGCTGGCTCATTGCGCATGCAAAGTTATCGTCTGGGTTACGATCTACAAAGCCAAAGCCCACAGCTCAACGCTCATCGCCAGCTTTTTCAGCAGGCGCTAAACTCACCGTCGCTTCAGAACCTGAACGCGTGGTATGTGCCACAAGCGGTAAAAATCCGCTATGGACGTCTGCATGCTAACTGGCTGGAAATGAACGCCCGTCTGATTGATGGCGATTTAAAATGGTACCAGACCAATATCAATAGCTATGTCGATCAAATCGATCTCTTTGTGCTGGCGCTGCAGCATTATGCCGAACGCAAAGTGATGCTGGTTTTTGGAATTTCACTGGCGGGTGGGATCGGCATATTCACTCTCGTCTTCTTTACCTTGCGGCGAATTCGCCAGCAGGTGGTGCGTCCGCTGAATAAGCTGGTGATGGCCAGCCAGCACATCGAACACGGGCAGTTTGATATCCCGCCGCTGGATACCGGTTTGCCCAACGAACTTGGGTTGCTGGGTAAAACCTTCAGCCAGATGTCGAGTGAATTACACAAACTGTACCGCTCGCTGGAAGCTTCGGTCGCTGAGAAGACCCACGATCTCCACGAAGCCAACCGCCGTTTGGAAGTGTTATATCAGTGCTCCCAGGCGCTAAATACCAGTCAGATTGACGTACACTGTTTCCGCCATATTTTACAGATTGTCCGCGAGCATGACGCCGCGTATTTCCTGGAACTCACCGTCGGCGATAACTGGCGGATAAGCGAAGGGACTAAAAGTCCCGAGTTACCAATGCAGATCCTGCCGGTCACCATGCAGGAAACCGTTTACGGGGAACTGCACTGGCAAAGTCCCAACGTCAACGCTTCCACTCCGCTGCTCAACAGCGTCTCCTCAATGCTGGGACGCGGGTTGTACTTCAACCAGGCGCAAAAACATTTCCAGCAGTTGTTGTTAATGGAGGAGCGGGCGACGATTGCACGCGAGCTGCACGACTCGCTGGCGCAGGTGCTCTCTTATTTACGTATTCAGCTCACGCTGTTGAAGCGCTCGATCCCGGAAGATAACGCTCCGGCGCAAAGCATTATGGCGGATTTCTCCCAGGCGCTGAACGATGCCTACCGCCAGTTGCGCGAACTGCTCACCACCTTCCGCCTGACTTTACAGCAGGCCGATCTTCCCTCCGCCCTGCATGAAATGCTGGAAACGCTGCAAAATCAGACCTCGGCTAAACTGACGCTGGATTGCCGATTGCCGACGCTGGCGCTGGACGCGCAAATGCAGGTGCATCTGCTGCAGATCGTCCGTGAAGCGGTGTTGAACGCGATTAAGCATGCCAACGCAACCGAAATTGCCGTCAGTTGCGTAACAGCACCCGATGGTAATCATACGGTTTATATCCGCGATAACGGCATCGGCATTGGCGAGCCGCATGAGCCTACGGGGCACTATGGGTTAAATATTATGCGCGAGCGGGCGGAAAGGCTGAGCGGCACGCTGACCTTCTCTCAACCCTCCGGAGGGGGTACGCTGGTGAGTATCAGTTTTCGTTCGGCAGAATCCGACGGTGAACTAACGTAAAGAACCGCAAAGTGCCGTCGGGGCTGGATCCAGGCCTGACGGCGTTGGCACAAAAGGTATGCTGTAAACGGGCATGATAATTTACATTATCTTCTTTTTTTCTCCACGTTTGACCCGTACCTTGCCGCTAAAGTGAAGCAAGTCATACCCATAACGATACGCAGAAACACGAGGTCCCCTTTTAATGGCGAATTTTTTCATCGATCGCCCCATTTTTGCCTGGGTGTTAGCTATCCTGTTGTGCCTGACAGGAGCCCTGGCTATTTTTTCGCTGCCCGTTGAGCAATATCCCGATCTGGCGCCGCCAAACGTGCGGATAACCGCGAACTACCCTGGCGCATCCGCACAAACGCTGGAAAACACCGTCACCCAGGTTATCGAGCAGAACATGACCGGTCTCGATAATCTGATGTATATGTCATCGCAGAGCAGTGGGACAGGCCAGGCATCGGTTACGCTGAGCTTCGTCGCCGGAACCGATCCTGACGAGGCCGTCCAGCAGGTGCAAAACCAGCTACAGTCGGCGATGCGTAAGCTTCCGCAGGCGGTACAGGATCAGGGAGTCACGGTGCGTAAGACCGGGGACACCAATATTCTGACCATCGCCTTCGTCTCCACCGATGGCTCAATGGATAAGCAGGACATCGCTGACTACGTCGCCAGTAATATCCAGGATCCGCTCAGCCGTATAAACGGCGTGGGCGATATTGATGCTTACGGTTCACAATATTCCATGCGAATCTGGCTCGACCCGGCCAAACTCAACAGCTTTCAAATGACCGCCAAAGATGTGACCGACGCTATCGAGTCACAGAATGCGCAGATTGCCGTCGGACAGCTTGGCGGTACACCTTCGGTGGACAAGCAGGCGCTAAATGCAACAATCAACGCCCAGTCGTTGCTGCAGACTCCGGATGAATTCCGCGCGATTACGCTACGCGTCAACCAGGATGGCTCAGAAGTTAAACTGGGCGATGTGGCGACGGTCGAAATGGGCGCGGAAAAGTATGACTACCTCAGCCGCTTCAACGGCAACCCGGCTTCCGGTCTGGGGGTAAAACTGGCCTCCGGCGCTAATGAAATGGCAACGGCGGAGCTGGTTATCGACCGCCTGAACGAGCTTTCGCAGTATTTTCCGCACGGGCTGGAGTACAAGGTAGCGTATGAAACCACCTCCTTTGTCAAAGCCTCAATTATCGACGTGGTGAAAACGCTGCTGGAAGCGATCGCGCTGGTATTCCTCGTGATGTACCTGTTCCTGCAAAACTTCCGCGCCACGCTGATTCCTACCATCGCCGTTCCCGTGGTCCTGATGGGCACCTTCTCGGTGCTTTACGCCTTTGGCTACAGCGTTAACACCCTGACGATGTTTGCAATGGTGCTGGCGATCGGTCTGCTGGTCGATGACGCCATTGTGGTGGTGGAAAACGTCGAGCGTATAATGAGCGAGGAAGGCCTTTCGCCGCGGGAAGCGACGCGGAAATCGATGGGTCAAATCCAGGGCGCGCTGGTCGGTATCGCGATGGTACTGTCGGCGGTGTTTATCCCAATGGCCTTCTTCGGCGGCACCACCGGGGCTATTTACCGCCAGTTCTCGATAACCATCGTCTCCGCGATGGTGCTGTCTGTTCTGGTGGCGATGATCCTCACCCCTGCCCTGTGCGCCACCCTGCTCAAACCGCTGCATAAGGGCGAACATCACGGGCAAACCGGTTTCTTTGGCTGGTTTAACCGCATGTTTAATCGCAACGCCGAACGCTATGAAAAAGGCGTCGCCAGGATCCTGCACCGCAGCCTGCGCTGGATACTGATCTACGGCCTGCTGCTTGGCGGTATGGTTTTCCTGTTTCTGCGCCTGCCAACCTCCTTCCTGCCCCTGGAAGACCGCGGCATGTTTACAACCTCGGTGCAGTTGCCCAGCGGCTCCACGCAGCAACAAACATTGAAAGTGGTTGAGGAGGTGGAGAAGTATTACTTCACCCATGAGAAAGACAACATTACGTCAGTCTTTTCCACGGTCGGCTCCGGCCCTGGCGGGAACGGTCAAAACGTGGCACGTATGTTTGTCCGCTTAAAAGACTGGGATGAGCGCGACACCACGACCGGAACCTCTTTCGCCATCATTGAACGTGCGACCAAAGCCTTTAACAAGATTAAAGAAGCCCGCGTCTTCGCCAGCAGCCCTCCAGCTATCAGCGGCCTCGGAAGCTCTGCCGGTTTCGATATGGAGCTGCAGGATCACGCCGGTGCGGGCCATGATGCGTTAATGGCCGCGCGAGACAAGCTTATCGAACTGGCCGGGAAAGACGCCTCCCTGACCCGCGTTCGTCATAATGGTCTGGACGACAGCCCGCAGTTGCAAATTGATATCGATCAGCGCAAAGCCCAGGCACTGGGCGTTTCCATTGATGATATCAACGACACATTGCAAACGGCCTGGGGCTCCAGCTACGTCAATGACTTTATGGACCGGGGGCGCGTGAAGAAGGTTTACGTGCAGGCGGCGGCAAAATATCGCATGCTTCCGGACGACATCAACCTGTGGTATGTCCGCAACAATAGCGGCGGCATGGTGCCTTTCTCGGCCTTTGCCACGTCGCGCTGGGAAACGGGTTCACCGCGTCTGGAACGCTATAACGGCTACTCTGCCGTCGAGATTGTCGGCGAAGCCGCGCCGGGCGTCAGTACCGGTACGGCAATGGACATAATGGAATCGCTGGTGCGCCAGTTACCGACCGGATTCGGCCTCGAATGGACTGCGATGTCCTATCAGGAACGGCTGTCGGGTTCTCAGGCTCCCGCCCTGTACGCCATTTCTCTGTTGGTGGTATTCCTGTGTCTGGCGGCTCTGTACGAAAGCTGGTCGGTTCCCTTCTCCGTCATGCTGGTGGTGCCGCTGGGGGTCATTGGCGCGCTGCTCGCCACCTGGATGCGCGGCCTGGAAAACGACGTGTACTTCCAGGTCGGGTTACTCACCGTTATCGGCCTTTCGGCGAAGAACGCGATATTGATTGTTGAATTCGCCAATGAAATGAACGAGAAAGGACACGACTTGCTCGACGCCACCCTGCATGCCTGTCGCCAACGCTTACGACCAATTCTGATGACGTCGCTGGCGTTTATCTTTGGGGTGCTGCCGATGACCATCAGCAGTGGCGCAGGTTCCGGTGGTCAACATGCGGTGGGGACGGGCGTAATGGGCGGGATGATTTCAGCCACTATCCTGGCGATTTACTTCGTTCCTCTGTTCTTTGTGCTGGTGCGCAGACGCTTCCCGTTGAAGCCACGCCCAGAATAATCGGACACAAAAAAGGCGACTTACGTTGAGTCGCCTTTTTTTATCCTTTGCAGGATATGAATTTCTTCCAGAAAATTATTTACGAAGCATCACTTCGATAAAGTCTTTCCAGTTCCCCAGTTCACGTTCAATCATAACAACCTCTCTTATTATTATGGGCATTCTACGAAATCATCATCTTTAAAAGAAGGCAATTTAACCGATGGTTGTGATTACTTCCTCCAGTGCTGGGGTATATGTAATCACTATGCGCTAAACCCATAAATTTTATGTGACTTACTGCAATATTTTGAAATATTCATACATCATCTACTACTTTGTCAATTCTGATGGAAAAACAGGCTGATGCAAACAGGCAAATTCTGATTTTCAGTTTCCCGCGAGTTTTGGAACTTTCAGGAATCATTATTCACCATTCAACAACAATGTTATATTTTTCTATAACGATTCGATGACAATATGTATTATTCATAGTTATAGAATACGAGAATAAATATTCAATTTATGTCAATAAGGATTCAAATGATTACCCTCTACGGCATTAAGAATTGCGACACGATTAAAAAGGCCAGACGCTGGCTCGAAGACAATGGGGTCGAATACCGCTTTCATGATTATCGCGTCGACGGCCTGGACAATGCGCTATTGCACTCTTTTATTAGCGAATTAGGCTGGGAGCCATTGCTCAATACGCGTGGAACCACCTGGCGTAAACTGGATGAAGCCACACGCAGTAAAATCACAGATGCCTCCTCTGCCGCCGCGTTGATGATTGAAATGCCAGCAATTATCAAACGCCCATTGCTCTGCGCGCCGGGTAAGCCTATGCTGCTTGGTTTCAGTGAATCCAGTTATACTCTGTTTTTTAATGAGGTGTAGTCTATGTCGTGCCCGGTTATTGAGCTGACACAGCAGCTTATTCGCCGTCCTTCCCTGAGCCCGGATGATGCCGGGTGCCAGGCGTTAATGATTGAACGCCTGCGCGCGGTAGGTTTTACCGTTGAGCGTATGGATTTTGGTGACACACAGAATTTTTGGGCATGGCGCGGTAAAGGTGAGACTCTGGCATTTGCCGGTCACACTGACGTAGTGCCTGCCGGCGATGTTGATCGTTGGATTAACCCCCCGTTCGAACCGACCATTCGCGATGGCATGTTGTTCGGGCGTGGCGCAGCGGATATGAAAGGTTCGCTGGCGGCGATGGTCGTGGCCGCAGAGCGTTTTGTTGCCCAGCATCCAAACCATCAGGGTCGTCTGGCGTTTTTGATAACGTCCGACGAGGAAGCCAGCGCTAAAAACGGCACCGTGAAGGTAGTTGAAGCGCTGATGGCGCGTAATGAGCGACTGGATTATTGTCTGGTTGGCGAGCCGTCCAGTACGGAGATCGTTGGCGACGTGGTGAAAAATGGACGTCGTGGTTCACTGACCTGCAACCTAACCATTCACGGTGTGCAGGGCCACGTAGCCTATCCGCATCTGGCCGATAACCCGGTACACCGCGCGGCGCCAATGCTCAACGAACTGGTGGCGATTGAGTGGGATCAGGGTAACGAATTCTTCCCGGCGACCAGCATGCAGATTGCCAATATTCAGGCAGGCACCGGCAGCAACAACGTTATCCCCGGCGAACTGTTTATCCAGTTCAACTTCCGTTTCAGCACTGAGCTGACCGATGAGATGATTAAAGCACGGGTTCACGCGCTGTTGGAGAAACATCAGCTCCGTTATGCCGTCGACTGGTGGCTTTCCGGTCAGCCTTTCCTGACAGAACGCGGTAAACTGGTTGATGCGGTGGTGAACGCCATTGAGCACTATAATGAGATTAAACCGCAGTTACTGACTACAGGCGGGACGTCCGACGGGCGTTTTATTGCTCGCATGGGGGCGCAGGTAGTAGAACTTGGGCCGGTCAACGCCACTATTCATAAAATTAATGAATGTGTTAATGCCGCCGACCTGCAGCTGCTTGCCCGAATGTATCAACGTATCATGGAACAACTCGTCGCCTGATGAGTGTTCCTGTAAGAGGAAATGAGCATGGATTGGCTGGCAAAGTACTGGTGGATTCTGGTGTTGGTGTTTTTGGTAGGCGTACTGCTGAACGTGATTAAAGATCTCAAGCGCGTCGACCACAAGAAATTTCTTGCGAATAAGCCGGAACTTCCCCCGCATCGTGACTTTAACGATAAATGGGATGACGACGACGATTGGCCGAATAAGGATCAACCGAAGAAATAATTTGTAGGCCGGATAACACATATCACATTGCTATCCGGCACTATCACTGACTGTCATGCCGGATGGCGGCTTCGCCTTATCCGGCCTACAGGTTAAATCATCTCAATCACATCATCATCGTGAGGCTTACCACCGCTCAGCGCTTCATCAAAGTAGTGCTTCGGTACGGTAAAACGCAAATGATCGAGCGCAAACTGCATGCTGCGTTCATCAATGGCGTGCCCCAGATTTTCAACGATATCCAGCGTCACATCCCCACCGGCGCGAATTAACGCCTCCTGCGCGGCAACGGCGTGAGATAACTCAATCACCCGGTCTTCACCGCCGTGAATCAAGTGCACCGTAGTCGCAGTGGTTGCCGTCTCCGGTAAAGTGGCATAGCGACCATTGAAGGCAATGACCCGCGACGCCAGCCCCGGCTCGGCTTTGATGCTCTCAAGCGACATAATAGAACCCTGAGAAAAACCAATCAGCGCGGTAGCCTGCGGTGAAACGCCGCTTTGCTTCTGCCAGTAACGCACTGTTTCGATAAACACCGGCATAATCGCGTCAATACGCGCCTGACGGTTCTCTTCCGTTACGCCCTGCACCGAAAACCACTGACGTCCAGAAGTTGTACCGTAAGGCTCTGCCCCGCCAATGCTAACGATTAGCGCATCCGGAAACAGCGGCGCAAACCAGGAGCCAATTTCCCCCATGGCAACCGGGTTATCGCCGACGCCATGAAACAGCAACAATAGCTGTTGAGCGGGTTTATCGGGACTTTGAACAACAAAATGGTCATGTTTCATGGCGATCTCCTTAACTGATGAGAATCATTCTACGCCGCTTAACCGCAATGACCATGCCAGGAAATTGAAGAAGTTAGTGAAAAAATTGCCATTGCATAATGCGATTATGTAGCCGCTGTTCACGTTCAGCGTCCAGCTGTTTTAAGGCCTGCGCAGCCTCAGCGCGCTGAACCGCCAGCAGCGCTTTGCGACCTGAGATCTTCAGCCGTTGGCATAATTCGGCGTCGCTGTGTTTAGCCTGTAAACGCCCGCGAAGCGCCGGAAGAGGCAGTTCGCTGTGCTCAAGCAGACGACTCAGACAGCCCAGCGATGTCAGCAATGGTCGATGCGCGAAGGCAAACCCAGCCAGCTCAGCCCAGTCATCCTCATTAAGCGTAGCCTCTTTCAGCGGGGTCAGCGGAATGTGCTCTCCATTCCACTGCGCAAGGATTTCCGCATCCCTGCGCAGGCGCTGGTGTTCCCGCCGGGCAAGGCGTTTACCCGCTTCGCTGATGGGAAGTATCGCCATAGCGGTGTAACAGCCGCTGCTGGCTTCCCGATGATTGCCCATCCTTACCAGCACAAAACCGCAGCGTTGCCAGAAACGCCATAGTTCAGCCGTATAACCAAAGCTGACGGACAGATAATCACACTGCATGGAATAACGCAGGGCCTGCATAATCAACTGCTGCCCGATACCTTCTCGCTGGCGCGCGGGGTGAACCGCAATTCGGCTAACCCGTCGCCCGACAAGCGTCGCCGCCAACGGGTCACCGCCATGCGCCGCCAGTGACTGTGCAACCAGATTGCCTCTTGGTCGGCGATATCCGGCCCAGACGGCCTGGCTTAATTCTGCAGTTAATCCCCCCTCATCGACCAGCCAGACGGCTCCCGCCACCGAGTCAGCAGCCGAAGCCTGAAGGAAATGCTGCCCCGGCGCATCCATCATCCGCCGCAGGTCCAGTGGCGAGGTGCGATAATGCGCCCCGGAAAGCAGTTGATATACCGCTAACGGCAGCGCCGGGTTTGTATGCCAGGCGCGTTGCTCAAACGCCGAGAAGTGCAAATCCCCCAATGGGGTATGCGTGAACGTTTCATCACCAAACACCAGCGCATCGCTGACGATTTGCTCCAGCGGACATCCCTGCGCCCAGCGTACGGGTTGTTGCAACTCATAGCGTCGAAGAGTGGGGAAGCAGGCGCAGAATTTCAGCAAGAAGCCTCTGCCAGTCCCCTCGTAGCCCTGAACGGTGGTGGTTAACAGTGTACGAGGAAAACGCGCCACCAGTTGGTGCAGCAGCGGCGCGGGGATCGCGGCGGCTTCATCTACAATCAGCCAGTCTGCGGTTGCAGAACTGCTTAACAGCGCATCCGGGGCCATGAAGCGGTAACGCTCTGCGGCAAATTGCGCCAGCACATCGGTTGCCGCTTTGGCAGGCGCGGTAACGATCGCTGTCCCGTTGATACGTGCTATCAGTTGCCCCGCCAGCGCGGATTTGCCCCGGCCACGTGCGGCAGTGACCGTAACCACGCCGGGAGGCATCTCCAGCAACTGCGCTAAAATCAGCGCCTGTTCAGGCTGAGGTTCACCGGTTGCCGCGTGCCAGTCTGCACGAACAGGAAAACCTGGGCTGGATGCAGGCAGATGCTGTTGCCAGTGCAGAGCCTGCCCGTCACAGGAAATTACCCGTTTAACGTGTTCAACAAAGTACGGTGTTGAGATAGGTTCAGCGCAGTCGCCCCAGCGCAGTGAATCCGCGTCCGGATAGGTCTGCCAGCTATGCCAGGGTGGAGTCAGCAAAACCAGCCAGCTTCCGGCAATCAGCGTTCCGCTTAAGGCGGCAAATGCCGCAGCGTCAAATCCCTGCCCTGCGTCAAAAACCGCATGACGGAACTCGCGCCCTAGTAACGTTTGCAGCGCCTGCGGCGTGCAGTTCGGCTCAGCAGGGGCTTGCGCCCCTACCCATAGCCAGTCGCCGGTTAACATGTTGCGTAGCGCTAATGCCCGCTCCTGACACCAGTTCCCTTCGCCGCTGATAATCAGCAGACGACGGATCCCTTCGCGGCTCATCTGTTCGGTTAACGCGCTCAGCGCCGTGATATCAGACATCCCTGCCTCTGTATCTTAAATGCCTTTACCAAAAGTATTACATTGTCCCGGATCGCCGCTGTCAAAACCGCGTTTGAACCAGGTAAAACGCTGCTCGGAAGTACCATGGGTAAAGCTGTCCGGCACAACGCGTCCTTGTCCCTGCTGCTGCAGGCGATCGTCGCCAATGGCCTGAGCGGCGTTCAGCGCTTCTTCCAGGTCACCGGACTCCAGCACGCCCTGCTGCTGCATACTGTGGCCCCAGACGCCGGCAAAGCAGTCCGCCTGCAGTTCCATACGCACGGAAAGACGATTTACCTCAGCCTGTGAGGCATTTTGCTGCATCTGGCGAACTTTCGGTTCAATACCCAGCAGTTTCTGCACATGGTGACCCACTTCATGGGCGATAACATAACCCTGAGCAAAATCACCATCGGCGCCCAGTTTGTTTTTCATGTCATCATAGAATGAGAGGTCGATATATACCGTGCCATCTGCCGGGCAATAAAACGGTCCCATCACGGACTGGCCCGCGCCGCAGCCGGTTCGCGTTGCTCCGCGATACATCACCAGCTTCGGTTGTTGGTAGGTCCGCCCCATTTTTTCAAACTGCTGTCCCCAGGTATCTTCCGTGGTGGCCAAAATTACCGAGGTAAATTTCGCTGCTTCATCATCATTTGGGCTGATGGAGTGTGATGATTGCTGTTGGGAAACAGGCTGACCGGTCATTAATCCGGTGAGATCCACGCCATAATAACCTGCGACAAGCACCACGATCAGCAGGATGATGCCGCCTTTACCACTGGGCAAACGAAAACCAGGGCCGCCCATAGAGGGGCCACCGCCGGAGCTGTTTCGTCTGTCTTCCACATTGTCACTTTCACGACGCCCTTGCCAGCGCATAATCACCTCAACTTTTTATTCATTATGATGATGATCGTAGGCGGTTCGGAACAGGATTACCATAAGAAACAGTAATCAAAATCAGCGGGATTGATGAGCCGGAGAGCGATCGCCGGCTCAGAGGGAGGATTAGTCTAACTTCACACCCAGACGATGCGCGACGGCTTCATAGGCTTCGATCAGCCCGCCCAGGCTCTGGCGGAAGCGATCTTTGTCCATTTTATCCAGCGTTTCTTTGTCCCACAGACGACTGCCGTCCGGTGAAAACTCATCGCCCAGAACCACTTCACCTTTATACAAACCGAACTCAAGTTTGAAGTCGACCAGAATCAGACCCGCATCATCAAACATCTTTTTCAGCACGTCGTTGGCTTTGTAGGTCAGCTCTTTCATACGCGCCAGATTCTCTTTGCTCACCCAACCAAAAGTTTCGCAATAGGAATCGTTAATCATTGGATCGTGCATAGCATCGTTTTTCAGGAACAGATCAAACAGCGGCGGATTCAGTTCAATACCTTCCTCAACGCCTAAACGCTTAACCAGTGAGCCTGCCGCGCGGTTACGTACCACACATTCAACCGGTACCATCTCCAGTTTTTTCACCAGACATTCAGTATCGGAAAGCAGTCGCTCCATCTGGGTAGGAATGCCCGCTTCTTGCAGTTTAGTCATAATGAAATGGTTGAACTTGTTGTTCACCATGCCTTTACGGTCAAACTGTTCAATGCGCGCGCCATCCCCTGCTGACGTATCATTGCGGAATTCGAGCACCAACAGGTCCGGGTTTTCCGTGCTGTATACGGTCTTCGCTTTACCACGATACAACTCAGCTTGCTTTTGCATCTTTATTACTCCTGGGTGTGAATTAACGATAAATATTGCGTTTTTCTGCCGACGCACACGTTTGCGTATCATATCAGAAAAAAAGGGCTGGAGTTATCCAGCCCTTTATTTTTACTTACTGAACGCGGCCTGGAAGACGGCGACCAGCGCGTCATTCTGGCTTTGCGTCAGGGTATGCCCCTTCGGATCGATAAACTGCAAACTACTGCGGTTGTCTAAATCACCGACCTGCAGTTTGTAGTCGCCGGATACCAGACCCGGATCGCTTGCGCCCAACTCCTGCCAGTTGCTATCGGACAGTGGTTTGTAGGTGACGGCGATGCTGCCCTGAGAGCGGGTGCTGTCGGTCACTTTCATCCCCACTTTCTCAAGCGCTGCCGGCAGACGCTGCCATACCACGTTGAACGGTCCACGTACCACCAGCATCGGTAAACCGGTGTCATCGGCGGCGCTCTGAACATCCATAGTGGCTGCCGAGCGGTTTTGCGCGGCATTCGCGGCGTCGGTGGCGTTCTTATCCAGACCGGCAGAGATAACGTTCATCATCTCAGCGCTGTAACGCTGCATTGATGCCGCATCGGCTACGGGTTTACCCGCCTGCTCGAGGTTAATCAGTTTCACCGTTACCGCTTGCTGATAGCCCTGCGGTTTAACCGAGATTTGATAACGTCCACGGTACTGCTCGTCTTCATCCAGACGGTTCCAGTTAACCCAATCGGTGGTCAAAGTCTGACTGGCATCATCACGTTTGGTGATCGTGTAGTTTTTAGACTGAATGACGCTAACGACCTGTGGCCACAACGTGTTGCCACGACCATTTTCCACCAGCAACGTCGACGTATCACCCGCGATCTGAGTGCGAGCGCCGGTGACCAGTGCTAACGGCTGAGCCGGTGGGCGAATGTCCAGCGCTTTACCCACGGCACCGCTGCCGTTGGTTACCGGGATATTATAGTCACCCGACATAACCGGCAGAATCATTCCGGCTGGAGCGTGAAGCTCAGCAAGCGGTGCGGCCTCCAGATAGGATTCATCACCGCTCACCTGGCGCTTATAACGCGAGTCAGAACTACAGGCCGCGAGCAACATAACAAGCGAAACACCCGCAACCTTGGCCAGGCGCGACTTTTGTACTGAGTAAGCCATCAAATCTCCCTAAACTTTACAGCAAACCGGCATGCTTAAGCGCCGCTTTGACGATTTCACGAGCATTGTCCGTGATTGGCGTCATCGGCAGACGTAGCGTATCGGTCGCCACAAGTCCCAACTCCTTACACGCCCATTTCACTGGGATAGGATTGGGTTCGACAAATAGTTTGTTGTGTAACGGCATCAGACGTTGGTTAATCACCCGCGCCTCGGCAAAGTGCCCGGCTGCCGCCAGTTTGCACATTTCAGCCATGTCACGCGCCGCAACGTTAGACGTTACGGAAATCACGCCATGACCACCGAGCTGCATAAAATCCAGTCCGGTTGCGTCATCACCGCTGAGCAGAATGAAGTCGTCTGAAACCAGCTCTTTGATCTGGTGAACGCGACTTAAGTTCCCCGTGGCCTCTTTAATAGCGATAATATTTTTTACTTTCGCCAGGCGACCAACGGTTTCCGGCAGCATATCGCAGCCGGTACGGGACGGCACATTATACAGAATTTGCGGCAGGTCAGTATGTTCAGCGATGGCTTTGAAATGCTGGAACAAACCTTCCTGGGTTGGGCGGTTGTAGTAAGGCGTCACCGTCAGGCAGCCGACAACACCACTGTCGTTGAAACGCTGCGTCAGACTAATGGCTTCCGCGGTCGCATTGGCGCCGGTTCCGGCTATTACCGGAATACGCCCGTCGGCCAACTCCAGGGTCATCATCACCACATCGCCATGCTCATCATGACTCAGGGTGGCAGACTCACCGGTGGTGCCAACCGAAACGATCGCCGAGGTGCCGCTGGCGACATGATAATCAATCAGTTTTTTCAGGCTCGACCGGCAGACTTTACCTTTCTCATCCATCGGCGTAACAAGCGCGACAATACTTCCCGTGAACATGGGCCATCCTCTGTGCAAACAAGTGTCTCAATGGTACGTTTGGTACGACAATAAAAGCAAGCGACCAGAGCCGTTCTGATTGTTGTATGCATGTTTTTTTTATGCTTTCCTTATGATTACCTCACCGCTCAAAGGAAGAACAGGTTTGACATCGTCATCGCAACACTATCTGGTCATTACTGCGCTGGGTGCTGACCGCCCAGGAATTGTGAACACCATCACGCGTCATGTCAGCAGTTGCGGCTGTAATATCGAAGACAGCCGGTTGGCCATGCTGGGTGACGAGTTCACGTTTATCATGTTGCTGTCGGGCACCTGGAATGCCATCACCCTGATTGAATCAACCTTACCATTGAAAGGTGCAGAGCTGGATTTACTGATCGTGATGAAGCGCACGACCGCGCGCCCCCGTCCGGCGATGCCCGCGACGGTATGGGTTCAAGTCGATGTCCCTGATTCTCCACATTTGATTGAACGCTTTACCGCCCTGTTTGACAGCCACCAAATGAATATTGCGGAACTGGTGTCACGCACGCAACCGGCTGAGAACGGAAAGGCGGCACAGCTGTTTATTCAAATCACCGCACATAGTCCTGCGTCACATGATGCGGCAAATATTGAAGATGCGTTTAAAGCACTCTGTACAGAACTCAATGCGCAAGGCAGTATTAACGTCGTCAATTACTCACAGCATGATGAACAGGATGGAGTTAAGTAATGAACCCACTGAAAGCCGGTGATATCGCACCGAAATTTAGCTTGCCGGATCAAGACGGAGAACAAGTAAATTTAACCGACTTCCAGGGACAGCGTGTTCTGGTTTATTTTTACCCAAAAGCCATGACACCCGGCTGTACCGTTCAGGCCTGCGGCCTGCGCGATAACATGGATGAGTTAAAAAAAGCAGGTGTTGAAGTGCTGGGAATCAGCACCGATAAACCAGAGAAGCTTTCCCGATTCGCGGAAAAAGAAGTCCTTAACTTCACGCTCCTGTCCGACGAAGATCATCAGGTTTGCGAGCAGTTCGGCGTCTGGGGTGAGAAATCGTTTATGGGCAAAACCTACGATGGCATCCACCGCATCAGCTTCCTGATTGATGCTGAAGGGAAAATTGAGCATGTGTTTGATGACTTCAAAACCAGTAACCACCACGATGTGGTAATGAACTGGCTGAAAGAGAACGCTTGATTTACGTTTTGCCGGATAAAGCCTGATGGCGACGCTACGCGTCTTATCAGGCCTGTTTCCCCGCAACCCCGCAGGCCGGATAAGGCATTTACGCCGCTATCCGGCATCAACCTCGTTTATTCAAACGTCCCTTTTACGCAGGCTTTTTTCTCCCTGACCAAGGCTTTTCCCTTCGCCCACAGGTGATGAACCTCCAGCGCGTCGTTGAGCACCAGAATGTCTGCATCACATCCCACCGCCAGACGCCCCTTATGCTCCAGTCCCAAAAACTCTGCGACCGTGCGCGTCAGCGGACACAGCGCCTGCTCCAGCGGTATGGCATGAACCTTCACCAACTGGCGCACCGTTTCTGCCAGCGATTCAAACCCTGCGACACCGATGCCGGTGAGGTTACCGTACTCATCAAATTCCGGCTGGCTGCCGTTGCCGTCTGAGCTCAGCGTAATACGCGACAGCGGCACGTTCTGGCTAAGCGCCGTGGCGATTGCCGTGGCCGGGTCGACGGGCTCATCAATACTGCTGGTAATGTCGATATAACCGCCTTTGCGGGCATACTCCAACGCCGCCTGGAACAACGGTTGTGCACGATTAACGTGGGTCGGCAGCAGTTTGGTAATCGGCACATCGCAACAGTCGAGGATCTGGTACAACGGCTCCAGCATGCGCGGGCTGTCGCCCATATGGAAGACGCTGATTCCCGGTTTTCGTCCTAACAATCCACCCACGCGAGCTTGCGCCGCCATGTTTGCCAGCGCCGAAGAATCCGGAGCGGAAGAACGGTGGTCCGAAACCGCGCATTTCACGCCAATAATTTTATCGATCAGCGCCACGTCGCGATCGATGCTGCCGGTAATAGTCGGGGAAGGTAGAGAATACGCCCCGGTCAGCATCCACGCGCTAATGCCTTCAAATTCCAGCGCGCGGGTTTTCGCCAGCAGCGATTCCGGGTGACGGGTAATACCATCAGTACCCAGTAATCCCACCACCGAGGTGACGCCAGCTTCAACCAGCCGCGACAAGCGCGCTTCCGGCGTGCGGGTGTGCGGCCCCGCTTCTCCACCGCCGCCAATCAGATGGACGTGTTGATCGATAAACCCCGGACACACAATCGCGCCATCAAGATTGATGCACGTGCAGCCGGGAAAATCTTCAGGGGAAATCAACGGCGCGATGGCAACAATTTTGCTGCCGGACACCAGTATGTCCTGGCGCCCTAAATCTTCCGGCGCGTACACGTGTCCCTGCTGGAACAACGTCAAATTAAGAATGGAACAATTCATAACCTTCCTTGTCAGGCAATAACCTGCATAACCCAAATAGAGAGCAGCGCATTAATTACGCATACCGCAATAATCAGCGGGTAGTAACGGGGATGAACCCCCGCGGTCCCCAGACAGCGTCCCACATTTTGCACCGGATTGCCCATCAGGTAGATAGCCGGTAACAATACCGTGGCATCATGTCCCGAAAGCGTACCGGCGACAACCAGGCTGGCGCAAACGCCGACGCCGCCTCCCATACTCATCACCGCCGCCAGCAGCACGGTGGCAGATTCCCCCGGCAAGCCCCACAGCGCCATAACCGGCTCACATACCCGCCCGACAACTTCGAGCAGCCCTGTCACCTTCAGCGCCTGAATAATTACAAACGCCATCACCACGTTAGGCAACAGGCTGGTCGTTGCAATAGTAAATCCGCGCCGTGCGCCATCGATAAACATATCCATGACGTTTTTACGTACCTGCGTTGTCATCTCACGCCTCCTGCTGCATACGGCGATTTTCCAGCTGCGCAATCCATAAACGCAGCAGGTTCGCACCCACAAATTTGAAGACAAGGATCACCGCAAGCGGCGTAATTACCGGAACGGTAACCACCGTAAACAGCGCAGCGCCAGAGGAAAAATAGTTGGTAATACAAGCGCTGCCGCTGGTTTGCCAGCAGGCAAAAATGGCACGTTCCTGTTCAGTGATAATGCCCTCTTCCGCCATTTCTTTGGTCATCCCGGCGGCGGCATCGGTATTTTGCAAATTCGCAATCAACGCCAGCGAACAAATCCCTGGAATACCGAGTAACGGGCGCAAGACAGGCGTCATCAGCTGTTGCGCCGCACGTAAACCTCCCAGCCCTTCAGTGACGGAAATTATCCCGAGCGAAAGAATGACGGAAGGCGCAAGCTCAAGCGCGAATAAGAAGCCATCTTTGGCGCCCATACCGCCCGCGCCGCGAAAAGAGACTGCCGTGTCGCCCGCCGCATTAATCTGCCCAAATGCGCCGTTGAGGACGGTGAAGTCAAAGACCCGCCACCATTCGGTACTTTTCGCAAACATGCCGGAAAAAAGAATAATCGTAATAAAAAAAGCGAGATAACCGCCCCATCCCACCTTTTGCTGCGTGTGTGTGTTGTGACCCATTTTGTTCTCCAGTTGGCCTTATTCCTTGTGTGACTAAAAGACATCACGCAGGTCAAGTTAAAGACAAATGCGGAGAAAAACGACAGCCGAGGAGAATATTCAGAAAGTGTGGATAGAGGTCCGACAAGTTCAGCTCCGGCGACATTGCATCGCCAGAGCATGCGGATTAGGGTTCATCAACGGCCTGACCATCCGGCCAGGCATGCATTACCGCTTTGATTAACGTTGCCAGAGGAATCGCAAAGAATACGCCCCAGAATCCCCACAGGCCGCCGAAGATCACCACCGACAGAATAATCACCAGCGGATGCAGATTTACCGCCTCGGAGAACAGCACCGGCACCAACAGATTACCGTCCAACGCCTGGATAATCAGGTACACGGCAAAACAGCTCCAGAACTCGGTGCCAAGGCCAAACTGGAACAGCGCCACACCGACTACCGGAATCGTCACGACAAAAGCGCCGATATACGGGATCAGCACAGAGAACCCTACCAGCACCGCCAGTAGCAGCGAATAGTTGAGACCAAACAGTAGAAAGCCTAGCCAGGTCGCCACGCCGACCACCACCATTTCCAGCACCTTTCCGCGGATATAGTTGGTGATTTGCTGATTCATCTCTTTCCATACCTGCCCCGCCAGCCCGCGATTACGCGGCAGCACCCGGCGCACGGCGTTCAGCATCTGTCCTTTATCTTTGATCAGAAAGAACACCATCAATGGGACGAGAACCAGGTAAACCGCCAGCGTCAGCAAACCGACCAGTGAGGCCAGCGAATATTTCACCACCGAATCACCCATGGTGAGCATTCGCGAGCGCATATTCTCCGCCATCGCATCAATAATGCCCGCATCCATCAGCGCCGGATAACGTCGTGGCAAGGTGGCGGCAAAATCAGACAATTTATTGAGCATGCCGGGCATATCGCGGATCAGGTAGATCCCCTGCTGCCATGCAACGGGCATCACCACAAACGCCATCAGCAGCAAAATACCGACAAACACCACCAGCACGATCGATGTTGCCCAACGCCGTGAACAACCTATATGTTCCAGCCGTACGGTCGGCCATTCAAGCAGGTAAGCCAGCACAATGGCGACCAACAGCGGCGCCAGAAGACCGCTAAAGAAGAACAGGATGCCAAAACCGGCAACCAGAATAATCAGCAAGGCGATGGCTTCGGGGTCGCTAAAGCGGCGGCGATACCATTGCATCAACATTTCGAGCATAAAACCCTTCCATGAACCCAATAGCGGGATTGCGATCCCGAATTGTATCGAAATGTCACAAAAAAGACTTCGCTTTTTATGGCTGATTACGCAAAGTGAAAAGACATTTTTCCTGGGTGTTCATCGTCAGGTTTCGCAGTTACACTCCCTAAGCTTGCGGAGTGTGAACGATACTTCACGGCATTGGTCAAATGGCTATCTCAAAAAAGAATACAGGACAGAGGTTATGTTCAGGCAGTTGAAAAAAAACCTGGTTGCTACCCTCATTGCCGCACTGACCATCGGTCAGGTCGCGCCCGCATTTGCTGATACTGCGGACACCCTGCCTGATATGGGAACCTCGGCAGGGAGCACGCTTTCCATAGGACAGGAAATGCAGATGGGCGATTATTACGTACGCCAGCTGCGCGGCAGTGCGCCATTAATTAACGATCCGTTGCTCACCCAATACATTAATGCGCTGGGGATGCGTCTGGTCTCGCACGCCGACTCGGTAAAAACGCCCTTCACCTTCTTTTTGATTAACAACGATGAAATCAACGCCTTTGCTTTCTTTGGCGGCAACGTTGTCCTGCACTCCGCGTTATTCCGCTATTCCGATAACGAAAGCCAGCTGGCATCGGTTATGGCGCACGAAATTTCCCACGTTACGCAGCGTCACCTGGCGCGTGCTATGGAAGATCAGAAACGCAGCGCGCCGCTAACGTGGGTCGGTGCGTTAGGCTCCATTTTATTAGCGATGGCCAGCCCCCAGGCGGGTATGGCGGCGCTGACCGGTACGCTGGCGGGTACGCGCCAGGGAATGATTAGCTTTACGCAGCAAAACGAACAGGAAGCCGACCGCATCGGTATTCAGGTGCTGCAACGCTCGGGTTTCGATCCCCAGGCCATGCCGACGTTTCTGGAAAAACTGCTCGATCAGGCCCGTTACTCTTCGCGTCCACCGGAAATTTTGCTGACCCACCCCCTGCCAGAAAGCCGTCTGTCGGATGCCCGTAACCGCGCCAACCAAATGCGCCCGGTGGTCGTCCAGTCATCAGAAGATTTTTATCTGGCTAAGGCGCGAACCCTGGGCATGTACAATTCTGGTCGCAACCAACTGACCGACGACCTGCTGAGTAACTGGTCGAAAGGCAACGTGCGTGAGCAACGTGCGGCGCAGTATGGTCGGGCATTGCAGGCAATGGAAGCCAGTAAATACGACGAGGCGCGTAAAGCGCTGCAACCGCTGCTGGCGGCAGATCCAAACAATGCCTGGTATCTCGACCTGGCTACGGATATCGATCTCGGTCAGAAGAAAACCAGCGACGCTATTAATCGGTTGAAAAACGCCCGCGACCTGCGCACTAACCCGGTACTGCAGCTCAACCTGGCGAATGCGTATTTACAAGGAGGACAAGCCAAAGAGGCGGCAACCATCCTGAATCGCTATACGTTTAACCATAAGGACGATCCCAACGGCTGGGATCTGTTAGCGCAAACGGAAGCCAACCTGAACAACCGCGATCAGGAACTGGCGGCGCGCGCCGAAGGGTATGCCCTTGCAGGGCGTCTGGATCAGGCGATTTCGATGCTCAGCAGCGCAAGCTCTCAGGTGAAACTGGGTAGCCAGCAGCAGGCCAGATACGATGCCCGTATTGACCAGCTACGCCAGTTGCAAGAGCGCTTTAAACCGTACACGAAAATGTAACAGGAAGAAAAATGTCAGACGCGATCAAAATCTACCATAACCCACGCTGCTCCAAGAGCCGCGAAACGCTGGAATTACTGAAGTCCAACGGCGTGGACCCGGAGGTGGTGTTGTATCTGGAAACGCCGGCTGATGCCGCAACCCTGCGTGAACTGCTGCAGATGCTCAGCATGTCCAGCGCACGTGAACTGATGCGCCAGAAAGAGGATCTCTATAAATCGCTTAACCTGGCGGACAAAAATCTGAGTGAAGATGCGCTAATTCAGGCAATGGTGGAAAACCCGAAACTGATGGAGCGCCCAATTGTGGTCGCCAAAGGCCAGGCGCGGATTGGTCGTCCGCCAGAGCAGGTACTGGAAATCATCGGTTAACCTGCAACCTGCCGCAGTCTTTTCGGCTGCGGCGCTTACAGCTTCAGTATCTCTTTTACGAACGGAATGGTGAGTTTGCGCTGGGCGGTGATCGATGCGTGATCTAACTGATCCAACGTCATAAACAGCGTACGCATTTCCCGATCCAGACGCTTAAGCAGAAAGCGTCCCACATCTTCCGGCAGTTCAAATCCACGAAGTCTGGCGCGTAATTGCAACGCCTGCAGCTTATCTTCATCGGAAAGCGGCTGCAGCTTGTAGATTTGTCCCCAGTCCAGGCGCGAGGCGAGATCCGGCAACCCCAGATTCAGCTGTCTTGGCGGGCGATCGCCGGTGATCAGCAGGCGCGTTTTCCCCGACTCCAGGATGCGGTTGTAGAGATCAAAGATCGCCATTTCCCACAGCGAATCCCCGGCCACACATTCGATGTTATCGATGCATACCAGCGATAAATGCTCCATCCCGTCGAGCACTTCAGGGACAAACCAGGTGCGTTTATCGAGCGGCACGTAACCTACTGCATCACCGCGCGCGGACAGTTCCGCACAGGCTGCATGCAGCAAATGACTACGGCCAGCGCCTTCGCGCGACCAGAGATAAATATACCCGCTATGTTCCTGACGCAGCACGTTTTGCAGTGCAGCCAGTAAAGAGGAGTTATCCCCCGGCCAGAAACTTGCAAAAGTTTCGTCGTCAGGAAGATAAAGTGGCAAAGAGAGCTGTGCCGGTGTGTTCAGAGATACCTCAACCCAGGATTTCATAAAATCGCGTTGAGTTTAACACAGAAATACGTCGTGATAGAACCGGGCAGCACCGCCGCCCGGTCAGAGATTTACTGTTGCGGACTGTCGGCATCTTCTGCGTCAAGCACGACTTCTTCCGGGCGCAGCAGGCTGATAACTTTGAAAATCAGGCTCAGGCAGACGCCAACAATGGTCGCCAGCGCCATGCCTTTCAGCTCTGCGGCGCCAATGTGAACTTTCGCGCCACTTACGCCGATGATCAAAATAACCGAGGTCAGGATCAGGTTTTGCGCTTTGTTGTAGTCAACTTTCGACTCGATCAATACGCGAATACCGGAAGCGCCAATCACGCCGTACAGCAGCAGTGATACGCCCCCCATGACAGGCAGTGGGATGATTTGGATCGCCGCCGCCAGTTTACCCACGCTGGAGAGCAGAATGGCAAAAATCGCCGCGCCGCCGATAACCCAGGTACTGTAAACGCGGGTAATCGCCATTACGCCAATATTTTCGCCGTACGTGGTGTTCGGCGTTGAGCCGAAGAAACCGGAGATAACCGTAGACAGACCGTTAGCAAACATAGAACGATGCAGGCCTGGGTCGCGAATCAAATCTTTTTTCACGATATTCGCCGTTACCACCAGGTGCCCGACGTGTTCAGCGATGACCACCAGCGCTGCTGGCAGGATGGTCAGAATGGCAACCCATTCAAAGCGCGGCGTATAGAACGTTGGCAGCGCGAACCAGTGGGCCTGCGCAATCGGCGTAGTGTCCACGACGCCCATCACGAAAGAGAGCGCATAACCGGCCAGCACCCCAATCAGAATCGGGATAATCGCCATAAAACCGCGGAACAGTACGGAGCCAAATACCGTAACCGCCAGCGTCACCATCGAGATGATGATGGTTTTTGAATCCGGTAATTGCCCCTCAGCAGGCAGTAACCCCGCCATGCCCGCAGCGACGCCAGCCAGCTCCAGACCGATAACGGCAACGATTGCGCCCATCGCCGCAGGCGGGAACATCACATCCAGCCAGCCGGTACCTGCTTTCTTAACGATGAAAGAAACCAGGCAGAACAGGACGCCGCACATAATGAAACCACCCAGTGCCACTTCATATCCTAACGGCAGCAGCAGCAGTACCGGAGAAATAAATGCAAAGCTGGACCCCAGATAGGCTGGGATTTTTCCTTTACAAATAAAGAGATACAGCAACGTACCAATGCCATTAAACAGCAAAACGGTAGCCGGGTTGATGTGGAACAGGACTGGCACCAGTACCGTTGCGCCAAACATGGCGAACAGGTGCTGCAAACTAAGCGGGATTGTCTGTAAAAGCGGCGGTCTTTCACTCACCCCGATAGCACGGCGCGTCATAGTGTTTTCCTCTGAGTGTTGTTTGTTATTCGCATTGGGTTGTTATATTCAAAAAAAAGCCGACTCTTAAAGTCGGCTTTTTTTCACTTATTCGTTTACTTGGTACCAAAAATCTTATCGCCGGCATCACCAAGCCCCGGAATAATGTATCCGTGCTCGTTCAGTCCCTGATCGATGGAGGCTGTGTACAGCTCAACATCCGGGTGCGCTTTTTCCAGTGCCGCGATACCTTCTGGTGCCGCAACCAGGACCAGCACCTTAATGCTGGTGCAGCCTGCGTTTTTCAGCAGGTCGATGGTAGCGATAACGGAACCGCCGGTCGCCAGCATCGGGTCAACGATCAGCGCCATACGCTCATCGATGTTAGAAACCAGCTTCTGGAAATACGGAACCGGCTCCAGCGTCTCTTCATTGCGGTACATACCGACCACGCTGATACGCGCGCTTGGAACGTTTTCCAGAACGCCTTCCATCATGCCCAGGCCCGCACGCAGGATTGGCACAACGGTGATTTTCTTACCTTTAATTTGGTCAACTTCAACCGGGCCATTCCAGCCTTCAATGGTCACCTTTTCGGTTTCCAGACCTGCGGTTGCTTCATAAGTCAGCAGGCTGCCAACTTCCGAGGCGAGTTCACGAAAGCGTTTAGTGCTGATGTCGTTTTCACGCATCAGTCCCAGCTTGTGTTTGACGAGTGGGTGTTTGACTTCCACGATCTTCATACTCTTCTCCTTTCCTCAGACGAGTGGCAACCACAAAAAAATCGCCGGATTATACCGCTTTTAGTCTCTGTCGCAACACTGCATGCGCTTGATATGGATCAACCAAAGTCATTTACGTCTGGATGATGAGTATAAAACAAGCCCCGCACTCATGGCGGGGCTTGTTATCAATGCTATGAATTTTAAAGGTATTCAGCATTGGTCTGGATGACGTTTTGATACCATGAAAAAGATTTTTTCGGAGAGCGAGTTAATGTCCCGCTACCGTCATTATTTTTATCAACGTAGATAAACCCGTAGCGTTTTTTCATTTCCCCCGTCCCGGCCGAGACTAAATCAATACAGCCCCACGGGGTATATCCCATCAAATCCACGCCATCTTCCACCACCGCTTTTTTCATCTCACGTATGTGAGCGGCAAGGTAGTCGATACGGTACTGGTCGTTCACCGCACCATCGTTCTCACGCACGTCGATGGCGCCAAATCCATTCTCCACAATAAATAGCGGCAACTGATAATGATCCCAGAACCAGTTCAGCGAATAGCGCAGACCGACGGGATCAATCTGCCAGCCCCAGTCCGACTTCTGTACGTACGGGTTGGAAACCAGGCTTTTCGACTCGTCGTAATCCAGCTCAGGGTTGTCCGCCGTTGCCTGCGTCGCGAAAGACATATAGTAGCTAAAGCCGATGTAATCCACGCAGCCCTCGGTCAACGCCTGACAGTCTTCCTCGGTGATATCCAGCTCAAAACCGCGTCGGGCAAAGTAGTTGAGAAGATGCTGCGGGTATTTACCGCGCACATGGACGTCGGTAAACCAGTAACGGCGGTGCATGGCGTTCATCGCCATCATCATATCGTCTGGCGCGCAGGTCAGCGGATAGATAGGACACATGGCGATCATGCACCCTAGTTGCAATTCCGGGTTAATCTCACGTGCGGCCTTTACCGCCAACGCGCTTGCCACCAGTTCATAGTGCGCCGCCTGGTACATGACCGGCTCGCGGTCTTCACCGGGCTGGTATTTCAGACCAGAGTTAGTAAAGGGCGCGAAATCTTCGTGATAATTTGCCTGGTTGTTAATCTCATTAAACGTCATCCAGTACTTTACTTTGTGCTGGTAACGAGTGAAAACCACCCTGGCAAAACGGACAAAGAAATCGATAAGCTTACGGTTGCGCCAGCCGCCATATTCCGTCACCAGATGGTAAGGCATCTCGAAATGCGACAACGTAATCACCGGCTCAATGCCATATTTCAGGCATTCGTCAAACAGGTCATCATAGAACTGCAGGCCAGCTTCATTGGGTTGCGCTTCGTCGCCTAAGGGGAAAATACGCGTCCAGGCGATAGAGGTGCGAAAACATTTAAATCCCATTTCGGCAAACAGCTTAATGTCGTCTTTATAGCGATGATAAAAATCGATGGCGTCATGGTTAGGGTAGTTTTTACCGGCGATCACACCGTCGGTGATTTCTCGCGCCACGCCGTGCGCCCCCGCCGTCATGACATCGGCAACGCTGACGCCTTTTCCACCCGCCTGCCAGCCACCTTCCAGTTGATGAGCGGCTACGGCACCACCCCACATGAAATCTGCTTTAAATCCTGACATACCCTTCCCCTATCGTGATGACTCTGCGCAAAACGCTGTAGATGAGGTCCGCAACAGAAAACAGAAACCGGTTTCAGTACGATACTGTGCATTCGGCTGGCAGGTTTCAAGCACAAGACTGTACCCGGTTTCATTTTCGTGGCGCAGTTCAAACAAATAGATAAATGATTGTAAAATGCTGAAAAAATCAGCAGATAAAACTTGATGCAGAGCAGGCTCGCAAACGTTTGCTTTCCCTGTTAGAATTGCGCCGAATTTAACTTTTACTGCAAGTAAACATGTGGGGAAGCAGGCAGTGACCGATAAAACCTCTCTTAGCTACAAAGATGCCGGTGTTGATATTGATGCAGGTAATGCTCTGGTTGATCGAATCAAAGGCGTAGTAAAGAAAACTCGTCGTCCGGAAGTTATGGGTGGTCTGGGTGGCTTCGGTGCGCTGTGCGCATTGCCGCAAAAATATCGTGAACCAGTACTGGTTTCCGGCACTGATGGCGTTGGCACAAAACTGCGTCTGGCGATGGATCTGAAACGCCACGACACTATCGGTATTGACCTCGTCGCAATGTGCGTCAACGACCTCGTCGTTCAGGGCGCTGAGCCGCTGTTTTTCCTCGACTACTATGCGACCGGCAAACTGGATGTGGATACCGCAGCCAGCGTCATTAACGGTATTGCCGAAGGTTGTCTGCAGTCTGGCTGCGCGCTGGTTGGCGGGGAAACGGCTGAAATGCCGGGGATGTACCACGGCGAAGATTACGACGTGGCAGGCTTCTGCGTTGGCGTCGTCGAGAAATCAGAGATTATCGACGGTTCAAAAGTGGCTGACGGCGACGTATTGATTGCGCTCGGCTCCAGCGGCCCGCACTCCAACGGTTACTCTCTGGTGCGTAAAATTGTTGAAGTCAGCGGTTGTGACCCGGAAACCACCGAGCTTGAAGGCAAGTCGCTGGCCGATCACTTGCTGGCCCCGACCCGCATTTACGTAAAATCCATTCTGGAACTGATTGAGAAGGTTGATGTGCATGCCATCGCCCACCTGACCGGCGGCGGCTTCTGGGAAAATATTCCACGCGTTCTTCCGGACAACACGCAGGCGGTGATCGACGAATCGTCATGGCAGTGGCCAGCTGTTTTCAACTGGCTGCAAACGGCGGGTAACGTCAGCCAGCATGAGATGTATCGCACCTTTAACTGCGGCGTAGGTATGGTAATCGCCCTGCCAGCTCCGGAAGTGGACAAAGCCCTTGCTTTGCTCAATGAGAAAGGTGAAAACGCATGGAAAATCGGTATCATCAAAGCTTCTGATTCCGAACAGCGTGTGGTCATTGAATGAAAAACATTGTGGTGCTCATTTCCGGCAACGGAAGCAATTTGCAGGCGATAATAGACGCCTGCGAACAGAAAAAAATCAATGGCACCATACGTGCAGTATTCAGTAACAAGGCCGATGCGTTCGGCCTTGAGCGCGCACGCGAAGCGAATATTCCGGCGCACTCGCTGGAAGCCGCCCAGTTTGCCAGTCGCGAAGCATTCGACCGCCAGCTGATTCAAGAGATTGACGCCTATGCGCCCGATGTCGTCGTGTTGGCCGGTTATATGCGCATTCTCAGCCCGGCGTTTGTCGCTCACTATTCTGAGCGATTGCTGAATATCCATCCGTCTTTATTGCCGAAATATCCCGGCCTGCACACGCACCGTCAGGTTCTGGAAAACGGTGATGAAGAGCATGGAACTTCCGTCCATTTTGTCACCGATGAACTGGACGGCGGACCGGTTATTCTCCAGGCCAAGGTTCCGGTATTTGAAGGCGACAGCGAAGATGATGTCACGGCCCGGGTCCAGGCCCAGGAACATACCATTTACCCACTGGTAGTAAGCTGGTTTACCGATGGTCGCCTGAAGATGCGTGATAACGCAGCATGGCTGGACGGCGTTCGTCTGCCGCCACAAGGCTACGCCGCCGACGAATAATAAAAACCAGCCTGTAAGCCGGATCTCACCATCCGGTCTACAGGCATGATTACCTTTTCCGGTTAACATCTCCGGTATTCATCTACGCTCCCCCTTTCTCTTTGCTATCAGACGGTTTATTGTCATATTTTTCTGGCACAGTTGGACATCTGAGAGCAATGCTCGCCATAATAAATCGGTAGTGTCCCGTGAATGAAACGGAGTAAAAGTGGTAATGGGTCAGGAAAAGCTATACATCGAGAAAGAACTCAGTTGGTTAGCGTTCAATGAACGTGTACTCCAGGAAGCTGCTGATAAGTCAAACCCGTTGATCGAACGGATGCGTTTCTTAGGCATCTATTCCAATAACCTCGACGAGTTTTACAAGGTTCGTTTTGCCGAACTGAAGCGCCGAATCATTATTAGCGAAGAACAGGGTTCAAACTCTCACTCCCGCCATCTGTTAGGCAAAATCCAGGCCCGCGTATTAAAAGCCGATCAGGAATTCGACGGCCTGTACAACGAGTTGCTGCTGGAGATGGCGCGCAACCAGATTTTCTTAATCAACGAACGTCAGCTATCGGTTAATCAACAGAGCTGGTTACGCCATTACTTTAAGCAATATCTTCGCCAGCATATTACGCCGATCCTGATTAACCGCGAGACGGATTTAGTTCAGTTCCTGAAAGATGACTACACCTATCTGGCGGTAGAAATTATTCGCGGTGATTCGATCCGCTACGCGCTGCTGGAAATCCCTTCCGACAAGGTTCCACGCTTTGTGAATCTGCCGCCGGAAACCCCGCGGCGTCGCAAACCGATGATCCTGCTGGACAACATCTTACGCTACTGCCTGGACGACATTTTCAAAGGGTTCTTTGATTACGATGCGCTAAACGCTTATTCGATGAAAATGACCCGCGACGCCGAATACGATTTGGTGCACGAGATGGAATCGAGCCTGATGGAGCTGATGTCATCCAGCCTGAAACAGCGTCTGACCGCAGAGCCTGTACGTTTTGTCTATCAGCGCGACATGCCCAATGCGCTGGTCGAGGTGCTGCGTGAAAAACTGACGATTTCTCGCTACGACTCAATTGTTCCCGGCGGGCGCTACCATAACTTCAAAGACTTTATTAACTTCCCCAACGTTGGCAAAGCTAACCTGGTGAACAAACCACTTCCTCGTTTACGCCATATCTGGTTCGACAACGAGAAGTTTCGCAACGGATTTGATGCAATCCGCGAGCGCGATGTGCTGCTGTATTACCCGTATCACACCTTTGAACATGTTCTTGAGCTGTTGCGTCAGGCCTCTTTCGACCCGAGCGTGTTGGCGATAAAGATCAACATCTACCGTGTGGCAAAAGACTCGCGCATCATCGACGCGATGATCCATGCAGCGCATAACAGTAAAAAAGTCACCGTAGTGGTGGAATTGCAGGCGCGCTTTGATGAAGAAGCCAACATTCATTGGGCCAAGCGTCTGACCGAAGCGGGTGTTCACGTCATTTTCTCCGCGCCGGGCCTGAAAATTCACGCCAAGCTGTTCCTTATCTCGCGTAAAGAAGGTGACGAGGTGGTGCGCTACGCCCACATCGGTACCGGGAACTTCAATGAAAAAACGGCGCGCCTGTATACTGACTATTCTTTGCTGACCGCCGATTCGCGCATTACCAACGAAGTGCGTCGGGTGTTCAACTTTATCGAGAACCCGTATCGTCCGGTGACGTTCGATTATCTGCTGGTTTCTCCACAGAACTCACGCCGTCTGCTGTACGCGATGATCGACAAAGAAATCGCCAACGCACAGCAAGGGCGGCCTTCCGGTATTACGCTAAAACTTAACAATCTGGTCGATAAAGGCCTCGTTGACCGCCTGTATGCGGCGTCCTGCTCGGGCGTGCCGGTTAATTTGCTGATCCGCGGTATGTGCTCCCTGATCCCGAATCTGGAAGGCATCAGTGATAATATTCGCGTGATAAGCATCGTTGACCGCTACCTTGAACACGACCGGGTTTATATCTTCGAAAACGGCGGCGACAAGCAGGTATATCTCTCCTCCGCAGACTGGATGACCAGGAATATCGACTATCGCATCGAAGTCGCCACGCCGCTGCTGGACCCGCGTCTTAAGCAACGTGTGCTGGATATTATCGATATCCTGTTCAGCGACACGGTGAAGGCTCGCTTCATCGATAAAGAACTCAGTAATCGCTACGTACCGCGCGGAAATCGCCGTAAGGTTCAGTCACAATTGGCGATTTACGACTACATCAAATCACTCGAGCAACCTGACTAAAGATATGCCAATACACGACAAGACTCCGCGACCGCAGGAATTTGCTGCGGTCGACCTCGGTTCAAACAGTTTCCATATGGTCATTGCCCGTGTGGTTGATGGCGCTATGCAAATTATCGGACGCCTGAAACAACGCGTTCATCTGGCTGATGGTCTCGGCGAAGACAACAAGCTGAGCGAAGAGGCAATGGAGCGCGGATTAAGCTGTCTGTCGCTGTTCGCCGAACGCCTGCAGGGCTTTCCCCCATCAAGCGTATGCATCGTGGGTACCCATACTTTGCGTCAGGCGCTGAATGCGACCGATTTTCTCAAGCGCGCAGAAAAAGTCATCCCCTACCCGATTGAGATTATTTCCGGTAATGAAGAAGCCCGACTGATTTTTATGGGTGTAGAGCACACCCAGCCGGAAAAAGGTCGCAAGCTGGTTATCGATATTGGCGGTGGTTCAACAGAACTGGTGATCGGCGAAGATTTCGAACCCAAACTGGTCGAAAGCCGTCGTATGGGCTGCGTCAGTTTTGCCCAGATGTATTTCCCGGGCGGCGTTATCAGTCGGGAAAACTTCCAGCGTGCCCGCATGGCGGCAGCGCAAAAGCTCGAAACCTTAACCTGGCAGTTTCGCATTCAGGGCTGGAACGTTGCGATGGGCGCATCGGGTACGATTAAAGCGGCACATGAAGTGCTGCTGGAGATGGGCGAGAAAGATGGTTTCATCACTCCCGAACGCCTGGACAAACTGACATCCGAAGTACTAAAACATGCGTCATTCGAAGCCCTCAGCCTGCCAGGGCTGTCAGAAGAGCGAAAAGCGGTGTTTGTGCCCGGGCTTGCGATTCTGTGCGGCGTTTTTGACGCGCTCGCTATCCGCGAACTTCGCCTTTCTGATGGCGCGCTACGTGAAGGCGTACTGTACGAGATGGAAGGACGTTTTCGCCACCAGGACGTTCGCAGCCGTACCGCCAGCAGTCTGGCGAACCAGTACAACATCGACAGTGAACAGGCCCGGCGCGTACTGGAAACGACGATGCAAATGTACGATCAGTGGCATACGCAGCAGCCAAAACTGGCCAATCCGCAACTGGAAGCGTTACTGCGCTGGGCGGCGATGCTGCATGAGGTTGGGCTGAACATCAACCACAGCGGTTTACATCGCCACTCTGCTTATATCCTGCAAAACAGTGATTTGCCGGGCTTTAATCAGGAACAACAGCTGATGATGGCAACCTTAGTTCGTTATCATCGCAAAGCGGTGAAGCTGGATGATTTGCCCCGCTTTACGCTGTTCAAGAAAAAACAGTTTCTACCGTTAATTCAGCTGTTACGCCTGGGCGTGCTGCTGAATAATCAGCGTCAGGCAACCACCACTCCACCGACGCTGACCCTGATTACCGACGACAACCACTGGACTTTACGCTTCCCGCATGACTGGTTTAGCCAGAATGCGCTGGTGCTGCTCGATCTGGAAAAAGAGCAACAATACTGGGAAGCCGTAACCGGCTGGCGTCTCAAAATTGAAGAAGAAAGCTCACCCGATATCGCCGCATAAGCTCTCAGCAGGTGCCAGTTCTTCTGGCACCTTTTCTTCCAGCGTTTCGTGCAGCGGTTGCGGTTTACCAATCAGATACCCCTGCATGTAGTCAATCCCCAGCGAAATCACCGCACTGCGTATTTCCTCGCTTTCGACGTACTCCGCAACCACCAGCATTCTTTTCATTCGCGCCAGGTGGCAAATGGACGCCACAATTTGGTAGTCGAGGCTGTTCGAAACGATATTGCGAATAAAGCTGCCGTCAATTTTCAGAATATCGGCATTCACATTCTTCAGCCGCGCATAGCTGGCATAACCAGTACCAAAATCATCAATCGCAATCTGACATCCCAATGATTGCAACTGCAGCAACGTTGCCTGCGCCTGTTCTGCATTGGTTAAGGCATTGCTTTCCGTGACCTCAAAAATCAGCTGCCACGCCTCGACTTTGTACTTAGCCAGTAGCTGGTTGATGTCATGCGGAAGTCGGGCGCGGCATACCGACGTAGGTGATAAGTTAATCGCAAATCGACGGGCGGGCATTTTTTCCCGATTCTGCGCCATAAATTTCAGCGTATTTTCAATCACCCACAGATCGATGCTGGAGGACAAACCAAACTCATGCGCTACCGGCAAGAAGTTATCAGGGGCGATAGTCTCCCCGTCGTCCCCCTGAAGACGCAGCAGGATTTCATGATAAACATCGCCGCGTACACCAGAAATCGGCTGCGCCATCAGGAAAAAGCGATTGTGCTCCAGCGCCTGCTGCAGGCGATTCATCATCGCAACCTTATCTTTCAGGTCACGTTGCAGGTGCATCACGCCCCGTCGCTGCAAATTCTCTGGCGCATTGGTCGCCAGAGAAAGCTCGGCGATGGTGCTTAGCTCTCCCAGTAACAAATAGATGTGGTTAACAGGAGAACGGACATAGCAAAAACTGATCCCCACCTGCGGCTGTAACGGCATGCCATCCCAGATAAAACGAAACTGCTTGATATGCCTGTCCAGCGCTTCAATGCGTTCCTGATGCGACTCGGTATTAAAACGCAAAACTAAATCATTACCCGATAACTGATAGACATGCTCATCTTGTTCCAGCATCGGCGTTACCCACTGGGCGAGTTTTTGCTTGTACTGGATACGCAGCATAATGCCGTAATTTTTCACCAGCAGTTCCATGCCCGGAACACTCAAAAAGCAGAGCACTGACCATGGCGCTTTTTTCAAATCCCGGTTCAACGCGCGCAAATTCGGAATATGCACCATGGGGTCAAAGAAGGCCAGACGATGGTTGCGCCGGGTAACAAACCGTTGGCGCGTTGCCAGTACGGCAATGAAATTTACGATGAAGGAGAAAACCAGGTAACTTGATGAGGTAATGGCAAGCTGGGTATCGTAGCCCGAATACCAGGGCATATAGCGTTGATAATAATGTATCGCGGTAATAAGTACGACCGCCCATATCAACGAAATAAATCTATAACCGTAACGCATAGCTCCCCATAGCATCACAGGCAGCAACAATGACAGGGTATAATTGGTACTAAATATTGAGCTTTGCTCATTTAACGGCATGCACAACATTGCCATCAGCACGGTCAATATAATCAACCAGACAGCAAACTCAGTTTTGGTGACTTTGGTATCAAACTGCTGCTTTAACTGAGAAAAATAGCCTCTCACATGCAAAGGGTTACGTATCGTTCGAATAATAAAATAGCACAGTGGAACCCCAACCAGATTCCCGACCAGCATGGCCTGATAGTTGATCAACGTACCAGTATTAAAGGGCATAACGCCTACCATACCCGATTTGCTCTCATAGACGCCCACAAACGCGGCAAACTGGAAGAGTATCAAAAACAGCGTCGCCGGGCAGAAGACCTGCCAAAACATGCGCTGGAACATCAGGTGGGAATCGCCGTGGGAAACATTGTTTCGTCGGGGAGAAAATACCTTATACCCTCCCCAACTAAGCACGATGGTAACAATAAAGTGCGAAATTATTGAGAGTGTTTCAAATAGCCCAACCTGCGGATATTTGTACCAAATAATGGAAATGATAATTCCGGGTAATGCAGCCCAACCAAAAAACAACATCAGGCTAATCATCAGCGCTAAAGGCAGATAGAAAAGAATTACTGTCCCGGTACTAATATGGGCATAGGTGTTGGCAGTGCTCAATACAGGCAACAGTAATGAAGGCAAGATGAGAGGTAACGCCCACCATTTATCTCTAATACCAATATAATTTTTATTGAGTTTCATAGATGCTCAGTAGAATCCCGCACATCCTGCAGGGGGTATTCAGACAGGCATCCCACCTGACGTTAAAACGATAAAGTAAAATACATCACAATGATTCATCAATTTTAGTTGGCAGCAAAGGGGGATGCTTGATACACATCAAAAAAAAAGTCTCTCATTAATCAATTATTACTCTTTTCATGGTTTTTTATCGTTATCTCATTATTCATGCAAATAATAATATTAATTTCCATAACATAAATGGATAAAACCACTGAGGCAATTTTACATAACGAAGAATTGACCATTCCCTCACAGTATGCCTTAATGTAAGTATCGCCCTCAGTTGGGTACACTACAAGGAACCTTTTGTGAGCCAGGTTACCAGCCTACGCAAACGACACCGATTTAACAGTCGCATGATCCGGATCGTACTGCTTATCAGCTTTCTCTTCTTCTTCGGACGCTTCGTCTACTCCGCCATAGGTGCGTGGCACCACCACCAGAACAAAAAAGAATCTCAGCAGATAACTCAGCCGCAACAGGCATCTCCTGCTCAAACCGACGTGCGCTGATCTCTCGCACCTGTGATATCCCCAGCATTAAGATTCCTTACCGGATGGCTAATCGCCTGACATTTAACCATCCGGTAAGGGATTTGCGTGATGAAACTTCATACACTTCCCCCACCACCCTCGCTGTATTATCGGATAATCGACCGTATTTTTCGCACAAATACACAATCTTTTCATCCCACTTCACCGCACCATTCGCGCTGATTTTTTACGTTCCGGTTTACTGGATATAAAAAAGACACACAGTGCTCAAATAGACGCTAATCAATATCGCCAGAAAATATCACGGGCGAAAATATTAATATTTTGCATGAAATTAAATGCTTATTTGAATTGTTACCATTATTAAATTGTACAGGGTAATACCATGAGTGGTTTTTCATTATTTCCGAAAATAAGAAGCGGTGTTGAATGGATTGCCGGGCACAGCGATGCGGTTATTCAATTCGGCTGGAATATCGTTGCCGCCGTGATTTTACTGTTTATCGGTAAATTTGTCTCTCGTCTGCTTTCCCGTGGCCTGGAAAAGTTACTGTTAAAACGTAAAGTTGACCGGACCATTATCCAGTTTTTCACCGCGCTGGTACGTTACATCACCCTCGCTTTTTCCGTTGTCGCCGCGTTGGGCCGCGTCGGTATTGAAACCTCTTCCATTATTGCCGTCATTGGGGCCGCCGGACTGGCTATTGGTCTCGCGCTACAAGGATCGCTTTCCAACTTTGCCGCAGGCGTATTATTGGTCTCTTTGCGTCCTTTCCGCGCCGGAGAAGTCGTGCAGATTGGCGCAGTCACCGGAACGGTAGAAAAGGTGCACATCTTCTCCACTACCCTGCTCACCGCTGACAGCAAAGAAGTGGTGATTCCAAACGGTAAGATCATTGCGGATAACATCATTAACTATTCCCGCCACCCGTTTCGCCGTATCGACCTGGTGATTGGCGTGGGATATCAGAGCCGGATCGCAGATGTTAAGCGCGTGATTAACCATATCATCGAGCAGGACAGTCGCATCGATAAGCAACGTGGGGTAACCGTTCGTCTGGGCGAACTGGGCGCTTCAGCGTTGAATTTTTACGTCCGCGTATGGGTACCCAACATCGAATACTGGAATACCTATTACGATCTGCTGGAAAACATTAAAGAGGCCCTGGACGACAACCACATTGCCCTGCCGTATCCGCAGATGGATATACGCGTGGAGAACGTGGCACCCCAATCTCAGCCCCAGCTACAGCTGGTCGATTAGTATCCCACGCTATAACATTCGCCAGACGCGCTTGCTGGCATACGGGCAATAAAAAACCCTCTTTAAACAGAGGGTTTTTGCATACTACCGGTTCAGAAACCGCGAACAGAGAGGGATATTATTCCCACTCAATCGTTGCTGGCGGCTTACCGCTGATGTCATACACCACGCGGGAAATACCGTTCACTTCGTTGATGATGCGGTTGGATACGCGGCCTAAGAAGTCATACGGCAGGTGCGCCCAGTGCGCGGTCATAAAGTCGATGGTTTCAACAGCACGCAGGGAAACAACCCAGTCGTACTTACGGCCATCGCCCATAACGCCAACGGAACGTACCGGCAGGAATACGGTGAACGCCTGGCTTACTTTGTTGTACAGGTCAGCTTTGTGCAGCTCTTCAATGAAGATAGCATCCGCGCGACGCAGCAGGTCGCAGTACTCTTTCTTCACTTCGCCCAGCACGCGTACGCCCAGACCTGGCCCCGGGAACGGGTGACGGTAGAGCATGTCATACGGCAGGCCCAGCTCCAGGCCAATCTTACGCACTTCGTCTTTGAACAGCTCACGCAGCGGCTCTACCAGACCCATCTTCATCTCTTTCGGCAAACCGCCCACGTTGTGGTGAGATTTGATGACGTGCGCTTTACCGGTCGCGGAAGCTGCGGATTCGATCACGTCCGGGTAGATGGTGCCCTGCGCCAGCCACTTAACGTCTTCCAGCTTCAGCGCTTCTTCGTCGAATACTTCCACGAATACGCGGCCGATGATTTTACGTTTAGCTTCTGGATCGTTCTCGCCTTTCAGCGCGTCCAGGAAACGCTTTTCGCCTTCAACGTGAACGATATTCAGGCCGAAGTGGTCGCCGAACATATCCATAACCTGCTGTGCTTCATTCAAACGCAGCAGACCGTTATCAACGAATACGCAGGTCAGGTTTTTGCCAATCGCACGGTGCAGCAGCATCGCGGTAACGGAGGAGTCAACGCCGCCGGACAGACCGAGGATCACTTTATCATTGCCAACCTGCTCGCGGATGCGGGCAACGGCGTCATCGATAATTTTTGCCGGCGTCCACAGCGCTTCACACTGGCAGATGTCACGCACAAAACGCTCCAGCATGCGCATACCCTGACGGGTGTGGGTCACTTCCGGGTGGAACTGCACGCCGTAGAAACGTTTTTCCTCGTGCGCCATGATGGCGAACGGGCAGTTGTCGGTGCTGGCAACGGTCACGAAACCTTCCGGAATGGCGGTTACTTTGTCGCCGTGGCTCATCCACACGTCCAGCAGCGGTTTGCCATCTGCGGTCAGAGAGTCTTCAATACCGCGGACAAGCGCGCTGTCGGTCTGAACTTCAACCTGCGCATAGCCGAATTCACGTTCGTTAGAACCTTCAACATGACCACCGAGCTGCATTGCCATAGTCTGCATGCCATAGCACACGCCGAACACCGGCACGCCCGCATTGAAAACGTATTCCGGCGCGCGCGGGCTGTTTTCTTCGGTGGTGCTTTCCGGACCACCGGAAAGAATAATACCGCTTGGGTTGAATTCGCGAATTTGTGCTTCCGTAACATCCCATGCCCACAGTTCACAGTAGACGCCCAGTTCACGTACGCGACGAGCAACCAACTGAGTGTACTGCGATCCAAAATCAAGGATGAGAATGCGATGTTTATGAATATTGTCTGTCATTGACGCTAATTCCGAGGCAAGTGAAACAAATTCGCCCGGCATAAAGCCGGGCGCGGAAACTTATCAGGAGCCCATGCGGTAGTTAGGGGACTCTTTGGTGATGGTCACATCGTGAACGTGACTTTCCTGGATACCCGCACCGCTGATGCGTACAAACTCTGCTTTCGTTCGCAGCGCGTCGATAGTACCACAGCCGGTCAGACCCATACAGGAGCGCAGGCCCCCCATCTGCTGGTGAATGATCTCTTTCAGGCGACCTTTATAGGCAACGCGACCTTCGATGCCTTCCGGAACCAGTTTGTCAGCAGCGTTGTCGCTCTGGAAGTAACGGTCGGAAGAACCTTTGGACATCGCGCCCAGAGAGCCCATCCCACGGTATGATTTGTAAGAACGGCCCTGATACAGTTCGATTTCGCCCGGAGATTCTTCGGTGCCCGCCAGCATGGAGCCAACCATCACTGCGGCAGCGCCTGCGGCAATCGCTTTCGCGATGTCGCCGGAGAAACGAATACCGCCATCGGCGATAACCGGAATACCAGTACCTTCCAGCGCTTCAACGGCGTCAGAAACGGCGGTGATCTGCGGTACACCTACGCCGGTAACAATACGGGTAGTACAAATAGAGCCTGGGCCGATACCGACTTTAACTGCGCTGCAGCCGGCTTCCGCCAGCGCGCGTGCGCCTGCGCCTGTTGCAACGTTACCGCCGATAATCTGCAGATCCGGGTATTTAGCACGGGTTTCACGGATACGCTGCAGCACGCCTTCAGAATGACCGTGAGAGGAGTCAATCAGCAGTACATCAACGCCAGCGGCAACCAGCGCGTCAACGCGCTCTTCATTACCTGCGCCCGCACCCACAGCAGCGCCAACGCGCAGACGACCATGCTCGTCTTTACAGGCGTTAGGTTTACGTTCTGCTTTCTGGAAATCTTTAACGGTGATCATGCCGAGCAGGTGGAAGCTGTCATCAACTACCAGCGCTTTCTCAACGCGTTTTTCATGCATTTTGGCAAAGACAACATCGCGCGCTTCGCCTTCACGAACGGTCACCAGACGCTCTTTCGGCGTCATGTAAACGCTAACCGGCTGGTTCAGGTCAGTCACAAAACGCACGTCACGACCGGTGATAATGCCAACCAGTTCGTTATCTTCAGTCACAACCGGATAGCCTGCAAAACCATTACGCTCGGTCAGTTCTTTCACTTCGCGCAGGGTAGTGGTTGGCAGTACGGTCTGTGGGTCAGTTACCACGCCAGATTCGTGTTTCTTTACGCGACGGACTTCTTCAGCCTGGCGCTCGATGGACATATTTTTGTGGATAAAACCGATGCCGCCTTCCTGGGCCAGGGCAATTGCCAGGCGCGCTTCCGTCACGGTGTCCATTGCTGCGGATAGCATAGGAATGTTCAGGCGAATGGTTTTCGTCAACTGGGTGCTGAGGTCAGCAGTATTCGGCAGAACAGTAGAATGAGCGGGAACGAGGAGGACGTCGTCAAACGTCAGGGCTTCTTTTGCGATACGTAGCATGGGCAATATCTCACCTGGGAGGTTATTAAATATTGCCGCGGCATTATACAGAGCGTAACCGATTGCATCCACACTTTTTTGCAAAAAAACCTTGCGCTCCTCTGTGAGCATGTTACTTTCGACTGAATAACTTGCTGATTTAGAATTTGATCCCGCTCACATGTTATCCTCTCAGACCACCTCAATTTTTACCGTAAGCCGCCTGAACCAGACGGTTCGTTTGCTGCTTGAGCAGGAAATGGGACAAGTGTGGATCAGCGGTGAAATCTCGAATTTCACCCAGCCGTCCTCCGGTCACTGGTATTTCACGCTCAAAGATGACACCGCTCAGGTACGCTGCGCGATGTTTCGCAACAGCAACCGCCGGGTAACGTTCCGCCCACAGCACGGGCAGCAGGTGCTGGTACGCGCCAATATTACGTTGTACGAACCGCGCGGCGACTACCAGATAATTGTTGAGAGCATGCAGCCCGCGGGCGAAGGTTTGCTGCAACAAAAATATGAGCAACTGAAGGCTAAACTGCAGGCTGAAGGACTATTCGATCAGCAATACAAGCAATCTCTACCTTCCCCAGCCCACTGCGTTGGAGTGATTACCTCGAAAACCGGCGCTGCGCTGCACGATATTCTTCATGTGCTGAAGCGTCGTGATCCATCCTTGCCCGTTATTATCTACCCGACTGCGGTACAGGGCGACGAAGCGCCAGGGCAGATCGTTCGCGCCATTGAACTGGCGAACGCGCGGCGTGAGTGTGACGTGCTGATCGTTGGGCGCGGCGGCGGCTCGCTGGAGGATTTATGGAGTTTCAACGACGAACGCGTGGCACGGGCGATTTTTGCCAGCGGCATTCCGGTAGTTAGCGCCGTCGGCCACGAAACCGACGTTACCATTGCCGATTTTATTGCAGATTTACGAGCGCCTACGCCATCAGCAGCGGCAGAAATTGTCAGCCGCAACCAGCAGGAGTTGTTGCGTCAGATCCAGTCCGCTCAGCAGCGTCTGGGCATGGCGATGGACTACTACCTCGCCAACCGCAGCCGTCGTTTCACGCAGATGTTCCATCGCCTGCAACAGCAGCATCCGCAGCTGCGTCTGGCGCGCCAGCAAACGGCGCTAGAACGGCTGCGTCAGCGGATGGGATTTGCGCTTGAGAACAAGATTAAGCAGGCCAATCAACGCCAGCAGCGCATGCTGCAGCGTCTGAATCAACAAAATCCGCAGCCACGTATTTATCGTGCGCAAACGCGTATTCAGCAACTGGAATACCGTTTAGCAGAGAATATCCGCGCACGTTTAAGTGAACAGCGCGAGCGGTTTGGCAACGCAGTTACCCATCTTGAAGCAGTCAGCCCACTGGCGACCCTGGCGCGTGGCTACAGCGTCTCCACCACCACGGGCGGCGGCGTATTGAAAAAGGTCAAACAGGTCAGTGCCGGTGACGTTATCACTACCCGGCTTGCCGATGGCTGGGTTGAGAGCGAGGTCACGACCGTAACCCCGCAGAAAAAAACACGCTCCCGCAAAACGAGTCAGCCCGACTGAATATGGGCTGATTCGCTTCGCAGCGTCTTAACAACTTTCACTCACGCGCATTTACCAGGCACACCTGTCGATAAATGGATGACGTAGAGGTTGTCGTACGTTTCTGCCCGTTACTCAAGTTAAGCGCCTGTCGAGCATGAGTCGCCTCATCCTGATCGACCGCCCACCAGTAGTTATCCACCCCGGTAATCGGCCAACCGTACAGCGTCCCCACCGCGCCATTTTGGTTATCGTTGTACAACGTCAGCAACTGGCTATACAGCGGTTGACGCTGTGCGTCACATCCGGTAATCCCGGTTTTATCCAGATTCGAGGCGCTTACCGATGACCAGAGTTCTCCATTCGCACCATAGCTGGTATTACTGGAAGATACTTCCGCCGCCAACAATGGGCGGCTAAATATGACGCCGTCGCTGGTGGTGGCCGTTTCGGGCATATGGCCCCAGTAATTCGCCTTAGCAGAGTTGGGGCTGGTAATTACGGTAAAAATAGCATCCAGAGAGGCTTTAAGCGTGGTGTTATTCGTCACCGTCGCCGTGAGCGTAGTTTTCAGCCCCGAACTGAGATCCTGTCGCAGGTTAAACGTTGCGGTACCGTTAGCGCCCGTCAGACCGCTAAAGATCGCGGTGTTGGTAGCCAACTTAGCGGTCTGCGCAGAAGGCGTTAGCTCGTCCAGCGTTAAATCATCCGCCCCGCCGCTGGTAATGACGTTGCCAACGCGCGACAACGCATTGCTGCGTGAAATCGTGAAATATACGTCCGGCATTACATTGCCGTCGGTGTCTGTCACCGTTACGGTCAGCGGGATTGTCTCTCCTTTTTTCACCTGCGCTGCCAGCCTCTCAGCGTTGAGAGCCGTCGACGTCAGCGTAATTGCCCCAGGCATAGGATGCGGATCGACCAGGCAAACCAGCGCCTGTTTGTCGCTTGTGCTCCTGGTGGAAACCGCACCGGTTTTCAGTTGCATGCTCTGCCAGGAGGTTCCGGCTTTATCCGTCACCCACCAGCCATAACTTGCATGAGATACCGGCCAGCCGTACAGCGTTTCGATTTCGCCGCCGGGATGCTCATCGTAGAGTGATTTCAGTTCACTCAACGTCGGCTGCCAGGCTTCGCCGCAGGTGGATTTGCTTGCCAGCCCTGCGCCGTTATGGTCATACAGCGGCCACAGTTCATTACCTACCGTGGAGCTAAACGTGGTGTCTTCTGCGGAGACTTCCGCCGCCAGTAATGGTCGCTGAAAGCTCACGCCGCTGCTGTCGGTAACGGTCTCGGGCATATGCCCCCAGTATTGCGCTTTGTCGGTATCAGGGCTGGTAACCACGGTGAATATCGCCTCCACAGTAGAGGCCGGGTTAGGGTATGTGTCCAGCGTTGCCGTAATCGTCGTTTTCAGCCCCATCGCGTCGTCCTGGCGCAGGCTCAAGGTTGCCGTACCGTCCGCTCCGGTCACCCCACTCCAGGTGCTGGTATTGCTGGTCAACACCGTCTCGGCTGTCGCAGGGGCTATCCCCTGAAGAACCAGATCGTCCGTCGCACCTTTACCATCCGTCGTTTTCACCGAACCGCTACGCGAAATGCCATTACTACGAGAGAGCGTAAATGATGCATTCGCTGCGGGGTTGCCATTGGCATCTTTCACGGTGACAGTGAACGGAATTTCCTCGCCTTTTTTAACCTTCGCAATGCGGGTTTCGCTGTCAGCAAGGCTCGACGTCAACGCAATGGTCGCAGGCAATGGGGCATGCGGATCCACAAGGCATATCTGCGCGCCGGTCGTCCCGACAGAAGTGGTCGAACTTTTCCCGCCCGTATCCAGCCGCATATACTGGTATGCCCCGGTTTTTGACACGCGATCCACAGCCAGCCAGAACTTGCCTGCTGACACCGGCCAGCCATAATTCGTACCAATAGCGCCTATAGGGTCGTCAGCGTACAGTGTTTGCAGATCGCTAAACAGCGGCTGATATTCTGCGTCACAACCAGTAGCGCCCGCTTTTTGGGTATTTGAAATGGTGACCAGCGCCCAGCTTTCGTTATTGTACGTATAGGAGTACGTAAACGACGTTTCGGTCGCCAGAAGTGGACGTTTAAATCTAACCCCAGCGCTGTTGGTGACCGTTTCCGGCATATGCCCCCAGAAATTCGCTTTATCGCTGTCCGGGCTGGTAAGTACAGTGTATATCACATCCAAATTGCTGGAAGTCACCAGATCGTCGGGAAGTTCTGCCACAATGGCGGTTTTCAGGCCGCTGCTATTATCCTGGGCTATCTCAAACTGGGCTTGGCCATTCTCATCCGTCACGCCATACCAGTAATAGTTGCAGCGAGTAGTCGTACAGTTAAACGCCATTGAACCCGCTTCAGGCGTGAGCGCTGTCAGCAACATATTGCTTTCATTACCATCCTGAGCGAACCCAGCCCGGTTTAACGACGAGGTGCGCCTCAGACGAATAGTGGTATCAGGTGCAGGATTTCCTGAACCGTCGGTCACGGTGACGGTCAACGGTACGATTTCTCCCTTTCTCACAACCGCGGCGCCTTTTTCCGCATTCATGGCGCTCGACGTGAGCGCTATCGACAATACCCTTTTTTTACTCAAGCACAGCTGCGCCGTGGCAGTATTCGTGTTGGTAGCAAGCTTTGAGTTATCACTGAGCCGGAGGTACTGAAACAGGTTTGTCGCGTGCGCGCTGTCCGGCACGCTATTACCCGCTCCCCAGTATTTCCCCGTTGTCACCGGCAGGCCGAAGGTCGAGGAGAGCGTGCCATTTGGGTAATCGTTATACAGCGTCTGAAGTTGCTCCAGCGTCGGCAACCCCAGCCTGTCACACGGGCTGGCGGACTGCTGATAAAGCTGCGGATAACTATTCCACGTATACCAGGTTTCACTATTTTCCAGAAAGCCCGAGGTATTCGTCGTGGCAGAAAGCTCAGCGCGCAATAATGGTCGATTAAACTCGGCCCCTTTGCTGTTGACAAAGGTTTCCGGCATATGGCCCCACATACTGGCTTTGTCGCTGTCGGGGCTGGTAATGACGGTGAAGATGGCATCTTTGCTGTCGGTCAGATTGCTGCCATCCATCGCTGTGGCGTTGAGAGTGGTTTTCAGCCCCGCAGACATATCCTGTGAAAGCGTAAAGGTCCCCTCCCCCTGCTCATCGGTTTGTATATACAAAAATTTCGCGCTGGTATCCATAAGAAACGTCGCAGGGCCGGACGGCATGACGTTACGTAGAGTAATATCATCTTCAGAACCAGCGCTATGGATACTTCCTGAACGCGTCGTTGATTCACTGCGGCTCAGTTTCACCAACGCGTTGGCCATCGGCTGGCCTGCCGTATTTTTGACTGTCACGGTGGCGGCGATTTGCTCGCCTTTTTTGACCTTAACGATCCCCGTCGTTTCATCCTGACCCGCGAGTGTAAGCGTCAGGTTACCGGCCGTACCTCGGGGTGAAACGAGGCACGTCTGCATGTGATAAATCGACGCATTGCTTATTGAGGTAACATCACCATTGCTCAACAGGTTAACAACCGCGTATTCAACTGGGTCGCCCTCCGCGGACGGTAAAGCGTAATCCCCCGCCCACCAGTACTGGCTGGCGCTAACGTTCCCTGTACTGCTCATTGGCCAACCATTGCGGCTGTGCATCGCCCCGTCGGGCCAGGTGGCGTACAGCGCCTGAAGATTACTGGCAGTCGGCAGAAAGTTACGCCCACAGCCACCACCAACCCCATTCCAGGCATTGCTGACGGTGATCATGCCCCAGGTTTCGCCCATATCGTAGCTGCCGTTGGTGATAATCACGGTTTTCCCCGGCATGTTGCTAAACTCACTGGATAACAGCGGGCGCTTATACACGACGCCATCACGATCGGTGAGCGTTTCCGCCATGTGCCCCCAGTAGTTCGCTTTCTCTGTATCCGGACTGGTCACTACGCTAAAGACGACCGGCAGCGTCTGCTCTGTTGCAGAACTGGTATGCTCAAGCGACGCCAGCAGCGGCGTTTTAAAGCCTGCGCCACTGTCCTGGCTAATGTCCAGCGTCAGCGTTCCGTTCTCATTGGTCGCGGAGTAATACTCAACGCCACTGCTACGACTCTCGCTATGATTAATTTGTATCGCAGCCGCAGCGGAGGTGTTTGCCACCTGGTACTTACGCCCGATGCTATCACCGCGTTTAAAGATAACCGGCGTATTGCCAACCGGATTCCCCTCATCATCCAGAGTGGTAATCACTACTGGGATAGTTTCGCCAACTTTGGCTTTAGCAAAATCGTCGCCGGCATTGTATAGCGAGGATGTCAGCGTGAGCCTGGTTGCCACTTTCTGCGCTGTTTGCAGGCAGGAGAAATAGAGTTTTTCATTCCATAACATTGAGCTTATGTTGCCATCGCCCAGATCGAGCGATTTCACATAACGGTTTTCCGTTGAGCGGCTGATATCAGCAGTGCTGTTCTGGTAGTTTTTCCCTTCGACAGGCCAGCCCTGCTGAATATTGATAGCTCCGCCAGGGAAGGCTGCGTACAACGACTGCAGGTCGGCCAGCGCGGGCACAAATCCCACTCCGCAGGCGTTCTGTATCCCCTCAAAATCAACAGTGGCCCAGATTTCATTGTTTTCTGTGTTGTTGCCAACGGCAATCCCGCTGGCAATTTCTGTGACCAGTTGTGGTCGCTTAAATACTTTGCCATTAGCTGCTGACACCGTTTCTGGCATATGGCCCCACATTTTGGCTTTATTACTGTCGGGGCTGGTGACGACGGTGAATATCGTGTCAACGCTGGCGCTGACACTGGCGTTTTGATATAGCGCTGCGGTAACCGCCACTTTGGTGCCATGCGTATCCGGGCGGGTGACATTGATGATTTTACTGCCATCGGCTCCCGTCAGGCCGCCCACTTTGGTTGCCGTATCGTTGATTGAGTTTCCGTCGATCACGACCGGAGAAACGATACCGTCGCCGCTGCCCGCAATATGCTTATCGTTCTGCCGGGTATAACCATCACCGCGCGACAGTACAAACGGTGCATCAGGGATCGGCTTGCCGCTGGCATCTTTCACCGTGACCTTCAGCTGTAACGTATCGCCCTTTTTCACCTTTAGCGCATGTTCGTTATTACCCTCATACCACAGCGACGAATCGACCGGTTCGATGGTAATAGAAGCGGCTACCGGATTGTCGCTGGCAAGGCAGGTGACATAATCCGACGCATTGTTACTGGAAAACTCGCTGCCGCTGGAAAGCGCGATGAGTTTCCACGACGTCGCTGTGGCAAACGTTGAAGACCAATAGTTAATCAGGGTTGGCCAGCCGTGGGTGCTGTGAATAGCCCCGCCGCTGTTGGCGTCATACAACGCCTTAAGCTGATCGATGCGTGGTAGTCGATTTGCCGCACAGCCGCCGACGTCCGTATTGCTCACCGCATCGCTATGGGTGACGCGCGCCCAGCTTTCGTTCGCTTCCTTCTGGGTGCGGGTAGCGCTAACCTCTGCCGCAAGCTTTGGACGCTCAAATACCGCATCACCTACCGTCAGGGTATCGGGCATATGTCCCCACATCGATGCCTGAGCGGTATCCGGGCTGGTGGGGACGGTAAATTTCACGCTGCGGCTGAGCGGCGTGGAGATGAGTGAGTTCATCGGCAGAATAGAGAGCTGAGTCTGCAGTCCAACGCCCTGCGGTTGTTCGATAGTCAGGGTGGCACTCCCCTGACTATCGGTAGTGCCCTGATACGTCATCGACGCCTGAGAAGGACCGTACGCCGTACCCGCTATAACAAGCGCGCCGTTGGTGGCATCAGTAAAGCCGGTACTGACGTTATCGCGATTGCGCCCATAAGCCATGGTAACTGTAAACGCCGCGTTGGGGACCGTAAGACCGTTGAGCGCATTAATTGAGCGCACCGTCAGCGTTATCTGCTCGCCCACTTTGGCTGTCGTCTGGCGCAGGGCAAAATCGCCGTTCATCGCCACGTCAAGTTGAGTGACTAACTCATTGCCCGAGCAGGAGAGATAGTTTGGCTCACTACCGCTGAACAAAGCGTCAGCACCGGTAGCCAGATTGACGTGCGCCGTCTGCCCGTCGCTGGTGTCCGCCGCCAGATAGCTGTGGCTGGCGGTTGGCCAGCCGTGCTCGCTTTGCATCTCGTTATCAGGATGCGCATTATAGAGCGAGTCCAGCGACAATTGCCCTGGCACCTGTCCACTGCCGCACTGGTTTTCACCCGCCGTAACGGAGTTGAACGTCGCCCAGTTTTCATTGTTTTCCTGCGTGGAGCCCGTTTTGTGCGTGGCTTCTGCTGCCAGCAGCGGACGTTTATACAAATTGCCCGCCTCCACTACGCCCTGCATATGCCCCCACATGTTTGCCGCGCTGACATCCGGACTGGTGAGAACGGTAAAGATCACGTTTTGCGTTGCCTGTGTGCTGCCGTCAAACAGCACCACGCGCAACGGCGTTAAGACGCCAGTACCTGAATCATGTTTGATCTCCAGCGAAGCCTGACCGTTCGCGTCGGTAACGCCCTGATAGTGATGGGTATCACCGGCCATCAGGCCTTCACCTGCAATGGTAACCGGATGCTCCTCCCAACTAGCGGAATAGTAAGCGGTATTGCGTGCCTGCGCGTTGCCAAGGTACAGATTGAAATAGCGATACGGCAGCGGCTTGCCGGTGAGTTCGTCGGTTACCGTGATTTGCATCATGACCGCCTCCCCTACCTTTACCCTCGCGGCGCTCAGGCTACTGTCGTAGCTGTCTGTACTCAGCACCAGCTTTGGCTTTACCGCCGGTGCGGCCTTATCTACGCAACTGACCAGGGAGTTCACCGTATCCGCTTCCTGCACCACGCTGCTGGAGCGCATATTGACGCCATAATGGTACATGCTCAGCGAACTTTCCGTGGCGGACCAGTATTCATCGTCCCCGGCGACAGGCCAGCCAAGAGTAGTCGCCAGGTCGCGTCGTGCAGTTTTTAACCCGATAAGCTGGCGCGCATCCGGCAGAATGTCACAGTGCTCATCCGCCCCTTTCCAGTTAAACAGCGCCCAGCTTTCATTATCGGCATTCACCGTCGTACTTTCACCCTCCACCTCAGCGGCGAGCGCGGGTCGGGTAAAGGTGTAGGTTTCACCTTCCACCTCAGCGCTGGAGCTTTCCGCCATATGACCCCACATCGCCGCTTTATCGCTGTCCGGGCTGCTGAGAGTGGTGAAAATAACATCTACGCTATCGGCAAGCGATGTCGCTCCTACGGCTTTTACCGTTAGCGTGGTTTTTACGCCAGGGCTATTGTCCTGGGTGACCGTCACCGTAGCATTGCCACTGGCATCGGTTGTGCCGTGAAATTCGGTGGCGATCGTGGTGAGTTCAGTATCTCCTACATGTACAGGATTGGTGTTGTTGACCGCATTTTGTCGGTTGAAAGCATCACTTCGGGTAATGATAAAAGCCGTATTCGCCGCAGGTTCACCATCACAGGTCCTGGTGCTCACAGTCAGAGTGATGCTATCGCCAGCTTTACCCTTTGCCGCCTTTAGCGTTTCATTGAAATGGTCTGCGCTCACCGCCACCGGTTTGCCCGCAGCCGCGGCGATATCTACTGCAAATTTTTGCTCGAGTAACGTCACCGCATTGTTATAGGGGACACCGGTACGAGTCAGCAGCCAGAGTGGTGGTATCTCCGTTGTGGTATCAAGCTGCGGCCAGACCACCAGATGACGCCCCGCCATATTTTGCGCGCAGAAGCTGAGATTCGCGGACGGTTGTGGACTGAGCGGCTCGTCGGGCGTGGCGGCATCAGCCCATACCAGAGAGACACCCGGCGCACGATCGCTTTGCCAGACCAGCGGCGGCTCGGCAAAAATGTCACCTTCGGTGTCGTGCGGGTTACTGAGGATCAGTGCGCTGCCGCTGTCATCGGTACTGAACTGGTTTGGCCTCGCGGTATTCGCCACGGCATTGGCTTGATCCACACTAAGTTGCACGCTTCCCTGATACACCGGAATGGCGACACTGTCGGCCTGCGGTTTCGTACCGTTAATCGCCGACGTAACGCCGACAGGCTCCTGCCATGTATGACTCAAATTTGTGGCATTTGCAGACAAGCCGCTGATAAATAACAGCGGCAGCAGGAAACGATGCAGTGATTTCAGGTTACCGTACATATCCCCATCCTAACGCCTGTCTGATAATTGGATTTTCAACACGCTTTGCTTAGCGTCCTGCTAAGAAAAGCGCACGGAAAACGCCGCTCCCCCGGAGAGCGACGTACGGTGCGAATTATTTGTTCTTGTACTTGATCGACAGGCCATACCCCTGAACGCCATCGTCGCCTGCGTTCGGGAAGATCGAGGTTCTGGCTTCGGCATTGGTCTCTGGAATAAGCAAATCGCCGTTCTGAACCGAAGAGTCGCCTCCCGCCGTTCCCAGTTGCAAACTGGTGCCTGTAAAGACCCACTGATAGTCGTACTGATTGGTAACCACCAGTTCTCCCGTGTCGTAAGTGCCGTTTTTGTTGGCATCTTTCCACAACTGAGCAACGTAGGTATGACCGGTATGCAGCTTGGTACTGCTGTTTTTCAGCAGGTTGACAGAGGCATTCTCAGAGTCGTAGATAGCCACGGCAATAGAATCATCCACCACCGGACCTTCCGGGATGTCATCATCATCCGCACCACCACCCGAGCCGGTAGAAAGATCGTTTAACGTCAAGAGTTCAGCAACGTTGGGGTCACCGGTAGTCGTCGTTGGCGTGATGCGAATACCAATGTAATAGTCTGCATCCGATTCCTGGAGGGTATAGGAGTCCTTCCCGGCACTACCGCTAATCACGGTAGCATCAGAACCATCCTGTTGTTTTGAACGAATCCAGACCACCGTGGCTTTGGTTGCGGTATTGCTGACATCGAGATCGCCCTGCTCATCGCCAATCGCCCAATTTACCGTGACCTTATCGCCAATATGGAACTGCTTATCCCCCTCGCCGTTGACGACACGCTCACCCCGGTCAATGCTAACCGTTACGTGGTTTTTATCTGCTTCCGCGACTTTTTCTGCTGAGCGGGTGATCCACGGTACCGTCCCCTGAATCGTGCCGGTATTGCCGCTGAACTGCCACGTATCGGAACCGGCACCTTGCAGTTTTCCTTCTTTCGCTGCTATCGCCGATGGAATTGAGCAGTAGCCTGCCACCACCAGCGCCAGTGCGACCTTACTCAGCCGCCGTTTTAACAATGCCTGCATTAAGACTCTCCTTTTCTTTAAAATTCAGCGACTCGCGCCGACGCTATTTCTGGTTGTAGGCCACACGTAATCCATACCCCTGCACGCCATCCTGCTCGTCGGCGCCAAACTTCTGCGCCGCTTCTTTATTGCTGGCTGGCAGAACCAGGTCCTCATTGCTGGTGTTCGTTTGCGCCCCGGTATGCCCGTTGGTACTCTGCCCGGTAAACTCCCATTGGTAGTCATACTGGGCCATCTCTTCTTCTGTAAGCTGTTCCGACATCTGGAACACGCCATCACTGTTAGCATCGCGCCAAAGCCGGAATCGATAGGTGTTATTCACAACAGGGTGCTTATCTTCTTTGTCGATCAGATTGACTGGGCTGGAAGTTTTCGATTGATAGATGAGGGGGTTCAGCGCTGAAAGCGATTCACCAACAAAGGTAATGTCGACATAGTTGCTGTCGCCGTAAGCATCCTCTTTAGCCTTCCAGCGGAAAGTGCCGGGAAGCGTGCTGGAGAGCGTAACGGTTCCCGCTGCTTTATCTCGGCTGGCAATGAATACACAGGGGGTTTCCGTGGTACAGGGCGTCGCCGCTAGCGTAACTTTTTTATCATTGCTGTCGTACAGCTCAGGCGTCATGGCCTCATCGACCAGTTCATCACCGTTGCGATCGGTGGTGTCGCCCCAGGAATCGGTCAGCAGCAAGTCCATTACTACACCGTCCACACCATCGGCCTGCGCGCTGGCGCCATGACTGTGATCGCTACGATCGGCATCAGCGATGTTATCGACGATCAGCTCGATTTTACGATCCTGCTGGACGGTAATTTCCACCACGCCGGAGTTCTGCTTATTGCCCTTTTCATCCTCCAGCGTCATGCGCACCTTCCAGGTGTTCATTGCCGTTCTCTGGTCGTCGGTATCAGCATTCACCCACGCCGGCAGCACTAAATTCCAGCGATTATTATTTCCCTCGGTCAAGGCATCCGCTTTTATCACCGGCATCACTAACGTCCGGCTGGCATTATTTTTCGCCTGCCAGGAGGCAGAAATAATCTTGTAATGGTGATTAATCATCGCATTGACGGTCCACTTGCATTTTTCCAGACCAACCGCAGCTTCAGGCGTGTCTTCAATCACGCATTCAGGGTGCTCATTGGTTGAATCGGCCTTCAGCCAAAGTGCGACGTCTAACGGATCTTTCTCACGGTATTCCAGAACGATGAAGTTGTTACGCTCTACAAAATCATGACGACTGCCCATCAGCGAATGCTGTGCTTTGACGTTTTCCGGGTCGAGCTGTGCTGCCAGCGGGGTACCAAGCTGATATGTGACCGTGGCATTGACGTTGAGATCGGTGTTGTCCCCGGTTCCGGCTTTATAGTCCGCCCCCAACGTCACCATAGGTACAGGCGTATAGTTGAGACCTACGGTCACGGCATGCGGATTTTTTTGTAAATTATCGGTGCCAAATAACGCCACCTCGTCGCCATAGTACTGCTCATAAATGACTTTGCCGCCCAACTGCGGATAAAATGGCAGCCAGCTTTCTGCCCTAATATCCCAACCGCGCGCCGGGCGCTCCTCGTAAAAATCAAAATCTGCAGAATCTTTCCAGTCGGAAAGAGGATGGTAATAATTTCCGGAAAGTTTTAAATAATCAGTCCAGGCTTCGGTCCCCAGACCTAAGCGGCGGTGTCCACGGGTGAAGTCATAGTCATAAAACAGGTTACCGCCCAGCAGCCAGCTCGCGATATTCTGGCGTACACCGAAGCCTAAATTACCAATAGTACGCTCTTCTTTACGTTGGGCGGAGAATTGACTAAAGAGTACGGTACTTTCGTTGTCATACCAGGGAACAAAATAATCCAGCGAACTACCTTCAAGGTCTCCCCCTTCGCCCACGGAGAGACTGGTACGCACCTTGCCATAAGGCGACATTGCGCCCTCAAGGTATGACTGTGCTGATGAAGTGATTTGGTTTTGCAGATAGCTACGCGCCTGGGATTCCAGCGCTTCCGGCGTCAGATTTTCAAATCCCTGCGTCGCTGAGTTGGTAATGTAATCAGCGCCTTTTTCTTTAAATGATTGCCCCTTATTTTCTTGTTCTTCTTTTTCTGCGGCATCACTGGCCAGATCGGGTAGTGCGGAGAGGGTAATATTATTTTCAGAGACAGGGACGCTTATATCGGCCTCAGCGCTTACCACGCCAGACACCAATAATAAAAAGAATAAGCGTGCTCCTGACACCATAGATTATCCCTGTGTTAAAGCTTTCCTCACACAGAAAGATTATATCTACGATCTAAACCAAACTATAATTTAGCCACCTAAATATATTCCTAAAAACAGGTATTCATTTGAATTACGCGTTACTTATTTGTTTAATAGATATCGAAAGAGAATTAATATTCTCTTTCGTATGTTTATTTCAACTAAATAGAACAACTAATATAATTAATTACTAATAGAATAGATAACACGTTTTTTTGAAATAAGGCCATGACCGTGCTGGCAGAAATAATCGACTGCGCCACAGGCTTTGAGCACCTGCAGCGGCTGATTACACTCCGGACAGTGCGCTTCTAACTGAATATCTTTATTACAGTTATCACAGTGTGCCATACCGTTTTGCGGCTCCAGTTCTGCATGACAATCCGGGCAAATAATAGACATAGCGACTCCAGTACAGGGATCCATTACTGCGTAGAGTTTATCACGCTGCGTTTAATGCCGCCCGCGTAACTGCTGTAACGTTAACAGGTACTCCACTTCCTCCAGCCTGCGCTGCGTCGTGCGACTCACTTCCTGTGGGCTGCGTTCAAACAGACTGTGCTCGCCCAGAATATGCTCCGCCAGACAATGGGCATAAATGCTACCGGGAAGGCGCCAGCATCGCACAACATTACCCTCAATCAGTTCGAGCACATCCTCGGCACCTCGACGGTCATGGCTGATGATACGGCCGTCGCGCAGATAAAGGCGCAGGGCTTTTTGTCCACCAGCAGGCCCTGCGTATTTATTCAGCCAGATATCCAGCGGTATACCGCTAATCTGTCCCTGCAGATGTGCCTCTCCTTCCGCCGTGGTCAGGTCGCCTTCTACGATATCGCGTCCCAGACGGTCTTTAGCGCTCATCACCTGCAAGCTCATGCTGTCATTGCCGCCCAGATAACGCGCTGTTTCACGCAGCATTGCCAGTACATGCGTGCCAATGTCCAGAATCACACCGTCCGGATGACGGAGTTCACGCGTATCCGGCTCACCGGTGGCAAAGTTGAGCGCGATGGGTTCACCAGCAGCGTTAAACCCGCTCGGTTCCTGTAAGAAGCCTTCGATTTTAACAACGTCCGAAAAGTGAGAGACCAGTGCCGGTTGTGGATTATCGCCCTGCCACTGCGCGCCGAGTTTACCCAACGCCAGCCGCATTGCGCCATTGCGCGCCATCCAGTGGTCGAGCGCCAGCACGCGGTCGGCAGCACCGGGTTGAGCCAGCAGCATTTTCAGTTTTTCAATTTGGGAAAGCGTGGCGACAATAGGCTTTTCGACCACGATACGTGCAATGGGCGCGGCCAGCGCCTGTTCAAGCACATCAAGGTGGTGCAGGGATGCGGTGGTGATAAACAGGGTATCAAGCGGTGTGGCAAGAAGTTCAGCGAGTGACGCGCAGCGTGCCACGTCTGCAAACTGCTTTACGGGTTGGACATCAAAACCCACGCAGCGGAGTGAATCACCGAACATATGACGTAATGCGGGCAAGTATGCCGTTTCAACAACTGCGCCAAGCCCAACAAACCCTAACAACATGTTCTCACCTCAAAAATTGAATGGCCGGGACATAACGTCTGCCCCGGCACAATCGAGGTGTTATCAGGCGCTAGTTGCCGGTTTAGATTGCGTATTCTCCAGCATGCGACGAATCGGAACAATGAGGACGATCAGTACCGCGGCGCAGATCAGCAGCGCAATCGAGCAGCGAGCGAAGAGATCCGGCAGCATATCCAGTTGGTCAGCCTTCACATGGCCGCCAATCAAACCTGCGGCCAGGTTACCCAGCGCACTGGCGCAGAACCACAGGCCCATCATCTGCCCACGCATTCTTTCCGGAGCCAGCAGCGTCATTGTCGCCAGACCGATCGGACTCAGGCACAGCTCACCAAGCGTCAGCATCAGGATGCTGCCCACCAGCCAGAATGGAGAAACGCCTGCACCGCCGTTACTGAGAACGTTTTGCGCCGCCAGCATCATCAGGCCAAAGCCTGCCGCCGCGCAGAGAATACCAATAACGAATTTGGTAATGCTGCTCGGGCGAATGTTCATGCTCGCCAGTTTCGGCCATGCCCAGCTAAATACCGGCGCCAGCAGGATGATAAACAGCGCGTTTATCGACTGGAACCACACCGCCGGGATTTCAAAATCACCGATCATACGGTTAGTGTAGTCGTTGGCAAACAGGTTGAACGAGGTCGGCTTCTGCTCAAACGCGGACCAAAAGAACGCGGCGGAAACCAGCAGGATAAAGCAGACCAGCAGTCTGGCGCGCTCTTTGCGGTTCAGACCGGCAAAGATGAACAGGTAGATAAAGTAGAGTGCAACGGAGGCGGCAATCACGTATACCAGCATGCTGGCAACCGCGACCGGATTTATGACAATCACGCCCTGCGCAATCAGCGTAACAATAACTGCCACACCGACGGCCAGCGCCAACAGCCACGCGCCCACGCCGTTACGTTTCACAACCGGGCTGTTCCAGGTGGAGTCGAGTCCCACTTCGCTGTCGTAGCGTTTCATCGATGGAACGGCAAATACGCGGAAAATGATCAGCGCCACCAGCATCCCGATACCACCGATGCCAAAGCCCCAGTGCCAGCCGTGGGTTTTAATCAGCCAACCGGAGATCAGCGGCGCGATAAACGACCCCATATTGATACCCATGTAGAACAGCGAGAACCCGCCGTCGCGACGCGCATCGCCTTTTTTATACAGCGTGCCAACCATGACCGAAATACAGGTTTTGAACAGACCGGAACCGAGCACGATAAACATCAGGCCGATAAAGAACAGGTTGTTACCCATAATGGCCGAGAGCGCAATCGACAGGTGGCCGAGCGCAATCAGAATGGAACCGTACCACACCGCTTTCTGTTGGCCGAGCCAGTTATCCGCCAGCCAGCCACCCGGCAGTGCGGCAAGATACATCGTACCGGCAAAGATACCCACAATCGCCGAGGCGTTTTCACGAGCCAGCCCCATGCCGCCGTCATAGACGGTTGCCGCCATAAACAGGATCAGTAACGGGCGAATGCCATAAAACGAGAAACGCTCCCACATCTCTGTGAAAAACAGCGAGCCGAGCGGATAAGGATGGCCGAAGAAAGTTCGGCTTTCTTTTTGATTAACAGAGGATTGCATAATTCTCCCGAAACTTATGTCGTCGTGCGTATAAACACCGCGATGTACGCCAGCCAGTTACGTATCTGACCGATTTTTTACATGCGGCGAAAAGTTATTTAACCATTTGATAACCTAAGGCTAGTTTTGTCTAGTACCAGCCCCCGGACTTTAAGATGAAAACTCGACAAATGTCTACTTTCTTAGATTTAAACTTGGTAAAAAACGAATAGTAATTGACATCGCACGGGTTGAGGCAGGCGATGGATTAGCGAAAAAAAACCCGCGACAGGCGCGGGTTTTTATCAGCATCAGCAACGGTTACTTGCTTTTTTTAATGTGTTTAATCAAACGCTTACGCTTACGCATCTGAGTCGGGGTCAGCGTATTACGTTTGTTCGCAAACGGGTTTTCCCCCTCTTTGAACTGAATACGGATCGGCGTGCCCATCACGTCCAAAGATTTACGGAAATAGTTCATCAGATAGCGTTTGTAAGAATCCGGCAGGTCTTTGACCTGGTTGCCGTGGATCACCACGATTGGCGGGTTATAACCACCGGCGTGAGCATATTTCAGCTTCACACGACGACCACGGACCAGCGGCGGCTGATGATCTTCTACCGCCATAGTCATGATGCGCGTCAGCATCGCGGTGCTGACGCGACGGGTGGAGCTGTCATACGCTTCGCGGACCGATTCAAACAGATTCCCCACACCGCTGCCGTGCAGCGCAGAGATAAAGTGTACGCGCGCAAAATCAATAAAGCCCAGACGGAAGTCCAGCGTCTCTTTGACCTGCTCTTTCACTTCCTGCGTCAGGCCATCCCACTTGTTGACCACGATAACAAGTGAGCGCCCACTATTGAGGATAAAGCCCAGCAGCGACAGGTCCTGATCGGAAATACCTTCGCGCGCGTCAATCACCAGCATCACCACGTTGGCATCTTCAATCGCCTGCAGCGTTTTGATAACGGAGAATTTTTCTACCGCTTCGGTAATTTTGCCGCGCTTACGGACGCCCGCGGTATCGATGAGCACATATTCGCGCTCATCGCGCTGCATCGGAATATAAATACTGTCACGCGTCGTCCCAGGCATGTCGTAAACCACTACGCGGTCTTCGCCGAGAATACGGTTAGTAAGCGTGGACTTACCTACATTCGGTCGACCCACAATCGCCAGTTTAATCGGCAAATCCTGCGGGTTAAAGTCGTCCTCAGGCTCTTCTTCGCCGTTTTCTTCGGCTTCCAGTTGCGCCCAATATTCTGCGTCTTCATCCACGTCTTCCTGAGGGGCAACGTCATCCATCCACGGCAGCAGAACATGCTCCAGCAGGCTGAGGACGCCACGGCCATGGGATGCCGCGATCGGATAAATTTCACCCAGACCCAACGAGTAGAAATCGACAACCGCCTGGTCAGGATCGAGTCCGTCAGTTTTGTTGGCAACCAGGAACGTCGGTTTCTGGCGAGAACGCAGATGTTTCGCAATAGCTTCATCCGCTGGCATCAGGCCAGCACGCGCATCCACCATGAACAGCACAACGTCCGCTTCTTCAATAGCCAACAGCGACTGTTCCGCCATACGAGTTTCAACACCGTCTTCGGTGCCATCAATACCGCCGGTATCAATACAGATAAACTCGCGGCCTTCAATTTCCGCACGACCGTACTTACGGTCACGAGTCAGACCCGGGAAATCCGCAACCAGCGCATCTCGGGTGCGAGTTAGACGGTTAAATAACGTGGATTTGCCAACGTTAGGGCGCCCGACAAGCGCGACCACAGGTACCATGTTTAAAGCCTCATTTAAAAAATCATCAGACAACGGGCACATTTTTGCGCCGTTGTTAAAAACAGTAAAACGGCCCCTGCACCAGGAGCCGTTTTTCAAAGCGAGCGGCCGGGACGATTAACGCGTAATAGAGTACAGCGTACCGTCTTTCGCCTGGATCAGCAGTTTACCATCAGCAGAGACCGGCTCGGTCAGGAAACCAGAGCTGTCAACTTTCTGCTGGGCAACAAAACGGCCATCGTCAACGTTAATCCAGTGCAGATAGCCTTCGCTATCACCGACGACCAGATTGCCATTATACAATACCGGGGACGTCAGCAGACGGTGCAGCAGATCGCTTTGCGTCCACAGCGTCACGCCGCCGTCGGTGGTCAGTGCCAGTACGCGGTCGTTCTGGTCAACCAGGTAGATACGGTTGCCGTCGACGATAAAATCATTCACCGAGCCCAGTTCACGTTTCCACATAATCTGGCCGCTGCGCAGATCCAGCGCCGTCAGGTTACCATTATAAGCCAGCGCATAAACAACGCCATTGACGATAACCGGCGTGGTATCAACGTCACTGAGACGATCGATTTCCGTTGGACCTGTCGCCTGAGAAATACGTTGCTGCCAAATCATCTGGCCCTGCTGCATCAGCACTGCGCTCACGCGACCGTTATCACCGCCGACAATAGCTGCGCCAAAGGCGGTCGCTGGGGCAGATTCGCCGCGCAGTGACAGAGAAGGCATGTCGAGGTTAACGGTCCATTTGATAGCACCATCAGCTTCGTTCAAGGCCTGCAACTGACCGTTGCTGGTGTGGATTAATACCACGCCATCGCTCACAACAGGGCGAGACAGCGCTTCACCGGCAACTTTCGTCTGCCACGCAGTGGTCCCGTCGCTGGTATTCAACGCATAAACCTGTGCTTTTTCGCTGCCAATGTAAACATGTCCGCCGGACACGGTTACACCGCCAGAAAGCTGTGCAGATGCGCGGGAGAACCAGCCGTCTTTCTCACCCAGATTAACAGACCAGACTTCTTTGCCGTCGTCCGCATTCAACGCCTTAACGACACCGGCGCGATCGGCTGCATAGACAACGTTATCCGCCAGCGCAGGATGAAGATTGGAATAGAAATCACCAATACCGTTGCCTACGGAGGTGCTCCAGTCCGTAGACGGAGTAAACTGGTTCTCAACCACCGGTAATGGGGACATCTTAACGACATCTTCTTCGCCACTAAACAGTGAACAGCCGCTCAATAGGGTAACGGAAAGCAGCCCTGGCAGAAGTAATTTACGCAATTGCATCGGGTCCCTCTCAGATGGACAAATTATTGATTTTCATCTGCATCATTTCGCTCAGAGCAGGAGAGGCATCGCTTTTCACGCCCGCTTCCCATGCGCTACGCGCACCTTGTTTGTCGCCTTTGCTCAGCAACGCTTCACCGCGCAGATCGGCAACAATGGCCGTCCAGCCTTCACCTTTAATGGTGTCGAGCGTTTTCAGCGCGGTATCGGCTTGTTTAAGCTGAACCTGAACACGAGCCAGACGCAGGTTGATCACCGCTTTGAGGTTTTCATCGCTGGTTGCAGCTAAGCCTTGTTGCAGTTGGCTTGCGGCTTTCTCAAGTTCATTTTGGTCCACAAACTGCTGCGCCAGTTCCAGAGAAGCTAACGCGCCGTAGGTATTTTTGTTTTCTGCGGCAAATTTCTCTGCAGCAGGAAGACTGTCCGGTTTACCCGCGCTAACCGCAGTCACCGTATTTTGATACGCCAGGGAAGCAGAGCGTGCGGACTCCGTCTGATGGCTGGTCCAGTAACGCCAGCCAACCAGCGCGCCAACCCCTAAAATGATCCCAACAGCCAGCGCTTTGCCATTTTCAGCAAAGAAGCGTTTTACCGCATCAACCTGGTCGTTTTCGTTCTCGTAAATTTCCACGCTGTCCTTCTCCTTAGCCCAGTAGAGTGCGCAAATGCGCGGCAACGCTATCCTGCGCTACTGCCGTTTGCTCACCAGAGCGCAAATCCTTCACTACAACAGTACCGTCAGCCACTTCGGACTCGCCCAGTACCAGTGCAACGCGGGCGCCCCACTTATCGGCGCGGGCAAACTGTTTCTTAAAGTTGCCGCCGCCGTGGTTGGTCATTAGTTTCACACCTGGAACTTCATCGCGCAGACGTTCTGCAAGCCGCATTGCCGCCGACTGCGTGTCCGTCCCCGAAGCGACCAGGTATATATCGACAACAGGGGAGGCAATAAATTCCGGATTAACTGCCTGAACTAACAAAACAAGACGTTCGAGGCCCATGGCAAAGCCCACGGCCGGAGTTGCACGACCGCCAAGTTGCTCAACCAGACCGTCGTAACGCCCACCGGCGCACACGGTACCCTGAGAGCCCAGGCTACTGGTGACCCACTCAAATACGGTGCGGTTGTAGTAATCAAGACCACGAACCAGGCGCTGATTGACGGTATAGGCAATACCTGCGGACTCCAGCAGTTTGCACAGACCCGCGAAGTGCTCGCGAGAGTCGTCATCCAGATAGTCGCCGAGTGCAGGCGCGTCGTTGAGCAGCGCCTGTACTTCCGGGTTTTTGGAGTCGAGAACGCGCAGCGGGTTGGTGTACATACGACGCTTGCAGTCTTCGTCCAGTTTCTCTTTGTGCAGTTCCAGGTAGGCGACCAGCGCATCACGGTAGTTTGCGCGGGCTTCAAGCGAACCGATTGAGTTCAGCTCCAGGCTGACATGCTGAGAAATACCCAGCGCGCGCCACCAGCGAGCAGTCAGCATGATCAGTTCCGCATCGATATCCGGGCCTTGCAGGCCAAACACTTCGACACCCAGCTGATGGAATTGACGATAGCGTCCCTTCTGCGGACGTTCGTGGCGGAACATCGGCCCGATATACCACAGACGCTGTTCCTGATTGTACAGGAGACCATGTTCGATGCCGGCGCGTACGCAGCCCGCAGTCCCTTCAGGACGCAACGTCAGGCTGTCGCCATTACGGTCCTCAAAGGTATACATCTCTTTTTCAACCACGTCGGTGACTTCACCGATCGCGCGTTTGAATAACGGGGTCTGCTCTACAATCGGCAAGCGGATTTCACTGTAACCGTAGCTACCGAGCACGTTTTTGAGAGTGCCTTCAATGCGCTGCCAGATGGCGGTTTCGCCAGGCAGATAATCGTTCATGCCGCGAATGGCTTGAATGTTTTTTGCCACGTTTATTCTCTTTATGAATATAAAAATGAACCCTCAGCGCTAACCCGAACAATACGGGCGCCATGCGGGTTCAATCATACACGGGAAGCACGCCGCTTCCCATCACGTTGTTATTTTTCAAGCTGCTGCACGTCGATACGACGCGCTTCGTCCAGGATGCTTGCTTTAGCGCGAATGCGGGTTTCAAGCTGCGTAATCATGTCGTCGTTATCGATCCTGTCCTTACGCACGCCGTCTTCATACAGACCGCTTTTCTTGTTACCGCCCGTCACACCCAGCGTAGAAACCAGCGCTTCCCCAGGACCGTTTACCACGCAACCGATGATCGAAACGTCCATTGGCGTAATGATATCTTCCAGACGTTGCTCCAGCGCGTTAACCGTACCGATAACGTCAAACTCCTGACGCGAACAGGTTGGGCAAGCGATGAAGTTGATCCCGCGCGCGCGAATGCGCAACGATTTCAGAATATCGAAGCCTACTTTGATCTCTTCCACCGGATCGGCCGCCAGAGAAACACGCAGCGTGTCGCCGATCCCTTCAGATAGCAGCAGGCCAAGGCCGATGGCGGACTTCACCGAACCGCTACGCAGGCCACCGGCTTCGGTGATCCCCAGATGCAGTGGTTGATCGATCTGTTTCGCCAGCAGGCGATAGGATTCAACGGCGAGGAAAACGTCAGACGCTTTAACGCTGACTTTGAATTGATCGAAGTTCAGACGATCGAGGTGATCCACGTGGCGCATAGCGGATTCCAGCAGCGCCTGCGGCGTAGGTTCACCGTATTTTTCCTGCAGATCTTTTTCCAGCGATCCGGCGTTAACGCCGATGCGGATAGGAATATTTTTATCACGAGCGCAGTCCACTACCATGCGAATACGCTCTTCATTACCGATATTGCCAGGGTTAATACGCAGACAATCAACGCCGTATTCCGCCACCTTCAGCGCGATACGATAGTCGAAATGAATATCGGCAACCAGCGGGACGTTAACCTGCTGTTTGATAAGCTTGAACGCTTCTGCGGCATCCATTGTCGGTACAGAAACACGAACAATATCTGCGCCTACGCGTTCCAGCGCTTTGATCTGATTAACCGTCGCTTCCACATCCGTGGTACGCGTATTGGTCATCGACTGTACGGCGATGGGCGCGCCATCGCCGATCGGCACGTTCCCAACGTAAATGCGTGTCGATTTTCTACGTTGAATTGGAGCCTGGTTATGCATTAAAAAATCTCCCGCATTGCCGTCTGTTACTGAGCCGGTGATTGTTCGGCATTAACGGTCAGACGCGCAACCTGGTTAGTTCTGATAAAACGACTCAGATCGACAGGTTTACCCTGGAACTGAATCTGCACTGCCGCCGGAGCGCCAATTTTCAGTTTGTACGGCGCCTGACCGGTCAGGTTCAGATTGCCGTCTTTACGCTGCATCCCGCTGAACAGTTTTTTACCGGTCGCATCGGTGACTTCCAGCCAGCAATCGGCGGTAAAGTTCATCACCAGCGCGTTAGGATCGGCAGCTGGCGTAGTCACGCCAGCCTGATCGGTCGGCAGCGGTGCTGCGGTAGTTGGCGCTGCGGTTGCGGTATCGACGTTAGCCTGAGAAGGCGCCACAACGGCGTTCTGCTGCGCATCAGCGGCAGGTGCCGGGGTCGCTGCCGCATCTGCCGTAGGCGCTGCGTCCGCCACTGCACCATCGTCCGGTGCCGGAGTCGTCTCCTGGCCCGCTGCGGCGCTGGTATCTAACGGTACGTTCTGCGCCCCCTCTTTACCGGCATTCAGCTCAGCGGAGGATTGATCGGCCATGGTGGTGATCTCTTCCTGCTGCGCTTTATGGTTTTGCCACCACCAGGCGCCTGTCAGCCCGACAACGACAAACAGTACCAGCCAGGTAAAGGTCATTAACCAGCCGTCGCGTTTCTTACGACGCTTACCGAGCGAGAAGCTCTGCATCGGCGCGACTTTGGCAGGACGAATCGGAGCCTGTTTTTCCAGCCCTGGCAACAGTTCTTCTTCAGGAATATGCACCAGACGCGCATAAGAACGGATGTACCCGCGCAGGAATGTTGAAGCGAGATCGGCTGGCGCCTTATCTTCTTCAATATCGCGTACCGTGGAGACCTTCAGGCAAAGTCGCTCCGCGACTGCCTGCTGGCTGAATCCGAGTTGTTCACGGGCATTGCGCAGACGAACGCCGGTGGATAGTGCTTCATTTTTGTCGTGCGTGGCTTCAGTATTCATTCGCTACAGCTGCGTAAATTTGGGTTCTGATGCCGGCGAGCCACAATGCTCACCCACACCGCGAAACATCTGGTCAGTTAACCTTCGTCAGACAGTATAAAACGGTCAGACTATCAATGACAAAACAGCGTAAGCCTGAGGGCTAAACGCTTGTTGCGCCGTTACATACTGCCTTAAAGTCGACAAAAACGCACCGTTATTATTGACCTGACGACGACAACAAAAAACCTCATATGGCTTACATTACACTACGGTACATGAATTGTACCGTAGTGCACTCAACATCAAACGGTCTTAATGTCGATAGCGTCGCCCTGCATACGCTTACGCAGAGTACGCTTGGTACGGTCGATAACGTCGCCCGCCAGCTGACCGCAGGCAGCATCGATGTCATCGCCACGTGTTTTACGCACGATGGTAGTAAAACCATAGCTCATTAACACTTTGGAGAAACGATCGATACGGCTGTTAGAGCTACGACCATACGGCGCGCCCGGGAACGGGTTCCACGGGATCAGGTTAATTTTACACGGCGTATCTTTCAGCAGCTCGGCCAACTGATGCGCGTGTTCAGTGCCATCATTGATGTGATCTAACATCACATACTCAATGGTCACACGTCCCTGGTTAGCGTTGGATTTCTCCAGATAACGACGAACCGCGCCAAGGAATGTTTCGATATTGTACTTTTTATTGATAGGTACAATTTCGTCACGAATTTCATCGTTCGGCGCATGCAGAGAAATTGCCAGCGCGACGTCAATCATATCGCCCAGCTTATCCAGCGCAGGGACCACGCCTGACGTGGAGAGCGTGACGCGGCGCTTGGACAGCCCGAAACCGAAGTCATCCAGCATGATTTCCATCGCCGGCACCACGTTAGTCAGGTTGAGCAGCGGCTCGCCCATCCCCATCATTACCACGTTGGTAATAGGACGCACGCCCGTAGCCTTCACCGCCCCGACGATTTTCGCCGCGCGCCAGACCTGACCAATGATCTCCGATACCCGCAGGTTACGGTTGAAGCCCTGTTGCGCCGTAGAGCAGAATTTACACTCTAATGCACAACCGACCTGTGAAGAAACACACAGGGTCGCGCGATCGTCTTCCGGGATATACACCGTTTCAACGCGCTGATCGCCAACTGCAATGGCCCATTTGATCGTACCGTCAGAAGAACGCTGCTCTTCCACCACTTCCGGGGCGCGAATTTCAGCCACTTCTTTCAGCTTGTTACGCAGCACCTTATTGATGTCAGTCATGTCATCAAAGTTATCGCTGCAATAGTGGTACATCCACTTCATGACCTGATCGGCACGAAACGGTTTTTCGCCCATCTCTTTGAAGAATTCGCGCATTTGCTGACGGTTCAGATCCAGCAGGTTAATTTTTCCATTTTTATTTGGAACCGCAGGAATGACGACTTCAGAGGTGTTAACTAATTCAGACATAATTTTTTCCGGCCTCGTTGTTACACGTTGTGGCCCGTGGAGGGTTAAAAAGAAACGCCCCGGCAAGCGATCTGCTCTTCCGGGGCGTTGCATTGTACAAAGTCTGGCGCAGGGATGCCACGTTTGCACGAAGCATTAGCGAAAATAATATGTAAAGGAAGATCGTAGGCCTGATAAGACGCATCAGCGGCGCCATCAGGCAAAGCAGAGCCGGATGCGCAAACGCTTATCCGGCCTACAGGACGAGCTTATCAGCGAGTGCGCGGGCAAACCTCGCCTTCACCAAAGAAATAGGCGATTTCGCGCGCTGCAGATTCAACGGAATCAGAACCGTGAGTACCGTTCTCGGTGAAGCTGTCAGCGTAGTCTGCACGCAGAGTACCCGCCAGCGCATTTGCCGGGTTGGTTGCGCCGAGCAGGTCGCGGTGACGCTGTACGGCATTTTCGCTTTCCAGAACAGAAACAACGATCGGACCGGAAGTCATGAATTCAACCAGACCGTCAAAGAATGGCTTGCCGTCATGCTCAGCATAGAAGCCGCGCGCCTGCTCAACGGTCAGGTGCAGCATTTTAGTACCGACAATTTTGAACCCTGCTGCTTCAAAGCGCGCAAAGATGCTGCCAATAACGTTTTTTGCCACCGCGTTTGGTTTGATGATGGAAAAAGTACGTTCAATAGCCATGATTACCTCTGAAAAAGATGTTTTGTTGTGGTTTACCTGGCGCGGATTATAAAGAGCATCCCGGCAATTGACTATTGATGAAGGTAACATTTCTTTAAAATAAGATGAATTTTAGCAACAAACAGTCACCAACTGATCTACTGCATCGAAAATCTCACCGTCGCCACCTGCCCGGCGTCATCCATCACCAGCAGTTGATAATCCCCTTTCGTCGCCAGCCGTAGCGTAAGATGTTGTCCGCGTTCATCCAGCCTTTCGCCATTGAGAAACCACCAGCGCTCACCTGACCCGCCGGTGGTTCGTACCGGCAATGAGGCTTGTGCAGAACCGGGTAAACGCCTCACAATCGCGCCATCACGCACCCCTGTCAACTGCAACGGCAGCGAATCGTCCTGCCCCAGCGGCGGACACGTGGCAGAAACCGGTGGTAATCTCGCCCTACGGCGTTCTGACTCCGGCAGCCATGGCTCCAGCGGTAAAGGCCAGACGATTAATGTTTGTTCGCGCGCCTGCGGGCAATCTGCCGCCACACGTTTGCCTTCTTCGTCCAGCCAGACGGGGAAACGAATGCCGCTCACCCCCTCCTGCTCGGGCAATAGCAACGTTGGCGGCTGGCTGCCGTCCAGTATCCAGGTTGCCAGACGACGTCGACAGTTGCTGTCACCGGGCGCAAGAGATTGCCCACCAGGCCAGCACACCACGCCACGGCTAACGGATACCGGACGCGGATCTTCCGGCTGATTTGTCCCGCGAGAGAGCAGAAGATTATTGACCTGATTAAGCAGCGGCACGGCACTGGCAAATCCAAACTGGCCCACAACTGGCGTTCCGTCTGGTCTGCCAGTCCAGATACCGATCACATAACGAGCGTTAACACCAATCGCCCACGCATCGCGATAGCCATAGCTGGTGCCCGTTTTCCACGCCAGCGGGACCACTCTGCTCAAAGCGTTATCCGGTAGCGGTTGCGCTTCATCGGCCATAATACGGCGAATAATCCACGCCGCGCCCGCCGACATCAACGGACGTTCAAGCAGTGGGTCGCCCGGCTGCAGACGCAGTTTTCCCGCTTTTCCCTGGCGAGCAAAGGCGCTGTATGCTGCGGCCATATCACCAAGCCTTGCCCCCGCGCCGCCTAAAATCAGCGACAGATTCGGCGCTGCCCCTGCGGGTAGATACAGCGGTAAGCCAACGTTACGTAACGATGCGGCAAAACGCTTCGGGCCATAGGCTTCGAGTACCTGCACGGCGGGTAAATTCAACGACCTTACCAGTGCTTCGCTCATACTCACCGGTCCATGAAAACCGCTGTCAAAATTCCCTGGTCGATAGTCCCCGGTTCGCCGAGGTACATCCTGCAACAACGAAGCAGGATGAATGAGTCCGTCATCCAACGCCAGACCATATACAAACGGCTTTAGCACCGAGCCCGGCGAACGGATCGCATTCACCATATCCACATGACCAAAGCGGGAGTCGTCATTCATATCTACCGACCCCACCCAGCCACGCACGCTCATATCGGTGTGATCGACCACAATCATCGCCAGCGAACTGCGTGCAGGTAAGCGCCCCTTCCAGTTTTGCGCCAGCTCTTCCAGTTGGCGCTGCAACCCGGCGTCAAGGGTGGTCACGATTTTATCGCTTCGGCTTTTTCCCAGCATCATGCGCGAGAATAACGGCGCTAACTGCGGCATTTGTCTGGGCGCCAACCAGACCGGTTCTTCACGCGACTCCTGTACCTGTCTGGCTGGCCAAATGCCCTGCGTCGCCATACGTTCGAGCACTTTATTGCGCGCCGCTTGCGCGCGATCCGGCCAACGGTCCGGGCGCAGACGACTCGGCGCCTGGGGCAGCACCGCCAGCAGCGCAGCATCGGAATAACTCAATTGCGCGGGCGATTTGCCAAGATAGGCCCAGCTTGCCGCCCCCACGCCCTGCAGCGTACCGCCAAATGGCGCACGGTTAAGATACAGCGTCAGGATGTCGCGCTTGGAGAGGTGCCATTCCAGCTGCAATGCGCGCCAGAGCTGGCGGAACTTGCCGCCGAAGGTTCGCGGATGGGGATCGAGTAATCGTGCTACCTGCATGGTGAGCGTACTGCCGCCCGAAACCACACGCCCAGAGGAGAGGTCCTGCCACGCTGCGCGCAGCACGGAAAACGGATTGACACCGGGATGTTTCCAGAACCAGCGGTCTTCGTAGTTAATTAACGCCTCAAGGTAGCGAGGCGATACCTCATCAATAGCCACCGGATAACGCCAGATACCGTCCGCATCGGCGAAGCGCCACAGCGGCGTACCATCATGCGCCACCACGACCCGTGCCGGATCGACTTCGTGCAGCGGCAGCGGCCAGATTTTATCTGCCGCCCAAACCGCCGCCAGAAACAATAGCGCAACGGCTGCCACCCAGAGCCAGCAGCCGCGTTTACCCAACCCGCGCATCATTTACGGTCTGACAATCAAAAGTCCCTCTGTCGCACCGGTCGCGCGCCACTGCGGAACATACATTGATTCCACCTGCGGGACAGGAACCTGGTAGGTCCCCGGCGTTACCGCCCGCGCCAGATACACCAGCGTAACCGGTTGTCCTTCATTGACCGCCACCGCGGCAACAAAGCGATCGTCACGGAATTCAACGTGCTGGATATCCGCTTGTTGCATCTGATTGAGCAGATTCGCTACTTCGCTACCGCTATCCTGCAGGCTTGCGCTGCCGTTGGCCAGATTCTGGTTTTCCAGCTCCAGGCCGGCTGGCAGTAGATCGACCACCAGCGCATCCGGTACATTCTGGCTGGCTTTCACCTCCAGCCAGACCAGCACCAGCTCGCCGCTGCGCAGAGAATCCAGCGATTTGCTGTTTCCGTCGAGCCCCAGGATTTGACGCTCAATATGCAAAACGTTGCTGGCAGGCGTCGGTGAGGTTTGCGGGTAACCGCTCACATCCAGACGCAGCCACAGTGGCAGATTACCGGTATTGGTGACGCTCAGCGTAGACAACGCATCGGCATCCAGATTCCGCGTCTGTGATTTCTCCCCGGCTAACGGTTGTTCAGAGAGTGACGTTTGCGCCTGCCATGTGCCTGGCAAGGCCTGTAACGTACGCGCGGCAAGGAACAGCGCATTATTTTCCTGAGTAGAGAGCCAGCGCTGCCCAAAGGCCTGTTCTGACAAGGTGTTCAGCAAGGTATTCTGCACGTCAGGTTTGAGTTTGTTCTCTTCCAGCAAGGCCAGCATCAGCGCGTTGTCGCGCAGCTGGCTGCCGTAATCCGCCATCCACTGCTGCGCGTCGCGACGTGGTGTATTCAGCGCCAGGGTCAACGCCTGTTCACTGCGGTTGGCATCGCCCATGTTTTTCAGCGCGATCCCCAGTTGCAACAGCGGTAAACCGGAAGCGGCCTGTGCACGGTGATCCCAGATCTCACGCAGCGCGCCGAGCGGGGCTTTCTGCTGACGAGCCAGCACCAGCGCGGCGTAGGCCTGTACGGCAAATCGGCTTGCAGATGCGTCGTCGGTATAGCGAATCGACATCATGCCCGGATCCTGCAAATAGCGCAGCAGCCGCTCGTTACCCCGGTTAATCACCTCCGCTGGGACGCTGTAGCCCTGTTCATTCGCTCGCACGAGGAAATCCATCACATACGCGGTCAGCCAGTACTCTTCCGATCCGTTTTTATCCCACAGCGCAAAACCGCCGTTATCACGCTGCATTTGCAGTAAACGAGAAATACCAATTTCTACTGCCGCACGGCGTTTTTCATCGCTATCACCCGCGATACCTAACACCTTCAGCTGCGCGGCGTTGGTATATAAAGAAGGGAACAACCCGCTCGCCGTTTGCTCGAGGCAACCGTAAGGGTAGGCTTTCAGTTCGCGGATGTAGCGCGCCAGATTCAGCGGCGGCTTACCGCTAAACAGCAATTGCCCCTGCATCGTCGCTGGGGAGAAATTGGTCAGTTCTTCGACCGGAAGCTGCCAGGTTGCCCCCGGCTGAAGTGCGACGCCGTTATTCACGGTTTGCGCCGGGAATGCCGGTCGCACGCCAATCTTCCACTGTTTATGCTGCACAGGCAGCGTTTCACCCGGTAAAGTCAGACCGCTAATTTCTGCCTGAATTTCACCATCGCCAAAACCCTCCTGCGCGCGCACCGGAATAAACAGCGTAGTCCGTACGCCTGGCGCCAGATTCACCGGGGCGGGATCTTGCCCCATGAGTTCCAGCAGACCGCTGGCCGCGAGCTTAATATTCAGCGTTTGTGGTTTGTCAGTCAGGTTGGTCACATCCAGCGTCAGACGCGAGGTATCGCCCCCTGCCAGAAAGCGCGGCATGTTCAGTTCAGCAATCACCGGCGCGGCGACAATCACTTTGCTTTCGCTGCTGCCAAAGTCATCCGCCGTCCAGGCTTGCGCCATTACCCGCAGCTCGCCGTTGAAATCACCAATCGGTAACGTCACCGTACCTTCGCCCTGCTCGTTAAGCGTAACCGGCAGCGCCTGTTGCGCCACAATATTGACGTGATTGACCGGTGGCTTACCGCCGCGTTTTAATTCATCGCCATCACCACCAAAGCGCAGCGCCGCCAGGCGCCCTTGCCCTTCGATCACCTGGCCGTAAATATCATAAATATCTGCACCATAGCGTTTTTGCCCGAAAAACGCCTGCCACGGATCCGGCGTGGCGTAGTCGGTAATGTTCAACACCCCGCTGTCGACGGCTGAGACCAGCACATTAACCTGTTTTGGCACCTCGCCATTTTTAACGCTGGCTTTAATCTTGACGGTCAACGGCTGATTTGGCCGTATTTTCGCCGGGCTTTCCAGGGACAGCGCCAGACGACGGTTTTCATCGCCTAACGGTAAATGTAGTAAGCCGACCGCCCGTTTTGGCGTTGCCGAACGGGACTTGTCGCCAGGACGAACCACCAGCGCACTGAGATACAAATCGTGGCGATTCCAGGCTTTATCGACCGGGATGGAGATATCGAGACCATCCGCCGGTACGTCTATTTCTTGCCACCACAGCGGGCCTTCGCTGGATTCCACCATTGCATAACCTTTGCCAGCAGCGGGAGCGGCAACGTGTAGCTTCATGGTATCGCCAGGACGATAGCTGGGTTTATCAAGTTTCAGGGTCACGCGATCGGGACGCACTGCCCCACTGCCGTCGCTGTTATCCTGCCAGCTATAACCCGCCCAGAAGCGTACGCTGCTCACCGCATCATTCGGGGCTTTGACTTCCAGACGATAGGCACCCCACTCAACCGGAAAGCTGACTTTACCGGTCTCATCCGCTTTAAGATCCAGGGTCTGCTCACCCTCAACAAGATCCTTTTGATCGAACTGTGATTGCCAGCCCTCGCCTTCAGACCAGTTCCAGTAATAATCACGACGTTCACGGATCAAACGCACCTGCAAGCCGGACACCGCTCTTTTATCGCCTTGCGCATCGGCATACACAATATCGAAAGCAGCGTTGCTGTCTTCATCGACAATAGGCTGATTCACGGTGGTATCGGTGCGGTAATCATAAACGGCTTTTGCCGCAAACTGCGGGCGAATACCCGGCAGTGTGTCCGCAGGCCAGATGGCTTGTTCAGCCCGACGCGTTACCGGACGGCCACCTGATTCCAGCAGGCTGGCTTGCAGGATCACTTGTAACGGAGAATGTGTCTCCTGCCATTGGCTGTTGGTGGTCACTTCGCCGCGACCGTGATCATCCAGCGTCAACTGCACTTCATCGAGACTGCGGGAAAGGTTTTCTTCGGCAATATTACCAAACTGGAACCCTGGTAATGCCTGCACCGCTTCGCGCAGCGGGCGCAGGAAAAGCTGCCCTTGCAGGGCATTGCCGTTAGCGGGCGCGCCGTACAGGTAGTAGCCCACTACCGAGAACTTCACTTCATCAGTTGGCGCTACCGGCATTTTGCTGGCGGTGAGATTGAGCGCCATCCGCTCCGGCATAAAATCTTCAACGTGGAAATCCCACATCCGCGACTGGTTGTCGCCTGTATTGGCACGAATATGCCACATACCGGTTGGCGCGCTGCTGTCCAGCGGCCAGCTAAAGCGGTACAGGCCGTTCTCCGGCTGGCTAACTACCGAGCGTAAGACCTGTCCGTCGGGCTTAACGACTTCCAGCTTCACTGGCTGGTCGGGTAACGTTTTACCGTCGCTGTCACGCAGTAATCCGTTGAGGATCACCGTCTCGCCAGGCCGATAGAGGTCACGGGGACCAAACATAAAGAACTGTTTGCTGTATCCCGGCGCACCGGCAATATCAAACTCAGCCAGGTCCAACGCCGGAAGCTTCAGATCCAGCAGCGTGGTTTGTCCGTCTTTGCGGGCCAACAATAAGGCCGCGTCTTTATCAGTCTTAAGCGTTACATGACCCTGAGTGTCGCTGGTTGCCTGCGCCAGCGTCTGCCCTTTTTCGTTGAGTAACGTGACCTCAATACCCTGCTGCGCGGCGCCGTTTTCAAGACTCTGCGTAAAGACATCCAGTTGATTGTGGTAACGGTGCGCCGATACACCAATATCGCTGAGCGTAAACAGCGTCGCGGCATTGCTGTAGTTGTATTGCCCAGCCTGATTCATCACAGCGATGTAAACGCCCGCTTGCTGCAACGGCTTGATATCGCTCAGCGGCAGCAGCAGCTTCTCACGGGTGTTACGCGCCGGATTGAGGTCAAAGCGTCCGGTATAAACCAGTTCAGCCATTTTCAGCAGATTGTCGGACTCCCAGTTTGCCAACGAATTGCGGTATTCCCACTGGCTGACAAACGCGCCGAGCGACTCAGGCTTCACGCGAAAGAAGTTCACATCCACGCTGTTAACGTTAAGAGCCATAACCGGCAGCCCTTCAATCACTTTTCCCGGCAGCAGCGAGCCACGACTGGCGAACCCTACGCTTGGCTGAACGTCGCGGGTGGTAATGTTTTTTTCATAATCTATAGAGAACGTCGCTTTATTCAGCGCCAACAAATCACGCTCAATAGTCACCACCAGTTCCCGGTTGGGTTCGAGATGGCGTAAGCGTAGCTCTTTCAGATTTGGCGCCAGCTCCCAGGCACCATCCACTTTGCCGCTTTTTTTATCAACAACGTGCACGACGCGGGAAAAATCTTGTTCTGGATCGAGGGGAATGGAGAAGGTCAACACGAGCGTTGCCGCACCGTCGAGCTGGACCTCTGAGGCATCCAGCAGCGTCAGCGACTTGCCCTGGCTTTGCTGCATCAGCTTTTGTAATTGGGCCTTGTCTTTTACTGGCGCAGTCTGGGAAGCTGGCGAGTCAGGTTTCGCAGCCGTCGGTGATTTTTCATTATTATTATCGCACCCAACCAGTGCCAGCATCAGCATGCAGGCCGCTACGCGTAAATGTTTCATTTTTCATCCCTGGCCGTAGTGGCCCGTTAGCTACGTAGAACAACTATTATGCGTCAGATTTCCGGCTGTGGAAGCCAGTAACTGTACAACGTTGTCCTAATTTTAGTGATTAATGTGGATTCGCCTGACAAATCAGCCTCTTTTACTTGTCGCTTTGTACTAAACGTCCGACAATTTACCAAAACCTGGTAAAAATGGAGATGCCTATGACCACCGCCTTCTTTGTCGCTGCCGACTGGCTTGCCGAACACATTGACGACCCGGAAATACAAATTCTTGATGCCCGGATGGCACCTCCAGGACAGGAAGATCGCGATGTTGGCGAGGAGTATCGTGCGGGCCATATTCCTGGCGCAGTCTTTTTTGATATTGAAGCGCTTTCCGACCATACGTCACCGCTACCGCATATGATGCCGCGCCCGGAAGCCTTTGCTGTAGCTATGCGTGAGCTGGGCGTTGATCAGGATAAGCATCTGATTGTCTACGATGACGGAAATCTGTTTTCCGCTCCACGCGCATGGTGGATGCTGCGGACTTTTGGCGTCGAGAATGTCTCCATTCTGGCGGGCGGTCTGGCAGGCTGGCAGCGTGATGAGCTAATGCTCCAGGAAGGAGATGAGGATTTACCTGAAGGTGAATTTAACGTGGCATTTACGCCTGAAGCCGTCGTGCGCGTCACTGATGTGCTGCTGGCCAGTCATGAAAAAACGGCGCAGATCGTCGATGCCCGTCCGGCTGCGCGTTTTAATGCTGAAGTTGACGAGCCGCGTCCAGGCCTGAAACGTGGTCATGTGCCCGGTGCGCTTAACGTACCGTGGACAGAGCTGGTTCGTGACGGTGAACTGAAAACCACCGACGAACTGGATGCTATTTTCTTCAGCCACGGCGTAAGCTTTGACCGCCCCATTATCGCCAGCTGCGGCTCTGGCGTAACGGCTGCTGTCGTGGTACTGGCGCTTGCCACGCTGGGCGTTTCTAACGTCGCATTGTATGACGGCGCATGGAGCGAATGGGGAGCGCGGAGTGATTTACCGGTAGAACCGAAATTATAAAGCAGGAAAAGCCGGATAGCGCTTCGCTCATCCGGCCTACAATTTAGATAATCCGGTTCTGTTTAAAGTCGCGCAGGAAACCACCCCATCGGCGCTCATAGAACGGGGCGATGTGCTCAGTGATAAAGTGGCTGACGCCCTTCTCGCCTTTCCTCACCTGGCAGATGTCAATGGGTTCATCACCCGGCAACGTATCGGTTGCGACGCTGCCCGCAGCGTGGATGATCTCTTCAATATCCCCTTCCGCTTCAATACCAATCAGCAGATTCGGCTGGGCTTCCGCGCTTTCTTTGATTGAGCAGAGAAACGCGCGTTTTACCGGCTTGATGGTTTTAAACAGCGTGGTCAGCGAGTCAATCATCTGCGCTGGCGGCTCAGCGACTTCAGAGAGGATCAGCGATTCACCGCCTTCGAGTACTTCCTGGGTGCTCAGCGGATTACCCTCTTCCCCCATCAGCAGGCTTACCTCACGCGGCATAAATTCTTTGCCGGTCGGCAGTTTCGCGTTGAGAAACAGCGTTTCGCCGAGCGTCATTTCAAACAACGTACGCACCGGCATCACGACAAACGCTTGTTCATCTTCCACCGCCTGTTGCAGGGCTTCCAGAGAGGTGAAGAACGGGATCACGGTCGTGCCGTCTTCTTTCTCCCAGTGCTGCAGATCGAGGGCGCTGTCTTCAACCACCGCCTCACCTTCAGCGGCGGTACCCGGTACCCAGACGGTGGATTCCAGTAAAGTACGGAAAAATGCCGGACGATGCGCAGGCTCTGTCGCCGCTTGCTCCAGCAATGTTTCTAGTTCATTTTTTGATTCGGACATAAGTATCACAAATTGGATGAATACATGTAGGCCGGATAAGCGTAGCGCCATCCGGCAATACAGTCATGAATTAGGCAGTCAGCAGATTCGCGATAGTGCGCACACCCAGACCGGTTGCGCCCGCAGACCACTGCTCAACCGGCGCTTTGCGATAGGTCGCAGAGCAGTCGATGTGCAGCCAGCCCTGCTGGTAGTTTTCCACGAAATGGGACAGGAAGCCCGCCGCGGTGCTTGCGCCAGCCGGGTACGCCGCACTGCCGGTGTTATTCAGTTCAGCAAAGTTAGACGGCAACTGGCTTCGGTGGAACTCTGCCAGCGGCAGACGCCAGAACGGTTCGTTTTCTTGCGCCGCACTGGCCAGCAGGCGAGCAGCCAGCTGATCATCAAAGCTAAACAGCGCGTGGTAATCGTTGCCCAACGCTGTTTTCGCCGCGCCGGTCAGCGTGGCGGCATCAATGATCAGTTCCGGTTTCTGCGCGCTGGCGTCGATCAGGCCATCGGCCAGCACCAGGCGTCCTTCGGCATCGGTATTCATCACTTCAACTTTTTTACCGTTGCGATAGTGAATAATATCGCCGAGCTTAAAAGCGTTGCCGCTGATCAGGTTATCCGCGCAGCACAGATACAGCTTCACGCGCTTGTTCAGACCACGGGTGATGGCAAACGCCAGCGCGCCGGTGACCGTTGCCGCACCGCCCATGTCGGACTTCATTGAGTCCATAAATGCGCTTTGCTTGATGCTGTAACCGCCGGAGTCAAAGGTAATTCCCTTGCCAACCAGACAGGCATAAACCGGGGCTTCCTTGTCGCCAGTCGGGTTGTAATCCAGCGCCAGCAGCACCGGCGGACGTTCGGAGCCACGACCCACGGTATGCAGTCCCATGTAGTTCTGCTCACGCAGATCTTCGCCTTTGGTGATCCGGTAAGAGACGTTATCACAAGCCACGCCACACAGCAGGTCGACCGCGCGTTGCGCCAGTTGTTCCGGGCCCAGTTCTTCCGCCGGGGCGTTAATGGTATCGCGCACCCAGTCAATAATCTTCAGACGGTTATCCAGCTCTTTGCGCTGTGCTTCGTCCAGAGCAGCCCACTCAACTTTGCGGGTGCCTTTTGGTCCTTTGTAACCCTGCCAGAATGCCCAGCTACGTTCGGTATCCCAGCCTTCACCGTCCAGTTGAACGTGTTTAATCCCCAGACCGTCAATTTTACGTGCGGCGCGCTGGATAAGGCCGAGGTCATCTTTCCCGTTCAGATGCAGGGTAATGCCGTCATTATTAATGCTGTATGTCGCCTTTTCCCCCCAGCGGGCGTCAGCGGGTTGCGTGGAAAGCGTAATTTTCATGGCTTCTGTCATTTTATTTATCCTTATTTTCGCGCATACAGGAAAACGGGCCACCCGTGGGCAGCCCGTTGACTTATTCGGCTTCGTCCAGCCAGACCAGCAAAATGGCCTCAAGGATTTTTTCGTTCGATGCCTGCGGATCATCATCGAACTCTTCCAGGTCACAGATCCATTGATGCAGATCGGTGAAACGAACGGTCTTGGGATCGAGGTCGGGGAACGCGTCATACAGCGCCTCGCCGATCTCGCGGCTATCGGTCCACTTCAGTCCCATACTACCCTCTGTTAATGCTCACGCGCATGATTGATTGTGTAACGTGGGATTTCGACCACTAAATCGTCCTCGGTTACCCGCGCCTGACAGCTTAAACGGCTCTCCGGCTCCAGTCCCCAGGCTTTATCCAGCATGTCGTCTTCTTCTTCCGTGCTTTCCGGCAAAGAATCAAAACCTTCACGTACGATGCAGTGGCAGGTTGTGCAGGCACAGGATTTTTCACAGGCGTGTTCAATCTCGATACCGTTACGCAGAGCAACGTCAAGAATGGTTTCGCCGGTCTCAGCTTCCAGAACTGCGCCATCGGGACAGAGATCCTGATGAGGCAAAATAACAATCTTTGGCATATTAAACCTCGTCCACGGAATGGCCTTTCAGCGCGCTACGGACGGATTTGTCCATGCGGCGAGCGGCGAATTCCTGGGTTTGTTTGTCTACGTTTTTAATGGCTTGTTCTATCGCGTCAACATCGTCACCCTGTGCAACCTCGCTCAAGTGCGCGGCGGCGGTGTCGATAGCCTGACGTTCTGCGGCGCTTAACAGCGCGGCATCAGCGTTCAGCGCACCGGATAAACTTTCCAGTACGCGTGCCGCTTCGACTTTCTGTTCTGCCAGCATACGGGCTTTAACGTCCTGCTCGGCAAAACTCATCGAATCCTGAATCATGGAGGCGATTTCACTGTCGGTCAGACCGTAGGACGGTTTAACCTGAATTGAGGACTCAACGCCGGTGGATTTCTCCATAGCGGTGACGCTCAGCAGCCCGTCAGCATCTACCTGGAAGGTCACGCGGATATGCGCGCCGCCTGCCGGCAATGCCGGGATGCCGCGCAGCGCAAAACGCGCCAGTGAACGGCAGTCCTGCACCAGCTCACGTTCGCCCTGCATCACGTGAATGGACATCGCGGTTTGACCATCTTTAAAGGTGGTAAAGTCCTGCGCGCGCGCCACCGGGATAGTGGTGTTACGTGGGATCACTTTCTCCACCAGTCCGCCCATGGTTTCCAGCCCCAGGGACAGCGGGATAACGTCCAGCAGCAGCATTTCGCTGTCCGGTTTATTTCCGACCAGAATATCGGCCTGGATCGCCGCACCGATAGCGACCACTTTGTCCGGGTCGATAGAGGTCAGCGGCGTACGGCCAAAAAACTCACCGACGCGTTCACGTACCAATGGCACGCGCGTTGAACCACCGACCATCACCACTTCCAGCACATCCTGCGGCTCCACACCCGCATCTTTCAGCGCGCGTCGGCAGGCCAGCAGCGTACGCTTGACCAGTGCGGAAATAAGTTCATTAAAGGTTTCACGGGTGATTTCACCCTGCCATCCCGCCACGTTAACCGTTACAGAATCAGCGTCGCTAAGCGCGATTTTCGCTGCAATCGCGGCATCCAGCAGTTCGCGCTGTACGCGGTTATCGCTGCGATCGGCCACGCCCGCCTGCTCGCGAATGTAATCGGCCAGCAGATGGTCAAAATCGTCGCCGCCGAGCGCGGAATCACCGCCGGTCGCCAGCACTTCGAACACGCCGCGACTCAGGCGCAGAATAGAAATATCAAACGTACCGCCGCCAAGGTCGTAGACCGCAATTACGCCTTCCTGACCGGAGTCGAGGCCATACGCGATCGCCGCTGCGGTCGGTTCGTTCAACAAACGCAATACGTGCAGGCCCGCCAGACGCGCGGCGTCTTTGGTTCCCTGACGCTGCGCATCGTCAAAGTAAGCCGGAACGGTGATTACCACGCCGTCCAGCTCGCCAGACAGCGCTTCGGTTGCCCGTGCGGCCAATGCTTTCAGAATATCAGCGGAGACACGCACCGGGTTAAGCAAACCGGCTGCGGTTTCAATCATCGGCAAACCGTTTTCGCTCGCCTGGAACGTATAAGGCAGATGCGGGTAACGCGCCTGAATATCCGCCAGAGAGCGGCCCATCATGCGTTTTACCGAGCTGACGGTGTTTGCCGTATCCAGCGCGGCATTGGCGCGGGCATCGTAACCGACAGAGTAGCCCTGCTGCTGATAGTGAACCACTGACGGCAACAGGTGGCGACCTTGATGGTCTGCCAGCGTTTCGGCCTGGCCGCTGCGTACGGTCGCAACCAGGGAGTTGGTGGTGCCTAAATCGATACCTACCGCCAGACGACGCTGGTGCGGCGCGGCGCTCAGACCAGGCTCACTAATTTGTAATAAGGCCATTTTCGCTTCCGGAAATTAAAAATCGAGCAGTTTTTCTTCGAGTTGTTCTGCACTGCTTCGCAGTTTATCGAGAAAACGCAGCTTACGCACGGTATCTGCCGCGGCGTCCCACGTCTCGCTATCCAGCTGTTCCACCATCAGTTGATGGCGAACGTTATACATTTCACTGACGCGTTGCATAAACGCATCTAAACGTTGACTGTCTTTTGCCTGTTCAATCTCGTCCAGCTCTTCACGCAGCTCCAGTTGCTCCATCAGGAACGCGGTATCGCGCACCGTGTGCTGCTCGTTGCGGATATCAAAGCCGTGTAAAGACAATAAGTATTCGGCGCGCATCAAAGGATGACGCAGCGTTTGCCAGGCCTGGTTGATAGTGGCGGACTGCGATACCGCAGCAAGTTGTTCCGCCTGGGAACCGCTGGCGAATTTATCAGGATGATACTGACGTTGTAGATCCTGAAAACGTAGGCTCAGCGCCTGAGTATCGAGCTGATAACGGGCCGGCAAGCCAAAGAGGGTGAAGTAGTCCATAACATTCTCAGGGCATCGATTCTCTGTTGTTCGATGAGGCAAAACCAGAGAGTCAGGTAAAACAAACCCCACGCGCAGGCGACCACGGTGGGGTTATCAGTAAGCGCGTTACACGTGGAAGCTTTCGCCGCATCCACATTCGTCTTTCACGTTCGGGTTAGTGAACTTAAACCCTTCGTTAAGACCTTCTTTGACGAAGTCTAACTGCGTACCGTCGAGGAATTGCAGGCTCTTACCGTCGATCACGACTTTTACGCCTTTGTCTTCAAACACGGTATCTTCAGCCGCCGGCTCGTCAACAAATTCCAGTACATAAGCCATACCTGAGCAGCCGGAGGTTCTCACGCCCAGACGCAGACCAAACCCTTTACCGCGGTTTGCCAGGAAGGTATTTACACGCGCTGCTGCACTGTCGCTTAAGGTAATCGACATAATAAAACCTCAACTCTTAATTATTTTGCTTCACGTTTGCTTTTGTAATCCGCAATCGCGGCTTTAATCGCGTCTTCAGCCAGAATAGAGCAGTGAATTTTCACCGGTGGCAGTTCAAGTTCGTCGGCAATATCGGTGTTTTTAATCGCCTGTGCTTCATCCAGAGATTTCCCTTTTACCCATTCGGTAACCAGAGAGCTGGAGGCAATAGCGGAACCGCAGCCGTAAGTCTTGAAACGCGCGTCTTCAATGATACCCTCATTGTTGACTTTGATCTGCAACTTCATCACGTCGCCACAGGCCGGTGCACCCACCATGCCGCTGCCCACGTTCTCGTCGCTGTTGTCAAAAGAACCCACGTTACGTGGATTCTCGTAATGATCGATTACTTTTTCGCTGTAAGCCATGATGAATTCTCCTTATCGGTACCGATTAGTGATGTGACCATTCAATGCTGTTCAGATCCACGCCCTGTTTGAACATTTCCCACAGCGGAGAAAGGTCGCGCAGGCGGCCGATGGAGTTGCGAACCAGATTGATGGCGTAGTCAATCTCTTCTTCGGTAGTGAAACGACCTAAAGAGAAACGAATTGAGCTGTGTGCCAGCTCGTCGGTCATCCCCAGCGCGCGCAGCACGTAGGATGGCTCCAGGCTTGCAGAAGTACATGCAGAACCGGAGGATACAGCCAGGTCTTTCAGCGCCATAATCAGCGACTCGCCTTCAACAAAGTTGAAGCTGACGTTGAGAATGTTCGGTGCGCCCTGCTCGAGGTCACCATTGAGGTACACCTCTTCCATATCTTTCACGCCGTTCCACAGACGGTTACGCAGACTGCGCAGGCGCGCCATCTCGGTTTCCATCTCTTCTTTAGCGATACGGTAAGCTTCACCCATACCGACGATCTGGTGCACAGGCAGCGTACCGGAACGCATGCCGCGCTCGTGACCGCCGCCGTGCATCTGCGCTTCAATACGAATACGCGGTTTACGACGAACGTACAGCGCGCCGATACCTTTCGGACCATAGATTTTGTGGCCGGAGAAAGACATCAGGTCAACTTTCAGTTGGCTCAGATCGATAGGCAGTTTGCCCACGCTCTGGGTTGCATCAACGTGATAGATAATGCCGCGAGCACGGCACATTTCGCCGATAGTCGCGATATCCTGCACCACGCCGATTTCGTTGTTCACGTGCATGATGGACACGAGGATAGTGTCGTCACGCATTGCCGCTTCAAGTTCTTTCAGGTCAATAATACCGTTACGCTGCGGGGCGAGGTAGGTGACTTCGAACCCTTCGCGCTCCAGCTGACGACAGGTATCCAGCACAGCTTTGTGCTCGGTTTTGCTGGTGATGATGTGCTTGCCTTTTTTCTGATAAAAGTTGGCTGCACCTTTAATCGCCAGGTTATCGGATTCAGTCGCACCGGAAGTAAAGACGATTTCACGCGGGTCAGCGCCCACGAGGTCGGCAATCTGGTTACGGGCGATATCTACCGCCTCTTCAGCCTGCCAGCCGAAACGGTGTGAACGAGACGCTGGGTTACCAAAGTTTCCGTCCAGGGTCAGACACTGCATCATTTTCTCGGCAACACGCGGGTCCACCGGCGTGGTTGCGGAGTAGTCGAGATAGATCGGTAATTTCATTGCTCTATAAACTCCGTACATCGCTTCAATGCAAGGAATCAGGCAACCGGCTGGATGTACGACCGAGTTAACGGGGCGTCGAACACCCCGGCCTGATTCTAATATCTTATTATCTTTGCCCTAAATAGTTCGTGTTGCAGCAAGGCGAGCAAGTGCGGCCAACGCAGTTGCGGCACGAAATATAACGGGCAAATTATGCGCGTAACTTAACGTCGATCGCGTCTTGAGCACGATTAGTGCGCGGAGCGTCATGCGTGTGCTGGCGACCAGACACATCCAGGACTTCCTGATTATTAACCAGCTCGCCCAACGTAATGTTGTTGAGGAAACCGGTCAGACGATCGCTCAGATCGCGCCACAGCGCGTGGGTCAGGCACTTATCGCCGCCCTGACAACCGCCTTTGCCCTGGCAACGGGTCGCATCTACAGACTCGTCAACAGCGCTAATCACTTCACCTACTGCGATGCTGCCGGCATCTTTACCCAGCAAGTACCCGCCGCCTGGTCCACGTACGCTGGAAACCAGACCGTTTTTACGCAAACGGGAAAACAGCTGCTCCAGATATGACAGGGAAATTCCCTGACGTTCAGAAATATCAGCCAACGGTACCGGGCCCGTTTCGGAGTTGAGCGCAACGTCCAACATTGCGGTCACGGCATAACGCCCTTTTGATGTCAGTCTCATGTCTTACTTAGCCTCAAACTCGCCCCTGCCCGGGGTTTTTTATTGTAAAATGGGGGTATTGCATAGCAGGGGCAAGTCTGACATTCCCGACTAAATCAGTCAACTATTTACTTGACTAATTTAGTCAGGTATTTGACGTTCCGTGCGGCATTAGTACAGTTACTTGCATTTATTCTGCTGCTCGATTGAAGCTAAAATCCCACGCAGGATGTTCAGCTCCTGGCTCTCAGGTCGCGCGCGCGTGAACAGACGACGCAGTTTGTTCATCACCTGCCCCGGGTGCCCTTCGCGGATAAACCCGGTCGACAACAGCGTTTGTTCCAGATGACCGTAAAAACGCTCTAAATCATCAACCAGCGGATACTCTGCTTCTTCGTAATCTGCGGTCTTGTCGCTTTCCTGCGTTGCCAGCCAGGCCATGCGCACTTCATAAGAGATGACCTGCACCGCCATCGCCAGGTTGAGCGAACTGTATTCCGGGTTCGCGGCAATGGCGACATGATAATGGCACTTCTGCAGCTCTTCGTTGGTCAGGCCAACGCGTTCACGGCCAAACACCAGCGCCACCGGCGAATTCGTTGCTTCAGAGACGCTTTTTAAACCGCATTCACGCGGATCCAGCATCGGCCACGGCAGCGTACGCGAGCGCGCACTGGTGCCTACAACCAGACTGCAACCCGCCAGCGCTTCATCGAGAGTATCGACGATCTGCGCGCTGCCGATCACATCACTGGCGCCTGCCGCCAGGGCGATGGCCTGGGAGTCCGGTTTAACCAGTGGATTTACCAACCATAGATTGGTTAAACCCATGGTTTTCATTGCGCGGGCCACAGAGCCCATGTTGCCAGTGTGAGAGGTTTCCACCAGCACGATTCGAATATTTTGCAGCATTGTATTTCTTCAGCTAAAGATTATTCGGGCATATTATCATAAAACGAAGACATATTCCGAACTCGCTGCTATACTCTGCGCCGTTTTCCCGTTCTTTAACATCCAGTGAGAGAGACCGATGCATCCGATGCTGACCATCGCCGTGCGCGCAGCGCGCAAGGCGGGTAATGTAATTGCCAAACACTACGAAACACCAGACTCAGTAGAAACCAGCCAGAAAGGCAGCAATGATTTCGTGACTAACGTCGATAAAGCCGCTGAAGCGATTATTATCGAAACGATTCGCAAATCTTACCCTCAGCACACCATCATCACCGAAGAAAGCGGTGAGCACGCTGGTGAAGATCAGGATGTTCAATGGGTTATCGATCCACTGGATGGCACCACCAACTTCGTAAAACGTCTGCCGCACTTCGCGGTTTCCATCGCAGTACGCATTAAAGGCCGTACTGAAGTCGCCGTTGTTTACGATCCAATGCGTAACGAACTGTTCACCGCAACTCGCGGCCAGGGCGCACAGCTAAACGGCTACCGTCTGCGTGGCAGCACCGCCCGCGATCTGGACGGCACCATCATCGCTACCGGTTTCCCGTTCAAAGCGAAACAGCACGCCGCTTCTTACATGAAAATTCTTGGCAAGATGTTCACCGAGTGCGCTGACTTCCGCCGCACGGGTTCTGCTGCGCTGGATCTGGCTTACGTTGCCGCTGCGCGCGTTGACGGTTACTTCGAAATCGGCCTGAAACCATGGGATTTCGCCGCAGGCGAGCTGATTGCTCGTGAAGCTGGCGCACTGGTTTGCGACTTCACCGGCGGTCATAACTACCTGGCGACCGGTAACATCGTTGCAGGCAACCCGCGCGTAGTGAAAGCCATGCTGGCGAACATGCGTGACGAACTGAGCGACGCGCTGAAGCGTTAATCTGCTGTGGTGCCGGATACGACGCTCTCGCGTCTTATCCGGCCAATAATTCATACCATACCGCTCTCTAACCTAAAACGGTCTTATCCCCCGCCCCACCGGCACCGCGCTCATCCACATCACTACCGCAGCAGCAATCAGCACCGCACCACCGGCTAACGCCAGCGTCGTCCAGCCAATCTGTCGCCATAGCACAGGCGCTTTATGCCCGCTAAGTCTTACCGCCAGCGAGCGGAAACTGTGCACCAGCAGAGCCAGTGACGTAATCGTCAAAGAGGTTCCTGCCGCCATCGCCAGCGCCGACGCCATGCCCCAGCTAAAAACGCCAACCACTTTACTAAACAGTAAGACCATGATTGCCCCCGAGCATGGACGCATTCCCATTGATAAAACGATCATCAGCCGGGCGCGCCAGTCATCACCGCTTTGCAGCTGTTCAGGATCGGGCAAGTGCTGATGTCCACAGCCGCAACCTTCGTGATGCACATGATGCGGCGTGAAGGCGGTGAATTTCGGGCGACGCAGCAGCTGGCGCAATTTCTTCAGCGCACGGACGCACAATAAAACGCCCAACACGCCAACCAGCGCATAACTCCCTTTCTCCAGCCAGAAACTACTCATATGTAACTGTCGCGCAGGCAACTGCAAGACGGTGAGCACGATAACGACCAGACCAATAGCGACCAGTCCTTGTAATAAAGACGAGGCCAGCGTCAGGCCGATACTTGATTTGAGTTTCGAGGGATGCGTTGCAAGCCAGGTGGTAATAACGACTTTTCCATGCCCCGGCCCCAGCGCATGCAGGACGCCGTAGAGAAAACTAAACAGCAGCAGCGATCCCCCAGCCTGGGCCGGCCTGGCGGCAACCGCTTTGAGCAAACCGCTCATCTGCTGATTAACGTCGCGCTGCCAGACGATACTTTGCATCATCACCTGCGGCCAGGTCTGCCATAGCCACAGCACGCCGCCTGCTGCCAGCAGTAAAAACACCGCCAGCGGCCATAGCATGAGCCAGCGACGTCTGGCTGCACGTTGTTGAGAAACTACTGACATTGCAGCGTTACCGTCTGTGCAAACTGTTTACCCAACTCCATATCCTCCGGCGGTGCATCTTCTTTATCCAGCGACTGCGCAAAGCTCAGCGTTTGTTCATTCGGCGTCGGCGTATGTACTGAAATACGGCATTTCTGGCTTATGACATGTCCCAGCCTGGCGTCGCTGTCTTTGTCATAACTCATATCAACGTAGTAGGTCGGGTCGAAGGTTGAAATGGTATATTTTTGTCCACTCAGCGGCTGAGCTTCAGCCAACGGCAGAACGAACGTCAGCACCGCCTGGTGTTCCTCACGCTCCATACCATATTCCGTCGGCCTGTTTTTAAACTTTACCTTTTGCCCGTCGTGCCACACTTCGGTGAAATAGTGCTGACCGAGAACGTTGGCCATCACTTCCGCCGCCAGTTTTTTCCAGATCTCATCACCAGGTTTGGCATTCCCCGCATCATAAAGCAGATCCGCCGAGGTAATTTCATCCATCGTCCAGCGCATTTTAAGCGCGACGAACCGATCATTCGCGCTCACTATCTCGGTTTTCAGATGGATAAAGCTGTGGGGATGCGCGCCTGCGCCAAAGGACAGGAGAGCGAGAAACAACGTGACAATGATACGTTTAACGCCTTGCATGAGTTCTCCACGGAAAAAATCGACACCGCCACAAATAATGAAGCTGGGTTTGGCGAAAGAGTGTTGAGGATACCATTGAACGAAAAAATGTTGAGTCCCCTTTTCCGGTATCGATTCAGTTCTCAATTTCGATAATTTCTTCTTCGACAAATCCCGTCCAACTACCTTATCGGGGTCACGACTTAAGTTAAATGATAATAAAATGTTAATTTATAGTTTCATTTTAATATTTTGTTAACACCAAATTTGAATAACTGAATGTAAAACCATACAAAATTAACTCAAATTTAACCATTTAATTTCCAAATATTAACAATAATGGGCATGGATCACATTCAGGAAACTCATGATTCATTCCCTCTTCCATTCGTTGTTAACTTCACGGCGTGACATGTCCTGCCCCCTACGAAAGGTACAACTATGAAATTCAAACTCGCATTACTCAGTGCAACCCTGGTTTCTGCATGCATGTTGTCCGGCACGTCCTTTGCGGCGGAAAAATATGAAATTGCTGTGGTTGCCAAGGTCACCGGGATTCCGTGGTTTAACCGGATGGAAACCGGCGTTAATGAAGCAGCAAAAAAACTGGATGTGAATGCTTATCAGACCGGGCCTTCCACGCCGGATCCAGCGCAACAGGTGAAAGTCATTGAGGATCTGATCGCCAAAAACGTCAATGCGATCATCGTGGTACCGAATGATGCCAAGGTTCTTGAGCCGGTACTAAAAAAAGCACGCGATAAAGGCATCGTGGTGCTGACGCACGAATCCCCGGATGAGCAAATTGGCCAGTGGGATATCGAAACCATCGACAGTGAAAAATACGCCCAGGCCAACGTCGATGAGTTAGCGAAAAACATGGGTGGTAAGGGCGGGTACGCTATCTATGTCGGTTCGCTGACGGTGCCGCTGCATAACGCGTGGGCGGATTATGCAATTAAGTACCAGAAAGAAAAATATCCGGAAATGTTCGAGGTCACTTCACGTCTGCCGGTCGCGGAAAGCATCGATAAATCCTACGCCACGACGCTGGACCTGATGAAAACCTATCCGCAGATGAAAGGCATTATCGGCTTCGGTTCGCTGGGTCCAATCGGCGCGGGTCAGGCTGTGCAGAAAAAACGCGCCAAAGATAAAATCGCCGTCGTCGGGATCGCTATGCCAGCACAGGCTGCGCCTTACCTGATGCGTGGTGATATCAAAAAAGCGCTGCTGTGGGATCCAAAAGATGCGGGCTACGCGCTGGTAACGGTTGCCGATCAGCTGTTACAGGGTAAAGCAGTGAACGCCGATCTGAGTATTGATGGTTTAGGGAAAGCCGATATCGACACGGAGAAGAAAGTGATCCGCTTTAACAAGATCCTCGAAGTCACCAAAGACAACGCACAATCACTTGGTTTCTAAGGCTTTAGCCGACACCAGGGAACCTTAACGCCGGCCGTCTGGTCGGCGCTATCAACCAAATTAACACTCAGCGTCCACCTGGACGCTCGCAGGGGTATTGTCCATGACAGACACCACCGCATTTATCACTCTTGAGAATATCAGCAAACAATTCCCGGGCGTGCTGGCGCTGGATAACGTGAATCTGACGCTGAGAAAAGGCGAAGTTCACTGTCTGGCGGGTCAAAACGGCTGTGGTAAAAGCACCATTATTAAAGTGATCTCCGGGGTTTATCATCCGGAAAAAGGCGCGCAGATTTTACTCGACGGCAAATTGTTCCATCACCTGACGCCGCAGCTCTCCTCCCATTATGGAATTCAGGTTATTTATCAGGACCTGTCGTTGTTTCCCAACTTTAGCGTCGCGGAAAATATCGCCGTCAACCGCTATCTGCCCGGGGGCGATATCTGGGTACGTCGTGGCGCCATGAAACAGCAGGCACTGGCAGCCATGAAGCGTATCGGGGTGAACATTGATCCCGATAAAAAAGTTGAAAAACTCTCGATTGCTGACCGCCAGCTGGTCGCCATTTGCCGGGCGATTGCCGCCGATGCGCGTCTGGTGATTATGGACGAGCCCACCGCCTCGCTAACCCGTCAGGAGGTTAATGGCCTGCTGCGGGTTGTTAACGAACTGAAAGCTGCCGGAATTTGCGTCGTGTTTGTCAGCCATCGTCTGGATGAGGTGATGGAAGTGGCAGACCGCATCAGCGTGATGCGCGACGGCAAACTGGTAGGCACTTACCCTGCCAGCGAACTCGACAGCCACGAGCTGGCCTTCCTGATGACCGGACAACGCTTTCACTACAGTCCACTGCCACAAAGGCCCACAATTGAGCAAGAACCTCTGCTGGAGCTGCGCAATCTGAGCCGCAGGGGCAAATACCAAAACATTAATCTGTCGCTGCACGGCGGCGAGATTGTCTCCATTGTTGGTTTGCTGGGAGCCGGGCGCACCGAGCTTTGTCTGAGCCTGTTTGGCATGACCCACCCGGAAAGCGGCGAGATTCGTATTAACGGCCAGCCGGTTACTCTGCGCAATAACCATGACGCCATCAAACACGGGATCGGCTATGTCTCCGAAGATCGTCTGACACAGGGGCTGATCATGGAGCAGTCGATCTATGACAACACCATCGTCACGGTATTTGATCAACTGCATACCGGCAGCGGCCTGCTCGATCATCGTAAAGCGCAAAAGCTGGTCGCCGACTTGATCCGCGAACTGAATATCAAAGTGTCCGATCCGCACCTGCCGGTCAAAACCCTTTCCGGCGGTAATGCCCAGCGTATCGCCATTGCCAAATGGGTGGCGACCAATCCCCGCATCCTGATCCTCGACTCCCCTACCGTAGGCGTGGATATCGCCAACAAAGAGGGAATTTACCAGATAGCCCGCGATCTGGCGGAACAAGGTATGGCTGTGCTGATGATTTGCGATGAAATCCCGGAAGCGTATTACAACAGCCACCGCGTGCTGGTGATGCGTCGCGGCAGGCTGGTGGCGGAATTTAATCCTCATCAATGCCGTGAAGAGGAGATTGCTGAAGTGGTCGAGGTAATCAATGAATAAGATGCATCTCTCCCGATTAATCGGGCAACACGAATTCTGGCTGGGCCTGCTGGTCGTAGCCCTGGCCGTTGGGCTGAGTATCAGCACCGATGAGTTCTTGTCCTTGGGGAATCTGACGGATGTGGCCACCAGCTACGCGATTCTCGGCATCCTTGCCTGTGGGCTGTTTGTGGTGTTGATTTCCGGCGGGATCGACATCTCATTTCCGGCGATGACCGCGATAGCCCAATATGCAATGGCCAGTTGGGTTATCGGCCACGGCGGCAACTTCGCGCTGGCGTTAATCATCGCCATTGCGGTAGGTCTGCTGCTTGGACTGATTAACGGCTTCCTGGTCTACTGGCTGCGCGTTCCGGCAATCATCATTACCATCGCCACGCTGAACGTCTACTACGGTCTGCTGGTATACGCCACTAAAGGTACCTGGCTGTACGGCTTCCCTGACTGGTTTATGAACGGCATTAACTGGTTCTCGTTCACCGCGGCGGATGGCTACGACTACGGTCTGACCCTGCCCCTGCTGTGCCTGGCTGCGGTGATCATCTTTACTGCCGTGCTAATGAACTATACCCGACTTGGCCGTCAGGTTTACGCCATGGGCGGCAACCGCGACGCGGCCTCGCGCCTGGGGCTGAATCTGCTGAAGTTGCATTTCTACGTCTATGGCTACATGGGCATTCTGGCAGGCGTTGCCGCCGTGGTTCAGGCGCAAATTACCCAGTCAGTTGCACCCAATTCGCTGCTCGGCTTTGAGCTGACGGTGCTGGCGGCGGTAGTGCTCGGTGGAACCAGCATGAGTGGCGGACGCGGTACGTTGACCGGAACCCTGCTCGGCGTGGTTCTGCTGGCCTTCTTACAAAATGGGCTGACGCTGCTCAGCGTCTCTTCTTACTGGCACACCGTGTTTAGCGGCGCCATTATCCTGGTCAGCATTAGCGCCACGGCCTGGAACGAAAAACGCAAACTGGCAAGGGAGCTTTGAGATGAAAACAATCGCCAGATTTTTACCCGGTGATGCCATCATTCGTCTGCAATGCGTCATTATAGTGGTCGTCGCTTTAGTCTTCTCGGCCCTGCTCGGCAGCCGTTTTTTCAGCGTCGCTAACTTCCAGTCGATTGGCTCGCAACTGCCAATCCTCGGCATGCTGGCCCTCGGGATGGGCATGACTATGCTGACCGGCGGCATTAACCTGTCGATTATTGCCGGGGCAAATGCCTGCTCGCTGGTGATGGCGGCGATAATCGTCACCCATCCAGATAACCCGCTGTTTCTGGTGCTGGCGCTTTTGGCAGGCGCAGCCGTGGCGGTGGCTATCGGCACGCTCAACGGCGCGCTGATTGCCTGGGTCGGGGTCTCGCCTATTCTCGCCACGCTCGGCACGATGACGCTTATCTCCGGGCTGAATATTCTGCTTTCCAACGGGACGGTGATTTCCGGCTTCCCGACCGCCATTCAATATCTTGGTAACGCCACGATTGCCGGTATTCCGGTGGCGCTACTGCTCTTTTTCCTGGTGGCAATCCTGCTGTGGGTACTGCTGGAGCACACCACGCTTGGACGCAGCCTGTATCTCGTCGGTTCCAATGAACAGGCAACCCGCTACAGCGGCGTAAATACCGTACGGGTACAAATTTCCGTGTACGTGATTTCCGCCCTGCTCGGCTGGGTCGCCGCCATTCTGATGATGGCAAAATTCAACTCGGCAAAAGCCGGATACGGGGAATCCTACCTGCTGGTCACCATCCTCGCTTCCGTGCTCGGCGGAATCAATCCGGATGGCGGCTTCGGGCGCATTGTCGGCCTGGTGCTGGCGCTGATTGTGCTGCAAATGCTGGAAAGCGGCCTTAACTTGCTGGGGGTCAGCAGCTATCTGACGATGGCGCTGTGGGGCGCGGTGCTGATCCTCTTTATCGCATTACAGAATCGTAAAGCCTGATTTCAGGAGAAAAAATTATGGCAAGTTACTTTATTGGTGTGGATGTCGGAACCGGAAGCGCCCGTGCTGGCGTGTTTGATCTCAACGGCAGAATGGTCGGTCAGGCCAGTCGGGCCATCGAGATTTACCGTCCGCAGGCCGATTTTGTTGAGCAGTCTTCCGATAACATCTGGCAGGCGGTGTGTAACGCGGTTCGCGATGCGATTAACCAGTCGGATATCAATCCAATCCAGGTGAAAGGTCTGGGCTTTGACGCGACCTGTTCACTGGTGGTGCTGGATAAAGAAGGCAAGCCGCTGACCATCAGTCCGTCCGGGCGCAGCGAACAGAACATCATAGTGTGGATGGATCACCGCGCCATTACCCAGGCCGAACGCATCAACGCCATGCATCATCGGGTGCTGGACTACGTTGGCGGTATTATCTCCCCAGAAATGCAAACGCCCAAGCTGCTGTGGCTGAAGCAGCATATGCCCAATACCTGGGCTAATGCGGGCTACTATTTTGACCTGCCCGATTTCCTGACCTGGCGCGCAACGGGTGATGACACGCGTTCACTGTGCTCGACGGTGTGTAAATGGACCTATATGGGCCATGAAGACAAATGGGATGCCAGCTATTTCCGCCAGATTGGTCTGGAAGATCTGCTGGAGCACGATGCGGCCAAAATTGGTCGCTACGTGAAAACCATGGGCGAACCGCTCGGTCACGGGCTGTCAGCACGCGCCGCCAGCGAAATGGGGCTGATTCCGGGGACCGCAGTCAGCGTTTCGATCATCGATGCCCACGCCGGTACGCTCGGCACGCTCGGGGCAAGCGGCGTTTCCGGCGAGGTGGCGGATTTTGACCGTCGTGTCGCGCTGATTGGCGGCACTTCCACCGGACACATGGCGATTTCCAAAGAGCCGCGTTTTATCGGCGGCGTCTGGGGTCCTTACTACTCAGCGGTGCTGCCGGAATACTGGCTCAACGAAGGCGGGCAGTCGGCTACCGGGGCGTTAATCGACCACGTTATACAGTCGCATCCTTGCTACGAAACTTTGCTGGCGCAAGCTAAGTCTCAGGGGCAGACCATTTATGAAGTGCTGAATGTACTGCTGCGTAAAATGGCCGGTGAGCCGGAAGATATCGCATTTCTAACCCGCGACATGCACATCCTGCCCTATTTCCACGGCAACCGTTCACCGCGCGCCAACCCAACGCTCACGGGAGCAATCACCGGACTGAAGCTGTCGCGTACGCCGGAGGATATGGCCCTACAGTATCTTGCGACCATCCAGGCTATTGCGCTCGGAACCCGTCATATCATTGAAACGATGAATCAAAGCGGCTACACCATCGATACGATTATGGCCAGCGGCGGCGGGACGAAAAACCCGATCTTCGTTCAGGAACATGCCAACGCCACCGGCTGCGCGATGCTGCTGCCTGAAGAGAGCGAAGCCATGCTGCTGGGTGGAGCCATGATGGGAACTATCGCCGCGGGCGTATTCGATACCTTCCCGGAAGCGATGTCAGCGATGAGCCGGATTGGTAAAACGGTTACCCCGCAGACTAATCGCATTAAGCAGTACTACGATCGCAAATATCGGGTATTCCACGAGATGTATCAGGATCATATGAAATACCGCCAGTTGATGCAGGAGGACGCATGAGTAACTCCTGGTCCCAGGCCACCGGCGTATTTCAGCTCTATAGCGATGCCCTGGCGGGTCTGGGGCAGCATCTGACTGAACCAGTCTGGCAGTCGCTGATGGCGGAGTTGCGCGGTTGCCGGGGCAAAATCGTCGTCACTGGCGTCGGTACCTCCGGCATTGCGGCACGTAAAGTCGCGCATATGCTTGCGTGCGTGGAACGTCCCGCGATTTACCTCAACGCGACGGACGCGGCGCATGGCGATCTCGGTTTTTTACGCGCCGACGACCTGGTCATTATGCTGTCGCGCGGGGGTAATTCAGACGAACTCACCCGGCTGCTGCCCGGGCTGGCAGCGAGAAATGTGCCAATCCTGAGCGTGACTGAAAACGCCGATTCAGCCATTGCCAACGCGTCGAGGCTGGTGATTTCCACCGGCGTCCAGCGTGAGGCCGACCCGCTGAACATGTTAGCCACCACCTCAATTTTACTGGTGCTGGCTATCTTTGACGCCGCCTGCGCCTGCCTGATGAGCGAAAGCGGTTACTCAAAGGAGACATTACTGGCTGTGCATCCCGGCGGCGATGTGGGATTAACGTTGAGCCGTGGGCAAGCGTGATGGAGAACATGTAATTCCGGCTCAGGGTTCCGTTCACCTCAGCGCTCTGACTTTCAGCTATATCCTTTTTGCTGTTCAAACATGTTCAAATAAAAATACAGATGGTCAGGCGTGGCTGGTCCGGCTGAAAATTGCCGACGTGTTTCCGTAAGGCCGGGAGAGCCAGCATGGATGCTGGCTCAGGGCGCGCTTTACAGGGACGTTACATCGCGCCCGGCCCGGTAGCCTGGAGGAATAAGCGGAGGGCACCGCGGAGCGGCAATTTTCCCGCCGGGAGCCGGGATTGTTAAGGGTGCGCGATAGCACCCTTAACACGTTCACTGGCGTTCAGTGTACAGAAAAGCGATGAACATGAGGTGAACGGAACCTTTCTCTAAAAAAGCATATTCATTATGCTCCGCCAACCTATGTTGATCCTCAAGCGTTAACATAACGCCATTGCGCAAAATGCCGGTTTTTTTATATCTAAACAAAAGATAAAACAGTGAAAAAGCGGATTAACGCGCTGCGTTCCACTACCGCTATCTGTTCCGCACGTTAAAAATTCTGTGACGCTCCCCAGCATTCCTGGTGGAAAGCATTCCATTCTCAAAATCTATGAGCAAACTTTAGCTATTCTTATCAAACATACTCACGGGAGGCCCTACAGATGATGTCAACGCTTGCTCCACCATCTGTACTTTCCGTTCCCCAGCGCCGTTGCCAGGTGCTGCTGACCCTTTTCCTGCCGGGACAAATCGCGACTGCGCAAACCTTCAGCAGCCTCAACGGCGTGGATGATGCCACTGTTCAGGAAGATATTATTGGCGCAGGGCTTGAAATCCAGCGCTATCATCGACTCGCCATTACCACCGCGCTCAATGGCGGCTATGCGATCGAAGGGACCCCGCTAAATCAGCGTCTGTGTCTGTTGCAGTGGCTGCGCCGCGGTCTGCGGATCTGCCCAACTTTTATCGCTCAGCATTTCACCCCCACTTTAAAAATGGCGCTAAAACAACAAGGTATCGCACGTACGCTGTATGACGACACCAATCTGCATGCGCTCATTAATCTGTGTTCCCGCCGCTTGCAGAAGCCGTTTGAGTGCCGTGACATCCAGTTCCTGCGCCTGTATTTACAATATTGCCTGCTGCAGCATAATGCGGGGAACACGCCGGAGTTTAATCCGCTCCAGCAGCGCTGGGCGCAATCCTGCGCGGAGTACGCTCTGGCTGAGGAGATTGCCCGTCACTGGCAACGTCACGTCATGCAGAGTGCGCCGCTGGGCGAATCGCTGTTTATGGCGTTGTTGTTCTCAATGATCCGCATCCCCGACCCGATTCGCGATAATCACCAGCAGGATCGCCGCCTGCGCCTTGCTATTGCACGGCTGGTGCTGCGTTTTCGCGAATACGGCAATGTGCGCTTCAGCGATGAGCAAGGGCTGAACGATCAGCTGTATATTCATCTTGCTCAGGCACTTAACCGCAGCATGTTTGCTATCGGCATTGATAACACGTTGCCGGAGGAGTTCAGCCGACTTTATCCCCGGTTAGTTCGAACTACCCGCGAGGCGATACACGGCTTCGAAGCGGAATACGATGTCCAGTTTTCAGAAGAAGAGATCGGCCTGGTCGCCGTTATTTTCGGCGCCTGGCTGATGCAGGAGAAGGATTTGCACGAAAAGCAGATTATCCTGCTGACCGGTAGTAACGAACAACTTGAAGCGCATATAGAGCAACAGCTGCGCGAACTGACGCTGCTGCCGCTCAACGTAAAACATATGCCGATGCAGGACTTTCAAAAAGAGGGTTCGCCGCGCGGTGTAACGCTGATTATTACGCCGTACACTACGCCGCTGCCGCTGTTTTCACCCCCATTGATTCATGCGGATCTGGCGCTTACGCCGCATCAGCAGCAGCAGATCCGCAAAATCCTCGAATCATAACGTCGCAGGCTGCGCCACTACTTTCGGGCGCAGAACGATTGCCGGGAGCGCCACCAGCGCCATCACCCAGAACACGCCGCTGCCCAGATTCTGGTACAAATAACCCGCGAATACGGTCATGATGGCGATACTGCCGCCCATCGCCACCGCGGAATAGACCGCCTGCAAACGAATCACTTCGCTCCCCTGGCGTGCCGCGATATAGCGCATTGCCGCCAGGTGGCAGACAGTAAAGGTTCCACAATGGAGGATTTGCACCACGATAAGCCACGGCAGATCGGTGCTCCAGCCCATCAATCCCCAACGCGCCACGCCGCAAACGGCGGAAAGCAGCAGCAGATCGCGGGCGCTGAAGCGGCGGAACAGCTTGTGGCTGAGCGCGAAAATAATCACTTCCGCCACCACGCCTAATGACCATAAATAGCCCACCGCCGAAGCGGAGTATCCGGCAGACTGCCAGTAGATGGCGCTAAAACCGTAATAAGCGGCATGCGCGCCTTGCAACAAACTCACGCAGGCAAGAAAACGCCAGCTTTGAGTTATCAGCGCGCGCCAGGCAGGCCATCCAGCGCTCTCCTGCTGACGGTTTTCACCCGCTGGCTGCACGCTCGGGCGAATCATCATGCCCAGCAGCATCGAGGCGGCGCCAAGCGATAGCAGGACCAGGATCACCCGATAGTCGAACAGGCTCACCAGTTTGCCGGTCAGCGCGGAGCCGATCACAAAGGCCACGGATCCCCACAGTCGCACCCGACCGTAGTCCATGGTTATCTGTTTTTGCCAGGTGTTGGCCAGCGCGTCAGTCAGCGGTACCAGCGGTGAGAAAAACAGGTTGAAGCCGACCATCACCACCATCAGCCATGCCACGTTGGTTCCCGCCCAGAAGGCCAGCGCAAACACCAGCGTCAACAGAGCCAGAATACGTAAAGCTGAGATCAGCCGGGAGGGATCGCTCACGCGCGGCGCAATCAGCAAACTACCGAGAAAACGGGCAATCAGCCCCGCTCCGAGCAGTAAACCGATGGTTTCCGGCGTCAGCCCCAACCCTTCGAGCCAGACGCTCCAGAAAGGCAGAAAGATACCGTAGCTAAAGAAGTAGGTGAAATAACCGAGCGCCAGCCAGCGCGTGGAATGCAAAGCCATGAATCCCTCCCGTTTGGAGGCGATAGTCTGGCGACAAACGCAGGCTGGCGCAAGAGAGCATTAACAGGCAGATAACATGATTTTTGCCCTATTCAACGCAAATTTGCATCGCAAAATGGCAGCGTTCTCCCTGCGCTAAAACCTGCAATCCCGGCTGCCCCTGCATGTTGTGGGCATTCACCGGATGCGTTTGCGGCTCCAGGCACAGGAACTCCTCACCCGACATTCTGAACAGCATCAACCACGGAGTTTGCGCTAAAATCGTGACTCTCATCACATCTCGCTGAATAACGGCCCGCCCACTCCAGCCTGAATAGCCGACGTTTAGCCAGCTATCCTCACCGTATTGCGCATGCATGAAATCCGCCGCTGACGGGATATCTCGTTGCCATTCCAGCGGCAGATGCTGTTCCCCCTCCGGCCAGTAGCCGCTGCTGGAAAACTGCGCCGTGCTGTGCTTATCAAAGGCGAAAAACGGATGGAACCCACAGCCATAAATCATTGGCCGCTCACCGCAGTGGGTGAGCGTCAACGAGGCGTGCAGGCTCGAGGTTTCCAGTTGATAGCAAAGCTGCGCCGTATAGTCATAACCGCAGGGATGCCAACTGCGCAACTGCAGCAGACAACCGCTTTGGGTGACGGTGATAACCTGCCAGCGTTGCAGCCAGCCGTCACCGTGCAGGAAAAAGGTGTCGTCTGCGCCATGTTGAGGTAATACGATCTCTTCACCGCGCAGCATAAAACGATTTCCCGCCACCCGATTCGCGACCGGCAGCATCGGGAACAGGCCACAGTCACCGGGCTGCTGACCATGACCTTCGCGTAAAATTGCCTGTTGATGTTGTAACGAAACCAGACTTAATAGCGAACCACCCTGCGAGTCTACGCACATCTGCAGATGTGCGTTTTGTAGCGTCAGAAGCCTCTCCATTAGCGGGCGCTTCGTTGTTGGGTTGATGCGCCAACCTTCGTATGCCGCGCCGCCAGCTGTTCTTCCAGCGCTTCCAGCGTCACGCCTTTGGTTTCCGGTACATTACGCAGAACATAGATAAAGCCCATCGCACAAATCACACCGTACAGCAGGAAGCTTCCCGACGCGCCCAGACTCGCATTGAGCAGCGGGAAGGTATAGGTCAGCAGGAAGCAGGCAATCCACAGCGCCAGCGTACCCAACGACATTGCCAGCCCACGGACGCGGTTAGGGAAAATTTCAGACAGCAGCACCCAGGTCACCGGGGCCAGCGTCAGGGCATAAATAGCGATCGCCGCCAGCACCAAAACCAGAACCGGCCAGCCCATAATGCCCAACCCGTACGCCCCGGCAATCAGTATATAGATAACCGTTAATCCTGACGCACCGAACAACATCAGTTTACGACGACCAATTTTGTCCACTAACGGCAGAGCGGCCAGGGTAAAGACCAGGTTGATGATCCCTGTCGCCACGATCGATTTTAACGTACCGTTAATATCAAATCCGGCAGAGGCGAAGATCTCCTGCGCATAGTTGAAAATAACGTTGATCCCACACCACTGCTGGAACACTGCCAGCACCATGCCAATAATCACGATCGGTTTGATCTGCGGATGTAACAGCGTTGACCACGCGACCTTGTGATTATCTTTTTGCAGCGTATGTTCAATCTCTTTCAGCGTTTGCCCGGCATATTGCGCCGAACCAATGCGCTGGAGCATGGCACGCGCACGATCGACTTTGCCCGCTTTCACCAGCCAGCGCGGCGATTCAGGAACAAAGAACATCAGCACCAGGAAAATTACCGCGGGCACTAATTCTGCGCCAAACATCCAGCGCCAGCCCGTCTGACCGTTCCAACTTTCAACAATTGCTTGCTGCGTAGCGCCTGTAGCAACAGGTTCGGCAATCATCAGGTTGATAAGCTGCGCCGCCAGTACGCCAATGACGATGGTGAGCTGGTTAACGGCAACGAAGCGACCACGTTTTTCAGCCGGGCTAACCTCGGCGATATACAGCGGGCTTAGTGCGGACGCCAGACCGATCCCCACGCCGCCAACGATGCGGTAAACAATAAACATGTCGAAATTACTGGCGACGGCGGTTCCCCAGGCGGAGGCGCTAAAGAGGATCGCCGAGAGAATTAGCGGCATCTTTCGGCCAAACTTATCGGCGCACCAACCTGAAATCAACGCGCCAAAGATACAACCGACCAAAGCCGAACTCATCGCCCAGCCCGATTGCGCCGGATCGGTAATCGAGAAATAAGCTTCATAGAAGGGTTTTGCCCCGCCGATCACCACCCAGTCATAGCCAAACAGTAAACCACCGCAGGCCGCAACCAGGCAGATAGTCCAGACGTAACCAATCTTTAAATGTGTCTGCGCGTTATTCATTATGATTCCTCTTTCAGGGAAACGCAGGGGACAGTAGGTTTCGGGTGAGGTTGGCCCCACCCGTTTCGGGTGTTACTGGAAAAGCCTTACGTTAATGGCGTGACGCAGCAGCAATGCCTTGTCATGCGCCGGATTGCGTTGCAGGAGTGCGTCAAGTTCGCGCTGACAAGCGGCACTATTTCCCAACCCCAGATGCCCGAGCGCATTGATAAACAGGCAGTGTTGCTGGTGTTTTGCTTGTGCTGAGGTATCCAGCACCACCAGATCGGGTAGCGAGACGGCAAAGAAATCGACATCCGGGACGTTGTCGCGATGCGACTCTACCCATTGCAGGAAGCTATTGAACAGCGCGTCCGCCTCTGCGTTATCGCCAAGTTTTCTCTGCGCCATCCCCTGCCAGAAGAGATAGTCCACAGGCTGGTCGTTGTAGTAACGTCCGGCATCCAGTGAGCTACCCCCGCGCGTCGCGCGGGAGAAGTAGCGCTGGGATTCCTCGAAATGCCCCTGCAGTTGCGCGCAATGCCCCAGCAAATACCAGATGTCATTATCCGTTTGTCCGGGTAAACGCCCCTCTCCAAGGTTTTGCGGGTAATGCAACGCTTGTTGCAACTGCGCGATGGCGGTTTGCAGGTCACCAGACTGAACGGCAGCCAGTGCGCGATGCATCTGATTCAGCAAATATTGCCCGGTGGCTTTACCTTCACCGCCTTCCCACGGATGGAACTCGCGCTCACGTAAAACTGCCGCAGCATCGTCGTAGCGCCCCAATCCATTCCACAGACTGAGCAGTTCTACCGTCAGGTCGTCACGATGGAAGACAATCTCTTTGCTGGCTTCCAGCCGCTGCAGACGCTGCTCAGCGGGTTGCGCCATCAGCTTTTTGAGATAGTCGAGTTCAAACAAGAAACGGGCATTGTGAGGCTCCAGCGCCACGGCCTGCGACAGATACTGCATCGCCTGCTGCGCATCGTGCAGCTTGTTCCAGGCATAGATCCCCAGTAAACGGTGCACCGGCGCGAAATCCGCTTCCTGCGCAAGCGTAAACTGCCAGCAGGAAACCGCTTCGGCATAGCGCCGTTTGCTGTACCAGAAACAGCCGAGTAAATAGCGGGCAAAAGCGCTCTTTTCGAGGTTTTGCAGCATCTGCACTTCATCCAGCGTGTTGGGGAAACGTACGCGGTTTTGCAGGCATTCACGGGCACGTTCGATGAACGGTTGTGGATTGTCGCTCAGCGAGGCACGCCACAGCATCGGCAGCGTTTCCTGGCTGTCGAGCAGTTCCAGCACGCCTCGGGCAGCATCTTTTTGCCCCAAAGAGGTCAGCCAGCCTGCCAGTTCACACGCATTGGTACCGCGCCGCCCGGTAATCGAGATCAACGCAAGCGCTGTTGCCTCATCCTGGCAAATGGCCCAGCGCGCATAGTGCAGGGTATAGCTCAGCGGATAATCAACCAGCTGCTGGCGAATGTAGTCCAGAGCTTGCGCATTGCGATCAAGCTTCGCCAGCGCCAGCGCTTTCAGCCCCATTGCCAGGTTGTTACTGCCGTTAAATCGCAGGCTCTGCTCGACTTTTTCCAACGCGCCAGCGTAGTCCTGGCGCTTCATCGCCAGACGCGCTAACGACCAGAAAGCCGCATCCCGACAGTTGCCGCTCCAACTGGCCTTATAATAATTATCCCAGGCGCTGTCATCGTCGCCCTGACGTTCCTGTGCGGCGGCCAGTAGCATGCTCGCCTCGCCATCACGCGGGTTTTTATTGAGCTTATGCGCCCGTTCCAGCGCCTTGCCCGCACAATGCGCCGCCAACGCCCAGTCAGCGCGGTTTAGCGCCAGCGTCCCCAGGGCCACATTATTGCGGTAATCCAGCGGATCAACGTCCAGCGCGCGACGATAATAATCTTCAGCATAGCGGCTGGCGTGGTTATATTGCTCAAGATGCTGACCAATAAAATAGAGCTCATCGGTATTGGAAAGCGCTTCTGGCAGCGCTGGCGCGACGGCCGCCGAAGGCAGCGGTAACTCTTGCGCAATGTGCTCTTCATACTGCAAAAGCGTAGCGCCATCAGCGCCAGTGACGGTCATCGTCACCCGGGCATCGCCATTGTCTGACACCTCAGCCAACCAGCTCTGCCCCGGCTCAAGGGTGAAGGTATTTTCATAGAACGGCTGCCCGTGTGCGGCAAGCGTAACCTGAACATCGCGTAACGGCGCAATCGCATAAACGCCCACTGAAAGCTGGCCAGGCTCACGCACCAGACGAAGCGCCAACTGCGTGCTGGCGTTTTGCACCATTCCCAGCTCGCTGTAAGGCAGGAAGTTTTGCACGAAGACTTTCTCTTCGTAAGGCGCAAGCCAGGTGAAGTCCGGTTGGTTATCGGTAAAGACCCCGGTCATCAGTTCGATATACGGACCGTTGTCATCGGTGAGATTACGATCCCAGGCGACGCCAAAGTCGCCATGCCCCCAGGTCCACTGTTTTTTCCCCGGAGAAACATGGTGATCGGCCACATGCAGCAACCCACCGCGCTCGCCGTGATGCCAGGCGCCAACAAAATCATAATCTGATTTTTCAGCCATATAGGAGGTCGGCACGGGTACGTTTTTGTAGCGCGAGATATCCACGCCAGCCGAGTAGTCCACTTTGTAGTAGGTGCCGGTGGCGATGGGAAATGCAGAGACATCGCGCTTACCGTGGTCGAATACCGCCGTCACATCCGGTGGGAACACGCTCTGGTGATCGTCGCCGCCCTTCACCGCCGGGTTCGCCCACCATAAGAAGTGGCGCGGGGTAGCGTTACCGTTAAATACCTTCCCGGTTATCTCGATCAACGCGCGATCCGGATACAGCGTGAATCCGGTCATGACCTGTAAACCGCGCATAGGCTCTACCTCGCCCATCCACACGGTGTATTCGCCCTGCTCACCCTGCTGCTGCGTAAAATCCACCGGCATAAAGGTGGTTGGGCGATGATGTTGCGGCCAGTTAAACTCAATGCCGCCGGAGATCCACGGCCCAAGCAGACCGACCAGCGCGGGTTTCACCACTTCGTTGTAGTAGACGAAGTCGCGCTGCTGCACTTTGTCATACGCGCGATGAATGCGTCCGCCTAATTCCGGCAACAGCATGATGCGAATAAAGTCATTCTCCATCCACACCGCCTGATAGTCGCGCATTTCACGTTTGCCGGTCAGCGTATCAATCACGCCGTAGGGATAAACCGCCCCAGAAGATCCCTGATAAACCCGTTTTTCCAGAAACATTGGGTTGGCATCTTCTTCACCCGCCGTCCACGTTGGGAGGGTGATCGTTTCCTGCCAGACTTTAACTGAACCGTACATGCCGCTCTCCACTCAATAAACAAAAGTAAAAATTCAACTTGACGCTATTCTGCGGCAGTTAAGTGGCGTTAAAATGCGCAATGCTCACGCAATATAGTTAAGGGAGTTAAGTAAATGCAGCGTTCGGGGTTCAACAACGCCAGGGTACGTCAGGCGAATAAACAGATTTTTCTGTCACATCTGTGGCGGGAAAAGCAGCTCAGCAAGTCACAGCTGGCGCAGCTCACCGGCCTGTCGATCCCGGCGGTTAGCAATATCCTCGAAGAGCTGATGGATGAAGGGAGAATCAGCCATTCGCGAGAAACCTTAAGCCAGCGTGGTTTGAGCAGCGGCAGTTATCATTTGCCAGAAAAAGGCGCCTGGACGCTGTGTATCAACGTCACCCCCACCAGCATCACCAGTCAACTGGCGGACGCGCGGCTGGTTGCCGTCGGTGACTGGCAGCATGAAGTCATCAACCCCGAGTCGCCAAAAGCGCTGCTGACAGCACTGGCGGCGCACTGGCGGGAATACCGTCGACAATTTCCTGATGTCACGATTAATCTGGCGCTTGGCGTTCACGGTCAGGTTGATCCGATAACCGGCGCATCAAAAACCATGCCTCAGGCCCCGTGGAAAACACCGGTGGAGATAAAGTATCTGCTGGAGGAGATGCTCGGCGTACAGGTCCGGCTGGACAATGACTGCGTGATGCTGGCACTGGCGGAAAAATGGCAAAACCCGGCGGCTAATGGTGATTTTTGCGTGATTAACGTTGATTACGGTATTGGTTCATCGTTTGTGATTAACGATAACATCTGGCGCGGCAGTCTGTACGGCAGCGGTCAGATTGGGCATACCATCATTCATCCCGATGGGGTCGCCTGTGACTGTGGCCGTTATGGCTGTCTGGAAACGGTGGCGTCCTTGAGCGCATTGAAAAAACAGGCCCGCGTGTGGATGAAATCGCAGCCGTCATCCCTTTACGACCCGGAAACGCTCACCACCGACCAGCTTATTGCTGCCTGGCAGAACGGTGATGTCCGCATTCAGGCCTGGGCCGAACATGCCGCTAGCGCCATCGGGCTGAGTTTATATAACTTTTTGAATATACTGAACATTAATCAAATATGGTTGTATGGCCGTAGCTGCGCGTTTGGCAATAGCTGGCTTAATACGCTGGTACAACAAACCGGGTTTAACCCGTTCGATCACGGCGATAACCCGCGTGCCAGAGCGACTCAGATAAGCTTCGGTCAGCTTAACCGCGCCCAGCAACTAATGGGGATTGGCTATCTGTATGTCGAGTCGCAGCTTAGCGAGCTATAGCCATTACTCCGTCAGGCTCACCGCTAAACGTTCATGTACCGTGGCGATCAAATCGGTCAATGCCGGTTTGATTGGCCCTTTTTTCCACGCCATCAGCAGGGCAATGGTCGGGACATCGCCCACACCAGGGCGAAAAACCACCTGTCCGGTATTAAAATCATTCATATAACCGGGTATCAAAGTCCCCTCCAACCCAGACCGATGCGCAGAAAGCAATCTGGTTTAACTCACAGGATGGCGTGATTATCGGGGCAGTAACGTTGAATCAGGGGCGAGAAATACGTTTATTGAGAAAATGGATTCAGGCAAAGAAAAAGCCGCCAGCGGCGGCTTTAGCGATGAAACAATCTTACTTAAGTGAATATAGCTGCCGGATAAGGTGTTTACCCCGCCATCCGGCAATCCGTATTACTTACGCGTAGACCGGGAAGCGTGCGCAGATATCCAGCACTTTACCTTTGACGCGCTCGATAACGGCTTCGTCATTGATGTTGTCCAGAACGTCACACATCCAGCCAGCCAGCTCTTTCACTTCCGCTTCTTTGAAGCCACGGCGAGTCACAGCCGGGGAACCGATACGGATACCGGAGGTCACAAACGGGCTCTTCGGATCGTTCGGCACGCTGTTTTTGTTAACGGTGATGTTAGCGCGACCCAGTGCGGCGTCAGCTTCTTTGCCGGTCAGGTTTTTATCAACCAGATCCAGCAGGAACAGGTGGTTTTCAGTACCGCCAGAAACCACTTTGTAGCCACGGTTCAGGAACACTTCCACCATCGCTTTGGCGTTTTTGGCAACCTGCTGCTGGTAAACCTTGAACTCAGGCTCCATCGCTTCTTTCAGCGCCACGGCTTTCGCCGCGATCACGTGCATCAGTGGGCCGCCCTGCGCGCTTGGGAACACGGCAGAGTTCAGTTTTTTGTACAGCTCTTCGTCACCGCCTTTCGCCAGGATCAGGCCGCCGCGCGGACCCGCCAGGGTTTTGTGGGTGGTGGTGGTCACAACGTGTGCGTGTGGAACCGGGTTCGGGTAAACGTCTGCGGCAATCAGGCCGGCAACGTGCGCCATGTCAACAAACAGATATGCGCCGATGCTGTCAGCGATTTCACGCATTTTTGCCCAGTCAACAACACCGGAGTATGCAGAGAAGCCACCGATGATCATTTTCGGTTTGTGCTCTTTGGCCTGCTTAGCCATGTCTTCGTAGTCAATTTTACCGGACTCATCAATACCGTAAGGGATGATGTTGTACAGTTTGCCGGAGAAGTTAACCGGGGAGCCGTGAGTCAGGTGGCCGCCTTGCGCCAGGTTCATACCCAGAACGGTATCGCCCGGTTGCAGCAGAGCAGTGTACACGGCAAAGTTAGCCTGAGAGCCGGAGTGCGGTTGTACGTTAGCGTAGTCAGCGCCAAACAGCTCTTTTGCACGATCGATAGCCAGTTGCTCAACGATATCAACGTACTCGCAACCGCCGTAGTAGCGCTTGCCCGGATAACCTTCAGCGTATTTGTTGGTCAGCTGAGAACCCTGCGCCTGCATAACACGCGGGCTGGTGTAGTTTTCGGAGGCGATCAGTTCGATGTGCTCTTCCTGACGTACTTTTTCCTGCTCCATAGCCTGCCACAGTTCGGCATCATAATCGGCAATGTTCATTTCACGCTTTAACATCCGCATCTCCTGACTCAGCTAACAAGTAAATTTTGGCCTGAAAAGGCAGTCTTCCAGGACTTCGGCCAACAGTATAACCGAATCATTCTTCGATAACAGGTCTTGACAAAGGATTTTACGCAAACGATTACCTTCACGGCACACAAGGCTTTGGAGAACAAAGGTCTGCTGAATTTCAACGGATTTCTTTTCAGGTTTGTGATGCAGATTTTTCACGATGTAACCTTTACAACGCAAAGTTACAAAGAACCATTTACAATGCAGGGGTATTTTTTATAAGATGTATTTGACATACATCATTAAAGTCTCAGATAAAGGAAGACCGTATGCTTGACGCACAAACCATCGCTACAGTGAAAGCCACCATTCCCCTGCTGGTTGAAACAGGCCCGAAGCTGACCGCTCATTTCTACGATCGCATGTTTACGCATAACCCAGAGCTGAAAGAAATCTTCAACATGAGTAACCAGCGTAATGGCGATCAGCGTGAAGCGTTGTTTAATGCCATTGCCGCGTATGCCAGCAATATCGAAAACCTGGCGGCGTTGTTGCCAGCCGTTGAGAAAATCGCGCAAAAACATACCAGCTTCCAGATTAAACCGGAGCAGTACAACATCGTGGGTGGCCATTTGCTGGCAACGCTGGACGAAATGTTCAGCCCAGGTCAGGAAGTTCTGGATGCGTGGGGCAAAGCATACGGCGTGCTGGCGAACGTTTTCATCAACCGTGAAGCGCAAATCTACAGCGAAAATGCCAATAAAAATGGCGGCTGGGAAGGTACCCGTCCTTTCCGCATCGTGGCAAAAACCCCGCGTAGTGCACTCATCACCAGCTTTGAGTTTGAACCTGTCGACGGTGGCGCAGTGGCTGAATATCATCCGGGGCAATACCTGGGCGTCTGGCTGAAGCCAGAGGGTTTCCCGCATCAGGAAATTCGTCAGTACTCACTGACCCGTAAACCCGATGGCAAAGGCTATCGAATTGCCGTGAAGCGTGAAGACGGTGGTCAGGTTTCCACCTGGCTGCACAACCATGCAAATGTTGGCGACGTTGTTCACTTAGCTGCACCTGCGGGCGATTTCTTTATGGATGTCGCGACCGATACTCCTGTGTCTTTGATTTCCGCAGGCGTGGGTCAGACCCCGATGCTGGCGATGCTGGATACGCTGGCAAAAGCGCATCATACGGCGCAGGTTAACTGGTTCCACGCGGCAGAAAATGGCGATGTACACGCCTTCGCCGATGAAGTGAATGAACTGGGCAAAACGCTGCCACGCTTTAGCGCACACACCTGGTATCGTGAGCCAACCGAAGCCGATCGCGCGAAAGGTGCGTTTGATAGCGTTGGTCTGATGGATTTGAACAAACTGGAAGGCGCAATCAGCGATCCGGCGATGCAGTTTTATCTGTGCGGTCCGGTTGGCTTTATGCAGTTCGCCGCGAAGCAGTTGGTCGGTCTGGGCGTGAAAAACGAGAACATTCATTACGAATGTTTCGGCCCGCATAAAGTGTTGTAATGTTTTACGCGAGCAGGCCGGATAAGGCGTTTACGCCGCCATCCGGCAACCACTCTGCCTGATGCGCTACGCTTATCAGGCCTACAAATTAACGGCGCGGCTTAGATTGCCGCGTCGTCTTCTTCGCCGGTACGGATACGAATAACACGCGCCACATCGAAGACAAAAATCTTACCGTCACCGATCTTACCGGTCTGGGCAGTACGAATAATAGTGTCAACGCAGGTATCGACGATGTCGTCGGTGACCACAATTTCAATTTTTACCTTCGGCAGAAAATCCACCATATATTCCGCACCACGGTACAACTCGGTATGGCCTTTCTGACGGCCAAACCCTTTGACTTCTGTTACAGTCATACCGGTAATGCCGACTTCTGCCAGCGCTTCGCGGACGTCGTCCAGCTTGAAGGGTTTAATAATCGCATCAATCTTTTTCATGGTTTTCCTGTCGTTTTTATCGCGTAACCGGTTGCTCACCGTATCATAAATCAGTCGTATTTACGGTGCTACTCTTTAAAGTCGTTTGCATCCAGCTCATGTCGAGAAAGCAATTTATAGAATTCGGTGCGGTTGCGCCCCGCCATTCGCGCTGCGTGGGTCACATTGCCCTTGGTGATTTGCAGCAGCTTACGCAGGTAATTGAGCTCAAACTGGTTACGCGCCTCAACAAAAGTCGGCAGCGCGGTGTTCTCGCCTTCCAGCGCCTGCTCCACCAGCGCGTCGCTGATTACCGGCGAAGAGGTCAACGCCACGCACTGCTCAATCACGTTAACCAACTGACGCACGTTGCCCGGCCAGCTTGCGGTCATTAACCGTTTCATAGCATCGGTCGAAAAGGCGCGAACGAACGGTTTGTGTCGTTCAGCAGACTGACGCAGTAGATGGTTTGCCAGCAGCGGAATATCTTCCGTACGCTCGGCCAGCGCCGGGATCTTCAGGCTCACCACGTTGAGGCGATAGTACAAGTCCTCGCGAAACTCACCTCGCGCCATCGCTTTGGGTAAATCACGGTGAGTGGCGGACACGATCCGCACATCAATGTCGATATCGCGGTTACTGCCCAGCGGTCGGACTTTTCGCTCTTGCAATACGCGCAGCAATTTAACCTGCAACGGCGCGGGCATATCGCCAATCTCATCCAGAAACAGCGTCCCACCCTCCGCGGCCTGAAACAGCCCTTCACGATTGCTCACCGCACCGGTAAAAGCGCCGCGCGCATGACCAAACAGTTCGGACTCGAGCAGTTGTTCCGGCAACGCACCGCAGTTAATGGCAATAAAAGGCTTGTGGCTACGCGGGCTGGCGTTGTGAATGGCCTGGGCAAACACTTCTTTCCCGGTGCCGCTTTGGCCGTTGATCAGTACGCTTACGTCCGATTGCGCTACCATACGCGCCTGTTCCAGTAGGCGCAGCATCAGCGGACTGCGGGTGACGATGGACTCACGCCAGCTGTCATCAGTGGCAGGCGCAGACTGTTCCAGCGCCCCGTCGATCGCGTGGTACAACGCGTCTTTATCGACCGGCTTGGTGAGAAAGCTGAACACTCCTTGCTGCGTCGCCGCCACGGCGTCAGGGATGGAGCCGTGCGCGGTGAGGATAATAACCGGCATTCCTGGCTGAACTTTCTGGATTTCAGTAAACAGCTGCATGCCATCCATTTCATCCATACGCAGATCGCTAATAACCAGATCCACTTTTTCACGGTTCAGCACCCGTAACCCTTCCTGCCCACTTTCCGCGGTCACGACGCTATAACCTTCGCTGGTCAGTCGCATTCCAAGTAATTTCAACAGGCCTGGATCGTCATCCACCAGCAGCAGATGCGCGGGCTTACGGCTTATCATGGCGTGACCTCATTAGCAGACGGCGCTGCGCTTTCCTCGTTATCAGGCAGGGTGAGTTTATCGTTCCCGTGCGACGCATCGGGGTTATAGCTACCAGCAGGTTTGCGCGTGGAAAGCTGGCGTTCAATATCGGTCAGATTCTCCAGCTTGCGGGTCGTGAGATCGAGCTGGGACTGCAAATGCTGTTGCTGTTCACGCAGCGTATCAAGATCGCTGTCTGACGCTTGCTGCAGCTTGCTGTAGCGCATACGCTCTTCGGCAAGCTGCAGCTGCAACGTCTGGCTGCTGCGCCAGACCTGATACAGCGGGCGAACCTGTGGCGGAATTTGCGGGCTTAATGCGTCGAGGCGCGTAACAGCCTCCCGTCTTTCAGGTGGCGTAATATTGGCGTTATCGAGCAGGATCCCGCGCCTGAAAGCCCCCTGCCAGGTATCTGGCACCATCATACTGGCTTCACTGCGCGCCTGTACCGGCATCAGGCGATTGGCGCAATCCATCGCCCGCAGCCAGTACAGCGGATTGGTGTCTGTGGGCTGACCAGACAGCGACCAGATATCGCTACAGTCGGTTGCCAGGTAGTCCGCCAGTTGATGAGGCGGAATTTTCTCCTGCGAGGGGTCGCCGATAATATGATTCACCGCGTTCGGAACGCAACCTACCAGCGCCAGGCACGGCAGGCTTGCGAGGATGACGCGGCGGAAAAAATGTCGTTTAAGCATTCGGACAACAACGTATGGCATACTCACCAGACTTAGGTTTATTTTAGTGATTTTTCGCAGCAGATAGCGGCAATTCTATGCGAAAACAAACATTTTGCGCATGGTCATCAACCAGATACAGTTTGCCCCGCATACGGCGGATACAATCTCTGGCAATGCTCAGCCCCAACCCGCTTCCTTTTACCGCCCCTTTTCGCTGATGGCTACCCTGGAAAAAAGGCTCGAAGATCATGGCCTGTTCTGCTTCTGGAATCGGAGTGCCGGTATTCATTACATCAATGTATACCATTGAGCCATGCAAACTGCTGCGGATCCAAATGTTACCGGATTCAGCGCCGTAGTGCACCGCATTGGAATAAAGATTGTCCAGTACGCTCATTAATAGCATCGGTTCTGCCAGACAGGCGTTCACCGCAAGCGCAACATCAGTATGTATCATTTTGGCGCGAGCGGGCAGGCTGTGCGCAGAAACAACGCTTTCCACCAGCGGCGCGATTTCCACACTTTCAAGCTCAACCTCGTCATCCGCCAGCTTGCGGTTGTAATCAAGAAGCTGTTCAATCAGCTTTTGCAGGTTGCGGCTACTGTCATCGAGAATACCGACCACCTCTTTTTGCTCCGGCGTTAACGGTCCAACCACCTGATCGGCTAACAGTTCGGTCCCTTCACGCATGCTCGCCAACGGCGTTTTCAATTCATGGGAAAGATGGCGTAAAAACTGATGCCGTTGCGACTCAAGCCAGGAAAGACGTTCGCTCAGCCAGATAATGCGCTGCCCCACGGAACGCAGCTCCCGGGGGCCGGTAAATAATACGCTATCGCCCAGCGAGCGCCCTTCTCCCAGACGATTAATCATTTTTTCTATGCCCTTCACCGGACCGATTATCATGCGGGTAAACAGCAACACCATCGCCAGGCTGACCAGAAACAGCACCAGTGCCTGCCAGCCAAAGAACTGCCCACGTTCGGCTATTTCCTGCTGGAGCTGCTGCCCACGAGAAAAGACGACGGTGCGCGTCGCTTGTACCATGTCGGTGTTGGCACTGGCGAACGCTTCCAGCCGCGCGGCCGCCACACTGTCAGGACCGCTGTTATTGCACTGCAACTGCGCGAGATCGTTAATGTCCTGACGCAGCGCCTGATAAAGCTTGGTGTCTGGCAACACGCCCGCATGCGCATCCAGCATGTCGCTGTAGCGTTTACGCTGACTCTGATAAACCTTCGCCAGCGTGGGGTCATCCAGCACACAATATTGCCGGTAGCTACGCTCCATCTCCAGCGCGGCATTGGTCATCGCTTCGCTGCGTCTGGCGTCAATCAGCGTGGTGCGGTTCGTCAGCGCCGCCTGCGCGCTCAGGGCATTCAGACTTTGCCACGCCTGCCAGGCCAAAACTAACAACGGCAGCAGGATAAGCAAAAATGCCAACGTCACCAATTGACGTAAAGATCGGGGGAAAACTGACCAGCGCTTCAAGGCGTTACTCTCAATGGACAGGAATAGGTTGATGCTAACTGAGGGGAACGCCAGATACAACAAAGCCGGGATCAACCCGGCTTTGTTGTGAAATAAGGCGGTGCCTAACTCGACGTTTCGCCCGAAGGTTGATATGAGCAACGCTAATATCAGATGTTGGACGGCAGGCACCTTGTTGTGCGTCATTCGAAGTTTATGTAGCACGTCCCGAAGGGGCTGACATAAGAAGGTGAATGAGCCACTGAGCGATATTATGCAGCATCTGTGCCAATATTCAAAACACTTTATTAACACAATGATAAATATGGAAAATGTGATTATTCATATGAAAAATGATTTTGGCTGTTTTTTACTCTTTATGTCGCCAATCAGCAACACCTGTAGCGATTAAAAACAAACTCATTTTAAATCAAATAATTAAATGTCTCTTTTTGGCGACAACTCACCCCCACCCATGTCGGGATTTCCCGACACTTTGCTTTTAGGCGTAAGCGCTGAGTTTATTGCCGGATGGCAACAAAAGCGCCTTATCCAGCCTACAACACAAAAAAGCCCCTCACGGAGAGGGGCTTGATGACGATTGAACTAATTAGCCGAGCTGTTTACGCGCGTTGCGGAAGATACGCATCCACGGGCTGTCCTCGCCCCAGTTTTCCGGATGCCAGGAGTTGCTCACGGTACGGAACACGCGTTCCGGGTGCGGCATCATAATAGTGACGCGACCATTTTCTGTGGTAACGGCTGTAATACCGTTTGGCGAACCGTTCGGGTTAGCCGGATAGGTCTCGGTCACCTTACCGAAGTTATCAACGTAGCGCAGCGCCACCAGACCTTTGCTCTCAAGCTGAGCCAGATGCGCGCCGTCACGCACTTCCACACGACCTTCACCGTGAGAAACGGCAATCGGCATCATCGAACCCACCATATCGGCAAGCAGTAAAGACGGGCTTTGCGTCACTTCGACCAGGCTGAAGCGCGCTTCAAAGCGGTCGGAATGGTTACGCACAAAACGCGGCCACAGGTCGCTTCCCGGGATCAGTTCACGCAGGTTAGACATCATCTGACAACCGTTACATACCCCGAGCGCCAGCGTTTGCGGACGATGGAAGAAGGTTTCGAACTCATCACGGACGCGGTTATTGAACAGAATCGATTTCGCCCAACCTTCCCCTGCGCCGAGTACATCGCCGTAAGAGAAACCGCCGCAGGCTACCAGCGCCTGGAAGTTACCCAGACCGATGCGTCCGCCCAACAGGTCACTCATATGCACATCGATGGCGTCAAAGCCCGCACGGTGGAAGGCTGCCGCCATTTCAACGTGGGAGTTCACGCCCTGCTCACGCAGTACGGCCACTTTTGGACGCGCACCGGTGGCGATGTACGGCGCGGCAACATCTTCGTTGATATCAAACGACAGTTTAACGTTGAGGCCTGGATCGGCATCGTTAGTTTTAGCGTCATGTTCCTGATCGGCACACTCAGGGTTATCGCGCAGACGCTGCATCTGCCAGGTGGTTTCCGCCCACCACATACGAAGCTGTGTGCGGCTTTCGCTGAACACATTCTGACCATTGGCGCTCAGAGTGAAACGATCACCCGTTACCGCCTGACCAAGATAGTGCACGCAATCCGCCAGCCCGTGAGCAGCCAGAGTCGCTTCTACCGCTTCACGCTCAGCAGCGCGAACCTGGATAACCGCGCCCAGCTCTTCGTTAAACAGCGCCGCCAGACGATCGTCGCCCAGAGTGCTGATATCAACCTCAATACCGCAGTGCCCGGCGAAGGCCATTTCAGCCAGCGTCACCAGCAGCCCACCGTCGGAACGGTCATGGTAGGCCAGCAGCTTACGCGCAGCAACCAGCGCCTGAATCGCGTCGTAGAAGCCTTTCAGTTGCTCAACGTTACGCACATCGGCAGGCTTATCGCCCAGTTGACGGTAAACCTGCGCCAGTGCCGTAGCCCCCAGCGCATTATTACCGAGACCGAGGTCAATCAGCAGCAGGGCATTGTCTTCGGTAGAGAGTTGCGGGGTAATAGTGTGGCGCACGTCTTCCACGCGGGCAAAGGCGGTGATCACCAGCGACAGTGGTGAGGTCATTTCACGCTGTTCATTACCTTGCTGCCAGCGGGTTTTCATCGACATAGAGTCTTTGCCCACCGGAATGGTCAGGCCAAGCGCCGGACATAATTCTTCCCCAACGGCTTTTACCGCTTCGTACAGGCCGGCATCTTCACCAGGATGACCCGCAGCCGCCATCCAGTTAGCCGAAAGTTTAATGCGTTTGATATCGCCAATCTGCGTTGCCGCAATGTTGGTCAGCGCTTCACCTACCGCCAGACACGCAGAGGCCGAGAAATCCAGTAATGCAACCGGCGCACGCTCGCCGAGAGACATCGCTTCACCGTAATAACTATCCAGGCTTGCGGTAGTGACCGCGCAGTTGGCGACCGGAATCTGCCACGGACCAACCATCTGGTCACGCGCCACCATGCCGGTAACGGTACGGTCGCCGATAGTCACGAGGAACGTTTTCTCTGCAACAGTCGGCAGATGCAGCACGCGGTTAACCGCATCTGCAATCGAGATTTCGCCACGATTCAGGGCATCGCCTTTGGCTTTCAGCGTCTGCACATCGCGGGTCATCTTCGGCGTTTTACCAAGCAGCACATCGAGCGGCATGTCGATCGGCTGGTTGTTGAAGTGGCTGTCGCTGAGCGTGAGATGCTGTTCTTCGGTGGCTTCACCGATCACCGCATACGGCGCGCGCTCACGCTTACACAGTTCATCAAACAGCGGCAACTGGTCGGCGGCAACCGCCAGCACGTAGCGCTCCTGGGATTCGTTGCACCAGATTTCCAGCGGGCTCATGCCCGGCTCGTCGCTAAGAATATCGCGCAGTTGGAACTTACCGCCGCGACCGCCATCACTGACCAGCTCCGGCATAGCGTTAGACAGGCCGCCCGCGCCCACGTCGTGGATAAACAGGATCGGGTTCGCATCGCCCATCTGCCAGCAGCGGTCGATAACTTCCTGGCAACGACGTTCCATCTCAGGGTTGTCACGCTGCACGGAAGCGAAATCCAGATCGGCATCAGACTGGCCGGAAGCCATAGAGGAAGCAGCCCCGCCACCAAGACCGATGTTCATCGCCGGACCGCCAAGGACGATAAGCTTAGCGCCAACGACGATCTCACCTTTCTGCACGTGATCGGCGCGGATGTTACCGATCCCGCCCGCCAGCATGATCGGTTTATGGTAGCCACGCAGCTCTTCGCCGTTGTGGCTGTTCACTTTCTCTTCATAGGTACGGAAGTAGCCGGTCAGCGCCGGGCGACCAAACTCGTTGTTAAACGCCGCGCCGCCCAGTGGCCCTTCGGTCATGATATCCAGCGCGGTAACAATACGGTCCGGCTTACCAAAGTCTTCTTCCCACGGCTGTTCAAAGCCAGGAATACGCAGGTTGGAAACGGAGAAGCCCACCAGCCCGGCTTTCGGTTTTGCACCGCGACCCGTTGCGCCCTCGTCGCGGATTTCACCGCCGGATCCGGTTGCCGCGCCCGGCCACGGAGAGATAGCCGTCGGGTGGTTGTGAGTTTCAACCTTCATCAGGATGTGGGCTGGCTCCTGATGGAAATCGTAGCGACCCGTTTTGTGGTCGGCAAAATAGCGGCCCACTTCGGAACCTTCCATTACCGCGGCGTTGTCTTTATAGGCAGACAGAACGTGGTCCGGCGTGGTTTCGAATGTATTTTTGATCATCTTGAACAGCGACTTCGGCTGCTGTTTACCGTCGATGATCCAGTCGGCGTTGAAAATCTTGTGGCGACAGTGCTCGGAGTTGGCCTGCGCAAACATGTACAGTTCAATGTCGTTCGGGTTGCGCCCCAGTTTGGTGAACGCATCCTGCAGATAGTCGATTTCGTCTTCCGCCAGCGCCAGACCCAGACGCAGGTTAGCGTCGATCAGCGCCTGGCGTCCCTCACCCAGCAGATCAACGCTGGAAACCGGCGCAGGCTGATGATGAACAAACAGTTTTTCGGCATCGTTCAATGCAGAAAAAACCGTTTCCATCATGCGGTCGTGCAGTTCATCGGCAACCATCTGCCATTGCTCAGCGGTCAGCGTCGAGGCTTCGACATACCAGGCAATACCACGTTCCAGACGGCTAATCTGTTGCAGGCCGCAGTTATGGGCAATATCAGTCGCTTTAGAAGACCACGGGGAGATGGTGCCGGGGCGAGGGGTAACCAGCAGCAGTTTGCCTTCAGGGGCGTGGCTGTGCAGAGCAGGACCATATTTCAGCAGGCGTGCAAGCTGAGCGTGCTCATCCTCATTCAACGGTGCATTCAGATCGGCAAAATGGACGTACTCGGCGTAAATATTGTGGACCTGGAGGTTGGCAGCCTGAAAACGTGCCAGCAGTTTGTTAATACGGAATGCAGACAGTGCAGGTGAACCACGCAGAATTTCCATCATAAGTCTCTCGTCTTCTAAGCTTTCGGTGTGCCCAAGTGGGGAAACGGGCGTCATTATAAAGAATCTACCGCGCCGACGAAACCGTTTGCGTCGAAATAAAATCACGACCTTCTCTTATCATCAAATGCGGTCTGGTTTCTGAATAAGTTGCCAACTGACGCAAGTTTAAGCAAAATGCCGCTCATTAATGACGACTTCACTTCTTAATCAACACCACAGCAGGCAGAGACAACGTACGGTTCAGAGAATTAACTAATTGAAAAAATTAAAGATTAATTATCTGTTCATCGGCATATTAACGCTGTTGTTGGCAGCGGCCCTCTGGCCATCAATTCCCTGGTTCGGTAAAGCCGAAAATCGTATCGCCGCCATTCAGTCGCGGGGAGAGCTGCGCGTCAGTACCATCGACTCACCGTTAACTTACGCGACCCTCAACGGCAAAAAATTCGGTCTGGATTATGAACTGGCCCAGGAGTTCGCCAACTACTTAGGCGTGAAGTTAAAAGTCACCGTGCGCCAGAATATCAGCCAGCTTTTTGACGACCTCGATAACGGTAATGCCGATCTGTTAGCCGCAGGCCTGGTCTATAACAGCGAACGGGTGAAAAATTATCAGCCCGGCCCGACCTATTATTCGGTTTCACAACAGTTGGTGTATCGGGTTGGGCAATACCGCCCACGCACGCTTGCCACCGTGAACGAAAATCAACTGACCATCGCCCCGGGGCACGTGGTGGTTAACGATCTCCAGTTGCTTAAAGAGAAAAAATTCCCCGAGCTGAGCTGGAAGGTTGACGACAAAAAGGGCACGACTGAACTGCTTGATGATGTTATCGCCGGAAAGCTGGATTACACCATTGCCGATTCCGTCGCCATCAGCTTATACCAACGCGTACACCCTGAGCTGGCCGTGGCGTTGGACGTCTCTGACGAACAGCCGGTGACCTGGTTTAGTCGTCTGGACGATGACAATACGCTTTCTGCCGCCCTGCTGGATTTCTTCAACACCATGAATGAAGACGGTTCTCTGGCACGGCTGGAAGAGAAATATCTCGGGCATGGCGATGATTTTGACTATGTTGATACCCGCACCTTTTTGCGCGCCGTAGACAGCGTGTTGCCAGACCTTAAGCCGCTGTTTGAGAAATATGCGCAAGAGATAGACTGGCGACTGCTCGCCGCTATCTCGTATCAGGAATCACACTGGGACGCGCAGGCCACATCCCCAACCGGCGTACGCGGACTGATGATGCTGACCAAAAATACTGCTCAAAGTCTCGGGCTGACCGACCGTACAGATGCTGAACAAAGCATTAGCGGCGGCGCGCGATATTTGCAGGACATGATGAGTAAAGTGCCGGATACCGTCCCCGAAGGGGAACGCATCTGGTTTGCGCTCGCAGCCTATAACATGGGTTATGCGCACATGCTGGATGCACGGGCGCTGACGGTGAAAACCAAAGGCAATCCGAATAGCTGGTCCGACGTAAAACAACGACTGCCGCTGCTCAGCCAAAAGCCGTATTACAACAAGCTGACCTATGGTTATGCGCGCGGCCACGAAGCCTACGCCTATGTAGAAAACATCCGTAAATACCAGATTAGCCTGGTGGGGTATCTGCAGGAGAAGGAGAAACAGGCGCTGGAAACGCAGCAACTGGCGCAAGATTACCCGGCTGTAACACCAGCAGAGCTATTAGGTAAAGATGAATTCCCGCTTTCGGCGTTTCTGTCTCAGACGTCGTCAAACTACCTGTCGCACTCGCCTTCCCTGCTGTTTTCACCGCAGAAAAAAGAGGATAAGTAGTCCTGGTGGCGCTGATAAGCGCAGCGTCATCAGGCAATCAGAGCGACATTTACAAACTGGCGGATTTTTTCAGGGCTTTAATTTCCTGACGACGCATGCGGAAGAAATCGCTGAGCAGCGTGGCGCATTCATCCCGCAGTACCCCCTCTGTCACTTCAACCCGATGATTCATTCCAGGGTGATGCAGCACATCCATTAATGACCCGGCAGCTCCGGTTTTCGCATCGCGCGCGCCAAAAACGACCCGACCAATACGACTGTGCACCATCGCACCTGCACACATCACGCACGGTTCCAGAGTGACGTACAGCGTGGCTTCCAACAGTCGGTAATTTTGCAGCACCAGGCCACCCTGACGCAGCGCCATAATTTCAGCGTGGGCAGTCGGATCATGGTGACCAATCGGACGGTTCCAGCCTTCGCCAATCACACGGTTGTTATGTACCAATACCGCGCCCACCGGGACTTCACGCTCATCCCAGGCGCGCTTAGCCAGCGTTAAAGCATGACGCATCCAGTATTCGTGACTAAATTCAACTTCAGACAAAGAGGTTACTCCACTAATAAAAGCGGACGCATTATACCCGTCATGCTTTAAATTGCATGTGCGTTGGCTTCATTCGAGTTGTTGCAGTTCTCCGCGCGGCGTGACGCGCCAGCGGTGCTGGCAAAAAGAGAGCAGCGGATTGTCCTGATTACTGTCGCTGTAGCCACTGTATAGCTGTAACGGCGCGCCAATGTGGCGTTCAAGCTGCGTCACTTTCTCATGGCCCAGGCAGCGCAGAGGCAACACCCATCCGCCGTATCCCCGCGCCATTTTGCTGGCGATCAGATTGACACGGGGTAACCACGGCGTGTCGAAGTAAACCTGCTCGACCAGTGACTGCGGGGAGCCGGTGATAAGCCAGATATCAGCGTCAGAGCTTAACAGGTAAGTTGTCAGCCGCTGTTGCACGAGCGGAAACGCCGTCACGTTACCACGAAACCAGCGCACAAATTCGGCCTGATGCGCTTTCAGACGCGCCTCGCTACGACCAAATGTGCATCCCCACAGCAGCAGGCTCATTGGCCAGCGCGCGGCGCGTCCTTTTATCAACAACGCCAGCGCAATCACCGGTAACAAAGGCAGCACAAGCAGCGCATTCAGCGGCTGGCGTCGCAGCAGATAACGAATGAAACTACCGAACATATCCTGCTGGTGTAACGTGCCATCTAAATCAAAAAAGACAACGCGGCGCTGGTGATTGGTCAAACCTTATTCCTCTGGATCGTTGAACCCCAATAGCCAGGTAAACAGGAACCCGGCGATAACTGCTACCAGATAGCCTAACAGATAGAACATCACTTTTCCGGCAACAATCGTCAGTGCCAGCGGTAATCCGGAGATGCCAAAGGTGATGACCGTCGCTACCTTCCAGTAGCTAATCAGCGCCCCGCCTACCGCTCCGCCAAGGCAAGCGCCGATAAACGGCTTACCCAACGGCAGCGTGACACCAAAAATCAGCGGCTCGCCAATCCCCAGCAGTCCGACCGGCAGCGCCCCTTTGATCACTTTCTTTAGCCGCGCATTGCGGGTTTTCATCAAAACCGCAATCGCAGCACCTATTTGCCCTACCCCCGCCATCGCCAGGATAGGAAAGAGCGCGTTATAACCGTGCGCCTGAACCAGCTCAACGTGAATAGGTACCAACCCCTGATGAAGCCCGGTAAGCACCAACGGCAGAAAGGTTCCCGCCAGCACGGCACCGACCAGGAAGCCGCCGCGATCGATAGCCCAGGATGCACCGTGAGCGATAGATTCAGAAATCCAGCCGCCAAGCGGTTGCAGCGCTACAATCGCGATGATTCCGGTAATGATAGTAGTCAGCAGCGGGTTAAGGATCAGCTCCAGCGATTCCGGCAACAGCACGCGGAATTTGCGTTCGATCCAGCACATCAGCGCCACCACCAGTAGTACCGCGATCACTCCGCCGCGCCCCGGCTGCAGCGCTTCGCCAAACAGGGTAATTTGCGCCAGCTGCGGACTGGAGAGGATCCCCGCCATCACCCCCCCCATCGCCAGAGAGCCGCCGAAGACTTTGGCGGTATTCACCCCAACCAGAATATTCATGATGGCAAACACGGCGCTGCCGAATATGCCCATCAGACCCAGCATATTCGGATAGTGGGTAGCAAAATCCCCGACGATGTCCGGTCGCTTAAGGATGTTAATAATGCCGGTAATCAAACCGGAGGCGATAAACGCCGGAATAAGAGGGATAAAGACGTTCGCCAGCTTGCGCAGCGCATCGCTCATGGGTGCTTTGTACTTCGCTTTGGCCTCTGACTTCGTGCGCTCGATATCATTGGCGTCTGCTCGCTCGCCGCCATCGGCAATCAGGGAACGCATAGCATCCACCACTTTGGCGGCTTTACCGGGACCGACGATAATCTGGTGCTGTGCGCCCTGCTTCACGTAACCGCTAACACCGGGCAGTTGCCTGAGGCGAGAGATATCAATCTGTCCGTCATCCTGAACTTCCACTCTGACGCGGGTCATACAGTTTTCCAGGCGCAGAATATTCTTTTCTCCGCCAACGCCCAGCAGAATGTCGCTGGCCAGCACCGCCGTCTTATCCATATACACCTCTTAGTGTTCTAACGCCGCGCGTAAAAAACCCTGGTGAGCGGCAAGTTTTTCGCGGGCGGCGGCGGCATCAAGGCCGGTGAGCGCCATTAAAATAGCCGGCTTAACATCAAAATCGGTCTGCTTTAGCAGCGCCTGCGCCTGTTCACGCGCGATGCCGGTGGCTTCAACCACCATGCGACATGCCCGATCGACCAGCTTGACGTTGGTAGCCTGCATATCCACCATCAGGTTCTGGTATACCTTGCCAAATTTCACCATCGCACCGGTGGAGATCATATTGAGCACCAGCTTTTGCGCGGTACCAGATTTCAGTCGCGTTGATCCAGTCAACGCCTCAGGCCCCACTACCGGAGAAATGGCAATATCCGCTTCATGCGCGATAGGGGAATCTGGATTGCAGGAAATCGCCGCCGTCGTACAACCCACCGAACGCGCATATTTCAGCCCGCCAATCACATACGGTGTGCGACCAGAAGCTGCCAGCCCCACCACCAGATCCTGTGCGGTAAGATTGAGCGCACGCAGATCGTCTTCACCTAACTGCGGGTTATCTTCTGCGCCTTCTACCGCCTTCAGCAGCGCGCCCGGTCCGCCAGCAATCAGCCCGACCACCAGACCATGCGGGACGCCAAAGGTCGGCGGGCATTCAGACGCGTCCAGCACCCCAAGACGCCCGCTGGTACCTGCGCCCATGTAAATAATGCGTCCTCCGGCTTTGAGCGCGTCAGCTGCCGCGTCGACCGCGCGCGCAACTTGAGGCAGAGTTGCTTTTACTGCTTGTGCTACCAGCGTATCCTGTTGATTAAAACGATGAACCAACTCCAGCGTGGAGAGCGCATCCAGATCCATGGTCTGTGGATTGCGGGTTTCTGAAACTAATGCACCGAGATTCATTTTTGGTCCTTAGGAATTTTTAATTCATAATAATCTGTCATAATGGAATATTATATTCATCCAGGCGAGTGAAATTTTGTTTTGTAATCGCCATCACGTTTTCGCCAGGAGACAGCATGAACTGTTTAATTCGCATTCGTCAGCGTTACCCGGACCTCGCGCAAAGCGATAAAAAACTTGCGGATTATCTTCTTGCTCAGCCGGATACTGCGCGTCATCTCAGCTCACAGCAGTTGGCTTTTGAAGCGGGCGTCAGCCAGTCCAGCGTGGTGAAGTTCGCACAAAAGATGGGTTTTAAAGGGTTTCCGGCATTGAAACTGGCGATCAGCGAAGCGTTGGCCAGCAACCCCAATCCCCATTCCATTCCGGTGCATAATCAGATTCGCGGTGACGACCCCATGCGGATGGTGGGCGAGAAGCTGATTAAAGAGAATGTGGCGGCGATGCATGCGACGCTGGACGTCAACAGCGAAGAGAAACTGATGGAGAGCGTCACGATGCTGCGCTCAGCCCGACGCATTATCGTAACCGGGATTGGCGCATCGGGTCTGGTTGCGCAGAATTTTGCCTGGAAGCTGCTGAAGATTGGTTTTAACGCGGTGGTAGAACGCGATATGCACGCCCTGCTGGCAGCGGTGCAGGCGCTTTCGCCCAATGATCTACTGCTGGCCATTTCGTATACCGGAGAGCGGCGCGAGCTCAACCTGGCTGCGGACGAAACATTGCGCACCGGAGCCAAAATTCTCGCCATCACCGGATTTACACCAAACGCCCTGCAGCAACGGGCAAGTCATTGTCTGTATACGATTGCTGAGGAGCAGGCCACACGCAGCGCAGCGATTTCCTCCACCCACGCGCAAATGATGCTCACTGATTTACTGTTTATGGCGCTGGTGCAGCAGGATCTGGAACATGCCCCGGAACGTATTCGCCACAGCGAAGCACTGGTAAAAAAACTGGTCTGAGCAAAGAATGCGCGTATAATGCCCGCCCGATTTGTGATGTTTTGAGAGTTTCCTGATGGCCCTGTTAATCACTAAAAAATGCATCAATTGCGATATGTGCGAGCCCGAATGCCCGAATGAGGCGATTTCGATGGGTGACAGCATTTACGAGATTAACAGCGACAAGTGTACGGAATGCGTAGGCCATTACGACACGCCAACCTGCCAGAAGGTGTGCCCGATCCCCAATACTATTTTGAAAGATCCGGCACACGTCGAAACAGAAGAGCAGTTGTGGGATAAGTTTGTGCTGATGCACCACGCCGATAAACTATAACCGCGTCGCCATCCGGCAATGTCCTGTATCTAACTTTCGATAATCACCGTGGCGCAGGCGTAGTGACGCTCATCGGCCAGCGTCACATGCATATGTGCGACGCCGAGTTTTTCCGCCAGTTTTAACGCCTCCCCCCATAACCGCAGACGCGGCTTACCGAGTTCGTCGTTAAAGACCTCAAACTGATTAAACGCCAGACCGTTGCGAATACCCGTCCCGAAGGCTTTTGCTGCCGCCTCTTTGACCGCAAAACGCTTCGCCAGAAAACGCACCGGCTGCTGATGCGTCTCCCAGATTGCCCATTCGTTGTCGCTGAGCACGCGTCTTGCCAGACGGTCGCCGGAACGGGAGATCACCGCTTCAATGCGGGCAATCTCCACGATATCCGTACCTAATCCCAGAATCGCCATTAACCACGCGCTTCCAGCATCAGGCGTTTCATTTCTACTACGGCATCTTTCAGGCCGCTCATCACTGCGCGCCCGATAATGGCATGGCCAATGTTCAGCTCGTGCATTTCCGGGATCCGGGCGATGGCTTTAACGTTGTGATACGTCAGGCCATGACCCGCATTCACCTTCAGGCCAAGGCTGGCCGCAAAAGTCGCCGCTTTGGCGATACGCGCCAGTTCACTGGCCTGTTCCGCATCGGTTTTCGCATCGGCGTAACAGCCAGTGTGAATTTCAATAAATGGCGCGCCCACTTCCGCAGCGGCCTTAATCTGCTCTTCATCGGCGTCGATAAACAGCGAAACCAGAATACCTGCGTCCGCCAGGCGTTGGCAGGCATCGCGCATCTTGTCGCGCTGACCGGCGACGTCCAGACCACCTTCAGTGGTAACTTCCTGACGCTTTTCCGGCACCAGGCAGCAAAAATGCGGCTTAGTCTCAACGGCAATCGCCAGCATCTCTTCGGTGACCGCCATTTCCAGATTCATGCGCGTATCCAGCGTCTGGCGCAGAATACGCACGTCACGGTCGGTGATATGGCGACGGTCTTCACGCAGATGTACGGTAATACCGTCTGCGCCCGCCTGTTCAACGATAAACGCTGCCTGAACCGGATCCGGGTATGCGGTACCGCGTGCATTACGTAAAGTGGCAATGTGGTCAATGTTGACGCCTAACAGTAATTCGGACATGACAATCCTCGTATTTTATTTTCGCTTCGGCATAAACTGCCGGAATAATTCACGGCTCTTTAGGGGCTTACCACCAAGATACGGCTTTAACGCCATACGGGTAAAGCGTTTCGCGGCGCGCAACGTATCAGCATCCGGAAATTCTCGCGATTCAAGTGCTTTCAGATGGCGTCCGGTAAAGGTGGAGTTATCAATTACGACGCTTGCAATAAACCCTTTTTCTTCCCGGTAGCGATAGGTCATGGTGTCGTCTACCGGCTCGCCGCTACCCGCACAGTGGGTAAAATCAACGCCGTAGCCCAGATGCCCAAGCAAGGCCAGCTCAAAGCGACGTAACGCAGGTTCTGGCGAACCGGTCGCGCCAGCCAGCGCCTGAATACAGTTCAGGTAATCGAAAAAGAGTTCAGAAAAGCGGGTCTCGTACTCAAGAACGCGAGAAATAAGCTCGTTGATATACAAGCCGCTGTACAGCGTGATACCGCTAAGAGGGAGTGCCAGAGAAACGGCTTCGGCGCTGCGCAAAGTTTTGACCTCACCACGTCCACCAAAGCGAAGCAATAAGGGAGTAAAAGGCTGGAGTGCGCCTTTGAGATTAGAACGTTTGGAACGTGCACCTTTAGCCACAAGGCGCACGCGGCCCGACTCTTCCGTGAAGACGTCCAGCACGAGACTGGTTTCGCTCCACGGGCGGCTGTGCAGGACAAAAGCGCGTTGCCAGCCCTCCATCGGGGTTATTCTCAGAGATCGTCGCCGTAACCGAGGCTGCGCAGCGCGCGTTCGTCATCGGCCCAGCCGGATTTCACTTTCACCCACAGTTCGAGGTGAACGGGCGCTTCGAACATTTCCTGCATGTCTTTACGCGCTTCAATACCGATGGTTTTAATCTTGGCCCCTTTGTTGCCAATAACCATCTTCTTCTGCCCTTCACGTTCAACGAGGATCAGACCGTTAATGTCGTAGCCACCGCGCTCGTTGGAGATAAAACGCTCAATCTCCACGGTAACGGAGTACGGCAGCTCAGCCCCCAGAAAACGCATCAGCTTTTCACGGATGATTTCAGAGGCCATAAAGCGCTGAGAACGGTCGGTGATGTAATCTTCCGGGAAGTGATGAATAGCTTCCGGCAAATGCTTACGCACGATGCCCGCAACGGTATCGACATTCAAGCCGGTTTCGGCAGAAATCGGTACGATATCAAGGAAGTTCATCTGGCTTGCCAGGAACTGCAGGTGCGGCAGCAGATCGGCTTTTTCCTGAACGTTGTCTACTTTGTTCACAGCCAGAATAACCGGGGCTTTACCATCACGCAGCTTGTTGAGCACCATTTCGTCGTCCGGCGTCCAGCGGGTGCCTTCGACAACGAAAATAACCAGTTCAACATCACCGATAGAGCTGCTCGCCGCTTTGTTCATCAGACGGTTGATCGCACGTTTTTCTTCCATATGCAGACCCGGAGTATCAACATAAATCGCCTGATACGCGCCTTCGGTATGGATGCCAACAATACGGTGACGTGTTGTCTGAGCCTTACGTGAGGTAATGGAAATCTTCTGCCCAAGCAGATTATTCAACAGAGTGGATTTGCCGACGTTCGGGCGGCCGACGATGGCAATAAATCCACAGTAAGTTTTATCGATACTCATTCCAGCTCCAGTTTTTTCAACGCCTGTTCGGCGGCAGCCTGCTCAGCCTTACGACGGCTCGAACCTGTGCCAACCACCGGTTCACTCAGGCCGCTGACCTGGCAGTGGATAGTAAATTCTTGATCGTGTGCTTCACCACGCACCTGCACCACCAAATAAGACGGTAGAGGCAGGTGGCGACCCTGCAAATATTCCTGCAGGCGCGTTTTCGGATCTTTTTGTTTGTCGCCTGGGCTAATTTCATCCAGACGAGTTTGATACCAGTTCAGGATCAATTGCTCAACGGTTTGAATATCGCTGTCGAGGAAGACGCCGCCAATTAAAGCTTCAACGGTATCCGCCAGGATCGATTCACGACGGAAGCCGCCGCTTTTCAGCTCGCCGGGCCCCAAACGTAAACATTCACCGAGGTCAAACTCACGGGCTAATTCAGCCAGCGTATTGCCGCGAACCAGCGTTGCGCGCATGCGGCTCATATCACCTTCATCCACACGCGGGAAACGGTGATACAGCGCATTAGCGATAACAAAGCTCAAAATAGAGTCGCCTAAAAATTCTAAACGCTCGTTATGTTTGCTGCTGGCACTCCGGTGAGTTAATGCCTGCTGCAACAGCTCCTGATGATTAAAAGTGTAGCCCAGCTTCCGTTGAAGCCGATTAATTACGATGGGGTTCATGCGATACCAATAAATGAATGCGTCAACAATTCAGCACACGAAACAGACCTGATATACGCACTTCGCTTAGCCGTCTGGCTTCACTTGAATGCATTTGTATACAAACCAACGCTGTTTCGTGTGCCGTGGCAACCTGTCGGTGCCAACCTAAAACTTCGGGGGAATATTCTATACACAACGACAAGGGATGTCGTTAGTCTGCGGGAATTTATCCGAGAAATAATTCACGCTGTCGCCATAATGACGACAGCGTGAACGATTATCGGCAATTAGTGAATGCCACCAATACGGCTTAAACGCACACCGGTCGGCCATTCGCCTTCTTGCTTGTCGAAACTCATCCAGATAGCCGTCGCTTTACCAACCAGATTCGCTTCCGGCACAAATCCCCAGTAACGGCTGTCCGCGCTATTGTCACGGTTATCACCCATCATGAAGTAGTGTCCCGGTGGGACGATCCAGGTTGCCAGTTGCTGACCTGGCTGGCGGTAATACATCCCCACCTGATCCTGAGCGATTGGCACAGTCAGAATGCGGTGCGTTACCTCACCCAGCGTTTCTTTACGCTCGGAGAGGCGAATACCGTTCTCTTTCGTTTCGTTCAGCGGAACTTCAAAGAAGCCGCTGGTCGCTTCACCGCCGTTACGACGAGCAAAGGTCTGTACAAAATCACTTGGCTGAACATCAGAGTACGTTACCGGCAGCGCGTTTTCACACGCCTGACCTGAACTGCATCCTGGCTGAATAGTGACCTCTTTCGCCACCGGATCGTACGTCACTTTGTCTCCCGGTAAACCGACAGCACGTTTGATGTAGTCCAGACGGGGATCTTCCGGGTATTTAAACACCACGATATCTCCACGTTTCGGATGGCCAGTTTCGATCAACGTTTTCTGGTAAATCGGATCTTTAATCCCGTAGGCGAATTTCTCCACCAGGATAAAGTCACCGATAAGCAGCGTCGGCATCATCGAACCAGACGGGATCTGGAACGGCTCATAAATAAATGAACGCACCACCAGTACAATAGCTAAAACCGGGAAAACGGATGCCCCAGTTTCCAGCCAACCCGGCTTAGGGGCCACTTTTTTCAGCGTTGCTTTATCCAGTGAATCACCTGCAGCAGCTTGCGCTGCTGCCTGACGCTCCCGGCGTTTTGGTGCGAAGATGAATTTATCTACGCACCATAAAATGCCCGTCACCAGTGTGGCAATCACCAGAATCAGGGCAAACATGTTCGCCATGCCAACTCCTTAAGATTATTTGCTGTCTTTACCGACATGCAGAATGGCGAGGAACGCTTCCTGCGGCAGTTCGACGTTACCGATCTGCTTCATGCGCTTTTTACCCTCTTTCTGTTTTTGCAGCAGCTTTTTCTTACGGCTGATATCGCCACCGTAGCATTTCGCCAGAACGTTTTTACGCAGCTGCTTAACCGTTGAACGCGCGATGATGTGCGTGCCGATGGCCGCCTGAATCGCGATATCAAACTGCTGACGAGGGATCAGATCTTTCATCTTCTCGACCAGCTCACGGCCACGGCTCTGGGAGTTGTCGCGGTGAGTGATCAGCGCCAGCGCATCGACACGTTCGTTGTTGATGAGGACATCAACGCGTACCATGTCAGACGCCTGGAAGCGTTTGAAGTTATAGTCCAGCGACGCATAGCCGCGAGAGGTTGACTTCAGACGGTCGAAGAAGTCGAGTACCACTTCCGCCATCGGAATTTCATAGGTCAGCGCCACCTGGTTACCGTGGTAAACCATGTTGGTCTGGACGCCACGCTTCTCGATACACAGGGTGATGACGTTACCAAGGTAAGCCTGCGGCAGCAGCATGTGACACTCAGCGATCGGCTCACGCAGTTCGTAGATGTTATTCAACGGCGGCAGCTTGGACGGGCTATCGACGTAAATAGTCTCCTTCGCCGTGGTTTCTACTTCGTAGACTACGGTCGGCGCGGTAGTGATCAGATCCAGATCGTATTCACGTTCCAGACGTTCCTGAATGATCTCCATGTGCAGCAGGCCGAGGAAGCCGCAGCGGAAGCCAAAGCCAAGCGCGGTTGAGCTTTCCGGCTCGTAGAACAGGGAGGCGTCGTTGAGGCTCAACTTACCAAGCGCGTCACGGAAGTTTTCGTAGTCGTCAGAGCTCACCGGGAACAGACCGGCGTAAACCTGCGGCTTCACTTTTTTAAAGCCTGGCAGCGGTTTGTCCGCCGGGTTACGCGCCTGCGTCAGGGTATCGCCAACCGGTGCGCCGAGAATGTCTTTAATCGCGCAAACCAACCAACCTACCTCGCCGCATTTCAGCTCGGTACGGTCAACCTGTTTTGGCGTGAAGATGCCCAGACGGTCGGCGTTATAGACCTGACCGGTGCTCATCACTTTAATTTTGTCGCCTTTACGCATGGTGCCATTTTTAATACGCACCAGTGACACCACGCCCAGGTAGTTATCGAACCAGGAGTCGATGATCAGCGCCTGCAATGGACCTTCCGGGTCGCCTTCCGGCGCCGGGATATCGCGCACCAGACGTTCAAGTACATCAGTGACGCCAACACCGGTTTTCGCCGAACAGCGAACAGCATCAGTTGCATCAATACCGACGATATCTTCGATCTCTTCCGCTACGCGCTCAGGATCGGCGGCTGGCAGGTCAATTTTGTTCAGTACCGGCACCACTTCCAGATCCATTTCCATGGCGGTATAGCAGTTAGCCAGGGTCTGCGCTTCTACGCCCTGTCCGGCATCAACCACCAGCAATGCGCCTTCACAGGCAGCAAGCGAGCGGGAAACTTCATACGAGAAGTCAACGTGACCCGGGGTGTCGATAAAGTTAAGCTGATAGGTTTCACCATCAGATGCTTTGAAATCGAGCGTCACGCTCTGCGCTTTGATAGTAATACCGCGCTCACGCTCCAGATCCATCGAGTCGAGAACCTGCGCTTCCATTTCACGGTCAGACAGGCCACCGCAGATCTGGATAATACGGTCAGACAGCGTCGATTTACCGTGGTCGATGTGAGCTATGATTGAAAAGTTACGTATGTTCTTCATATAGTGTAATTATTGTGCCTTACGCCCGCCGGAGCAGGCTCTGAGAAGTCGCTGATCTGAGCTTAACGTCTGTTTAAGTGAAACGCCGCATTCTACACTACAACGCTGAGGCGAGGAAATGTTCATAGAGCAAGGATAGCGGGAACTGGAAACGACCATGCAAAGCCGGTGAAACTTTTGCAGGGTGACGGCATAAACGCCTTATCCGGCCTACGCCTGCATCTGATGACGCCGTAGGCCTGATAAGCGCAGCGCCATCAGGCAAAGATATCACTGCTGGGTTTCGACGCGAATAAGATCGGGTGGGAGAGCAACGTTCAGAATGACCGGCTGCCAGGCCTCACGCTCAGCAAGCTTACGAGAGAATCCACGAGCAATCAGGAATCCGCCCACGCCCCCCAGCACGGCGCCGCTTAATGCCGCAAGATCGGAACCAAACAGCACCTGGAAAAGCGCCGCGAAAAGAAACAGTCCCGCCAACGGAGACATATAGACCAGCATCGCCGAACCCAACAGGCTACCCTCGGCAATGCCCAGTTCAACTTTTTGACCAGGCGCTAAGGGTTCGTCGCAGGGTACCACGATGGTGTGCGTGGTCTGCGGCCCAAGTTTGTTCAGCACGCGACTCCCGCATCCGGCCCTGGAAGCACAGCTGCTACATGATGCTTTAACATCGCAGCTGACCGTCGCCAGACCATTTTGCCAGGAGACGACCGTCGCCCACTCTTTAATCATTGCGCAGCCCTGAACTTAATATTATCCGCGATACGCTTCGCCGTTTGCGGTGGGAGTTCGCCCACTATCGTAATTTCCGCGTTATCACGTACGCTGGTGCTGACCGTTCTACGCCCGGTTCGTAACAGTTGATCGGCGCTGTTTTGCATCGCACGGTTTACGTTCACGGAGAAACTAAACAGGCCATCAGAATAAAGGCGCGATTCGATCGGCATGTTATCCATTGTCGGCAGCGGACGTCGACTGCTGGAGACTTCGCTGAAGCCTTGCGGCAACCACGACGGACTCCAGTTAAAGTTGGTTTTCTCACCTGCAGGAACCGACAGCAGCGGCGGCAGATTGGCTTTCGCCAGCGCCTGCATACTGTCGCTGACGCCGTTGTTTACGGTAAAGGCGATGACGCGGAACTGTTCCAGCGTTTCGCCATCACGGTCGAGAAGATCGACACGCATCGGCAGCTTGGTCTCCGTGTCCATCCAGACGATATAGCTGTAACGCGTCCCGTCACGGGCGACAACGCGGATCACTTCACAGAGCCGATCGGCAATGCGGGTGCGACCTACTGAGATAAAATCATAGTAGGGAGCAAGGCGTTTAAAGTCGGTATAAATCAGAGATGGCAGAGAGTCAACGATATAGTCGCCGTTTAGCGTGAACGGTTCGAGACCAGGCTCAAAATAGCTGATTTCGTTGCCACGTTGCACCACTTCCCGGCGCGGTCCATCCATTTGCAACAGTTGCGCTAGCGGACGGTTATCCTGGCGGGCATGGCGATAACGTAGGGATTCAACACCCTGCTTATTGATGCTGACAAATGACAGCTCATAGGTTAGCGACTGGCTGGCCAGATTCATCTGCTGCAACAACGCCCCGGACGCAGGATTGGCCGAGGCGTTTACAGAGAAGAACAGGCTACCAGCCACAAGTGACATGGCAAACCAAAGTTGCTTCATTACTGCGATTGCGTTCCTAAAGTTTGAATTCCTGGCACCTGCACAGCGGCTTGCTGTGTTTGGGCCTGCTCAAACTGAAGCTGTTCAGAGTGCAGTCGACGTTGCAGTTCATAGTCCTGCAACATGGCATTAATACGACGACGCTGCTCCTGTACCTGCTGTTGCTGACCACCGCTGGCCGTCGCGTCAGAAGGTACACCCAGGCTAACCGGACTGGCTTTACCCATCATCGGTAATGTATTAAATACCGGCGTTTCGGGCTGCTGGGACGTTTCAGATTGCCCATTATAGTGCTGGACGCCAACAATAACTGCAAGTGATACACACGCGGCGACACCCATTTGGGTAAGCTGCGCGGCCCACGGACGCATTTTCTTCCAGAATGGCATTTTCTGCCACTGGTGCGGTGCTGGCTGGGCCTCAGGAATCAATGGCGCCGTCTGACGTACTGGCTCATCCTGGATGGCAGCCATTACGCGGGCGGAAATATCGAAATGGAGAACGTCGGCGGTATCACCTCGCATGGAATCGCGAATCAGGTGATAACTCTCCCAGGTTTTTTGCATTTCCGGGTCGTGAGCCAGCTCTTTGAGTAACTCAGTATCCAGCGTTTCGCCATCCATTAAAGCGGAAAGTTTTTCTTTCTGCATGCCTAATACCTTTTCCAGTATCCCGCTATCGTCAACGCCTGATAAGCGGTTGAACTTTATTATCAATAGCTTCCCTCGCTCGGAAGATACGTGAACGCACCGTACCTACCGGACAATCCATGATAGCGGCTATCTCTTCATAGCTCAGGCCATCCAGCTCCCGCAAGGTTATTGCCATGCGTAAATCTTCCGGGAGGGACTCAATAGTTCGGAAAACTATCTGTCTCAGTTCTTCTGACAACATTAAGTTCTCAGGGTTCGAAATTTCTTTCAGCGCACCGCCACTTTCGTAATTTTCTGCTTCAATCGCATCAATATCACTGGAAGGTGGACGACGCCCCTGAGCGACCAGGTAATTCTTCGCTGTATTGACTGCAATACGATACAGCCAGGTATAAAAAGCACTATCTCCCCGGAACGAGTCCAGCGCACGATAGGCCTTGATAAATGCTTCTTGTACTACATCGGGTACATCGCCCGACGGTACATAGCGAGAAACCAGACTCGCCACCTTATGCTGATAGCGCACTACCAGTAGGTTAAAGGCTTTCTGATCTCCCTTCTGGACCCGTTCTACCAGGACCTGGTCCGTTAACTGCTCGCTCATCCGAGGTAAAGTCTCCCCAAACCAAATTTCCACGCGCCTTCGAAACGCCACTCCATCAGCTTCACTATGAGCAAGCAAATGCTTAGAGTGCTCAAGTTTCGTAAAGTTCCGTTACGCATTGTTTTTTGTTTGTCATGTTGTAGACAGGTCTTATCTCTCATTATAAGTCTACATAACCCGATCAACGCACTATCTGTTTAGAAATGCCCATTTCACCGCTTGCAGAGTAACCCAACGGCTACTTTATTTCACCACATAATCTGATGCTAACGGTCTGCTTCACAAAATATTTTTGCTCTTTTCACTCTCGTTATGCTTTTCTTTCTTGTTTAGTCATTGCAACACATTTAAAAATAAAACGTGCAGTATCGCGCAATGTGGTGCTATGGTGACCAAACACTGTTTAGTAAATTAAACAAAAATCATGAATACGACTCCTGAATTATCCTGTGACGTGCTGATCATTGGCAGCGGGGCTGCCGGACTTTCACTGGCGCTGCGCCTGGCTGAAAAACATCAGGTTATTGTCCTGAGCAAAGGCCCGGTCAGCGAAGGCTCGACATTTTATGCCCAGGGCGGTATTGCTGCGGTATTTGATGAAACCGACAGTATCGACTCCCACGTTGAAGATACCCTGATTGCCGGGGCCGGTTTGTGCGATCGCCATGCGGTTGAGTTTGTCGCCAGCAATGCCCGCACCTGCGTTCAGTGGCTAATCGATCAGGGCGTCTTGTTTGATACGCAGGTTCAGCCCAACGGTGAAGAAAGCTATCACCTGACCCGTGAAGGCGGTCATAGCCATCGACGTATCCTGCACGCTGCGGATGCTACCGGCAAAGAAGTCGAAACCACCCTCGTCAGCCAGGCGCAAAATCACCCCAACATCCGGGTTCTCGAGCGGAGTAATGCCGTCGATCTGATTGTCTCTGACAAAATCGGTCTGCCGGGAACGCGTCGAGTTGTTGGTGCGTGGATCTGGAATCGTAATAAAGAAGCCGTCGAAACCTGCCATGCGAAATCAGTCGTGTTGGCCACCGGCGGCGCATCAAAGGTCTATCAATACACCACTAATCCGGATATTTCCTCGGGCGACGGGATTGCGATGGCCTGGCGCGCGGGATGCCGCGTCGCCAACCTGGAGTTTAACCAGTTTCACCCGACGGCGCTGTATCACCCTCAGGCGCGCAATTTTCTGCTGACCGAGGCGCTGCGTGGCGAAGGCGCGCACCTGAAGCGCCCGGACGGCTCGCGCTTTATGCCTGATTTTGACGAGCGTGGCGAACTGGCTCCCCGCGATATTGTCGCCCGCGCCATTGACCACGAGATGAAACGCCTGGGCGCTGACTGCATGTTCCTCGACATCAGCCATAAACCAGAAGAATTTGTTCGTCAGCATTTTCCGATGATTTATGAAAAATTACTGGGACTGGGCATCGATCTGACTAAAGAGCCGGTTCCTATCGTTCCTGCCGCACACTATACCTGTGGCGGCGTGATGGTTGATGACTTTGGCCGCACCGATGTCGACGGGCTGTATGCGATCGGCGAAGTGAGTTACACCGGCCTGCATGGCGCCAACCGGATGGCATCGAACTCATTGCTGGAATGCCTGGTTTACGGCTGGTCCGCGGCTGAAGATATCGACAGGCGCATGCCTTATGCTCGCGGCGTTAACACGCTCCCGGACTGGGATGAAAGCCGGGTAGAAAACCCGGATGAACTGGTTGTCATTCAGCATAACTGGCATGAGCTGCGGCTGTTTATGTGGGATTACGTCGGCATTGTGCGCACAACCAAGCGTCTGGAGCGCGCCCTGCGCCGTATCACCATGCTACAACAGGAAATCAACGAGTATTACGCCCATTTCCGTGTTTCGAACAACCTACTGGAACTGCGCAATCTGGTGCAGGTTGCTGAACTGATTGTCCGCTGCGCAATGATGCGCAAAGAGAGTCGGGGCCTGCACTACACGCTGGATTACCCGGAACAGCTTCCAGAGGCGGGCCCATCCATTCTCTCGCCGCTAAGTCATCACATAAACAGATAAAACGCCTGGGTCAGCGCCGTGTAACCTTCAGAGTAACGTTGGTCTGGCCCACGGATCACCAGCCTGTCGCTAAAGCACTCCCCGGCCTGCGGGGAGAATGCCAGCAATACCCGATGAGGTAGTCGGGCTTCCGTTTCTGCAACATCCGTGCGCAATCGCAGATGCCAGCCCATACTGAGTGCCTGCTGGGTAAATGCATTGCCGATCTGTTCCGGCAGCACCACACAGAAAAAACCTTCTTCCGTTATGCTGTCCGCTGCCAGCGTAAGTAATGCCTGATGATCGAGCGTAGTGGTGTAGCGTGCCTGCTCGCGCTGCGGCGTGGCGCATTCCACCCCTTGTTCATAATAGGGAGGGTTGCTGATAATCAAATCAAAACGCACGGTCTGGCGCGGTACCCACTGCTGCGCATCTTCCGTATGGACGCTCACGCGATGCATCCACGGAGATTGCTCGATGTTCTCCTGCGCCTGCTGCGCGGCGTCAACATCAAGCTCCACGGCGTCAATGATGACGTTTTCATCAGTGCGTTGGGCCAGCATCAGCGCCAACAGGCCGCTTCCGGTACCAATATCCAGGATCCGTTTTACGCCCGCAACAGGGGCCCAGGCCCCCAATAAAATGCCGTCTGTTCCGACTTTCATTGCACAACGATCGTGTGCCACAAAAAACTGCTTAAAAGTAAATCCATTACGTCTAAGTACGGATGTAGACTGGGGCATGAAGAACAACCTTCCTGGAAAAAAAACGATAACATAGGATAAAAACAATACCTGAGAAGGTATATCCATACAAACAGATGAAGATTGCAGCCGTAACGTCTATAATCAGCGCCCCACTCAGAGGTAGAACATGACTGTAACGACTTTTTCCGAACTTGAACTCGATGAAAGCCTTCTGGATGCCCTCCAGGAAAAAGGTTTCACTCGCCCGACCGCCATTCAGGCTGCCGCCATTCCGCCTGCGCTCGATGGCCGTGATGTACTCGGTTCTGCGCCGACAGGCACCGGTAAAACGGCGGCATATTTGCTGCCAGCGTTGCAGCACCTGCTCGACTTCCCGCGCAAGAAATCTGGTCCGCCGCGCATTTTAATTTTGACACCGACGCGCGAACTGGCGATGCAGGTTGCCGAACACGCCCGTGAGCTGGCGAAGAATACGCATCTGGATATCGCAACGATTACCGGCGGCGTGGCTTACATGAACCACATGGAAGTCTTTAGCGAAAACCAGGACATCGTGGTCGCCACTACCGGTCGTCTGCTGCAGTATATTAAAGAAGAGAACTTCGACTGTCATGCAGTTGAGACGTTGATCCTCGATGAAGCAGACCGCATGCTGGACATGGGCTTTGCCCAGGACATCGAGCATATCGCCGGTGAAACCCGGTGGCGTAAGCAAACCATGCTGTTCTCCGCCACGCTGGAAGGCGATGCGATTAAAGATTTTGCCGAGCGTCTGCTGGAAGATCCGGTCGAAGTCTCAGCGGATCCGTCCACCCGTGAACGCAAGAAGATCCATCAATTTTACTACCGTGCCGATGATATCGAGCACAAAACTGCCATGCTGATCCATCTGTTAAAACAGCCGGAAGCGACCCGCTCAATTGTCTTTGTACGCAAACGCGAGCGTGTACACGAGCTGGCAGGCTGGCTGCGCCAGGCAGGCATTAATAACTGCTATCTCGAAGGCGAGATGGTGCAGAACAAACGTAACGAAGCGATCAAACGTCTGACCGATGGTCGCGTGAACGTACTGGTAGCAACCGACGTTGCCGCACGCGGGATCGATATTCCTGACGTTAGCCACGTGTTTAACTTCGACATGCCACGCAGTGGCGATGCCTATCTGCACCGCATTGGTCGCACCGGTCGCGCAGGCCGTAAAGGTACAGCGATCTCTTTGGTTGAAGCGCACGACCATCTGCTGCTCGGCAAAGCGAGCCGCTATATTGACGAGCCACTGAAAGCACGCGTCATCGACGAACTGCGTCCAACCACGCGCGCGCCAAGTGAGAAATCTAACGGTAAGCCATCCAAGAAAGTGCTGGCAAAGCGCGCCGAGAAAAAAGCCAAAGAGAAAGAGAAGCCGCGGGTGAAAAAACGTCACCGCGACGCCAAAAATATCGGCAAACGTCGTAAGCCGAGCGGAGCTGCGACTCAGCAGTCCGACAAAGAGTAAACCGAATGCCGGGCCGTCTAGCCCGGCATTTTTTGTGCACAGAAAAGCGGAAGACGCACTGGCATCTTCCGCTTTCAGATTCTCTGCTGAACGGGGGTTATTCCCCGGTAGCCTTACAGGCTCTCAGTAAAGGTACGAGCAATAACGTCGCGCTGCTGTTCTGGGGTCAGAGAGTTGAAACGCACGGCATAACCAGAAACACGGATGGTCAGCTGCGGATATTTCTCCGGATGCTTAACCGCATCTTCCAGCGTTTCGCGACGCAGAACGTTTACGTTCAGGTGTTGACCACCTTCCACGCGGACTTCCGGCTGTACGTCTACCGGCACTTCACGGTATTCGATTTCACCCAGTTTGCTGACGGCAACGACTTCATCAGCATTGAAACCTGCTTTCGCAACGATGCAGCGTGCTTCGCCTTTTTCGCTGTCCAGCAGCCAGAAAGAGTTCAGCAGGTCGTCGTTTGCAGCTTTAGTAATCTGGATACCTGTAATCATTTGATGCCTCCCCGGCAAAATTATTTGATCTCGGTTGGCCGTCATCCGGCCAATTGGTAAAACCATTGTTGCTTGAGTGTATATATACCCCTCACACACCCTTGAATCTTTGATTTAAATCAATAAAAACCATACATGAAAAGTGGTGATAGGTGGATTTTATTGTTTTACATCAACTTACGCCATACATGCAGCTAAACTTTTTACATAAATTTTCAACTATCTTTAAGGGGTAGTCCCTTGAGAAACGTACAGAATTTTGCGACGCCGAAAGAAGCAGTTAAGCTAGGGGGATTGAAAATTCGCAGGAGAGCGAAATGGCTACCGAATTAACCTGGCACGATGTGCTGGCAGAAGAGAAACAGCAGCCTTATTTTGTTAACACGCTGCATACTGTGGCGGGCGAGCGTCAGTCGGGTATGACAATTTACCCGCCGCAAAAAGATGTATTCAATGCTTTTCGCTTTACCGAGCTTGGCGACGTGAAAGTCGTCATCCTGGGTCAGGACCCTTACCACGGTCCAGGCCAGGCACACGGTCTCGCGTTCTCTGTCCGCCCCGGCATTGCCACTCCGCCTTCGTTGCTGAACATGTACAAAGAGCTGGAAGCGACGATTCCAGGCTTCACGCGCCCAACCCACGGGTATCTGGAAAGTTGGGCACGCCAGGGCGTGCTGTTACTCAACACCGTACTCACCGTCCGCGCCGGTCAGGCACATTCGCACGCCAGCCTGGGGTGGGAAACATTTACTGATAAAGTTATCAGCCTGATTAACCAACATCGGGAAGGCGTGGTTTTCCTGCTCTGGGGTTCTCACGCACAGAAGAAAGGCGCGATTATTGATACGCAGCGTCACCATGTGTTGAAAGCGCCCCACCCATCACCGCTCTCTGCGCATCGCGGTTTCTTTGGCTGCAATCACTTTGTACTGGCGAATGAGTGGCTGGAACAACGAGGTGAAAAGCCAATTGACTGGACGCCGGTATTACCTGCGGAAAGCGAGTAAAAAAAATGCCAGCGATTCGCTGGCATTTTTATGATCAGGCTTTGTTCTGACGCCACCACTCCGCGAGCAGCACGCCGGTCGCGACAGAAACGTTGAGCGTTTCTACCTTGCCCGTACCGTCAATCGCTACGCACAGATCGTCGGCTGAGCATGCTGCTTCTGGCAGAGCTTCACGCTCACGCCCTAATACCAGCACCATTTTTTCCGGCAACGTGGTAGTAAACAACGGTTTACCTTTCACGCTTGAGGTCATCACTACCGTGTAACCCGCATTACGGAAGTCGTCCAGCACATCGACAATGCTGTCACCGGTGATCGGCTGAACGTGCTCAGCTCCGCCTTCAGCTGTACGGATAGCCGCACCCGATTCCAGCAGCGCCGCATCCTGAACTACCACGCCTTTCACACCAAAGTGGGCGCAGCTACGCATCATGCCGCCCAGGTTATGCGGGTTAGCAATATCTTCCAGGGCCAGCACGCAATCCTGCGCCCCTGCCTGACCAACCCACTGCTTAACGGTGGTGCCGTTACGCTTTTTGATCAGGAAGCAAACGCCGCCATGGTGTTCAGTACCGGAGGCTTTCGCCAGCTCGGCTTCGTCAACCACGTGGTAGGCTTTACGGTTTGCCGCCATCCAACGCAATGCTTCTTTAAAGCGCGGGGTTACGCTCTGAACAAACCAGGCGCGGACGATGGCGTCCGGACGACTCTGGAACAGAGCCTGACAGGCATTCTCACCGTAAACGCGAGTTTCTTCCGCGCGCTGACGGCGTAATACTTCAGGATCGATAAAGCTTTTGCCGCTAATACCGCCGTGATCGGCTTTGTCCGCTGCGTCATCACTCGGTGCGCGGGACACGGTACGCCATGGTGAATCTTCACGTCTGCGGTCGCGTTCTACATCGCGGTCACGACCACGTTCACGGCCACGTTCGCTGTTCGGACCCTTTCTGTCATCACGGGCAGGGCGACGACCGCCTTCGGCTCGGGAGGTACCGGGGCGACCGCCGCCTTTACCAGTACGTGGATTTTGGGTGCGTTTGTCCGAGTCATCGTCACTGCGGACGTACATCACTTTGACCTTGCCGTTTTTATTCTTCAGTTCGTCGCTCATGTTTTTCTCCACCTGCTCTGCGCGAAGCGCGCAGATTACCCGATGTGCACGTCGTTAGCCATTATTTCATTTAAAAGCTAAGGACTATTGTACTCATTGAATAAAACGCATTGTTGTTTAGAACAGACTCCCCGATAATATGTAACATAATAGAAACATACTGGCGTTACTGCCGTGAAGTCCACTCCACTCATCCAGAGGTTAGTTATGAATACCGTTTGTACCAGCTGCCAGGCTATCAACCGTATCCCCGACGATCGTGTCCAGGAAGCGGCTAAATGCGGACGCTGTGGTCACGACCTGTTTGATGGGGAGGTGATCAATGCGACCGGTGAAACACTGGATAAACTGTTAAAAGACGATCTCCCGGTGGTGGTTGATTTTTGGGCCCCCTGGTGTGGTCCATGTCGTAACTTCGCCCCGATTTTTGAAGATGTCGCGGAAGAGCGTAGCGGTAAAGTGCGTTTTGTTAAAGTGAATACGGAAGCCGAGCGTGAACTCAGCGCCCGTTTCGGTATCCGCAGCATTCCGACCATCATGATCTTCAGAAAAGGTGAAATCGTCGACATGCTTAACGGCGCTGTACCAAAAGCCCCGTTTGATAGCTGGCTTAACGAATCATTATAATCTCTACGGGGCGCATCTTGTGCCCCGTTTTCACCTCTGCGACAATAGCGTTTTTCAACGTGTTTCCCCATGACCGATAACGCTGTTCTTCTGTTACGCGCTGAGCGCCTTGCGCGCGCCACGCGCCCTTTCCTTGCCCGAGGTAATCGCATTCGCCGCTGTCAGCGCTGCCTGCTGCCGCTGAAGCTCTGCTTGTGCGCAACGCTAATGCCCTCTGAGGCAAAAAGTCGCTTTTGTCTGGTTATGTTTGACACCGAGCCGATGAAGCCCAGTAACACGGGACGTTTGATTGCCGATATTCTGCCCGATACCACGGCTTTTCAGTGGTCACGCACCGAACCGCCTCAGGCGCTGCTCGAACTGGTGAAAAATCCGGATTACCAGCCGATGGTTGTATTCCCGGCCTCTTATGCAGGCGAAGAGCGTGAAGTGATTTTCACGCCACCAGCCGGTAAACCACCGTTGTTTATTATGCTTGATGGTACCTGGCCTGAGGCGCGTAAAATGTTCCGCAAAAGCCCGTACCTTGATAACCTGCCGGTAATCTCCGTTGATTTATCGCGTCTTTCTGCTTACCACCTGCGCGGCGTTCACGCCGAAGGGCAATACTGTACCGCCGAAGTGGCCATCGCCTTATTGGATCTGGCGGGTGATACGCAAGCCGCGGAAGGGTTAAGCGATCATTTCACTCGCTTTAAAACCCGCTACCTGGCAGGAAAAACCCAACATCAGGGAAGCGTCACAGCAGACTCGCCAGAAAGCGTTTAAAATCATTCGGTCACTGGTGTCATTAAGGAAGCCGATATGAGTCAGCGTGGTCTGGAAGCACTACTGCGACCGAAATCCATTGCAGTGATTGGGGCGTCAATGAAACCTAATCGCGCGGGTTACCTGATGATGCGTAACCTGCTTGCCGGGGGATTCAATGGACCTGTTTTACCGGTGACGCCCGCATGGAAAGCGGTGTTGGGCGTACTGGCCTGGCCCAATATCAATAGCCTGCCTTTTAGCCCGGACCTCGCCGTATTGTGCACCAATGCCAGCCGTAACCTGGCGTTACTCGAAGCGCTTGGCGAGAAAGGCTGTAAAACCTGCATTATTCTCTCGGCTCCCGCGGCACAGCACGCAGAACTGCTGGCCTGCGCATCACGCTACAACATACGTTTGCTGGGCCCCAACAGCCTGGGACTTCTCGCCCCCTGGCAGGGACTTAACGCCAGCTTTTCCCCTGTCCCGATTAAGCGCGGCAAGCTGGCTTTTATCTCTCAATCCGCTGCCGTATCCAATACCATACTCGACTGGGCACAGCAGAGAGAAATGGGCTTTTCTTACTTTATCGCGCTGGGTGACAGCCTGGATATCGACGTTGATGAACTGCTGGATTACCTGGCGCGCGACAGCAAAACCAGCGCAATATTGCTGTATCTCGAACATTTAAGCGATGCCCGGCGCTTTGTTTCCGCCGCCCGTAGCGCCTCGCGCAATAAACCCATTCTGGTGATTAAGAGCGGTCGCAGTCCAGCGGCGCAGCGTTTACTGCATACCAGCGCAGGGATGGACCCAGCCTGGGACGCGGCTATCCAGCGCGCCGGTTTATTACGTGTGCAAGATACTCACGAACTGTTCTCGGCGGTCGAAACCCTGAGCCACATGCGTCCGCTGCGTGGCGACAGGCTGATGATCATCAGCAATGGGGCCGCGCCAGCCGCACTGGCATTAGATGAACTGTGGTCAAAAAATGGCAAGCTGGCGACGCTGAGTGAAGATACCAGCCAGAAATTACGCGATGCCTTACCTGAACATGTTGATATCGCCAACCCGCTGGATCTGCGTGATGATGCCAGCAGCGAACACTACGTTAAGACGCTGGATATTTTGCTCACCAGCCAGGATTTCGACGCGCTGATGGTAATTCACTCCCCCAGCGCGGCCGCTCCCGGCACCGAAAGCGCGCAAGCATTAATCGAAGCGGCAAAGCGACATCCACGCGGTAAGTTCGTCTCGTTGCTGACCAACTGGTGCGGAGAGTTTTCCTCTCAGGAGGCCCGCAGACTGTTTAGCGAAGCCGGATTACCTACCTACCGTACGCCGGAAGGCACCATCACTGCGTTTATGCATATGGTGGAGTATCGGCGTAACCAGAAGCAGTTGCGGGAAACGCCTGCGCTGCCGGACTACCTGACCACCAACACCGCCGAAGCGCATAATCTGTTACAGCAGGCGATTGCTGAAGGAGCAACGTCGCTGGATACCCATGAAGTGCAGCCGATTTTACAGGCCTATGGCTTACACACTCTGCCAACGTGGATCGCCAGCGACAGCGCAGAAGCCGTACACATCGCGGAGCAAATCGGCTACCCGGTGGCGCTAAAGCTGCGTTCTCCTGATATCCCGCATAAATCAGAAGTTCAGGGGGTAATGCTCTACCTGCGTACGGCAACAGAAGTGCAGCAGGCCGCCAATGCGATTTTTGATCGGGTAAAAATGGCCTGGCCGCAGGCACGCATTCACGGTTTATTAGTACAAAGTATGGCGAATCGCGCTGGCGCTCAGGAGCTTCGCGTCGTTGTTGAACACGACCCGGTATTTGGCCCATTGATTATGCTGGGTGAAGGTGGGGTTGAGTGGCGACCGGAAGAGCAAGCCGTAGTGGCATTGCCGCCATTGAATATGAATCTGGCGCGTTATCTGGTGATCCAGGGGATCAAAAATAAGAAGATCCGCGCTCGTAGCGCATTACGCCCACTGGATATCGCCGGGTTAAGCCAGCTTCTGGTGCAGGTCTCCAACCTAATCGTCGATTGTCCGGAAATTCAGCGTCTGGATATTCATCCGCTGCTGGCCTCCGCCGGTGAATTTACCGCACTGGATGTCACGCTGGACATTGCCCCATTCACGGGCGATAACGAAAGCAGACTGGCGGTACGTCCCTACCCCCATCAGCTAGAAGAATGGGTAGAGTTGAAAAACGGCGAGCGCTGCCTGTTCCGCCCCATTTTGCCAGAGGATGAGCCTCATCTGCAGCAGTTCATTTCTCAGGTAACCAAAGAAGATCTTTATTATCGCTATTTCAGTGAGATCAACGAATTTACCCACGAAGATTTAGCCAATATGACGCAGATCGACTACGATCGGGAAATGGCCTTTGTTGCGGTACGGTGTAAAGATAATCAGCAAGAGATCCTCGGCGTAACGAGGGCAATCTCGGATCCTGATAACATTGACGCCGAGTTTGCCGTGCTGGTACGTTCAGATCTGAAAGGGCTCGGACTGGGCCGTCGGTTGATGGAAAAGTTAATTGCATATACCCGAGATCACGGACTTATGCGTTTGAATGGTATTACGATGCCAAACAATCGTGGGATGGTCGCCCTGGCCCGAAAACTCGGGTTTGCTGTTGACGTCCAGCTCGAAGAGGGAATTGTTGGGCTAACGCTTAATCTGGCCCAATTTGAGGAATCGTGAGTAAGGTACTGGAAATGTTGACCACATTAATGGGTACTGGTGGTATCATTGCCCGCTTATGTCGTCTGCATAGCACAGAGGACCCTTCAATGAACAGAGAAGAAATGCACTGTGATGTTGTCAAAATTTAAGCGTAATAAACATCAACAACACCTTGCCCAACTACCCAAGATTTCTCAGTCAGTTGATGATGTAGATTTCTTTTATGCTCCCGCTAATTTCAGGGAGACTCTGCTGGAAAAAATAGCCAGCGCGACGCGACGGATCTGCATTATTGCGCTGTACCTGGAACAGGATGACGGTGGCAAAGGCATACTCGACGCGCTCTATGCGGCAAAACGGCAGCGTCCTGAGCTGGATGTCCGGGTGCTTGTGGACTGGCACCGAGCCCAGCGCGGACGTATTGGTGCTGCGGCTTCGAATACCAACGCTGACTGGTATTGCCGAATGGCGCAAGAAAACCCTGGTATCGATATTCCTGTCTACGGCGTTCCGATTAACACCCGAGAAGCACTTGGCGTCCTGCATTTTAAAGGCTTTATCATCGATGACAGCGTCCTGTACAGCGGGGCCAGTCTGAACGATGTTTATCTGCATCAGCATGATAAATATCGCTATGACCGCTATCAGTTGATTCGCAACGCGCAAATGGCCGATATCATGTTCGATTGGGTTACACAGAACCTGATGAACGGTCGCGGCGTTAATCGCCTTGATGATATCAATCGCCCTAAAAGCCCGGAAATTAAAAATGACATCCGCCTGTACCGTCAGGAACTGCGCGATGCGTCATTCCATTTTCAGGGTGATGCGGATAATGAACAGCTTTCGGTTACGCCTCTGGTGGGACTTGGTAAATCCAGTCTGTTAAATAAGACCATTTTTCACCTCATGCCCTGCGCGGAGCACAAGCTCACAATCTGTACCCCTTATTTCAACCTGCCTGCCATACTGGTGCGCAATATCATTCAGCTGCTGCGTGAAGGGAAAAAGGTCGAAATCATTGTCGGTGATAAAACCGCCAACGACTTTTTCATTCCGGAAGATGAGCCATTCAAGATCATCGGTGCGCTGCCATATCTGTATGAAATCAATCTGCGCCGTTTCCTGAGCAGATTGCAGTATTACGTGAATACCGACCAGCTGGTCGTGCGCTTATGGAAAGATGATGACAATACCTATCATCTGAAAGGTATGTGGGTTGATGATAAATGGATGCTGCTCACCGGCAACAACCTTAACCCTCGCGCCTGGCGTCTGGATCTGGAAAACGCCATCCTTATCCACGATCCTAAGCAAGAGCTGACTCCCCAGCGCGATAAAGAGCTGGAGCTTATCCGCACGCATACCACAGTGGTTAAGCACTATCGCGACCTGCAAAGCATTGCTGACTATCCAGTCAAAGTGCGTAAGCTCATCCGTCGACTACGCCGTATTCGTATCGACAGATTAATTAGCCGTATTCTGTAACCAAGACCCCGTCCAGTGACGGGGTTTTTCATATGGAGGTAACGGTGCGCCTGTTTATTCTTACCAGTATCCTGGCCATTTCTGGCTGCAGCCACATGGCAAATGACCGCTGGAGCGGACAAGACAAAGCTCAACACTTCATCGCCTCCGCCATGCTTGCCGCAGCCGGAAATGAATATGCCCAACATCAGGGTAACAGCCGCGATCGCAGTGCGGCTATCGGCCTGATGTTCTCAGTCAGCCTGGGCGCGTCAAAAGAGTTGTGGGACAGCCGCCCCGCAGGGAGCGGCTGGAGCTGGAAGGACTTCGCCTGGGATGTTGCAGGCGCGTCTACCGGCTATGCGGTCTGGCAACTGGCACATTACTAGAGGCGCAGACCTTTCCCCTTCCCATGCAGCATCAGCGATACTAAAAACGCGACGACTGCCAGCGCTGTAACGTACCAGAAGAATGTCGTTTCCATACCGACAGACTTCAGGGATAACGCCACATATTCGGCTGAGCCACCAAACAGGGCATTAGCTACCGCATAAGATAAGCCAACTCCCAAAGCGCGCACCTGCGCCGGGAACATTTCAGCCTTCAGAATACCGCTGATTGACGTATAGAAACTCACGATCAACAAAGCGCACATCACCAGAGCAAACGCCATATACGGGGACGTTACGCTTTGCAATGCTGTCAGAATGGGAACGGTGAAAATCGCGGCCAACGCGCCAAAACACAACATTGAAGTACGTCGGCCAATTTTATCTGACAAGGCACCAAACAGCGGCTGTACCAGCATGAACACACACAGTGCCGCTGTCATAATCCCGCTGGCTACGTTGGCATGCATACCGGCGGTGTTAACCAGATACTTCTGCATATAGGTTGTGAAGGTATAAAAACACAGCGAGCCTGCAGCGGTAAAGCCAAGCACCATGATAAAGGCTTTACGATTACGCCACAGCCCTTTCAGAGAACCTGCTTCTTTCAGCGCGCGAACGTCCTGTTTCGAGGTTTCATCTAACTGGCGACGTAGCCATAGCGCAACAATAGCCAGTACGGCACCCAACGCAAATGGAATACGCCACCCCCACGATCTTAGCGCTGAGTCTTCTAACGTTTGCTGTAATATGACCACAACCAGCAATGCCAGTAACTGCCCACCAATTAACGTCACATACTGGAATGAAGCATAAAAACCTTTCTTACCTTCAACGGCTACTTCACTCATATAGGTAGCGCTGGTTCCATATTCGCCACCAACAGACAGCCCCTGAAATAGTCTGGCCAGCAGCAATAGCGCAGGAGCCCAGGTACCGATGGTCTCATACCCCGGTAGACAAGCGATCACCAACGATCCCATACACATCATACAAACTGACAGCAGCATAGACTTTTTACGCCCATGCTTATCTGCGATGCGACCAAACAACCAGCCGCCAATCGGTCGCATCAGAAAGCCTGCAGCAAAAACGCCTGCAGTTTGTAAGAGTTGTGTGGTGGTGTTTCCGGAGGGAAAAAAGATGTGAGCGAAATAGAGGGAGCAGAAAGAGTAGATATAGAAATCAAACCATTCGACCAGATTCCCTGATGATGCTCCGACAATCGCCCATATACGACGACGGGTATCGCCGTCTGCCAGCATCCCGTTCTCAGTTACACTGCTATCAGCCATTAGAATTGTACCCCTGCCAACGATCGCGTTAATTTATCAATGAAGGTTGTGTCTATTTTGGTGAACTAAATGTTATATAATTGTTATAATTCATTGTGCGAGAAAGATCACGGTTTTAATTAGCAGGAAAATGATTCAGATATGTTCGAGGGAGAGAGCCGAGTTATCAGCCAGAAATAGTGTGAGTTTTGTAGGACGGATAAGGCGGGACGCCGCATCCGGCGGTTTTCACTCCGTACAGACGCAAAAAAGCCCATCCGTCAGGATGGGCTTCTTCACTTGTTTGATGC